>NZ_JACSJM010000001.1:0-603617 GCF_018617125.1 Exiguobacterium sp. s181
GTTCCCATGCCGAACACGGAAGTTAAGCGTCTCAGCGCCGAAAGTAGTTGGGGGATCTCCCCCTGTGAGGATAGGACGTTGCCAGGCAAGATCGTTCCGCAATAGCTCAGTGGTAGAGCAACCGGCTGTTAACCGGTAGGTCGTAGGTTCAAATCCTACTTGCGGAGCCAATTTAGGCCCGTTGGTCAAGCGGTTAAGACACCGCCCTTTCACGGCGGTAACACGGGTTCGAATCCCGTACGGGTCACCAATATGGAGGATTAGCTCAGCTGGGAGAGCACCTGCCTTACAAGCAGGGGGTCGGCGGTTCGATCCCGTCATCCTCCACCATCTTTATTTATTACATCAAACCTATATATATGCCGGTGTAGCTCAGTTGGTAGAGCATCTGACTTGTAATCAGAGGGTCGAGGGTTCGAATCCTTTCGCCGGCACTCCTCGGGGGGGTAGCGAAGTGGCTAAACGCGGCGGACTGTAAATCCGCTCCTTCGGGTTCGGCGGTTCGAATCCGCCCCCCCCCACCAGGTTTGAGCCATTAGCTCAGTTGGTAGAGCATCTGACTTTTAATCAGAGGGTCGCAGGTTCGAGCCCTGCATGGCTCACCATTTTTTTGCGGAAGTAGTTCAGTGGTAGAATACGACCTTGCCAAGGTCGGGGTCGCGGGTTCGAATCCCGTCTTCCGCTCCATATTCTTATCCCTGTTTCGGGGCCTTAGCTCAGCTGGGAGAGCGCCTGCCTTGCACGCAGGAGGTCAGCGGTTCGATCCCGCTAGGCTCCACCATATGTTTTTTTCTTAAGTTAGTGATGACTTAAGTTTTTTTTTGCCTAAAACCATGAACCATTCAATTGAGAGTACAGAGAAAGGCAGCCTGCCACCATTCAGGCTGCCTTTTTGCATGTTTATTCATCATTCTGCCGAGTTGAACCAAACAAATGATGGCGTTTACAATTTAACTATCAAGCGTATAAAGGGGGAATGGCGATGCAATGGTCATATATTCACGTGCCGCTGCGTTACGGTCAGGGGAAATTAGGGGTCGATCAAGGACCGACAAAGTTAAATGAAATGGGGATGCAACAACTCCTTCCAACAGGAACGGTCAAACATACGATTCGTGTCTTGCCGGAATCTGAAATTCGAGAAAATGAAGAACATTTAAAACGGGTCGATGGTGTCCTGCATACCGTCACGGAATTAGCAGAAGTCGTACATCGTGAGATTTCAGAAAATCGATTCCCTTTGATCGTTGGGGGCGATCATAGTATGGCAATCGGTACTCTTGCTGGATTGGCTCAAACAGGTCCTTATGGAGTCATTTGGGTGGATGCTCACGCTGACTTGAATACAGGCGAAACATCACCATCGGGGAATATTCACGGAATGCCACTTGCGGCAGCGATGGGGATGGGCGACGTGCGTCTGACAGAAGTGGGCGGACGTGATCCGAAGCTATCACCAGAGCATTTAGTTTATATTGCCCTGCGTGATATCGATGAAGGAGAAATGAATGAAATCAATCGACTCGGCATCAAAGTCATTACAGTAGAAGAAGTACGTACGCGTGGCGTGGATGTCATCATGAAAGAGTCATTAAGTTATCTTCGTGAACGAGTAGACCGTTTTTATATCAGTTTCGATATGGATAGTCTCGATGCATCCCTCGTTCCTGGAACAGGTACACCGGTTGACGGCGGTTTAACAGAAGTCGAAGCCAAAGCGATTTTAAAAGAAGCGATGCAAGCAGAAGACTTGATCGCAGTAGAGCTCGTCGAGTTAAATCCGGCATTAGACCGGGATGACGTGACGGCTCAGTTGGCCTATCGCTTATGTGAAACGATTATAAAATCTAAAGAAAACCTGTTATTGGAAGGCGAAACCGTCTGATTTCCTTACAGTTTCCAAACCCGTTTGCTACAATGGGGATGGAAACTTTTTTTGATTTTTTTGAAACCATTTCAATATCAAGACGTATATAGAGATGACCGCATGTGTAGCGGAGAGGGGAAGTGGATTGATGGAACGGCTGACCACCCGTTTGGTTGATGAATTGAGGGCGGGGAATCACGATTCGTTTGCCGAACTGGTAGAACTATACAAGGATGGCGTCTTTGCAATCGCCTATAAAATTTTGTATGATCGCGGCGAAGCAGAGGACGCTGCCCAAGAGGCGTTCATTCGTGCCTATACACGAATCGATACGTATGACGCGCAATATAAGTTCAAAACATGGCTCTATCGAATCACGACAAACGTTGCCATCGATCGATTGAGGAAGCGGAAGCCGGAATATTCGATGGATGCCGAAATTGCGGGTACAGACGGTTTGACTTATCAAGACCACTTAGCTGATGAAGCGCCCCAACCCGATGCCCAAGTGGTTCATCGCGAAATTCGAAGTGAAATGCATGAGGCAATCAAGCAACTTCCAGACAAATATCGCATTCCGTTATTATTAAAATATGTGGATGATTTGTCGCTTAAAGAAATCAGCGTGATGATCGACATGCCGGTCGCAACGGTTAAGACAAGGATCTTCCGGGGAAGAGAAATGTTAAAAACAATCTTTCAAAATAGGGAGGGGTTCAATTGACTCCTGAAGAAAAAGTACAACAATATTTGGAAGATGGCGTTTTGCCCGAAGAATCTGACGAATTGCGTCAATTGTTAGAGGACGATGAATTATATGAATCGTATCTACAATATGAACGAATCGACGCAGAACTGAAAGCATTGCCTCGTCCAAAAATATCAGCAGATTTTACGGCTCGAGTGATGGCCGCTTTACCTGAAACTCCTGCACAGACAGCACCTGATTCTGTCGTACCGTTATCAAAACCGGTTCGAAAAGAACGCAAACCGCACTCGAAACAAATGCTATGGTTGCAACGGCACCCAGGTTTGATTGCGGCCGTACTGTTCTTTAGTTTGATGTCTAGTGCGACACTCGGACTATGGAGCAGCGCTTCAGAGACGATGACCTATACAAAAGTACCAGGTGTGGTCGTATCTGAGAATGAAGTCATTGTCCCGGCCGGTGTCACGGTTGAAAAAGACATCACGGTCCAAGGTGGCGATTTACGGATTGAAGGTACCGTCAATGGAAACGCGACAGCCGTCAATGGTCGTGCCTATTTAGCAAGTGCCGGTCAAGTGACAGGTGAACTCGAACAGATCGATCAGATGTTCGAATGGATTTGGTACTCGATGAAACAACTTTTCTAAAGACGCTTCCGGCGTCTTTTTTTCGTTTCAATCTGGTTTCGTTTTGACGTGACGCAATGCGTATCTATTGAAATGATGATATAATGGAATTTGCACGATTTAGCTAGGTAGTTGAGGAGGGGAGCATTTGCCGCTACTTGAACAAGTATCATTTTTCTCATTTTTAAATCTTTCAGAAAACGTACATTGGTACGATTATTTGAATGATGTTTTAGATATCGTCGTCGTCACGTATGTCATTTACAAGTTGATGATGATTGTGCGTGGGACAAAAGCAGTACAATTAATTAAAGGGATTTCCATCATTCTAGTCAGTTGGTTCTTGAGCGGTTTCTTCGGATTGAAGACGCTCCAGTTCTTGCTAAATCAGGTGATCACGTACGGTCTCCTCGGAATTATCATCATTTTTCAGCCAGAGTTGAGACGTGGTCTTGAACATCTCGGACGAACGAGTAACTTATTCAGTCGTACGGGAACAAGTGATGAGGAGCAACAACGACAAATGATTGAAGCCATCGTCAGTTCCGCACAGTACATGTCAAAACGGCGAATCGGTGCATTGATTGCGATTGAACGCGATACGGGATTAAACGAGTATGTGGAGACCGGCATTCGTATGGACTCGCATATCACATCCCAGTTGATTATTAACTTATTCATTCCGAATACGCCGCTTCATGATGGCGCGATGATTATTCAGGACGGGAAAATTGCGGCGGCAGCTTGCTATTTACCGCTTTCGGAAAGCCCGCACATCGATAAAGCCCTCGGGACGCGTCACCGAGCAGCCATCGGGGTCAGTGAAGTGACGGATAGCGTCACTCTTACCGTCTCAGAAGAAACGGGAGCAGTCTCACTTGCAATCGCGGGCCGCTTGTATCGGGAACTAGACGAAGAAGCGCTTCGCAATAAATTAATTCAAGAACTCGTCATCGAAGAAAAAGAGGCGACCCTCTCGTTCTTCGGCAAAAAAGGAGGGGATAAGTAAGTGATTGATCAGTGGTTACAACATAAGTGGTTTCTCCGCTTCATCGCACTTGCTTTAGCCGTCCTTCTATACTTAATGGTCGCTGAGACCAGTTCTTCGAATAACGCATCTAGCGCATTGCCAATCGTCGGACAAAGTTCCATGACGCTCGATGTGCCGGTCGAAGTGTTTTTTGATGAGGTCCAGTATGTCGCATATAATGTTCCGGAAGAGATGGGTGTCGAGCTTCAAGGGCCATCTAGTAGTTTAACGATGACGAAATTGGTGAAAGATTATCAGGTGTTCGTCGATTTGACCAATCTTGGCACCGGATTCCATCGTGTCCCGGTCGAAGCGCGTGGATTCGGCGGAGACGTCAATGTCAAACTAGATCGAGAGACTGTCGAAATCTATATCGATCGGAAACAAACGATTGAAGTCCCTGTGTCCGTGAATCTGTTGAACAAAGATCAATTACCGGACGGAAAAGTCGCGGGCGATGTCGAAATCGAACCGTCGACTGTAAAAGTCACAGGTGGTGCGAGTCGGATTCAAAACGTCAAAGAAATCACGTTGAATGTGGATGTTGCCAATCAAAGTCAGACGTTCACACGAGAAATTCCACCGACCATTTTAGATGCGAATGGAAATCCGTTGAACGTGTCAGTCGATCCGAATATCATCAATGTCACCGTACCGATTTATGATGAGAGCGCGATGATTCCAATCGAGGTCGTCATGAGCGGAGAGGTGGCAGACGATTTCCGCTTAGTTGATACGTTGCTAGGTGAGACGGAAGTCCGTGTCTTTGCACCAAAAGCGGTGCTAGATGAACTCCAGCAAGTGGAGACAGAACCGATTGAACTTGACGATTTAACGAAGTCGGAAAAAGTGACCGCTACCCTTCGTCTTCCGGAAGGAGCGACTTCACTCGGTAAAAAAGAAGTAGAAGTCCAGGTGCTCGTTCGTCCAAATGATGAGACGAAAGATGACACGGGTGAATTGACAGAGCGGATTCGGTTGACCGTTCCAATTAATGTCCGTGGATATGACCGGACGAATTACACGATTCAAACGCAAGAAGTGGTCAGCGTGACGCTCTCGGGCAAACGTTCCCTTCTTGAAAGCATCTCATCAAACAGTGTCAACGTGACGTTAGATCTGACCGGATTGCCGAGCGGAACACATGCAGTCGATGCAGATTATGAAGTACCAAAAGGCGTGACCGTGATCTCGCCAAAGACAATCGATGTTCAATTGACGAGTGTCGATGAAGAAACAGAAACATCTTCCATTCAATAAAGATGTTCAATCATACAAAAGTGAGGATTTAATCTTATGGGTAAATATTTTGGAACAGATGGAGTTCGCGGTGTTGCCAACTCTGAGTTAACTGCGGAATTAGCATATCGTTTAGGTCGTGCGGGTGGCTACGTGTTGTCGAAACATTTGCCAGAAGGCGAACAGCCGAAAGTGTTGATCGGTCGTGATACACGGATTTCAGGACATATGCTTGAAGGTGCATTGATTGCGGGTCTTCTCTCAATCGGTGCAGAAGTGATGCGTCTCGGTGTCATTTCAACACCTGGAGTCGCTTACTTGACGAAATCGCTCGACGCGACGGCAGGTGTCATGATTTCAGCATCGCATAACCCTGTGGCGGATAACGGAATCAAATTCTTCGGTAGCGATGGTTTCAAATTAGACGATGCGACCGAGCAAGAAATTGAAGACATCTTAGATGCTGCGGAAGATACGCTCCCGCGTCCGACAGGTAAAGATCTCGGTTTCGTATCGGATTACTACGAAGGCGCGCAAAAGTATCTTCAAATGTTGAAACAAACGGTAGAAGAAGACTTTGATGGTCTTCATATCGCACTCGACTGTGCACATGGAGCAACGAGTGGCCTTGCGGCTCGACTGTTTGCAGACTTAGAAGCAAACGTGTCGACGATCGGAAACTCGCCAAACGGTTTAAATATCAATGAAGGTGTCGGGTCGACACACCCTGAGCATTTGGCTGAATTCGTCCGTGAAAAAGGAGCGGACATGGGCCTTGCCTTTGATGGGGATGGAGACCGTTTGATTGCGATTGACGAGAACGGTGAAATTGTCGACGGAGACAAGATCATGTATATTTGCGGAAAATACTTGAGTGAAAAAGGGCGTCTCAAAGACAACACGATTGTCGCGACGGTCATGAGTAACCTCGGTTTCCATAAAGCCGTTGAAGAAGCGGGCATGACGGCGCTTCAAACAGCAGTGGGTGACCGCTATGTCGTTGAAGAAATGAAAAAACATCAATATACACTCGGTGGCGAACAATCAGGTCATTTGATTTTCCTCGATCACTCGACAACGGGTGACGGTATGTTATCTGGTGTGCAATTGGCAGAAATCGTGAAATCGACAGGGCGTAAACTGTCTGAATTAGCGGCAGAGATGCCAGTTTATCCGCAAAAGCTCGTGAACATTCGTGTGACGAATAAAAACGATGCGATGAACGGAGAGCGTGTCTTGGCAACGATTCAAGAAGCGGAAGCGGAAATGGCCGGAAACGGTCGGATCCTCGTCCGTGCATCAGGTACAGAACCACTCGTTCGTGTCATGGCGGAAGCCCCGACAGCGGAAGAGTGTGACCGTTACGTTGAAAAAATCGCACAAGTCGTGCGCGAAGATTACGGCGTAGACGGATAAAATTTTCGAAACCGGGAATAACACAAGGGAATCCACATCGGATTCCCTTTTTGTTTCCGTTTTGTCATCGAGAAAACAGCGGATTTTCTTGACGAATGGGGGTGTGATTTGTACTATTAAGAGCGTGACCTTGGAAACGGAAGGACACAAGAGTACGAACAAGCGCCAGAACTCTGCGGAGTTGACGAGGTTGGAGGTTATCGAGATTTCGGCGGATGCCTCCTCGTCGCCTGTCACGACGATAAGCATGCTTTTAAAACGCCCGGGCGACCGGACGGACAAAGAAGCGTGTACTGACAGCTCTTAGAAAAAGCCCGTTTCCTTTTTCGAGAAATCGAAGAATAGAGGAGATTTGTTTATGTGTGGAATTGTAGGAATGATTGGGAATACCGGAGCGAAGGAAGTCCTTCTCAAAGGTCTCGAAAAACTCGAGTACCGTGGTTATGACTCGGCAGGTCTTGCGTTGATGCATGAGAATGTCAACGTTCACAAAGAAGTCGGTCGCATTGCTGCGCTACGCGAAATCATCCCAGCAGAAGTAGACGGCACGATTGGAATCGGCCACACACGTTGGGCAACACACGGGGTACCGAGCGTACCGAACGCCCACCCGCATCAAAGCACGACAGGACGCTTCACGCTCGTCCATAACGGCGTAATCGAGAACGACGAGCTCATCAAGAAGACGCTCGACGTCCCGTTCCTTTCAGAGACGGACACAGAAGTCATCGTCCAGCTCATGGAGAAGCACTTCGTCGAGCTCGGCGATGTCGAGGCGGCGTTCCGTAAGACGCTTTCGGACCTCCACGGTTCGTACGCGATTGCGATGATCGACTCAGAGGACAAAGAGCGCCTCTATATCGGCAAGAACAAGTCGCCGCTCCTCGTCGGACTTGGTGACGGCACGTTCAACGTCGTCGCATCAGACGCGATGGCGATGCTCCAGGTGACAGACCAGTACCTCGAGCTCCACGATGGTGAGATCGTCATCCTCACACGTGAGTCGGCGACGATCAAGACGCTCGACGGCGAAGTACTCGAGCGTGCACCATACACGGCCGAGATCGATGCGTCAGACATCGAGAAGGGCACGTACGCGCACTACATGTTGAAAGAGATGGACGAACAGCCAGCCGTCATCCGTAACATCATCCAGCACTACCAGAACGAGAACAGCGACATCGAGCTCGCAGAAGGCGTGCGTGAACTCGTTTCGGAAGCAGACCGCGTCTATATCGTCGCATGTGGTACAAGTTACCACGCTGGTCTTGTCGGGAAGCAATTGATTGAGCGCGTTGCAGGTGTACCGACTGAAGTACACGTCGCATCAGAGTTCGGTTACAACATGCCACTTTTGACAGAGAAGCCACTCTTCCTCTTCATCTCACAATCAGGTGAGACAGCGGACAGCCGTGCCGTCCTCGTCGAAGTGAAAAAATTGGGCCATAAAGCGCTCACGTTGACGAACGTGGCAGGATCGACATTGTCACGTGAAGCGAACGAGACGATGCTCCTCCACGCCGGACCAGAAATTGCGGTCGCGTCGACGAAAGCATACACGGCACAGATTGCCGTCCTCGCGATTCTCGCATACGACATCGCTCGTGCGAACGGGAAGAAACTCCCGTTTGATCTCATGCAAGAACTTGCACTCGTTGCGACAACGATGGACTCGATCATGGCACAAAAAGAAATCTTTGAAGAGCTTGCAGATAAGTTCTTGAAAGAGTCACGTAACGCATTCTTCCTCGGACGTGGATTGGATTCATATGTAGGTCTCGAAGGCGCATTGAAGCTGAAAGAGATTTCATATATTCAAGCAGAAGGGTACCCAGGTGGGGAACTCAAACACGGTCCGATCGCCTTGATTGAAGACGGGACACCGGTCATCACGCTCGTGTCTCAACCAAACACACACCTCAACATCCGTGGAAACATCAAGGAAGTTGTGGCGCGTGGTGCCATCGCATGTACGATTTCAATGGAAGGAATGGAGCATGAGAACGACGCATTCGTTCTTCCACGTGTTGAACCACTTCTCACGCCACTCGTGACGGTTCTTCCACTTCAACTCATCTCGTACTATGCAGCACTCGCTCGCGACTGTGATGTCGACAAGCCACGTAACTTGGCGAAGTCTGTAACGGTTGAATAATGTCCAAGACCAAAATCTTTCGGGATTTTGGTCTTTTTTGTTGCAATGAGTTAACAAATCATCGTAATGTTCTCAAAAACGTCTGTTTCTTCAAAAGAGGGGGTAAAATCTACATGAGTATGAACAAAGGAGAGATTTGATGAAACAGAAGAAATGGATGACAGGTCTCGGTGTCATGATTCTCGCGACATCATTGGCCGCTTGTGGGGATACGGCAGAGGACACATCGATGGAGATGTCAGAAGAGCAAAGCATGGACCATTCAGCGATGGATCACTCCGGGTCTGGAGAAGTTCCAGACGGGCTGATGGAAGCCAGTGATCCGACTTTTCCAGTCGGATCAACCGCGATGATGACAGCGGATCACATGCCAGGGATGGAAGGCGTGGAGGCGACGATTGTCGGTGCATATGATACGACGGTCTACGCCGTCAGCTATACACCGACTACAGGTGGTGACCCGGTGGAGGATCACAAATGGGTGATTCACGAAGAACTGGATAATCCGGACGAGGCGCCTTTGTCTGAAGGGGATGAGGTCGTATTGGCCGCCGACCATATGGAAGGGATGGACGGCGCAGAAGCGACAATCGATACAGCGGAAGAGACGACCGTTTACATGGTTGATTACACGACCGAAGACGGGAAAGAGGTCACAAACCATAAATGGGTGACCGAAAGTGAATTAGAAGCAATGAAATGAATGTGATAGACCTCGAGTACATCTCGTGGTCTATTTTTTTCGATAAATATTTATTGATAAACGATAAATAGTGGCATATGATAAAGAAAATAAAACTAAATGAGGTGTTTGGCAGATGAAACGGGAAACCATTTTTTTGAAACTAGCAGTGATTGTCTTGTCGCTCCCGATTCTTGCGGCCTGTATCTTTTTACTACCGTTTCTTTGGCGAGAGGCGGTGGAGAGCGGAGGATGGATTGCGAATTCGATGCGACCGATTATTGGAGGGATGTATGTAGCAGCGATTCCCTTTTTCGTTGCCTTGTCACAGTCATTCATCTTACTTGGATTGATTGATCGGAATGAGGCATTCTCCTATCGGTCGGTGAAAGCACTTCGTGTCATTAAATATTGTGCGTTGACCATCACGGCCATCTATATGGCGACACTCCCGTTCTTCTATTGGTTCGCTGAGCGTGACGACTCGCCAGGATTTTTAGTCATCGGATTCGTCTTCGTGTTCGCCGCATTTGTCATTGCCGTCTTTGCTGAGTTGTTACAGAAATTATTGAAGCGAGCCATCGATATGAAACAAGAAATCGATTTGACGGTCTGAGGTGAGAAAAATGGCGATGATTGTGAATCTAGATGTGATGTTAGCGAAGCGGAAAATGAGTGTGACAGAGCTGTCGGAACGGGTCGGGATCACCATGGCGAACTTGTCGATTTTAAAGAATGGAAAAGCGAAAGCGATTCGTTTTTCGACGCTCGAAGCAATTTGTGAAGCGCTCGACTGTCAACCGGGGGACATACTAGAATATCGAGCGGACGAACGAGCAGAGTGAATCTCTGCTTTTTTGTGTGAACATGAAACGTATTTGAACGATATAGCGTATATAAAATAAATCATTCAGGGGGAGACTAGAAAATGGTTCAAACATGGACAGAACGGACACACGAAGCAATTAATGGGAAACGAGGTCGACTGTTAATCTGGTCGTTTCTCTGTGCCGTTATATTAGAATCTAGCGCATTGCTCGATCCGACACTTTACGGGGCGAAAGCCGATTCAGTACAGGCGATTGTATTCCTTTTATGTACAATTGTTGTATCCTTCATGCTATATCCAATCATCATTGGGTATCACTGGGTCATTCTTTCAATCATTCGCGGACAAGACGCGCAGTTCCGTGACGTGTTTCGACCGATGAAAGAACGATTTGGTAAGCATGTGACTGCAGTCATCCTACTAGCCATCTTCCAGACGCTTTGGACACTATTGTTCATTGTTCCAGGAATCATGAAGTTCTTCTCTTACGCGTTCACGTACTTTATTTTGCGAGATGAGCCAGCATTATCGGTCAGAGAATCGATCACGAAGTCACGCGCGCTGATGCATGGTCAGAAGTGGGACGCATTTAAACTAATTTTGCCGTTCATCCCGATTTATTTGATTGGCTTCACGTTATTTACGGTCGTCAATTCGGTTTTACTTGCTGCATTCTCCCTATCGATTGCGACGGTTCTCATTCGTCCATTCGTCGTTTCGCGTTTCGCTGTCATGTATGAAGACTCGCGTCGGGCGTACGACGAACAATGGAACAAGCCAGCCTGAAGCATATCAAACAGAGGGTAAATTGAAGGAACGTGCTACAATCTTCATGAAGAGAAAGGGGAATGCGGAATGAAGATTGGGATCATCGGGGCCGGTCTGAGCGGAATCATCGCAGCGCGTGAACTCGCGCGTCAAGGTCATGACGTCGAATTGGTTGAAAAGAGTCGAAGCGTCGGGGGACGCTTGGCGACGCGTCGAATCGGTGATGGACGAGCCGACCATGGAGCGGTATATTTCACGGTGCGTGGAGAAGAGCTCGAACGAGAGGTACAGTCGTGGATGAATGCGAACTGGGTGCAAGTCTGGTATGCCGACCCTTATCCACGTTATGTCGCGATTAATGGGATGAATGCCCTCGCTAAGCGTTTAGCTGAAGATTTGACCGTACAGTTGAATAAACGAGTGGAGAACGTTCAAGTGGAAGAAGACGGAACCGTCACAGTCAAGACAGACGTGACGACGCGTTCCTATGATCAAGTCGTGATGACGGCACCGCTTCCACAGTCATTCGAACTACTAGGGAGTTTGGTCGACCAGATCAAACCCGCGCTACTTCGTCTCGTATATTCGCCGACGTTCGTCGGTCTTTTTGAATGTGCCGGTGATGTACAGATTGGAGCAGACGGTATTCTCGATCAAGAACTGGTACCTGGTGTATTAAAAATCGTCGATAATCGCCAAAAAGGAATCTCTGCGACACCACTCGTAAGTGTCTATATGGAGGAGGCGTGGAGTGAGGCGTGGTATGAGCGACCGGAGGAAGAGACACTTGCTGAAATAGAGCGGTTAGTGCGTGAAGAAGTCGGAGACCTCGGTATCCAATCACGGCAGTTAAAACGTTGGCGTTACGCGCAAGCGAAAGATGTATGGCATGAGCCGTTTTATCAAGTAAGCCATCATCCCATCTATTTAGCAGGGGATGTCTTCCTTGAAGCTGATGATCCATCCGGACGAACGCGATTCGAAAGTGCCTATCTGTCTGGGTTACGTGTGGCAGAAACCATCGAAAAGAACATGGATCGATAAGGGCATCTCTTATCGGTCTTTTTATTTGACGCCATTTAGTTTAGGGCATAAACTATAACCATCTAGTTTAGGGGGTAAACTAAAAATGAAAGCATTGATGCGTGAAGCGGTGCAGTTGTTTGAAGAAGTGATGTTCCATGGGACGGAACATGTCATCGAAGCGATGGAGGGAAACGTATGGCGCGAGTATTCGCGTGAACAGCTCCAACTGTTGAAGTTACTCGATCAGTTTGGACCGACTCCTGCTGGGCAATTGGCGCAAAAACAAGGTGTCCATAAAAGTGCGGTCTCGAATCGCCTGAAAAAGTTGGTCGACAAAGGACTCGTCACGAGTCGACGAGGACAAGATCAACGGGAACGATTGATTGAATTGACCCCAGAAGGGAAACGGCTCGTCGAAGAAGTGGACGGTGCCGTCTATCGATATGTGGAATCCCTCATCGATGGAGAAGTAGACGAAATTGAAATCGAGCAGTTTGTTCGGACGTTCCGAAAAATAAAGCAATTGCTCCGAATCGGGGAGGAATAACACATGCATAAAATCATTCAATGGCGCTGGGGAATTTTCATTTCCCTCATCGCATTGACGGCAGCATTATTTGTCGCAGCACCGAACTTAACGGAACAAGCAGAAGAGGCAGGGAGCTTCCAACTTGCGGACGACATGGACTCACAACGCGCACAAGCGATTTTAGATGAAGCCGGGAAGAGTGACAAGACCATCTCCCTCGTCTATGAGTTTGAATCAATCGGAGAGACGGAGCGAACAGATGTCGCGCGTGTCATCGAAGAACTTAAACAAAATGAAACGGTCGTGACAGATGTTCTCGATCCGTTCGAAAACGAGGAGACAGAGGCACAGCTTGTCTCAGAAAACGGACGCATCGTCCTCGTCCCCATCACGGTAGAAGGTACGACGGAAGAAATCAATGCGTTTGCTGATGATGTCCGTGAAAACGTGCTCCCGCAAGAGGAGACAGTATATATCACCGGGGAAGAAATCATTAACAATGATGTGAATCTAAGTGCACAGGAAGGGTTGAAAAAGACAGAAATCATCACGGTCGTGTTGATTTTTGGATTACTCCTTCTCGTCTTCCGTTCCATCGTGACCCCGTTCATCCCGCTCATCGCGGTCGGATTCACTTATCTATTGAGTCAATCCTTTGTCGCGTTCTTCGTAGATTGGTTCGGGTTCCCGGTGTCGAACTACACGCAGATCTTTCTTGTCGCCATCTTGTTCGGGATTGGGACAGACTACTGTATCCTGCTTCTTAGCCGTTATAAAGAAGAACTCAGTGCAGGACATGCCATCGAAGACGCCATCGTCAATACGTACAAGACGGCAGGACGGACGGTCCTCATCAGTGGACTCGCGGTCTTCGTCGGTTTTGCCGCCATCGGATTTGCTGATTTTCCAATCTTTAAATCAGCGGTCGCCGTCGCAGTCGGTATTGCGGTGTTGCTGCTGATTCTTTTCACGGTCGTCCCGTTCTTTATGGCGACGCTCAAACAGCGACTGTTTTGGCCGTCGAAAAAGGCAGGCGAGCATCATGACAGCAAGCTTTGGGCTAGCTTGAGCCAATTGTCGGTCAATCGCCCGTTCGTATCGATTTTAGTTGTCGGGTTGATCACAGTACCTGTCTTATTCACATATGACGATGCCCGTTCGTTCAATACGGTCGATGAGATTGGAGACGGCTACGATTCGGTTCGTGGACTGAATTTGATCTCAGAAGGGTTCGGTCAAGGGGAATCCCTTCCGGTACAAGTCATTTTGAGACAAGATCAAGCCATTACAGAATCAGAAGTTCCCTATATCGAAAAGTTTGCAAGTGAGCTTGAAAAAGTTGAAGGTGTGAATGGTGTCCGTGCGCTCACACGTCCGACTGGTGAAATCATCGACGATTTTTATGTCGACACACAACTCGGTGAAGTCAGCGATGGCTTGTCTGAAGCGCAGACGGGTCTCGGGGATGTTCAAACTGGATTGGATGAGATTGAGCAAGGATTGAACGGGATTGTTGGACAACTACCAAGCGGTTCAACCAATGCTGGGGCACCGCTTGCAGAAGCAGCAGCGGGACTAAATCAGTTGAATGGTCAACTTGGTCTCATTGGGCAAGGATTGACAGCGACTCAAAACATCCCGGCCGCAGTCGGACAGCTCGGTCAAGTATCAGCTGGCCTCACACAAATTGAGTCAGGAATCAACGAAGCGGCGTCCGCATTAAATGCACAAGGTTCTCAGGTCGGTGAACTTGGTAGCGGGTTAGCGCAACTGGCGACAGGTGTCGCGGAAGCGAACGACGGGCTAGGACAAATTGAGTCTGGTCTCGGCGAAGCCGTTTCGTTCTTACAACAGTTGAGTGAAGCAGATGCGCTTCGGGAGACTGGTGTGTATCTTCCGGAAGGGACGCTCACATCAGATGCGTTCTCACCTGCAGTCGAACGATATGTCTTCGATGAAGGAATGGCGACTCAGCTCGAGGTCGTCTTAGAGATGGACCCGTATTCGCCAGAAGCGATTGATACCGTTGAGACAATCAAAGAGACGATGAATCGTGCCGTGACGGGAACACCGTATGCGGATGCGACCATCGGATATGCCGGGATCTCAAGTATCAATAGCGATTTAAATGAAACATCGACGAATGATTTCAATCGAACGGTCGCCATCATGCTCGTCACACTCTTTATCGTCTTGACGGTGTTGTTCCGTTCGATGGTCATGCCGCTCTATATGATCGGTTCGCTCTTATTGACGTATTATACGTCTGCGGCCATCACGGAGCTTATCTTTGTCGAAGGTCTCGGCTATGACGGTATCAGTTGGGCTGTCCCGTTCTTCGGGTTCGTCATGTTGATCGCCCTTGGCATCGACTATTCGATTTTCTTGCTCGACCGGTTCCGGGAGGAGTCGCTTAGCGGGATGACGGTGCGCGATGCGCTCGTCCATTCGATGACGAAAATGGGGACGGTCATCATGACCGCCGCCGTCATCCTCGCTGGGACGTTCGGGGCGATGATCCCGTCTGGCGTACTCAGTCTCGTCCAAATTGCGACGATCGTTATCACCGGACTGTTGTTATACGGATTGATTGTGTTGCCACTGCTCATCCCAGCAATCACGGTCTCCTTCGGGGACGGGGTATGGTGGCCATTTAAACGGAAAGTTGAAGATAGATAATTGTGAGGGATTCAGAGGACAACAAGTGCAGCGAATGCTGGCATATGTTGTCCTATTTTTATTTGTTGAGTCAATACAAATAAAACTGCGAGAAATGGACTTAAAAATTTTCAGCATGTGCCGAAATATATATAGACTCTTACTTTTATTGAAAGAACGCAACAATCATGGTAAATCATTTTGAGAAAATGAGCTCGTTACTCGTATCGCGGATGTTAATCATTTTGTTTTTCCTTTCTTACCCGATTATGGGGATGTTATATTGGTTGGGTGAGCTAGCTGGACAGGACGCCATGCGTTTTATTATGACAGGGACAATTATTCAGATTGGAGCGTGGCTCGGTTATCGCTTTTACGTAGAAAAGCCGTGGTTGAAGTACGGTCTGGTCACACTCATGTATATCGCTGCTTCAGCGATTATTTATACCTTGCCCGGTGCGGCGATTCAAAATATCGTCTTTCTGTATATCGTATTGATGTTGATGTACTTGAATCGGCATCTTGTGCTGTACGGCAGCATTCTCGCGCTTATCGTATCGGTCGGAGCTGTATTGATTGGGCGCTTTTCATTTGAAACGCCGCTCGATTTCGTCAGTTGGTTCACTGTGCTCACAATGGCTTTGTCTGGCGCCTACTTCGTTTCTTTCTTTGGGGCAAAATTATTACACGAGACGTTTACACAACAACAACAAGCTGAACAGCATGCGAGTGAGGTCGAACTCAACATGGCGAAGACGACAGCGAGTGCGACAATGCTTCATGACGCGGTATTTACAATGAATGATTCCGTTGATTCCGTCACGAACGCCTCAGAACAAGTCACGGCCCAAATTGGTTCGATGACAAAACGAACGTCTGAACAAGCAGTTTTGATTCAGAATGTCGCCTCACAAATTCAATCCACTGTACAGGCGTTTGAACGGATGCAACAACAGCTTCAAGAAACAACCTCGCACGTGAACGGTGTCTTACAAGACGCTCAACTATCACATGACAATATGGATTCGACAGAACGGTCGCTTGCTGAGCTGAACTTAAGTATCAGTGAAGTGAATCTAGCCTTTAAAGGATTGGCGGAGCGTTTCCAAGAAGTGCGGACCATCACGGATACGATTCAGCAAATCTCGTCTCAGACGAACTTGTTGTCTCTTAACGCTTCAATTGAGGCGGCACGAGCAGGTGAACACGGAAAAGGGTTTGCCGTCGTCGCGACGGAGATTCGAAATTTGTCCGCTCAAACGGCACAAGCATCAGCTCAGATTAATGACATTATCCAACTCGTCATGCAAGAGGTACAAGTGACGGAACGTGCCATCGATGGCAGTACAGAACGTCTATCGACGCAGGAAGAACAAGTCCGTAAGAGTGGGGCGTCGATCCTTTCCATGATTCAAACGACAAATACGGTCGCAGGAACAGTAGATGAGACGTCGAGTCAGCTCCAAATCGCCGCCGCAGAATTACACAAAGTCCATCAAGTGACGGGTGATATGACGGCGTTGACGATGGCACTCGAAACGAACAGCCAAGACGTTCATGTGTTGACGATTTCACAACAAGAAGCGTTAGCTTCGTTGAAAGATCAAATTGAAGAACTGAACGAGATTGCGAACGAACTCGTCTAAACGATGGACACGCCTTTACAAATCGGCGTGTCCATTTGCGTATACATCTCTTCTAAAACGGGAAAAGTATTGCGTTCATGTAAAACGGAGGAGGAATTTGCAATGGAAATCGTGATTACCGCTGTATTAAAGGCATATCCGGGGAAAGAGGAAGAGTTAAGGCAAGCGCTCGATGAAGTCATTTCCCCATCGAGACAAGAAGAAGGATGTTTGACGTATGTGCTCCATGAGTCAATCGATGCCCCGGGCACGTTCGTGTTCTATGAGAAATATCGGGACGAGACGGCGCTCGACGCGCATATCCATTCAGCCCATTATCAGGCGTACCGGAAACGAGTGGAGACATTGCTCGCCGTGAGAGACGTGTATCGTCTACGTGAAGTCTGAAAGGAGGAAATCTAATGATTACCCAATCGATTATCCCGTGTATTTGGTTCGAAAGTCACGTCGAAGCGATTGCGGAGTGGTACGTCTCGAAGTTTCCCGATTCGTTCATCGACTATACGACGAAACTGATGGATACGCCTTCAGGTGAGACGACGATTGTGACCGTCTCGCTGTCGGGACAGTTCTTGCAACTGCTTGGGGCGGGTCCGTTGAAGGACCGCAATCCCTCCATCTCGTACATGGTCACGTTCCCGACGTCGGAAGAAGTGGATACGCTTTGGGGCGAATTGAGTGAGGGGGCAGAGGTGCTCATGCCGCTTGACACGTATGATTTCAGCGCGCGCTATGGCTGGTTGAAAGACAAGCACGGGGTATCCTGGCAAATCATGCATAGCGGCGGGATGGACATCCAGACGGTGACCCCATGCTTTTTGTTCGTCGGGGACGTCTTTGGTCATGCTGAAGCGGCGATGAACGATTGGATCTCTATTTTCAAAGATTCATATGTATTGGACGGACATACGGTACGATACACGGAAGAAGACGGGGACGAGCTTGATGGGAAAATCAACTATGCTCGTTTCGTCTTATCCGGTCGAGAATTTGTCGTGATGGACAGTAATGAAAATCATACATTTTCGTTTAACGAGATCCAGTCGCTCATCGCTTTTTGTGAGTCGCAAGAAGAAGTCGATTCCTACTGGGAGCGGCTATCGGCTGTACCGGAAGCAGAGGAGTGTGGTTGGCTGAAAGATCGCTATGGCGTCTCCTGGCAAATCATCCCGTGGGAAATGGAAGAGATGATGACGGTAGGTTCGCAAGAGCAGATTGAACAGGTCGTACAGGCATGTCTGCCCATGAAAAAGCTTGATATCGCGACATTGCGTAAAGCTTACTGAACAAAACTCCCGAAACAAATAGCTCGGGAGTTTTTTCATGGACTCATTTGCGAGAGGGCATCTTTCTCGATGATGGTATCCGAGAGCCGGAGCTGACTGGCCGCGCGGTCGATGTAAGGGGCGCATCGATCGAATGCGACTTGTTCTTCCGTCTCAATGGAATAGCATGTGCCGTTACCAGCACGTTCGGTCAAGTCTGGTTCATAGTAATAATCTTCGTATCGGAAAGCGCCCGTCCGAAAGACGGTTAGATTTGACGTATCATTCAATAAGGAGTCGCCAAGCATATATGCTGGAGAGATTCCAAGTAAATCGAGAATCGTCGGGGCGATATCGATTTGTCCACCACTCGCCTCCATGACTTCTCCTGTCGTCGGTCCAGGTGGTTTGATGAAGAGAGGGACGGCACGGTCAAGTTGAAACGCGTCAACCGTCGAGTTCACTTCTTCGAGGGTAGCCATCTCTTCTCCTGGTGCCGTCAGACCGCTATCGTGGTCACCATACATGACGAGAAGCGTCTCATCCCAGAAACCATCTTGTTTCAATCGTTCGATGAACTGACCGACAGCGGCATCGACGAAATGAACGGTATGGTAATAGTTTTCGAGAAGGGGATCGTCGATATCAGATAGGTCCAACCGCTTCTCGTCTTCCGGGATATCGTACGGTGTATGACTCGTTAAAGCGACTAAAAATGCGTAAAATGGTTCATCCAACTCTTCCATAAATCCGACCGACGTATTTAAGAATTCCTGATCGTTGAGTGCCATCCCGATGATGCCTTGATCGGGGTAGTCTTTGTCGCTAAAGAAATGATTGAACCCGATATTGTCATAAAAGTCATCGCGATTCCAAAAGTCTTTTCGGAACGAATGCATGGCTGCCGTATCGTAGCCCGCCTCATTCAAGGATTGAGAGAGCGCGCTGAATTGATTTCCCGGGAAACGCGTGTAGACGGAACCAGATTTGACAGGATAAAGTGACGTGTTGACGATGAACTCTGCATCAGACGTTCGCCCTTCATGCGTTTGATGATACACGTTCGGGAAGTAAAACATGTCACGTCGCAGTCGGTTCAAATTCGGGGTCAGTTCCTGTCCATCAATCTGTTGATCGATGACGGATGTTTGGAATGATTCGAGTTGTAAAACGATAACGTTCGTATCTGGACTTGGGGCACTTAATTCTTGATAAGAGAGTGCTTGAATTTGAGAACGCTCTTCTTCTGTCAGGGCTTCGTTCCATCCCATAGCACGTTCGACGCCTCGGGCGACATCCATCGCGTGATAGCCCCAAAATCCAAGATGATAGTATTCACGCATATTCGATATGGGGTCGTCCGCGATCCACTTTTCTCCACGCTGATAACTGAGGGTGAGCGGGATTGTGAAGAGAAGAAATCCGAGTGTGAAGCCAGCGAGCGCCAATCGTCTTCCGTTTCGTTTCCCTTCACGGACAGGATGACGTTTCATATAACGCAAAATCAAACCGTAGATGATGAGGTCGATGAAGAAGAACGCATCGATTGGGCGGATGAGCGTCAAGAAGCCACCCCCGACATCTCCCATCTGCCCGATATCAGATAGTAAGGCGACGGATAATAAGTCTTCAAAATAGCGATAGTACCAGACGTCCGAGACGAGCAGGGTACTATGCAGGAACAGAGAAACGTATAAAATCCATCGGCGGATCGGATAAGACACGGCGAGTGCCCAACTCGTCAGGAGCAAAATCGTCGCCAAATTGATGAGGAAGAATGAGAAGTCGAACGCCGTCGCGGTCAACCAGCTAAAAAAGAAGAGCTTTGCCAGAGAGAGTGACAAGTAGCTCCAATAATCGAGATATTTCATTAGTGATCTCCTAACTCAAAATGTAGTTACTGTATCCTTTCCTTTCTTATGAACAGAGAAAACGTAGAAAGTGTGATGGAGATTCATTCGTAATCAAAAATATGTAATATATATATTGCGTTAATGGAATATATATATTACATTTTAGGTATTGCGCAACTAAATTAGGAGACAGACATGGGAAATAGAGTAAAAGAACATCGAGTAGAAAAGAATCTTACTCAAACCGATTTGGCAGAGGCGATCGGTGTGACTAGACAGACAATCGGTTTGATCGAATCGAATAAATATAATCCCTCTTTGAAACTCTGTATTGCCATTGCGAGGGTTCTGGGCGTCACGTTAAATGATTTATTCTGGGAGGAGTAAAAGATGAAAGAATCATGGGTCACAATGTTTTTACCAAATGACGAATATAAAGAAAGGCGGATGTTGTACTTTATAGCCGAGGCTAACGTTTTGTTCATTGGATTTTTGGGAGTAGTCGTTCTATTGAATAGATTTTCAGGTATATTCAACACTGAGTCTTCATATATTTTATTGAGTGTTATAGCAATTCTAAGTCTCTATGTATGGATTCGCTATATTCTCTCAGGTATGGAGTATACAAACGTTGTTGAGAAATCTGAATATAAAATCGAACTAAGGAAACTGATTGGTTCCACATCGAAGTTTGCTGTTTTGTTTGCTGGAGTGGCAATAGCATTAAAGGTGACAGGTGTAGTGATTTACTCTTGGGTGGACTTGTTAGCAATGACACTTCTTTCAAATGGGTTACTTCTGGTCGCACAATTCATTTCACTTCAACGGTCATTTAGAAAAAATCGTGAGCTTTCATGACCGAGTTGATATATTCGTTTTACTTCAAATAGGACATCTATGTCTTTAAGAGTGCATAACAAAACCAGGTCCCATGCAAACATGGACCTGGTTTTGTTAGATAACTGTGAAGCTCTGATTATGTAATCTCGAACGTATCACGCAGTTCAATGATGGTTCCTTCCGGTGCTTTTAATTTACTTAAATGTCCATCGACGACGAAGTAGATGTTGCCACCGTGCTTCGGTAAAAACGTGACGCCGAGTTGTTCGAGTCGTGCGACTTCCGCTTTGAGGTCATCTACATAGAGGGCGAAATGGACGGGACCGGCCACATGTTTCGAGTAGTCTTGTAACGTTTCATCTGTTTTAGCAGTCTGGAGCTCAATATAAAAATCACCGAGTTTGAGCCAACTGTTGAAGTCACGCGTATGAAAGTTTGGCGACTCCTGGACGAGTTCAAAACCGAGCGCTTCGTAAAATGACTTCGATGCGGCATAATCCGGGGTTTGGATACAGATATGATGGATTTGTTTCATTGGTTGTTTCCTTTCGTTTGCAAATCTTTCACTCGATCACGGTGGAACGGAGAAGTCAATTCTTCTGAGATGAGGCTGATCGTATGTCCATCCGGGTCTCGTACGTCTAGTGTAACGAATGCATGCTTTCGAAGATACGGGAGAAGAAACTTTTTACGGGAGAAAGCGTATGAAAGAGAGAAAAGGACTAAAAAAAGAATGAGGTGAACATATGAAAGTAAATGAAATCACGATTCAACCGGTTGATGCAGTCAATCGAGAGGCGGTCATCGCCCTGACAGTGGACGAGAAACAATCTCGATTCATCGAGACGAATGCCGAATCCCTTCGAGAGATGATTGAGGATACGAAATACAATTGGCAGAGCTTTGCATTTTATGAAGGCGAGCGAGCGGTTGGCTTTATGATGGTCGGAGCGGAGAACCAGTCAGAACGTTACGTGTGGCTCGACCGTTTCATGATTGATCAATACGAACAGGGGAAAGGCGTTGGAACGAAGTGCCTACGCATGGCAGTGGAATTCATCCAGACACAATACGACGTGGATGATATCATCCTCAGTCTCCATCAAGAGAATGAAGCCGCGAAACGATTTTATGCGAAGAACGGCTTTTTCGACAGTGGCTTAATTGATGAATGGAACGGTGAAGCGATTTGGGTCTATCATACAAAAAACCGACCGTCATGAGTCGGTCGGATTCTCGGATGGACTTGTTTTTTGCGTGACATTCATAGCTGCCAAGAAGAAGGGGATAGCGGCAAAGAGAAACAAGGTAACGAACCAGTTTTGGAGAAATGGATCGACAAACGTCGGTTTTTCCAACCAGCTCCCGGTTGAGATTTCGGCGTACCAACGTATGTAGAGTGCGATGCGTTCGAGCGTATATAAGAGTCCGGACAAAAACAACAAAATACCACCCGCTACAAGTTGATTGAAACGAGACATAAAACCCCTCCTCTATAGATGTTGTCTATAGTTTACCATTTTCATCCAAAAAGGGAGCTTTTATTTGAGTACGCTCGGTCGCAACTGTTTGACACGCGACAAGACGAGCCAACCGAGAAGCGCACCCGTCAAACTAGAGGCAAGGAACGCCGGGACAAAGAAAAATGCACCGAACGTCGAACCCATCAACAGTTTTGCGTACGGGACGGCAATCAACGAAGCGATAACCCCAGTCCCGATGATTTCTCCGAGAGCGGCCGCATAGACGCGGTTCGTGCGAACGAAGAACATGCCGGCAAGAAACGCGCCAATCATGCCACCAGGGAATGCGAGCAGTGATCCTGTACCGGTCATGACGCGAATGAGTCCGGTGACGAAAGCGACGAGAACGGCTCCGATTGGACCGACGGTGACTGCGGCAATCACGTTCACCATATGTTGAATCGGATAAGCGCGGGCGACACCTGTAGGAATCGAGATGAACATCGAACCGACGACGGCGATGGCAACGAGCATTGCCATCCAAGTGAGTTGTTGAATACGCATGAATAGTCTCCTTTCAAAATAAAAACGCCACGTTTCCAGACGGAAAAATGGCGTGGACATACAGAGACGTATCCCAAGCCACTTCCCTACGCTGGTATGAGCCAGATCAGGTTCAAAGGGTCCGGCAAATGCCGTCTCAGCCCGAAGGCTCCCCTAGTGGTCGTTTATTGATTTGAGTATAGCATAGCTAAAATCGGAAAAGGGGCGAAATTATCCCTCATTCTTGGCTAACAGGTCCTCATAGTCCTTCTCGTTCCAAAAGAGCGGTGAGATGGATTCGGGGCCTTTTAAAATTTCTCCGTCCTGATCATATACGATGGCATACCCGCTCTCGACATCGAATACGAACAAGTCGGCAGTGACTTCAGTCACGCCGTTCCCGGCGATGATCACATCATCGATTGGCTCCCGTGCAAGTTCGACGCCCGCTTCATCGAGTTCGACGAGGAGAGCTGACGTGTAGGCATGGCGGTCATAGACCGTTTGGAATTCATCCTGCGTGAGGACGACATCGGTAGGTGGGGCACTTGTACCGAATTTCCGATTTTCAATCTCTTCAACGTATTGAAGGAAAGATTCCTCTTGCCAGAATAGCGGAGCGACCGACTCAGAACCATTGATCACCGTTCCGTCTTGACTGTCGAAAATGGTAGCATACGTCCCGTCATCGAGCTTGAATGGGTAAATATCCGCATACGTATGCTCGAGGCCGTTGCCTGCGATGATGACCCGTTCGAACGTCTCCCGAAACGGTTTGATTCCTTGTTGTTCAAGGGCAGTAAGGAGCGGTTTCGTTTGTTCGTATTGGTCATAGACGTCTTTAAAGTCCTCACGCGTCCATTCGGTGATGGGTTCATCGGGTGATTCGATTGGGGTTGGATTGTCTGCCACCGTATCTGTACAACCCGCGAGTAAAAGTGCACTTAATCCGAATATCGCCCATCGTCTCATGTTTCCATCCCCTTAACTGACATTTTCCACCATTTTATCATTCATGATGAAAAAGCAGAACCTGTGCACATTCTCACTCGGGGTGAGGACGTGTCGCGTAGGTATCGAGTGTTCTCTTGAAGTGAAGTGTATCTTCTTCAGAAATCGTCACACCTGAAGAGGTGCCGTAGCGAACCGCATGATAAACGGACGGGTTCATCGGTAAATCGATGCGTTGGAACCACTCTTGCAATGTCTCATGAGCACGCAATCGCTTGGCTGGTACGAGAGATTGGTTAAATGTGATCAGCGCATCGCGAATCGGGACGTTCGTGAACGCTGTGAGCGTCGAAACGGACGAAGCGTTCTTGTTTTGTAGCGATTCTACAAGCGGGTCTATGCTTGAATCAACATGATCTCGTGCGCGCGCCAAACGTTGCTTTCGCTTTCGATAGACATAAAAACCGAGCAAACAGAATGCAATCAAAGCGACCAATAAACCGAGATTTCGTCGTGTGGACTCTCCAGAGCCCGTAAATCTCTCAAGAAGTTTTATTTTTCCTTTTCGAGGATCTAATTCATACGGATAATCTGCTTTAGATTCATCTATTAAAAGCTTACTGTCTTCATCTGATTTGAAATTCGTAGGAGGACTATTATTTTCCTCGACCGGTATCGTTTCCGGGTTATAGAGCCATTCGAATATCCCGGTCGCAACCACCATCATTGTAAAGGTGACGAGAAGTGTGGCGGCAATCATGAGAAAAAACTTGTTCGTCCAGCGCAAGAAGTTACCTCCTTTTTGAATGTTCAGACTATTTGTTGTTTATCTTACCATAAAAAGGTAAAGTTTGATTAAGACAAAAAATGGAGGTCGTCATATGGGCATGGAGCGAGTCATCAAACAGTTGAACGAAGTGTATTTAGGAAAAGAGGATGTCGTACGCCTCTGTTGTACGGCGTTACTCGCGGAAGGACATATTCTATTAGAAGATGTGCCAGGCACGGGAAAAACGTTACTTGCCAAAACAATTGCGGCTAGCTTCGACGGGGTGTTTTCCCGGATTCAATTCACGGCCGACTTGTTACCGTCTGATGTGATCGGAGCAGACTATTTCAACATGCAGACGCAGACGTTCGATCATCGCCAAGGACCAATCTTTGCGAACATCGTCTTGATTGATGAAATCAACCGAGCGGTTCCACGAACGCAGTCCGCCTTGCTTGAGGCGATGGAAGAACGACAAGTTTCCATCGGGGGAGAGACATATCCGATGCCGAAACCATTTTTCGTCATCGCGACGCAAAACCCGATTGAATCAGCGGGGACGTTCCCCTTACCGGATGCCCAACTCGATCGCTTCTTGATTTCGATTCCGGTCGGTTACCCTGATGTTGCGGAAGAGAGAGAACTCCTCTTACAAGTCATGCGCCAAACACGGAAAACCGTAGAGGCGGTTGCGACGTTAAACGAGTTACGCCGTGCTCAGGAGGAAGTGAAGCAAGTATCGATTCAAGATGATGTCCTCGATTATTTACTCGGGCTCGTTCACGCGACCCGGGAACATGCATCCGTTGAGGTCGGTGTCAGTCCACGTGGAGCCATCGCGCTCATGCGAGCGTCTCAAAGTTACGCCTATCTGAATGATCGGTTGTACGTCATTCCGGAAGATGTGAAAGCCGTGGCACCTTATGTATTGTCCCATCGTTTGACGTTGACGCTTGAAGGAGGCATCAAATCGACGAAACAGGACATTATCCGTTACATCTTAGATACCGTCTCTGTGCCGGTAGAGGGCTGAAGATGACGTTCTCGACACATAACGCCCTACAGAAACAATGGATTCCGGTTTATGGATTCGCTGGAGTGATTCTCGTATTCGTCCCGTACATGGAGATTGTCGGATATGCACTTTGTTTACTTACGGGCATCGTTTGGTTCTTTGAACGGACACGGAAACAGTTGGAACAAGCTCTTCGGCTTCACGTACATAGCCACGAATCCCTTCTCTTTGTCGGGGATGAGACGGAGGTACAACTGATTTTAGATGGAAGTGAAGTCATCGAACGACTCGGGCTTCCCGTTCGCGTTCGCTTGAAAACCAATACAGCGCTCAGCTTTCCAGACCACGACCGGTCCCCGAACAGTCTGGATTTGACGTTACGGACAGATCAGGCTCGTCACGTGCTTCGTGTGCAGGCTGAATTCCGGGGACCGGCTTATATCGAAGAGTGCGTACTTGCTGTGACGCTCCCGTTTCATCTCGGGACGTATCTTCTTGAGTGCCCGATCGAGAAACGATGGACGGTGTTGCCGTCCCTCACGTTACATCCTCCGGTCGGCACGAAACGATTGGCACTCGGTGACCGTCCTTTGACCGCATCACCTTTACGGAATCCACTTCAGGTTCTAGGTTCGAAGCCTTACGAAGGGGAACCGGTCAAAGAGATCGACTGGGTCGCGACGGCGAAACTTGGACGAGTCCAATCGAAAGTCTTTCAAAAGACGTCGCTCGACACGTTCACATTCGCAGTCGATTTGAGTGGGCCGTCCGGCTACACGTTGCATCACGACTTCGAGTCGATCATTAGCCAAGTCGCGTACGTGACGACCCGACTCTTAAAAGAGGAGTGTAAAGTCGAACTGTTCATCAACCGCTTCAATGGTGAAGGAAAGATGGAGCATATCTCCCTTCAGGAAGGGGAACGGGGGACACGTATCATCCTCATGTTGCTGGCCGACCTTCATCCTGGGAACCGCTTCATCTCGACAGACGCGTTCGTCCGAATGGTTGAACGGAAACGTTTGAAACAAAGCCATCTCGTCTGGTTCAATCAGCATAATTTGTACGACTAACAAGGAACTTTCCTTCTTCTGGCGAACTGTATCATACAGAGATGACCAAAGGGGAGATCTATATGGCAAAACGAAAGTATGCGAATCGACGAGACTGGGAACGGATTTTAAAGAACCGCTACGCGCAAATTCGTGTTCAGACGGAACAATTTTCAGGGGTGGTTGCCTTATTCCAAATCGATGAGGTTCGGGCACCACTATATAAAAAACATAAAGGGGAAGAATTTATTGTGGCGGATGCCGGGTTTGCTTGGCTCCAATATTTCCCGGACAATGAACCGTTCGGTGTGACGGTCATGTTCAACCCTGACGGTGAAATCGTGCAATGGTATATCGACCTCGTCGACCGAATCGGCGAAGAAAATGGCATTCCGTACATGGACGACTTGTTGCTCGATATTCTCGTGTTTCCGAACGGGGATATCGTCAAAAAGGATGAGGATGAGTTCAAGGCGGCAGCTGAAAGCGGCGAATTGACGCCTGAACAGGTCGAACGTGGATGGCGTGAGTTCGAAGCGACGCTCGAACGAATCGAACGTGGAGACTTCATCTACTTTGATTTGGCGAAAGGACATTACGAACAGTTAAAACAAAAGCTATGAGCGAATTCACTCTCTCTGCTACAGTAAGAGCGTAGAAGGGGGAGTTTTTATGAAAAAAATTGAAATCGAGACGTGGGCACGACGTAAGCACTTCGAGTTTTTCAAAGCGTTTGATGCGCCACATTTCAACGTGACGGCAAACGTAGATGTCACGAACCTATATACATATGCCAAGGAGAGCAATCAATCGTTCTTCAAACTCTTTTTATACGGTGCGGTGAGAGCGGCGAACGCGATTCCGGAATTGCGCTATCGGATCCGTGGTGAAGAGGTCGTCGAACACGAGGTGGTCCACCCTTCGTTCACAGTCATGTTAGACGAGGATGTCTTCAACTTTTGTGCGGCTACGTTTTATGAAGATTTACCGACATTCTTACAGGAAGTGACGACGCGGATGGAGCAAGCTGGCGATGAAGTCGTGGTCGGGGACGAAGAGCCCGACGACTTACTGTATATCACGAGCGTCCCGTGGGTCACATTCACGAGTATCATGCATCCGACGCATCAGCAACAACATGACAGCGTGCCGCGCATCGCTTGGGGCAAGTTCGAACGCCAAGGCGAGCGTCTGGTTATGCCGTTATCCGTCCAAGCCCATCATGCACTCGTCGATGGAGTACATATCGGAAAGTATTACGAAACATTGCAAGCTTGGTTAGACGAAGATTTTGCGAAGAAGGTGACCGACGTGCCAGAAGACCATGACTTTGATCGAGCCGTCCGTCTCCGTGAGGAGGGACAACTCGAGCAGGCGAAGCAACTGTTCCTGTCGCTCTTGCGGAAAGATGAAAAGAATCCGAGGCTACATGCGTACTGTGCGTGGTGCTATGACTCGCTCGGTGAAGAACGTCAAGCGGTCCCGCATTATGAACGGGCCATCCGACTCGGGTTGACGGGGGAAGAGTTGGCGGAATCATATCTCGGACTCGGCAGTACGTATCGGGCACTCGGACGATACACGGAAGCGGAACAGTTATTTGAAGAGGCAATCGAGCAATTCCCGAATCACGGGGCGCTCAAGGTATTTCAAGCGATGACCCATTACAACGTCGGTCGCCATGAAGAAGCGACGGGAACGTTACTTGAACTGCTTGCAAGTCCGAAACCGGACGAGAGCATCGCGCGGTACCGGCGTGCCATCGCATTTTATGCAAGAAACTTAAATGAGACATATGACTAAAGGAAAATGACATGATTTCACTACGTCCGATCGATGCACAAAATTGGTATACATGCTGTCAATTGGCATTAAGTGACCAACAACAGTCGTATATGGAGCCGAATGCGATTTCGTTACTTCAAGCGATGTACGAACCGACGCTACGCCCGCACGCAATTTATGAGGAAGAGACGATGGTCGGTTTCCTCATGTACAACACAGAGCCAGAAGAGTTAGATGCGCTATGGATTTATCGCATCATGATCGACCATGCTCATCAAGGCAAAGGGATTGGTCGACAAGCGACAGAGCTGATGCTTGAAGAAATCGGCGAGGGGAAACCGATTGTCGTTGGCTATCACCCCGAGAACGAGGCAGCGCATCACTTATATGAAAGCCTAGGGTTTGTTGATGAAGGCCATCGATTCGGTCGCGAAATGGCTGTGATTCGGCGAGGAGAATGAGATGGGAACAACCCGTCTCATTTTTTTGAATCAAATCGATTGACGGAAGAATTGTCACATGATATATTTATCTCGAATTAAAGATATTTGAATTTAAGTTAATGGCTCTCTTGGACAAAGGAGGGAGACAGATGGAACCATCTGATGCATTAAAAACAATTACTGTGCTGTTACGTGCCTCTCAGTCGTTACAAGACCTGGTGAAGCAGGAAGTGGCGTCTTACGGATTGAACGCGACCGAGTTCGCCGTACTCGAGTTTTTATATCATAAAGGAGATCAACCGATTCAAGTCATCGGGAAGAAAATTCTCCTCTCGAGCGGAAGTATGACGTACGTCGTGGACCGGTTAGAAGAAAAAGGGTATCTCATTCGTAAGGCTTGTCCGAGCGATCGTCGCATCACATACGCGGCGCTGACGGATGACGGAGAACGCTTGATGCAAGATATTTTCCCTAAGCATACGGAGCATATGAACGCCGTGTTTGAAGGGATGCAATTAAACGAAACGATTGAACAGTTGAAACAAATAGGAAAGCGGGCAGAAGCCGCAAAAAATTTTAATCATGTATCTTGAAATCAAGATATAAAAGGAGAGAGAATGATGAATCATGTTAAAGGAATTCACCACGTCACAGCAATCACGAGTAGTGCCGAAAAAAACTACGATTTCTTCACTCACGTGTTAGGCATGCGTTTGGTGAAAAAAACGGTCAACCAGGACGACATTCAAACGTATCACTTATTCTTTGCGGACGATAAAGGAAACGCAGGGACAGATATGACCTTCTTCGACTTCCCAGGTATCCCGAAAGGTAAGCACGGAACGAATGAAATCGCGAAAACGTCGTTCCGCGTACCGACAGATGAAGCGTTGACGTATTGGGTCCGTCGCTTCGACCGTCTCGGCGTCGAGCACGAAGGGATTCAAGAACAGTTCGGGAAGAAGACGCTCTCGTTCATCGACTTTGATGAGCAGGCGTATCAACTCATCTCGGATGAGTTCAACGAAGGCATCGCGTCGGGCGAGCCGTGGAAGAACGGTCCAATCCCGCTTGAATACGCGATTACGGGACTCGGTCCAATCTTTATTCGCATCGCAGATATCACATATTTCAAACAAGTGATGGAGCAAGTGATGCTGTTTAAAGAGATCGGGCGAGAAGGTGATGTGTATCTCTTTGAAGGAGGTGAAGGTGGAAACGGAGCGCAAGTGATCGTCATTCACGACGAGACATCTCCACAAGCGCGTCAAGGGTTCGGTACCGTGCACCATGTCGCATTCCGTGTCGAAGACCGTAGCGTCCTCGATGAATGGACAGCACGTCTCCAACAGTTCGGTTTGCCGACTTCTGGCTACGTCGATCGCTTCTTCTTTGAATCATCCTATGCACGTGTCGCGCCGCAAATTTTGTTCGAATGGGCGACAGATGGACCTGGATTCATGGGAGACGAGCCGTACGAGACGGTCGGTGAGAAGTTGTCACTCCCGCCGTTCCTCGAAGCGAAACGTTCGCAAATCGAGGCGATGGTACGACCAATCGATACGGTCAGAAGCACGAAAACATTTGAGAAAGAATATGAGGGCATGAAATGAGTTTCTTAAATCGCTTGTTTGGAAAATCAGATGCATCACAACATAACCAAGGAGGAACTACTATGTTAAACATCGGAATCGTACTCGGATCAACTCGTGAAGGTCGCGTCAGTCCACAAGTCGGGGAATGGGTGAAAGAACTCGCCGACAAACGTGGCGATGCCAACTATGAAGTCATCGACATCGCAGACTACAACTTGCCACTTCTCGGCGAAGCGGGTCAGGACGCATCTGGCGTTGCAGCCTGGTCGGAGAAAATTGCGCAAATGGACGGATTCATCTTCATCGTCCAAGAATATAACCATTCCATCTCAGCATCTCTTAAAAACGCACTCGACTACTTACGCGTCGAATGGAACAACAAAGCAGCCGGAATCGTCTCTTACGGTTCTGTTGGTGGAGCACGGGCAACAGAACATTTACGGGGCATTTTGAGTGAATTGTCAATCGCTCACGTACGTGTCCATCCTGCACTCTCACTCTTCACGGACTTCGAGAACGGTACGCATTTCGCTCCGAAAGAAGTTCAAGCACAATCGGTAAACGATATGCTCGACCAACTCCTTCCATGGACGGAAGCGATGCAATCGGTCCGTATGAAAGCCGGAGAAGTTGCAAACAATTAACAAATCGCGAAGCCAGCCTGAATTTAGGCTGGTTTTTGTGCGTTTTCAGAACAGGTCGTGTAAAGTTGGAAGGGATTAGGGGGAGTGCAGATGTGGAATCGTAAAATCGTCACAGCATCCATCGCTTCGCCCGTCTATGCGATTCTGTTAGCGTGTGGGGTCACTATGATGGGTCTACGAGAAAATGGAGGGATGAGTGGCGTACTGAATGGCTTCCTTTTGATGACGGTTGCCTATGTAGCGGTCAGTTTTCCGATCATGTTGACCTACGGTGTCGTGACCTCATGGTGCAGTGACTGGTTGGCGAATCGACTCAGTTCGAAACGATTCAGGTGGTTCACTTCGTTTGTTTTACATATACTATTCGGACTCGTCTTGTCATGGCTCAGTCTTCTCGCAGCGACCTTGTTTTACTTGGTGGATCGTCTACTACAGCATCGGGGAGACATAACAAAACTACAAACAGTGAAAAGTCTGCTCATCCCAATCGGATATTTGCTTATTGTAACGGGAAGTGTGTATATCATCGATGTCATCCAAGATCTTTTCGTTCGATTCAACTTCTTTTAGGGAAACGAACAAGGATACATTAACATAAGGAGGGGTAAAAATGAGATGGATGATTTATGGGGCGAATGGCTATACGGGTGAGCTGATTGCACGACAAGCCGCTCGTGACGGAATGCGTCCGGTTCTTGCCGGACGAAACGCAAGAGCGATTCATCGCCTAGGAGATGAACTGGGTTGCGAAACATCGATTTTCGCATTGAGTCGTGAAGCCGCAATCGAGGCGCTTCACGATGTAGATTTAGTCCTTCATTGTGCAGGTCCTTTCACGGATACGAGCCAAGTGATGATCGAGGCATGTCTAGAGACAGGTACGCATTACTTAGATATTACCGGGGAAATCGAAGTGTTCGAATATGTCCATTCTAAACAGCAAGCGGCTCAAGCCAAAGAACGTGGTGTGATTTTATGCTCGGGTGTCGGATTTGATGTCATTCCGACCGACTGTGTCGCGCGGAAATTAAAAGAGTTGATACCGGATGCGACAACACTCGCTCTTGGCTTTTCGGCGGCAGCCGGCATCTCACCAGGAACCATGAAGACGGCCGTTCGTGGACTAGGGTCGAGTAGTGTGGAACGTGTGAACGGCAAATTATCATCATTTCCAATTGGGGCAAAGCGGAGAACGATTGATTTTAGTCGCGGAAGCCGTACCGCCATTGCGATTCCGTGGGGAGACGTTTCGACCGCCTACTACACGACGGACATTCCAAATATTACGACTTGGGTTCCTGTACCGACAGCGGCCGCCTATGCTGCTCGCGCTTTGTCATGGTTCAGCCCGATTCTCGGAAAAGAGGCCGTGCAGGAACGCTTGCTCCGTTATGTCGACGAAAACGTATCGGGACCAGACGAGGCTGTACGTGAAAAATCATCGACGTACGTATGGGGCGAAGCAACGAATGAGGAAGGACGAAAAGTAGTCGTCCGTATTCAAACGGCAAGTACGTATGCCTTCACTGTTTACGGGGCGCTCGCCGTCGTCAAGCGGTTGCTCGGTTCGGGTGGGATGCTTGCCGGAAGCTTTACACCAGCCATGCTATTCGGATCTCACTTTATCGAAGAGATTCAAGGTTCCTCTTCGTTCGTGATTGATGAGATTCGTCCATGAATCGAGAAGTATGGGATTTACTCGACGAAAACCGGCAACCGCTCGGTCGAACGCACTTTCGTGGGGATGAATTAGAGCCGCATACGTTTCACACGGTCATCGAAGTGTTCACGTTCGATCCAGATGGGAGATTATTGCTGTCGAAGCGTCATCCGGATAAGACGTATCCGCTTCTGTGGGAAGGGACGGGCGGCTCGATTTTGGCTGGGGAAACGAGTCGACAAGGTGCGGTCCGTGAGCTAAGAGAAGAGTTAGGACTATATGTATTGCCTGAGCAACTCCGGTTCGTGACAACGATTGAGCGGGGCACATATTTCTTGGATATGTATTGTCTCGTGTGCGAGAAACCGATTGACCTCGAACAACTATTACTGCAAGTAGATGAAGTCGTCGATGTGACATTACAAGAGTGGGAGACGGTCCTTGAGTGTGTAGAACTCGTCCCTTCAGTCCGGGAACGGCTGATTCAATACGGTCATCTCATTCGACCGTGAACATGTGCTACACTCAACATAGAATATATAAGGGAGGGAACAGCGTGAATCGTTTAGAATTGGCAAGGCGTATCGAACGCATCAAAGCAGAGGGGACGTCTGCTTACATTCGATATCGTAAACAAACCCCTCCCTATGAAGGTGCGGAACTACACGTAGAAGGAAAAGGGCACGTGTTCAAAATGGGAAATATGAGTTTTGCGGTCGGATTCGGATTGAATCGGCCGACAAGCTTTTACGACCTGCATCAAATGGAAAAATGGGTGCGTGGGAAGAACGTATCACGTTTACATATTGAAGTTTGCCCATTAGCGGAAGATTCCTTGCTCCGCTTATTGCAAGAACGTAACTACACGCTCGATCATTTTTTGGACGTATGGACGTTGGATTTGACACAGCATGCCTCCACATCTGTACCGACCCAGGTCGAAAAAGTGAAGGATGAGACACTCCATGAGTGGGCATACGCCATTGCGGCTGGATTCGCCGAGTCGGGCACAATCCTTCAAGAGACGGTCGATACAGCCAAAGGCTTTTACGCACTACCGAGTAATCATGCTTATCTCGTGCGAGAAGAGGATGCTGTCGTAGCGGGTGGGATTTTAGCCACGCAAGACGGGATTGGAGAATTGTTTCTGACGAGCACCGTTCCGACGTATCGGCAAAAAGGGTACCAGACACAACTTATTTTGGAACGAATTGCCGAAGCGAAAGCACTTGGATGCAATCTGTTGACGGTCACGACGAAGGTCGATTCGGCATCCGGTCGCAACATGGAGCGGCTTGGGTTTCAGCCGTTCTATCAAAAAGCGGTCATGAAAAGTCCAATCCTTAAATAAGCAGGTCGCCTCGGGTGAGGTGACCTGCTTTTCGATTACAAGAGCGATTCAGCCCCATCGACGTATACTTCAGAGCCCGTGACGTGGCTCGACATGTTGCTCGCGAAAAATAAGACGACATCGGCGACTTGTTTCGCGGAGCCCGATTTTCCGGCAAGCGGTTGATTCCCAAGTGGATATTCGATTGGAATGACAATTTCTTCGAGCAACGCATCGTCTCGATTGGTCGAATCGTCAATATTCGTATCGATGGCCCCGGGACAGATAGAATTGACACGAATCCCGAATTGAGCGAGTTCCGCAGCAGCCATTTTCGCAAAGCCGGTTTGACCTGCTTTCGTCGTCGCGTAGCCACTGAATCCGAAATTTTTAAAATAGCGGTTCCCGTTAATCGATGAAGTGATAATGATACTCCCGCCATTCTCTTTCAAATGGGGAATAGCATGTTTGACGGTCAAAAAGGTTCCAGTGAGGTTCGTCTCCACCACGCCATTCCAATCATCCAATGATAAATGTTCAATCGGTGTGATGGTCCCGTTTCGACCGGCGTTCGCGAAGACGATATCGAGTTGACCAAATCGTTCCATTGTCCGTTCGTAGGCCTCTTTCATTGCGGATTCATCCGACACATCTGCACTGATGCCGATAGCGCGTTCTTCCCCGACAAGGCTTGCGAGACGCATCGCATCTTCTTCATTCAAATCGACAATGGCGACTTTTGCTCCGGCTTGAACGAAGCGGATGACCGCGGCACGTCCGATTCCGGAGGCTGCCCCGGTCACAAACGCTACTTTTCCAGATAGTAATTTATTTGAAATCAATCCGATCACTCCTTTTTATGATTCTGTTCTCATATTCCACAGTTCTGGAAAAGTTACGCTTCATTTCAAAAAATCATGGAGCGGTGACTTCGATGGTGCGTGCGATGTTCAAGTTCGAATCCGTCGGGATGACCTCGATTGTCACCAGTTGGCCGCTCTGTAACCCTTGTACGCTATTGACGATGCCGGTGACTTCGGTTTGATCATTGATTAAGATGACACGCAATGTGACTTCTTTAGAGGATTCGGTAGATTCAATCAATATTTGGGGGATATCGATTCGTTCAATCTGTCCTTCGACCATATTGTCATTCCACGTGCTCATCCAATAAACGGCGACTAAAAAAAGACCGAGAAAGATTAAGGCAAAGGTTAATCGTGAACGCATGCACACCTCACTCCTTTGTTGTCCCGTTTCGCATCTTGTCTAATTTACCTTTACCCGGAAATTCTCTCATTACTTGAAAAAATAGTAGGAATCACAAGAAAAATGGGGAATAGAAAGGAAAACGAAAAGGTGAGGTGTGGGCATGTGGATGATGGTTAGTGCGCTAGGATTGGTTGCTTGTGTATGGATCGGGTTCGGTTGGTTCACCATTGGTAATGCAAAGCGACGGGTATGGGGAGGTCTTTTTTCACTCAGTATGACTTGCCTGTTCGCACCGCTCTTCCTCGTGAAACTGGGAGAACAGTATGGATTTGTGGGGATTCAAGTAGGGTTGACCGCTTTATTTGGTGTACTCGCAGGTGCATTTTTCTTTGTGGCACTCGGATGGACAGGACGCCCGGCGAAAGTTCGAAAAGTGAGAACGTTATCGGAAGACCCTGATTTATTTTGAAGCATGACTTACCACTCCTACGGTATAATGCGGTCATAATGATGTTACGAGGGAGTGGGGATCATAATTAAACCGCCAAAGTTGCAAGTGGGGGATACGATAGGGATCATTACGCCTTCTTTTCCGGCACCTGTTCAGTTTGAGGGGCGTTACCAACGTGGGGTTGAACAGCTCAAGCGGATGGGATTCAAGGTGAAAGAGGGCACGTGTACATATAAAACAGAAGGATATCGGTCCTCGTCCATTCGGGATCGTGCTGACGAATTGAACGCATTTTTACATGATCCTGAAGTGAAAGCGATCATCAGTACAATTGGTGGAACAAATTCGAACTCGGTGTTACCATATATCGATTATGAACAACTCCGACGTCATCCTAAAATCATCATGGGATATAGTGATGTCACGGCAATCTTGATGGCCTGTTATGCCAAAACGGACGTCGTCACATTTTACGGTCCGGCAATCGTCCCCTCATTCGGTGAATACGGAGGGATGTTCGAGACGGGGGAGCAATATGTCAAAGACATCCTCTGTTTAGAACGAACGGCTCCGTTTCAGTTACATATCCCTGATGAATGGACGGAAGAGATGCTCGATTGGTCGACGCAACAACGTATCAAGACGTTCCAACCGAATGAAGGATGGATTTCTCTGAAGGATGGAAAGGCAAAAGGAACGTTGATTGGCGGGAATCTGAACACGATGTCTGGGTTCTTCAAGTCGGATTATTATCCCGATTTGAAAGGTGCGATTCTATTCCTAGAAGACTCGTTTAAGACGATGGCTGAAGAAGAACGTTCGCTTAGTATGCTGAAGCTGGCGGGTGTGTTTGATGAGATTTCGGGTCTGATTATCGGGAAGCATGAGCATTTTCAAGATCAATCAGCTCCCTTCTCATTCAACGACTTGTTGCTTGAAATCATCGGAGAAAAAGATTTTCCGATTTTGACGAATGTCGATATCGGTCACACGTTTCCATCACACGTTTTCCCGATTGGCATTCAAGTTGAGTTAGATACGACGAATGGGATTATCCGATTTTTAGAAGATGGGGTGTCGGAATGAAGGAGCACCTCACTATTTTTGACGAGAATTACCGGAAAATAGGGGAGAAGGAGCGAAATCAAGTTCATCTTGACGGGGATTGGCATGAGACGTTCCACTGCTGGTTCTGGAAAGAAGACCTCATTTATCTTCAGCGAAGAAGCATGGAGAAACAGGATTTCCCCGGGAAATATGATATTACGGCAGCGGGACACCTCGCAACAGATGAGACAACAGCGAATGGCGTTCGTGAAATTGAAGAAGAGCTCGGACTGTCATTGACGTTCGAACAGCTCACCTTTATGGGAATCTTTGAAGACGTGATTGAACTGGACGAGTTTCTTGATCGCGAGTTTGCACATACGTACGGCTACGTCTATCAAGATGAAACACTTCGGTTTGACGACCAGGAAGTGATGGATGTCGTAGCTGTTCAAAGAAATGAACTGATGTCGATCACAGCAGGACGCATGTGCACGATTGAGGGACGCTCACTGATGACGAATCATCTTGTTCAAATCACGCAAGCCGATTTAGTTCCGCATCGTCTGACTTACTGGCAAAACATATTTGAGAGTTTGACACGAATGGATGCTTTAAATCGTTAAGGAAAGAATACGCTGTTCGCCGATCGGTCCACCGATTCGACGTCCAGTATCGCTCCACCCAACGTTCGTATAAAGGGAGAAAGCGGCTTCGTTTTTCAGATTGACCGACAGGACGATTTCACGAATATGAGGGAAATGTTGCTTTACGAACTGCGGAAGTGCTTGGAGTGCCGCTTTAGCGTAGCCTTTCCCTTGGTCCTCATAGTTAATAGCAAAGGCGGAGAAGAGCAAAGCATTCGACTCGGTCGTATAGGAAATGACGCGTTCGTTGTCATGGAGTAAGAACATCCCGACTGGTTTCGATGCGACGATGACAATCGGATGAACGCCATCAGGTAATGGATCATCCATGTCTTTGGGCAGGGTCGTATACTTTTCTTGGTCCGTCGGTAGTGCGAACGTATCGAGAATCGATTGATGCGTCCTATTTCGATATTCGAGCGTGATTTTCATAAGAAGTCTCCTTCGAGCATTATTGATTTTTATTCAGAAAAGGGGAATTATATGTCGACACAGTTTACATACCGTCAAAATCCACCAATACAAGATTTATACCGTGCGTTTATGAGCGGTTTTTCTGATTATATTATTCCGTTTCAATTTGATGAGCAGACTTTCGAAGATGTTTTTCTTGTTCGTGATCAAAATCAGCCGTCCCGTTCCATTGTAGCCTATGATGGTGAAGAACCTGTCGGTGTCGTGTTAACCGGGATTGCACATCTTGATTCAGGATGGCAGACACGTTGTGGTGGGCTTGCTGTCGCCCCACATGTCCGAAAAGCAGGAGTCGCGACCGAATTGATGAAACGATTTGAAGAGGCGGCAGTAGGCACTCGTTTACTCGAAGTCATTCAAGGCAATGATGCGGCAGTGTCTCTCTATGAACGACTAGGTTACGAAACGACTCGAGAAATTCTCTACTTCCAAGCGGTGTCATTAGAAACGAACGCAGACATGACGTATGAACCGATTCAAACGTTATTTGATGAGTTGTATCCGGCGGCGAGTCACGTTCCGATTTGGCAACGCGATGTGCGCGTGACCCAACAAGCTGCTGAGTTAGTGAAAGTCGTAGAAGGGAATCGAATAGGATTTTTGTTATACCGCGATCACGTCTTGCTCGATGTTTTTGGACAAGCAGAAGAAGCGGAATGGCTATTGCGGGCGGCCGCGAGCCGATCGCCACTTCATGTCACGTTGACATCAGACCGTCCTGAATGGGTCGAAGCGGCACGACGATTGGGATTTGTCCAAGACGAGATTGCCCAATTTGAAATGGTGAAGGACGCTTGATGAAGCGGTTGTTGGTCATCTGTATCATTGCGCTGATTAGTGGAAATACCGCGACCCTGATTGCGCTGACAACAAATCTTTCACCCGACCTGTCGCGAGGTATACTAGTAGTTAGTGTGAGTGTAACACTCCTTTCCATCGGTGGTATCGTCTGGGTGGGATACTATACAAAAAAACGCTAGTGAAATCCTTGTGAAGTGACACATGAAAATATCACATCATGCTGTCATGTATGACATGAAAATGAAAAACTTCATATATTGAATTTTTTAACCCCCAGTGGTATATTCGCACATGTAGCTTTTTTGAAGCTCATGAATGTATTAATTTGGAGGGTTTATTATATATATGTGGAAACAACTCATCATGACAGCGGGTGTTGGTGTTCTCTTATTCCAAGGACAAATCGCATCTGCCGACAACATGTCCCCGCAAGACCTCGTTCAAACGGAAAAGTCATTGCAACAAACGGAGCAGCAGGTTAAAGATACGAAACAATCCATTCACGCCATTCAAACGAAGTTGAAGCAAGTCGACCATAAGGCGGAGGCATTGCGAGATAAAATTGAAGGAACTTCTAAAGAATTAGAAGAAGTGGAGGAGTCACTCATTCCTGCAGAACAGTCGCTCTTCGCAAAAGTCGTTTCTTCGGTGTTGCCGAGTGCGAAAGCGGAAGCCGCTGAAGCGGAAGAAGCACATCAAGAGCTTGTTGAAAAGAAAAACCAAGCAAATGAAGCATTGGAGCAACTGAAAGAAGAACAAGAGCAAATTGAAGCGACACGTCAAGACGTGAAAGCGTCATATGACGAAAAGTCGAAACAATATAAGAAACAAACGAATCAGTTGAGTGATTTAAAGAAACGGTATGAAGCGATGGCACCCGATCGGTTTTTAATGCCGGCGGAAGGTCGCCTCTCTCAAGGGTTCGGTTCGGCGAGTGGACAGTTCGGATACACATTCCATAATGGTCTCGATATTGCTGCCAAAACAGGTACACCTGTATACGCCGCGGAAGCTGGAAAAGTGACAAAAGTCAGCTCCAGTGGACCTTATGGAAACCACATACAAATCGAACACAACGTAGACGGTCAAAAATGGACGACCGTGTATGCACACTTGCACAAAGTGGATGTCAAGACAGGTCAGTCAGTACGCCAAGGCGAACCGATCGGTCAAATCGGAAACACGGGCAACTCGTCAGGTCCGCACTTACACTTTGAGATTTATAAAGGGGACTACAATTTCTCGGCTAGTTCAGCTGGGAATGCCGTCGACCCGATGAAACTGGCGGAGCGCCTCGGTGGTGCTTCTCCGGTAAAAGCCACGTTTTAAGCAGACAGATGCCCTGAGCCTCTCGAATGAGGTCAGGGCATCTTTTACTGTTCGCGCGTCGGATCGTGGTTGCCTTCGCTGTCGGCAATCGTATCTGAGCTTCCGTAGTCTTCTACTTGGGAGAAGGCGTCCGTTTTTTGACCAGGTTGATCCGTTCCGTCTAACTCTTTGCGTCGAGCTGTCTCATTAGGGTTCAACACGTCTTCTTCAACCGGTCGATCGACTTCATGCGCGTGTTCTTCCTCTTCTTGTGCCCGGGCGTGTTCGATGCAAAGGGTGGCTTCTGGAATGACTTCCAGACGGTCTAGTTCAATGTCTTTCCCACACACCTCACATTGTCCATATGTCCCATTCTGAATGGCTAATAGCGCCTTATCGACGTCACTCAAGAACTCTTCATCGAGCTCATTAAGGGCTTGGTCTCGCTCTCGTAAAAAGAGCTCTTCGCCCGAGTCGGCAGGGTGGTTGTCGTAATGAGAGAGCGCTCCTTCATCATATGTCTCTTCCCGATTATCCATGTATCCTTCGGTTTTTGCTTTTTCTTTCAATAATCGTTTTTTAAACGTTTCGATTTGTTCTTCAGTCAACATATCCATTCACTCTCCAGTTCTCAAGTCATTAATATAAGGTTTCCCATTTTATTTGTGTACAAACCATTTGAAGTGGAATCCCTCATGTCGAGCGATGTTTAGAAAGGGTATGATGAGAATAAAGAGTTCTTTTAAAAAAGGAGGAACGAATCATGAGAAAAGTCGAAGTAGTGAAATACAATCCAGAATGGAATCAAAAGTTTGAAGAAGAGGCTGGTAAATTGAGTCGGTTATTCGAAGAGGAGCTTGTCGCGATCCATCATATTGGAAGTACATCGGTCGAAGGATTGGCTGCAAAACCAATCATCGACATGATGCCGGTCGTACGGGACATCGAACGAGTCGATGACTACACGGAGCGGATGGAGGCACTCGGGTACCGTGGACTTGGTGAATATGGGATTCCGAAGCGTCGCTATTTCCGTAAAGGAGAAGAAGAACGGACGGTTCACGTGCATGTGTTTGAAGAAGGGAATCCGGATGTCATAAGACACCTTGCCTTCCGGGATTACTTGCGAGCTTATCCTGACGTTCGCGATGCGTATGGTGAGCTGAAGCTTCAACTTGCGGCACAGCACCCAGAAGACATGGAAGGATACATTCAAGGAAAGCATGACTGGGTCATCGAGACGGAACGGTTGGCGACGAAGTGGTATAAAGAAAATCAAGACGTGTGAAACCTTTTTATGGAAATGGTCGTATAATACATCAAACCTTGAAGGGGGAGATGTCGTGTGAAACGATTTCTCGGGAAATGTGTGGAATATGCTTTGGCCGCACTTGTTTTCGTCGGTCTGTTCTTTGTCCTCCGCGCGATTGCCGGAGACTCGGACAAAGGGTACATGTTGACATTGCTCGGTACATTTTTTCTCGTCTTACCTAGTTCGCTCTTGATTGGTTACTTTTTGGCCCGTCCGCTTCAACGTCGCCTAAATGGGAAAGGAACGGAGGCTTCGAGTGAGCATACGTTGCGCGGAACTGAAAAACCGCACGGTGTAAACGAAGATCGAAACCATTCAAACTATACCTGATGATGGAGATCACATTTATCCCTACGATTGATGCCCGTCTCATCGCACGGTTGAATCGTTCCATCCATGAGCATCACGTCCATATGAATCCGACCTTTTTTGCGGAGTATGAGGAAGAGAAGATGTACGAAGCCTTTTCGACACTGATTGGAAGACCCGGCCATCACTATATGGTGATGCAGCTTGAAGCAACTCCAATCGGTTACATATGGTTCGAAGAGAAAGTGGGTGAGGCGAACGCGTTTCGTCAAGCTGTTCGCGTGGTGTATGTTCATCACATCAGTATCGACCCCATGTATCAACGGAACGGTTACGGTCGACGTGTGATGGAATGGATGGAGCAATGGGCGCTTGACCACCAATTCAGATCGATTGAACTAGATTACTGGATGAGTAATACGGATGCCGCCTCGTTTTATGGCGAAATCGGGTTCACCCCAAAACGTCAGATTGTTATGAAAAAATTGGAGGAATAACATGATGGAATTACTCACAATTGGATTAGGAATTCTCGGAGTTCTGTCGTTAGGTTGGTTCTTTTATAGTTACTGGCTCGGATATAAGGGTGGCAATATCGTCATGACCCTCGATGAGCACTATACAAAACTAGAAGAGTACGTACCTGCTATCTTGTCGAAACTATACGAAGATGGAAAGAGCGCTCACTACCTTGGCGACCGCAAGTTTGAAGTGGAAGGCAAGCGTTACGTTCTCGTCGAACGGACTGTCCCGATCGGTCATGTTCCAACACAACAGACGGTCCTACAACCAGATCGATCATAATCAGAAAAGGGAGCTCTCTAGTCGAGAGGCTCCCTTTGTTTATTTGACGGCTGGGGGCCCGAACCCGCCGCTATGATAATCGCGGAAAGCTTGGCGGATTTCTTCTTCCGTGTTCATCACGAATGGACCATGCGCAATATAGTCTTCGCGAATCGGTTTTCCGGAATAGATGAGCACCCGTGTACGCGTCGTGGCCTTCAGTTGAAGTGTGCTCATCGCTTCAGATGTTTCATCGAACGTCAGTGTCGCCACATCAGTTTTACTGAGCGGGATTTTGGAAGACCCAACTTCAATTGAACCAGCGAGTACGTACAAAAAGCTGTTATGATTCGCAGGCAAGATGTGTTCGTATTCGCCACCTTCTTTCAGCGTTATTTCTGTCATCGTGATGGGGACGAGACTTTCCATCGGCCCTTTTACACCCGCGATTTCGCCGGAATAGACACGAAGCTGCCCGCCGTCGAAAGGAACGAGGGGTGCGTCCTCGACGTATACGTTCTGATAGGAAGTGGTTGTTGTTTTTAATGACTTCGGCAAATTCAACCAGAGCTGCAGCGTATGGATCAAATCATCGTCGACCGCTTCTTCGGCGTGTCTAGCGGCCCATCCGGCGTTCATATACTGAACATCACCGGCGTCCAAAATCGAATGTCCCCCATGATTATCAATATGTTCTAGACGACCATCGATGACATACGTGATTGTTTGAAACCCACGATGGGGATGGTCCGAAAACGTCCCACGCTTGAACCAGTCTTCTGCCATCAAAATAAATGGATCGAACTCCTCTTTTTGTTCTGGAGGTAACACCCAGCCCTGTTGCACATGGGGATACCCGTTTTGTCGATAGGAGACGCGCCAATGATGGTTCACGTCACGTATAAATGGATTTGTCACAAAGATTCACTCCTTTCTCTTCCTATCTTCCCAAAAAATATGTCTCATCGTACTATATTTGCTTCATGAATATGCAAAAAGACAGACGCATTCGCATCTGTCAGATTAAGTGTTTTGTTCAAACAGGTTATACCACTTGATGGCATCCTCACGTAGTAGCTTAAAATGGGCGCCTGTCTCTGAATTGGTCACGTACACATCTGCACCATCATAGCTAACATCAAACGTTTGGGCGCATATCCCTTGAAATAGGGTCACATAAGGTGTGGAAGCGGTCTTGCCTGCATAGGCGGTCGCGTTAGCTCGTTTGATGGCGCCAAAAATAAATTCCATTTCATCTTGACCGACATGTTGTAGGAAGGAGGCATCTTTTGATTCCGTTCCAAGGAGTGCCAAGTCATGAAAAATGACATGACGTTGACTACTTAATTTGTCGTGAATTTGTTCACTCAATTCTTTTCCATACAACAACTTGGGTTCATGATACGTCAAGGAGACGTTCTGACGATGGGCCGTTCCGTTTTTCATGAACGTAAAACTGTAGAGTGGATACTCATGACCCGGTACAAGAACCGAAGGGAGTTGCGGAGCTGTTTTGGCTCCGAACATTTGTGAAATATGCGCTTCTTTCGGTCGCAATACTTCTTGATAGTCATTTTGATCTCGGCTCGTATAAATCGCGTATTGTAACACCTCATCAGACTTTTCTGTCCCGAGCCCGAGTGACAAATAGGGATGCCTTGTTGATTCGACAGGAATGACGAGGCGGTCTTTGGCTTCGGACGATGTAAAGGTCAGTTCAAATTCACCACTGAAAGGCATCGTGATATGGAAAAGTGTATGCTCGATCCCTTTTCTTTCTGGATAGGGCTCATTACCTATCGGCTTTTTCATCTCTTGTGCGAAATGCTCATATTCATGGGGCTCAGCAAATCGGAATTTCGGAACATCCGGATAAGGTTCAGCCGTATATTGAACATCGTTTAAACTTTCAGGAAGCGTGTTAATTTCGGTGGCATATGTGACGGAATCGAGTTGACATTGGACATATGATTTATCTTCGACAGTGAAAAAAGTTGCGGTTGGAAAAGAAGATTCGGTGGCGGCATTAGTCAACGGTTGGTTCAATGTGACCGTCCCGAGCCAATGTCTTTCACCACTTGGAATTCTTTGAATCGCGTTGTCAGGCTGACATAACTCGATAATCGCTGCACGATCCGATTCGGGCATTTCAATTTGTTGTCCGTTTGGTAACAGGGCACGTCCTTGATAATATTCAGGAGCGGGTTGGAGTCGGAGTGCGCGTTCTTCCTCGCATCCGAATAAGAAAAACAGGATGACGAGGGTACTGAAAATCAGGTACTTTTTCACATCGGTACTCTCCTTCGATGAATCACTTTCACCATTCTAGCACCAATTTTTTGTGACTTTAGTCTTAGGAAAATTAATTTGTTATTTCGAAAAAAAATCAAAAAAACCGTCCAACTTGAACTGGACGGGGTATAAAACCATTTATGACTTATTTTTACTTTTTAACTTTTTTGTATGTCGATTTTTGACGAAAAAACGTTGATATTACGAGACATTGAAAAAAGCCGATTATTCTTCTAAATTATCACTTTATAATTCACTGGGATTTATTTGATGAAGTTTCCTTCAATCAACATCTCGACCGCGTGCCGCCTTCAAAATTTCGAACCATTCTTCACGAGTGAGGTCGATTTGAAGGGCGTCGACTCCTGTCTGAACGCGCTCGATTTTTCCGGATCCGATAATCGGCATAATGTTCGCAGGGTGTTTGACGAGCCATGCATACACAATCGAATCAATTCCGCTTGCATTGTGACGTGCACGAATTTCCTCGAGTTTTTCACGAAGGGGTGCATACTGTTCATCTTTGAAGAGTTGACCACCGGCTAGTGGACTCCAAGCCATAAGTGGCATTCGTTTTTCGTGACACAAATCGACCGATCCATCCTCAAAATGTTTCAATTGCATCGGAGAGAGTTCGAGTTGATTCGTCACAAGTTGGAATGGAAGGCGAGATTGAAGCAAGTTCTGTGTAGCCGGAACATGGTTAGATACACCGAATTCACGTACTTTACCACTATCGCGCAAGGTGATGAAGGCTTCGGCAACTTCATCCGGATTCATCAGCGGATCTGGACGGTGGATGAGTAATGTATCAATGTGGTCAATGGCCAACTCTTTTAACGAAAGCTCTGCTTGCGCGATGATATGCTCTTTTGTCGTATCGTAATAATTGAGTGTTTGACCTGGGTTGAATGACCCCGTCAATTTAATTCCTGTCTTTGTGACGATCTCCATTTGATCTCGGAGTTCAGGCTTTAACTTTAAGGCTTCTCCAAATAAACCTTCACATGTGTAACCGCCATAAATGTCTGCATGGTCGAATGTCGTGATGCCAAGTTCGAGACATTGTTCGATAAACGTGAGGCGTTCCTGTGGGGTCATGTCCCAATCAGCGAGACGCCACATTCCATGGACGATGCGTGAGAATGATAATTCTTCTGTCAAAGCGATGCGTTGCATAGTAACTCCTCCTTGGTTGTCAGTCGCTCTTCATTATACGTCTTACGAGAAAAGACGTCACTTGTCACCTACTCGAGCAGTTTTGGCGTCAAATGAGCTTGTATGCGCTATGATGAGAGAGAAGAGAAATAGGAAAGAGGCGTGACAGATGAGTGACTATGAACAATATGCGGACGTCACCTTCGAGCGGGTGGGTGACTCGTTTCAGGTAGCCGCGATGCACCCAGATCTTCGATTACATGGAATTGGACGAAGTGCGGCCGTGTTTCGTTTAAAGGAGAAGAATCGTGTCATTAAAGTGTTCTTTCCAGGCTATGAACAAATCGCAACCGAAGAAGCAGCAATCTATAAAAAACTAAAGGGACTCCCTTACTTTCCGAAGTGCTATGAGTCCGGTGCGTCATATATCGTTATGGATTACATCGAAGGAAAGACGCTATTTGAGTGTCTGACGGAAGGCGTCTGGATTGACCCTTCTTACATCGAGGTAGTGGATGAAGCGCTTCGACAAGCACGGTTATTAGGACTAACGCCATCGGATGTTCACTTGCGTAATATCATTTTGACACCGAACGGGCAGATTTTCTTGATTGATTTGGCACGTTTCAGACAAGGGCAACAAATCGATCATCAGTGGGAAGACTTGAAGCGGATGTATCGATTGTATCGCTATCGTTTCATGCCGAAACAATATGATGAGTCACTGCTGAATCGAATCGCTTACTTGTATCGTAAGTTCGTGAACGACCCGGATTCTTGAACCGGGTCGTTTTTCTTTCGCTTATTAGGGAACAGGAGTAATGTGTCTAAAGTTGAGGAAGCGAAAGGGGAATGATGTATGGCTCACCGGATCTATGCGAACGAACTTGAAATGCTCCACGAATGTGTAGAAACGTGCAACTACTGCCTGGAATCTTGTTTAGAAGAAAAAGATGTTCAGATGATGGTCGATTGTATCCGACTCGACCGCGAATGTGCCGCTGCCTGTGCGTTTCTTGCCGAGGCGATGACGCGTGACTCGGCATTCGTTCCTGAACTCGCGCGAGCGTGTGCGGTCATCTGTAAAGCATGCGCACAGGAGTGCGGGAAACATAAGCACGCACATTGCCAAGAATGCGCAAGAGTTTGTACTGAATGCGCCTCGATGTGTGACCGCTTAGCCGCATGATTTGAGTGACCGGTTGATGGGACCGGTCACTTTTTTCGTGTCTTTTGAAGAGGGGATTCGTATAATGAAAAAAACGAAAAGGTGGTATGGGGATGATTCGCAATTGTCGACGAGATGATCTTCAAATGATTTTACATATTTACAATGATGCGATTGTAAACAGTACGGCCGTCTATCACTATCAACCGGTGACACTCGAGAATCGAGTGGCATGGTATGAGGAGAAGAAAGAACAAGATTGTCCAATCATCGTATGGGTCGAGGATGACGTCGTCATGGGGTTTGCGACGTTCGGGCCATTCCGTCCGTGGCCAGCGTACCATTATACGGTCGAGCATTCAGTCTACGTGCATCCCGGTTACCGCGGGAAAGGCATTGGTAACAAACTGTTAAAAGAAATCATCCGTATCGCCGAAGTGAGAGGAGTGAAAACGGTGATTGGTGGAATCGACGCATCGAACGTGACGAGTATCCGTGCGCATGAAAAAGTTGGATTCGTTCATTCCGGTACGATTCGAAATGCCGGATATAAATTCGGCAAATGGCTCGATTTATCGTTTTATCAACTTGATTTAGAAGGTCCTGCATCGCCTACGGAAGAGTGAACGGTCTAGAAAGATGGAGCCACCATACGATATACTGGAACGAGTGAATCGAATGGAGGAAATGGAATGACTGAGTACCCGAATTGCCCTAAATGCCAATCATCTTATGTGTACGAGGATGGTCCGTTGCTCGTATGCCCGGAATGTGCATATGAATGGTCACCGCGTGAGGCGGCAGAAGCGGAAGCGGCGTCACAAATCAAAGATGCGAACGGAAATCCGCTTCAAGACGGAGATACCGTCACCGTGATTAAGGATTTAAAAGTGAAAGGGACCTCGCTTGTCGTCAAACAAGGAACGAAAGTGAAGGGGATTCGACTCGTGGAAGGTGACCATGACATCGACTGTAAAATCGAGGGACTTGGTGCGATGAAACTGAAGTCGGAGTTCGTGAAGAAAATCTAATAGAAAGTCAAATTGTTGACGAATGAGGTCGTATAATGCGGTCTAGTTCGTCTTTTTTTGTAAATTGTGGCTTATGATAATATATAAGCGTATTCAAAATATAAAGGATGTAAATGAACTCTTAGAATGATTGAAATGGTGAAAAATGGTAGATTTTCCGTGTGGATATGAGATGATTGTGAAGGCATTCTAAATCGAAAAAGAGGGGGGAAGGTATGTCGTGGGACAACGATTTATATTGAAGTCGAAACAGCATATGAGTGGCGGGATCATTAAAATTGTCGTGGATCAGTATACGGGCGTGCATTACATCATGACTAGTGGCTTAGGATTGAGTGGAATGACGCCGCTCTTAGATGAACATGGAAAAGTCGTGATTGAGAAGCCGAAATCGCCTTTGTGAGAAAATCGAATGAAGAAACGATGAATTATAAAATTAAGCGCAACACCTAAAAATGAACGCACAAAAAGCCCGCAGCGACGTCCTCGTGTAGAATGAAGTTACGACACAAACATTCAGACGGAGTAATCGCTATGAGCTATATTCATCTTACTACAACGGAACGCGTGAAAATAGAGACCTATCTGGAGCTCGGGATGTCCATCCGGTCCATCGCGAGACGGCTCGGGCGACAGCCCTCGGGGAGGTCAGACGGGACCCCGACTACGTGGCTGAACGTGCCCAGAAACGCTACGAGACGGTGACGACGGACCGGGGCAAGGCGTTCAGCGGTCACGAGCGCATCCAGGCGTCACTCGGCGTGCCGATGTATTTCGCCGACCCGTACGCATCGTGGCAACGGGGGAGCAACGAGAACGCCAACGGGCTCCTCCGCGAGTTCTTCCCGAAAGGAACGGACTTCGCGCAGGTGGCGCACAACGATCTCGCGGACGCGCTCGCCAAGATCAACGGGCGGCCGAGAAAATGCCTGAACTGGAAAACCGCACACGAGGCCTTCACCGAGGAAGTGTTGCGCTTAATTTGACAAACCGTCATTTTCTTTAATATCAATACTCTTGTGAAATGGCGCCCGTTCACCTTCAAATAGAATACATCAACCAAATAAAGAACGCGTTTTTTACGCGAGGCTCTGTCCTTCAGATATCAAGTTAGATATTTCCTTCGCGTGTCACTAGACGCGCCCACGGTCTTGCTTTTGACGTTGCCCTTAAGCTCCGTGCCTCCGTCAGAAAGGGCCAGTAGCTCTTGTTATCGGGCCGTCAGGGGGGAGCGGTGCGATGAGCCCGAATCACCATTCCTTCTCCCATGCCCCATCTTCAGAGACTCCCCAATCCTCGAACCGATACTTGATGAGCCAATGCACATGCATCACTTCATATTCGAATACATCCCTGGACAGCTCTGAGACGACGAAGCTGACGTCCCCATCCGCCACCACCCACGTCCCGTATAGATACACTTTCTTGATCGGACGCTCTTCAGCATACAGAACCAGGCTGACAAGCCTGGTTCTGTATTGATTGTATTACGAGAAGAACGGTTTGTACTCGCGACGTTCATGCATGATGGACACCCATTGAAGCGTCGTGAACTCTTCGAGTACCCATTCGCCGTTGAATCGTCCGAGACCAGAGTTTTTCTCGCCTCCGAACGGCATGTGTGGTTCATCATTGACCGATTGGTCGTTGACGTGAATCATGCCGGTTTCGACTTTTCGTGCAAAGTTGGTTGCACGGTAAACCGATCCGTGAACGGCACCACTCAATCCATATGGTAACTCATTCGAGAGACGGAGCGCCTCCTCGTCATCTTTAAAGGAGAGAATGACAGCTACCGGGCCAAAGATTTCATTTTTCGCGAGCGGCATGTCATTTGTGACGCCACTGAGGACGGTCGGTTCGAGGACGTTGCCGTCCGCTGTCCCGCCAGTATGAACGGTCGCACCGGCATCAACCGTTTTCTCGATTTGGTCTAAGATGCGATCGACTTGATCATGGTCGATGAGCGGGCCGACTTGCGTATCTTTTTCATTCGGGTCACCCGCTTTCAACTGTTTAACGCGCTCGACATAGCGCTCCACGAATTCGTCATGAATCGACTCGGCGACGAGGATTCGGTTCGTCGACATACAGATTTGTCCTTGGTGGAAGAACTTGCTGTAGACAGCTGATTCGACGGCGCGGTCGAGGTCGGCATCATCGAGCACGACGAATACGTTATTTCCCCCGAGTTCAAGTGCTGTTTTCTTCAACAAGCGACCTGCCTTTTCTGCGATTCCTTGCCCGACCTCAGTCGAACCTGTGAACGAGATGAGACGTGGGATTGGATGTTCGACAATGGCGTCCCCGATCTCAGACCCTCGACCGACGACAACGTTGAGCACACCATTTGGAAGACCTGCTTCTTCAAAGAGGGATGCGAATAGAAGCCCACCCGTGACAGGTGTCGCAGTGGCTGGTTTGACGACGACCGTATTCCCGGTTGCAAGAGCTGTCACGATTGAACGGACAGCCAAGTGGAATGGGAAGTTCCATGGGCTGATGATGCCGATGACCCCAAGTGGTTTGCGATATACCCGGTTCTCTTTATTCGGCACGATCGATGGTTTGATAAGCCCATCCATACGGAAAGGGAACGTCGCGGCCTCTTTGATGATAGCCATCGATGCAGCAAATTCGCCTTCTGCTTTAATACGTGTACTACCGGATTCCTTCACAAGCCAATCGACAATATAGTCTTTATTGTCCATCGTGATCTGAGCAAACTTCTCAATCAACTCACGGCGTACTTGTGGAAGCATGTCGGCCCAGTCCATCTGAGACGCTTTGGCTGCTTCATAAGCACGATTCAAGTCCTCTTCATCCGCTGATTGAATCGAGAAGAGAGTCTCGTTCGAGAACGGATTGACGTTGTCGATCGACTTTTCACTTGATCCATTTACCCACTCACCATTGATGTACATGTTCGTAAAATCTGTATGCATATTTGAACACTCCTTTGTTTTTTCTTCACCATAAGAAGTATTCACTTGTTTTAGAAAAATAAACATCTGAAAGTGTAACTAACTTGTTTTACAAAGTAGTTGCAAATGGGATTGGTTTCCATTACTATTATGTATAACAAGATAGTTGATTGAAAGTGAGGTCACGCCATGGCAATGAGTCAAATGTTAAAAGGTCTGCTTGAAGGGTGTCTTTTAGCCATTATTAGTAAAGGTGAGACATATGGATATGAAATGTCTGAGAAACTACAGAATTATGGTTTCGCAATGGTGAGCGAAGGAAGTATATACCCGGTATTACTGCGTATGAAAAAAGATGGGTGGGTCGAAACGATTCAAAAGACTTTACCCTCAGGAGGTCCAAAACGGAAGTACTATATTCTGACAGAAGCCGGGCAACAGGAATTACTCGCATTTAAACAACGATGGGCTGAAGTATCGAATGGTGTGAACCGTGTACTCGAGGAGGATGAATAAGTATGGAACTTTCAAAGAAAAGTCGTGATTTTTTAGATGATTTGTCGGTATACCTGATATCAAGTGGGAAATCTGAGACTGAGGTGAAAGATATTGTCTTTGAATTAGAGGATCACTTGCTAGAAGCGGAGCAAGCAGGGAAGAATGTGGACGATGTCATTGGACAAAGTCCGAAATCCTATATGCAATATATTGGTCGCGAGATGGCATTCGATAAGAAAGGGTTTATGAAAATCATTGCAATGATCATCCTCAACCTATTCGCTTATATCATCATCGGAAACTTCATTCAAGGTGAGATGACGTTCTCGACGATTCAAATGATTGGGTTTCCACTAGTAGCCTTACTGTTCTTATTGGCCGCCTCACAAGCATTCCGAGCGATGTCGATTCGCACAAAAGAAAGCAAATTTAGAAACATACTAACTTATGCCTTACTTGCTACATTACCAATGTTATCTTTTCTCGGCTTGATGATGCTTGATATTTTCATTGAGACACCAACAGTTACATTCGGTTCGATTGGTCAACTTGCATTATTCGTAGTTGCTGTGGTCATATTACTTATAACCTCCATATGGACAAAAACATGGATTAATTTAATCATCCCGATTCTTTTGTACGTACCTCAATATGCATTTTCCCGCACAAGCTTACCATTTGAGCAACAATCGATTTTTTCGATGTTGATTTTATTCGTCGGAATGGCAACTTTCTTTCTTGTCTGGGCCAAGAAGAATAAAGAGGACAGAGTCTGATGTTTCAGCGACTCGGTTTGTGGAGTTTCTTACTTCTGCCTTGGGCGTTTTTTGTGGCGGCAATGGATTATGTTTGGGGTTTTCCATTTGGATATTTAATTGTACCGATTGTCATTTGGTGGGTAACGAAGCAATCTTTGAGACATTTACGAATACGCTTTGTATTAGCTTCCTTGCTTGGATCATATGGTGTGTCGGTTTATTTTGCCTACTTGTTTGAGAACGATTGGGGATACTTCTTCAAGCCGTTAAATCTAATGGGGATTGTTCATATGTGGTCGGTCGCGATATTGATTGGGGTACTTGTGATATTGATTAATTATGGAGCTCAAAAATCAAACCAGTCATCTAATAGACATTGAGAGGGGGATACGTCATATCTCCCTTTTTTGATGTTCGTTTCTACTTCCTGTACAGTTAGACGAAGAGAGGGGTTAGAAAGAAATATGAAACGTTATGAAGCGATTTTATTTGATATTGATGACACGCTACTAGATTTTAAACAAAGTGAACATGTCGCCTTGGAACAGTTACTTGCATCCTACAATGTCCGGATGACGGATGAGGTGAAGTCGCGCTATGTCGACATCAACACGGGCCTGTGGCGTGCGTTTGAGCGCGGCGAAGTGGACCGGGAAGAAGTGCTCATCGGTCGTCATACGAAACTGTTCGATTCGCTCGGTCTCACGGTCGATGGACCATATGTCGAACAGCAATATCGAGACTATTTACATGCAGGCGTACACATGATTGATGGTGCTTTGGAGGTCGTGCGAAAGCTGAGCAACGATTATCCGCTCTATATCGTCACAAACGGTGTGACGGAGACGCAATTCAAACGGTTAGAGTCATCTGGACTATTGCCTTACTTCCAAGATGTCTTCGTATCGGATGCGACCGGCTCGCAAAAACCAATGAAACCGTTTTTCGACTACGTCTTCGACCGAATCCCGAATGTAGCGCCAGAGAAAGGTTTGATTATCGGTGACTCGGTCACGGCAGACATCGCCGGTGGGCGGATGTATGGTTTGGATACGTGCTGGTTCAATCCGAACGAAGTCGCCGCGACGATTGAGTCAACGTATGAGATTCGACATTTAAACGAGTTGAAATCGCTTCTCTACGTTCAAGCCGGATTGAGTGAATGAGCTGGCAAGCGATTTGGTAGTTGAGCAAGTACTTCCGGATAGAGCGTGACGTCTTGAAGACGGTCAAGCTTTTGCCAACGATAAATCAGGTGATCTCCTTCGGGTCCATAGAAGTCTCCGTCTTGGAGCGGGAGGTTACCGTCTACATAAAAGTACAGTCCAATCTCATGAAACGGCTGGTCATTATAGGTAAACAAGTTCTCGTGCACGAAGGCGAACGTGGTATCGGTCACACGCATGTTCAATTCTTCATGTAACTCGCGTGCGAGGGCGGTTGCGGCCTCTTCACCGAGCGTGACGCGACCGCCGGGTAATGCCCAAAAGTCATCCCGGACGTTTCGGTGAATCAATACGTGACCGTCTTTCACAAAAATACCGGCAACGCGGTAATTGAAAACGCCGTGTTCAGTAGGAAATACGAGATCCATCTATATCACTTCCAATCATTGTAATCTGTTCTAGTATACCTGAAGGAGGGATCATATGTTTCAACCACATACGCAATATCGAGATGAAGATTTTCGTGACGTGACACTCCGTGACGAAGTGTTGTCACACGTTACGTTCGAGAACTGTCGCTTCACATACGTTGATGCGACGGAACTACAGACGGAACGCTGTCAGTTCATCAACTGCGACTTCACGGATTCAAAATGGAATGCGTCCCGTCATGTTGGGAGTTCATTTTTGAACTGTCAATTCCATGGTGCCAATTTGTTCACGAGTGAGTTTGAACAATGTAAAATGACCGGGTCTTCCTTTGAAGAAAGTCAGTTTGAAGGTGTCCTTGTAACGGAAGGGGACTGGTCGTTCGTCAACCTTCGTCACGTGTCGCTCAAAAAAATGGATTGGTCCCATGTACGCTTAGTCGAAGCGGACCTATACGGAACGGACTTGACCGAGACGGTCTGGCATCAGGCGGACTTGTCACGGGCGACACTTCAACATGCGGTGTGCCGTGGTGCCGACTTCAGAGGGGCACTCGTCGACGGGGTTGATTTTTCGAACGTGACGTTACAACAAACAAAACTAGACGCGATGCAGGCGATTCAAGTCGCGCGCTCATTGGGGGCGATTGTAGAATGAAACCAGAACAAATCATTGAGCAGTTGACTGCGTTCGCAAAAGAACGCGAGCACATTCGAACGGTCGTCTTGAACGGCTCACTCGTCAATCCGAACATCCGACCAGACCCGTACCAGGATGTCGACCTTGCCTTTTATGTGGAAGACGTCCGAGCGGTTGCGGCCGATCGCTCATGGATTGACACGTTTGGAGAGGTATTAATCATGCAGACACCTGATACGGCTGATTCCGGACGACATGTAACGTTTTTAGTGCAATATGTAGACGGACATCGGATTGATTTGACGATTCGGAGTGTGGATCAACTTGAAACCATGCTCGAAGCCGACTCGCTCAGTCAAATTATCTTCGACCGAGATCATCATCCAGTCGTCACGCCGTCAGACATGTCGTATCGTGTGAAACGTCCGTCTGCTGACGAGTATGCGGCATGTTGGAATGAGTTTTGGTGGGTGTCACTTTATGTTGTCAAAGGAATCAAGCGACACCAGGTGTTATACGCGCTCGACCACCTCGACATCATGCGGAATATGCTCCGTCAGATGATGGAGTGGAACATTGGCTATGCGACGGAATTCTCCGTGAATCTCGGGAAGTCCGGTGACGGGATCCGCGACCATTTGCCAGAAGAGTTATGGGAGATGCTCACGGCAACATACGCTTCAGCTGAGTTGAGTGCCATTGAAGACACACATGACCGCCTGCAATCACTCTTCTTCTTTTGCGCGCAGCGTGTCGCGGAACAAGGTGATTTCGTCTTCCGGGAAGAAGAAGCCAGACGCGTCCGTGCCGCATGTGCTACACTTCGACATTCGAACGATTAATGAGGCCGAGAGCCGGGAAACGCTCCTTATAGAGAAAGGAGCGTTTTTTCATGAACCCATATACGACATTTATTGCTCTTCTAGTCGGAAGTCTTGTCCTCTTTGTCGGCATTCGTTTAAAGAAATGGCCAATCATTTTGGTTGCGATGCTTCCCCTTGGTCTCGTCGCATTTAATATGTTCTTACTCATCACGGGGCGCTAGGACATGTTCACTTGTCTTTTCGATACATCGATTTGATGAAGAAGGCACTCGGTAACAAAATACCGATGGCGCCTTCGATGATGGCGAATAATCGGGTCAAACCAATCGGCAACAAATCACCAAATCCGATTGATAATAAAGTGACCCCGCTGAAATACAGGAGGTTTTCCCAAGTCGGTTCAACGGCATTCATGGATTCGAGTGAAGTCACAAGAATGACTGAATCACGAGACAAAGCATAATAAATCAATGTGAATCCTAACATGACACCAAGTAGGCTGACGAACAACTGAGCGAACAATCTCCCGTCAAATCCTGTTTGCTTGTACGTTTTACGTTTGAAAAACCAAAACACGTTCAAACTGATGAAGAGTAAGGCAATCGTCAATAAAATCGTATTCAATCCGGACACATCCTTTTCATGTAAATGAGTTCATTTATCCATTCCCTAAGCGATGAATGAAAAACAGAATCAGAAAAGGTTTGCAATTGATGAAAAGATTGATAGAATGTGGTCGAAGACGACTGAATTTCATAATGTTTGCCACTAGGGGAGTCGCGTCACGCGGCTGAGATGGACATGGTCCAGACCCTTCGAACCTGATCTAGTTCACGCTAGCGTAGGGAAGTGGGCGATACGACTCATATGGCTTTTACCTAGATATGACTGTTCGAGACGCCGCTTCCGTTATGGGAGGCGGCGTCTTTTTTATCAGTTTATAAGGGGGAGTTATTATGAAATTTACAGATCACTTACGTCAAGAGGCGGATGGATTGTTTGAGGCAAGCTTTCATCACCCATTTGTTTGTTCACTCGGAGAAGGGACGCTCGATGAGAAGAAATTCAGACATTACGTCATGCAAGACTCATACTATTTGAATCAGTTTTCAAAAGTGCAGGCCAAAGGGGCAACCCTCGCTCCGACGATGGAACTATCGAGCCGCTTTTTGACGCATGCGCTACACACGATTGAGGCGGAACTCTCCCTTCATCGAGAGTTCTTTACGATGCTCAACGTGACGGATGTCGAATTGGCGACATTTGAGCCAGCGCCGACCGCTTATGCATATGCCCTTCATATGCAACAGGCAGGACCGACTCTCGGGGACGTATTGGCGTCAATCCTTCCGTGTTATTGGGTGTATTACGAGATTGGAGAACGTCTTAAAGACAAGCGTCCTGATCATCCGATTTATTCGGCTTGGATTGCGACGTATGGTTCGGAGTGGTTCCGTGAGCTGGTGGAAGAGCAAATTGATCGGTTGGATGAACTGGCTGGTCAAGCGACAGAAGAAGAGCGCGTGCGCTATACGAAACTATTCTTGAAGAGTTGCTATTACGAAGTCGCTTTTTGGGAAATGGCTTGGACGCTTGAGTCGTGGTCATTGTCGCAGGAGGTCAACCAATGAGACATGAGATTTGGAATGAGATTCGACAGCAGGCGCCATTGATTCACAATATCACGAACACGGTCGTGGCGAACTTTTCGGCGAATGGATTGCTCGCCATCGGCGCCTCTCCTGTCATGGCGGATGCAATCGAAGAAGTAGCGGAGATGACATTCGTGAGCGATGCGCTCGTACTTAACATCGGTACACTTGGAACGATGACGGAAGCGACGATGATTCGCGCAGGTCAGGCTGCGAACGAAGCGGGATGCCCGATTATACTCGACCCGGTCGGTGTCGGAGCGACGTCATTTCGACGAGATGTGGTCGAACGCATTTTGCGTCATGTTCGTGTATCGGTCATTCGAGGGAATGCAGGAGAGATTGCGACATTGATTGGCGTCGATTGGGCGGCTCGTGGTGTCGATGCTGGTGACGGTGCATGCGAGCCTCGACAATTGGCGCTTGAAGCAGCGAGACGATACGGATGTGTCGTGGCCGTGACTGGAAAAGAAGATATGGTAAGCGACGGGAACGTCGTTATGGAAATACATGGCGGGACGAAACGCATGACCGAGACGACCGGTACAGGATGTTTACTTAGTGCAGTGGTAGGGGCTTGCTTAGCAGTCGAAAAGAACACCCTTAAAGCGACGGTGACCGCCATGTCAGGCTACGCCTATTGCGGTGAGTTGGCGAGTGAACGGGCGGAAGGACCGGGAGACTTCCCGATTCACTTTTTAAATGCGCTCCATCAATTGGCACAGCATACCATTCCGACGAATCGAATTGAGGTGTCGACATCATGAGACCGCAAGTATTGACGATTGCAGGATCTGACTCAGGAGGAGGGGCCGGTATTCAAGCCGATCTTAAAACGTTTCAAGAGCTCGGTGTGTTTGGGACGAGTGTGTTGACTGCGATTACCGCTCAAAACACACTTGGGGTCCATGGAATCGAGGCGATTTCCACGGAAATGATTATCCGACAAATTGAAGCGGTAGCGGATGATTTTAACATCACCGCCTGTAAAACCGGGATGTTGGTGGACGCTGAACGAATTGAAGCGGTAGCGAAGGGGCTCGAACGATATCATTTCGAACATGTAGTAGTCGATCCGGTCATGGTGGCGAAAGGTGGCGCTTCCTTGTTGCAAGTTAGTGCAGTCGAAGCACTGCGCACGAAGCTGCTACCACAGGCGACCATCGTGACCCCAAATATTCCTGAAGCAGAAGTGCTGGCAGGAATGGAAATTCGAACCGAGGCAGACCGTATGAAAGCCGCACAGGCGATTCGAGCACTTGGTGTCGATACCGTCATTATCAAAGGTGGGCATACGGATGATGTGGAAGCCGTTGATTTGATTATGAGCGAGACTGAAACGTTCTGTGTAAAAGCACCTCGAATCCAAACGAAAGATACGCACGGGACGGGATGTACGTTCTCTGCCGCATTGACGGCCGAACTAGCGTATGGGAAGACACTACGCCAAGCCGTCGTAGATGCGAAGCGGTTTATTCATCAGGCGATTGCACATGGACTAACGCTTGGACAGGGGCATGGACCGACGAATCATTGGGGACATCGATTAGCGAAAGAAGAGGTGATTACCGTTGACGTCATGTACGAAACAAGCGCTCGCTAAGCAGCTTCGCCTTTACTTTGTGTGTGGAACGACGGACACATCTGATTTGGTAGCGACCGTCAAAACGGCTCTTCGATGTGGTGTGACATGTTTTCAATTTCGCGAAAAAGGTAAAGATTCATTGTATGGAGATGAAAAAGAAGCAATGGCAAGGACGCTCCAACGTCTGTGTCGAGAAACGGGTGTTCCGTTCATCATCAATGACGACGTCGACTTGGCGCTCGCGATTGACGCGGATGGCGTTCACGTCGGACAAGACGACTTACCTGCCAAACAGGTTCGAGAACGGCTAGGACCAGATAAATGGTTGGGGGTGTCTGTCCATACGATGGAGGAAGTCAGAACGGCTCTTCCATTTGCAGATTATGTCGGCATCGGTCCGATTCATGAGACGCAAAGTAAACTGGATGCAGGACATGTGCGTGGCACGGAACTGATTCAACAAGTTCGCCATCACTATCCACTGCTTCCGATTGTGGGGATCGGAGGTATTCGTCCAGAGCATGTGCCTTCAATCATTCGTGACGGGGCAGACGGCGTTGCCGTCATTTCTGCCATTGCTTCTGCACCGGATGTAGCAACGGCTACCCGGCGTTTCGCTTGTCTCTGAATTCATTTTTGAGGAGGAAGACAGATGAACGTATTTGTAATCGGTGCAAACGGTCAAATTGGCCATCAATTGGTGGAGAAGTTACACAAGGAAGGAAAGCATCACGTCACGGCGATGGTGCGTAAAGAAGAACAACTCGAGGATTTTAAGTCAAAAGGGTACAATGCGGTACTCGGTGACCTCGAAGGTTCAGTAGATGATTTGCAAAAAGCGATTGATGGAATGGATGTTATCGTATTCGCGGCAGGTTCTGGTGGAAGTACTGGAGCAGACAAGACACTCTTGATCGACCTAGACGGTGCAGCGAAGAGTATCGAAGCAGCACAAGCGAACGGGAACATCAAACACTTCGTCATGGTCAGTGCCTTGAAAGCGGAGGATCGCTCAGCTTGGCCAGATTCGATGAAGCCGTACTACGTAGCGAAGCATCATGCAGATCGTTTACTCGAACAGAGTGGACTCACGTACACGATTGTTCGTCCGGGTGCATTGACAGATGATGCGGGAACGGGCAAAGTGAACACGAAATTCGAGGGAAGTGGAGAGATTCCACGCGAAGACGTCGCATCATTCTTGGTGCATGTCCTTCATAACCATTCAAACGTGCAGAACAAAGCAATTGATTTGATCAAAGGGGATACCCCAATCAAAGAAACGCTATAAGTGTGTGACATCAAAAACGGGATGAGAAAACCATCCCGTTTTTTGTCGCGTTAAAGAGGGAAAAGAACGCAGGATAACGAAATAGAAGAATACGAACAGGTGAGGAGGTTCCGCATGACCGAGATGTTCATTTATCTGGCGGTCTATTTGTTGCCGTCATTTTTACTCGGCTTTTTAGCACTCGATGTCTTTCAACGAAATCCGAATAAAGTCGAGCATCGTTTGCTGAGCCTGTTTGTGTTCGGTTATTCGATGCTCTTCTTGGCTGAATTTGTCCGCCATCTATCGCCGATTGAATACAGTCCGGCACTCATTGCCTATTGGTTTGGGAACGCTGGGATTTTCATTTTTATCTTCTCTGTTCATTTCATATTAAGTATCACAGGCGTCGGCGCAAAGGCACCGAAGTGGTTGTATCCATGGGTCGTCTATTTACCATTGATTCCTGTTGTGTTGACGTATGTCCGTCAGGAGAATATCATCAACAGTCAACAGTTTGAACAAGTAGGCATTTGGATTTATCCTGAGTTCAACTCATCGTATTTAACTACGTTGACCGTCGGAAACATTTTTCACATCTTGATTATTGGTCTCATTTTTTATGCATTGAAGCGTGCGGAACGAAGAGAACACCAACGCGTATTGCGCATGCTTTTTTGGACTGCAAATGCCGTACTAATATGGGATATTGTATTCGGCTACTTTCAATTTCGTGGGTTGATCCCACCCTATTCATACATGTATGGGGGGCTTGTTTGGGCGGTAGCATTGGTAGTTGCAATGAATCGTTTAGACTTCTTAACCTCTTATGTAAAACGATATGGAACACTTTATAATTTAAATCCATCCGCCATCTTGTTGATTGACCCGGATGGGAGGGTGGAAAGTACGAATCCGGCCGCACGCACGCTATTTCACACTGTCCGTGTCGTGAATGAACGGTTTATCGATTTGTTGCCAGAAAAGAAAAAAGCAGAATGGGTGGAACACTATCACCAACATGTTCGGACACGTAAAAAGTTTATAGAATTCGAAACGAAGATTATGACGAAATCTGGGCAAGAGCTTTACGTTGTCATTGATGGGGATTTTGTCGATATCGACCGCACGATTCACGGGATGATTATCATTCGGGATGTCCACTCGTTTAAAGAGGCCGAGCAAACAATCCGATTCTTTGCCTATCATGACCCACTGACGAAGTTGGCGAACCGACGTGCATTTTATGAACGCGCAGACCAGGCGTTGCTTAGTTCCTCGATGCTGTCTTTATTGATTATTGATTTGGACGGTTTTAAAGCAGTCAATGATACGTACGGTCACCAGATTGGAGATTATTTCTTAACTCATTTGGGTGGATTGCTGGAAGCGTCGACACGAGACGTTGGCTTGGCCTCTCGTGTTGGCGGGGATGAGTTTTATATTTATTTAGTGGATTTAACAGAATCGGAAGTGCTTGCATTTATTCACGAACTTCAGATGACGTTAAATCAAAACCCTTACCACACGTCCGATGTGACGATTCCAATCCGTGCGAGTATTGGGGTCAGTCATGCTCCCGACCAAGGAACAAATTTAGACACGTTGATCCATAAAGCGGATCAAGCGATGTATCAGATCAAGCAAGATGGAAAAAATGATTACGCCATCTATGACGAGGCGTTACATGGTCCGAAATAAAGGGAAAATAGTAGTGTTTGATTATGGAGAGAAGGATGCAACATGTCAGAAAGACCATTAGTAACGATGCGCGCCGAAGGAGAAGCCGGAGGCGTTAAGACGACTGTGCGTGTAGGCGATCACACCCCATTTATCGTGGATGAGCCAGAACGACTCGGTGGGACGAACAAGGGACCGAATCCACTCGAGTATCTTCTCGGTGCCCAGTCGTCCTGTACGACCATCATGATTGCCTATGCCGCCCAGGATTTGAACTTTGAGTATGAAGGGGTCGAGTTTGTAACAGAAGGGACGCTCGATCCTCGAGGATTCCAAGGGATGGAAGGTGTCCGAACTTACTTTGAGTCGACACATATGAAAATCGTATTGGATACGACCGAATCGGATGAGCGAATCGAAGCATTAAGGAAGGCTGTCGAGGCACGTTGTCCAATTCATAATCTCATGCATGCAGCAGACGTAGCGATGACGGCAGAATGGACTCGAAAATTAGGATGAGGGCAACCTCATCTTTTTTACATAGAAATCGAGAAAAGAGTACGGAGGGAAGACGAATGCATCACCGACCGATGACGCGTGAATGGGCAGGTCAAATTCAAGAATGGACGTACGGAGCTCCTTATGACTTTTATAATCAACCGCCTTCTGAAGAGGGAGTCGCCGAGTTGATGACGTATCAGGCGATTGTAGAGGAGCATGAGCTGATTGGATTTTATTGCATCGGTTCCCCGGCTCAAGTGCCCAATTCGACATATCCATATTCGTCAGATTTCACAGACATCGGATTGGGGATGCGACCTGATTTGACGGGGAAAGGATATGGAAAATCGTTTGTGACATACGTCATGGAGAGAGCGATGGAACGGAGAAAACCGCTTCGCTTGACTGTCGCCTCCTTCAACGAACGAGCGATTCATCTATACGAAACGGTTGGATTTCGTACTATCACATCGTTCGAGCGAAATGAGATTCCGTTTCAAGTGATGGTACGCGATTAACCATATTTTTTCTGATGTGCCTTTTTACGTCGCAAATAATCCTCATCGGCACGAAGTTGATCCCAATACGTTTTGAAGATGCGGGCAGACTCTGCCTTCTCTTCGTCGATTTCGCGCTCATGGATGTCACCATCTTCTTTATATTTACGACCGCCTTTATAATTGGCATAGCGTCGGGCTCGTGTGTAACCCATTTGGATGAACTTTCGGGACATGTCCATCCCGACGAAATCGTCGTTCGCACGATACGCTTCAAACAATTCCATGATTTCTTCGGCAGATTGCTTCGCAATCTCGGGCGTCTTGAATCGCCAATGAGGCAAAATTTCACTTTTATACGGTTCGACAAGTAGCACACCTTGTTCGCCACGACCGACCCGGTACAGTTCGGGTTGTTTTCGGAAGTCGATTTCATCAAAATTTAAATCATAGTCAAATGGCATGTTCATTCCTCCTCGCCTAACGTTTCCCATTAGGTCGGTCGAGGAAACAACTTGAAGGAAAAGGATGGGTTGATATGATCAAGATGGAGACAGAACGGTTGGTCTTAAGAGCATTTACATTAGAGGATGCAGAGGATATGTATCATTATGCAAAAGATGAGCGAGTCGGACCGATGGCCGGTTGGGCACCTCATGAATCGATTGAAGAAACAAGGGACGTCATTCAACTGTTTATCGAGGAAGCAGATGTATGGGCTATCGTCTTGAAAGAGACCGGGCAAGTGATCGGTAGCATCGGATTACACGACCGAAGACCAGACCCGTCGATTCAACATGATGCACAGCGTGAGATTGGTTATGTGCTCAGTCCAGATTTTTGGGGAAATGGTTACGTGCCAGAAGCCGTTCAGGCGATGATTCGATTCGGATTTGAAGCGTTAGGACTAGAACGGATTTGGTGCGGATACTTCAGCTTCAATGACCAATCGCGACGCGTCGTTGAGAAGTGTGGGTTCACTTATGCGTTCACGAAAACACAAGAATTGACCCGACTCGACGGACGAACGGTAGAAAACCTCGTCCATGTCCAATTAAATCCGACGTTCTCTACACATTGAAGCATGATTTCAATGTGTTTTTTCATGAAATCATAAAAATCCCTTGATATGTAACCGGTTACACATTAAGATGTTTTTGTAAGCGTTTCCAGAACGGAGGATGTCAAATGGCGACCATCAAACAAGTAGCAAAACATGCGAACGTCTCAGTGGCGACCGTATCACGCGTCATGAATAAAAGCGGATATGTGAGCGAAGAGGCGAAAGAAGCGGTCGAAAAGGCGATTGCGGAACTGAATTACGCGCCGAACCGAGTCGCTCGTTCGCTCTATAAAAAATCGTCGAATTTGATTGGACTGATCATGCCAGATATCACGAACCCGTTCTTTCCACAGCTGGCTCGGGCGATTGAGGATGTCGCCAATCAACATGGGTATCAAGTCGTCTTGTGCAATACAGACGAACAACTTGAAAAAGAACAGACGTATTTAGTCGCCTTGCAAACGATGCACGTCGATGGCCTGATTATCACCACAAATCATTCGCACAATCCGAATTACGAGACGTTGGATTTACCGATGGTCGCACTAGACCGAATCGTAAAAGCGGGGATCGACGCCGTTGTATCAGATGGATATGAGGGTGGAAAGTTGGCGGCCGACACGCTGTTACAACATGGTGCGACACGACTGGCACACATTGCCGGACCGGATCATCTCAAGACGGTCAAACGTCGAACTGAAGGATTTGTCGAAGTAGCGGGAGAGAAGCTCGTCGGAATGACCGAGTCCACGTTCACGTTCAAAGACGCCTTGAAAGCATCTCAAGAACTGTTCGATCATGCGTGGCCGTTCGATGGCATCTTTGCAGCGAACGATGTGATTGCAGCCGCCGTATTACAGGAAGCAGTCCGTCGAGACATTCGTGTCCCAGAAGAGCTACAGGTCATCGGATATGACGGAATCGAATTAGGCGAGATGACGTCTCCGCCGCTGACGACCATCGTCCAGCCAATCTATGAGATGGGACGACTCGCGACCGAGCGATTGCTCGATTTGATTGAGAAGAAAGACACACGACCGAGAGAAATGCTGTTACCGGTCACGTTACTTGAACGACACACGACAAAGCGGAAGGAGAGATAAAGAATGAAACGCATTGTTGTCATTGGCAGTATATCGATGGACCTTGTCGTCACGTCCGACAAACGTCCACAAGCTGGAGAAACGGTTATCGGTGAATCGTTCCGTACCGTTCCAGGGGGGAAAGGTGCGAACCAGGCAGTCGCTGCTTCCAAGTTAGGCGGCACTGTACAGATGGTCGGTTGCGTGGGAAGTGATCCGTTCGGACAACAGGTGGTTGAAAACTTCAAACGACACGATGTCGATGTCACACATGTTCAAATCATACGGGATGAAGTGACGGGTACGGCCCATATCGTATTGGCTGAGGAAGATAATTCGATCGTCGTCGTCCAATCGGCGAACAAACGAGTCGTTTTCACGGATGAGGAACTCGAACACCTTCTTGACGAGCAGGCATTCGTGCTCCTCCAACTCGAAATTCCAATCGAGACGGTAAAGCAAGTGACCTCTTACTGTAAAGCGAAAGGAATCCCAGTGCTGCTCAATCCGGCACCTTCTCAGCCGCTTCCACCAGAAGTGATTGAAAACGTCACATACTTGACGCCGAACGAACATGAGTGCCGTGACTTATTCAGCGGAATATCCGTAGATGATGTTCTCAAACGCTATCCGAACAAGTTACTCGTCACGGAAGGCGTCCATGGTGTTCGATTCCACGACGGACGAGACGTGCGGCATGTGCCAGCCATCCGAGCAAACGTCGTCGACACAACAGGAGCTGGTGACACGTTCAACGGTGCGCTCGCTGTCTCCCTCATCGAACAAGATGATTTGGAGACGGCCGTACGGTTTGCCGTGGTCGCATCCGGCATGAGCGTCGAAGGCTTTGGGGCACAAGGTGGTATGCCGACACGGCAAGACGTACAACAACGATTGGAGCGCGTGTGATGAAAAAACAAGGAATTTTGAATAGTCATCTAGCAAAGGTCTTTGCCGACCTCGGGCATACGGATCGCGTCGTCATCGCCGATTGCGGGTTACCGATTCCAGACGGGGTCAAGCGGGTCGACCTCAGTCTCCGCATCGGCGACCCTTCCTTTCTTGAGGTGCTCGATGTCGTCGAATCGGATTTGGTCGTCGAGCGCATCACAATTGCCGAGGAAATCCTCACACATAATCCGACGATTGCGGATTCACTGAAAGAACGATACGCGAGCATCGACATGTGTTCACATGAAGACTTCAAACGAGAGGTCGCAAAAGCGAAAGTGGTCATTCGAACTGGAGAAGCGACACCTTACGCCAACGTCATCTTACACGCCGGGGTCATTTTTTAAGGGGGGATTCGATGCATATTCAGTTGAAAGGCATCCATAAGTCGTTCGGACCAGTCTCCGTCTTAAAAGGAGTCGATTTCGAACTGTTGCCTGGAGAAATTCATGCGCTTATGGGCGAGAACGGGGCCGGAAAGTCGACATTGATGAAGGTGATGACCGGTCTGCATGCGCAGGATGAAGGTGAGATTCTCATCGACGGCGCGAAACGTCAATTCAAGCACCCAAAAGAAGCGGAGCAAGAAGGCATCGCCTTCATCCATCAGGAGCTCAATATCTTACCGGAGATGACGGTGACAGAAAACTTATTTTTGGGTCGAGAGCTGACAGGACCGTTCGGGATGGTCAAACAGCAGGAGATGACAAGACGTGCTCGAGAATACTTGGCTGAATTGAACGTTTTCATGGATGTCGATGAAGTGGCACGCAACTTATCGGTCGGTCAGCAACAGATGATTGAGATTGCCAAGGCGCTCATGACAGATGCGAAGGTCATCGTCATGGATGAACCGACAGCCGCCTTGACGGATCGCGAAATCCAGGCGCTCTTCGCCGTGTCTCGTGCCTTACGAGATCAAGGCGTGTCTATCATCTATATCTCACACCGAATGGAAGAGATTTTTGACTTATGCGACCGAATCACGGTACTTCGGGATGGACAATCCATTTCGACTCGTACGATTCAGGACACCTCATTTGAGGAAACGGTGCGCGATATGGTCGGTCGCGAGATTGGGGAACGCTATCCGACACGTACCGCTACACTTGGGGACGTCGTACTCGAGGTGGATGATTTAATCGGTAACCGGTTCCACAATGTATCGTTCAACGTCCGTGCCGGAGAAATCGTCGGGTTTTCCGGATTGATGGGAGCGGGACGAACCGAGGTGATGCGTGCCTTATTCGGAGCAGACACCCACAAAGGGGGAGTCATCAAACTGAACGGGAAACCGATTCGAATCAAAACTCCGGCCGACGCCATCAAGCACGGCATCGCATTTTTGACAGAGGACCGAAAAGGGGAAGGCTTACTCCTCGATTTCTCGCTAAGAGAAAACCTGTCGCTCCCGACACTCGATAAACGAGCAAAAGGGTCTGTCATCTCGAAACAACAGGAGGAGACGTTCGCCGAGACATACTTACAAAAATTGCGGGTCAAACATCATTCGATGGAACAAAAAGTGAAGTCGTTGTCTGGTGGGAATCAACAGAAGATTGTGCTCGGCAAATGGTTAGGTGTCGAACCAGACGTCTTGATTTTGGATGAGCCGACCCGAGGCGTCGACGTCGGTGCCAAGAAAGAGATTTACAACATCATGAGCGATCTCGCGGAATCAGGCGTCGCCATCATCATGGTCTCTTCTGATTTACCGGAAGTACTCGGGATGAGCGATCGGATTGTCGTCATGCGAGAAGGTGTGGTGACCGGGACGCTCACGAAAGATGAGGCGACACAGGAAAAAGTAATGACGTATGCGACAGGAGGGCAATGATATGGAATTGAAAGCAACGACCGGACTGAAGCGCCCGGGTCGACTCGGATGGGGGCAAAAACTAGGACCGCTGTTTGGTCTGCTCGTCATTGTTGTCGTCGTGACGGCGCTCGAACCAGGATTTTTATCATTAAATAATATCTTTAACGTACTCCGCCAAGTGTCGATCAATGCCTTGATTGCCTTCGGGATGACGTTTGTCATCTTGACAGGGGGAATCGATTTATCGGTCGGGTCGATTTTGGCGCTCGCTTCTGCACTAGTGGCAGGCATGATGGTGGACGGTCAACATGCGGTTATGGCCGTCGCACTCGGCTTGATTGCAGGTGCCGTTCTCGGGGCCTTTAACGGGGCGGTCATCACGTACGGGAAAGTGGCACCGTTCATCGCGACATTGGCTACGATGACCATTTATCGGGGCTTGACGCTCGTCTATACAGACGGACGACCGATTACGGGTCTCGGAAATTCCGGTTGGTTCGAGATGCTCGGACGCGGCTACTTCTGGATCATTCCAGTACCGGCATTGACGATGGTACTCGCATTCGGTGTCCTGTATTTCATCTTGAAGAAGACGACATTTGGTCGTCACACGTACGCGATCGGTGGAAATGAAGAAGCGGCGAAATTAATGGGGATTGGCGTCAATAAAGTCAAAATCATGATCTACTCCCTATCGGGTATGCTTGCGGCACTCGCAGGCATCATCTTGACATCGCGCCTTAATTCCGCACAACCGACGGCAGGAACGTCATACGAACTCGATGCCATCGCAGCGGTCGTTCTCGGGGGAACGAGCCTAGCGGGTGGTCGAGGTTGGATTGTCGGGACGTTGATCGGGGCGCTGATCATCGGAACGCTCAACAACGGATTGAACCTTCTCGGCGTATCATCTTTCTTCCAACTCGTCGTAAAAGGTGCAGTTATATTGTTTGCAGTATTGCTTGATCGTCGACAAAACGCGTAACACACGAAAGGGGAAAACGGAACATGAAAAAATGGACAGCTTGGCTACTCGCACTGACAATGGTACTGATGGCAGCTTGCTCGACTGAACAACCGGGGTCATCTTCTGAGACGGAAACGAAAGATGGGGATTATGAGATCGGATTATCGATCTCGACATTGAACAACCCGTTCTTCGTCGCATTGAAAGAAGGCGCGGAAGAACAGGCGAACGAAATGGATGCGACATTGACGGTAGCGGACGCGCAAAACGATGCCGCGAAACAAGTGAACGACGTCGAAGACATGATTCAAAAGGGGATGGATTTGATTCTCATCAACCCGACAGATTCAGAAGCGGTCGGTGCAGCGGTACAAGCAGTGAACGATGCAGGCATTCCTGTCATCACGGTAGACCGTAACGCTGAAACAGGGGACGTCGTCGCCCACGTGGCATCAGATAACGTCGCAGGTGGACAGCTGGCGGGTGACTACATGGTCGAACTCGTAGGCGAAGGGCAAAAAGTCGTCGAGCTCGAGGGGATTCCAGGAGCGTCTGCGACACGTGACCGCGGACAAGGATTCAACGAAGCCATCGATGGGAAATTGGAAGTCGTGGCAAAACAATCGGCAAACTTTGACCGTGCAGAAGGATTGACGGTCATGGAGAACATCCTACAGGACAATAAAGACATCGTCGCTGTATTCGCACATAACGATGAGATGGCACTCGGTGCCGTTCAAGCACTCGAAGCGGCTGGAATGAGTGACGTGAAAGTCATCGGATTCGATGCGACAGATGATGCCGTCAAAGCGGTCGAAGGTGGGACGATGGCAGCAACGGTTGCCCAAAAACCAGCTGAGATTGGGAAGTTGGGTGTAGAAGCGGCCATCAACCACTTGAAAGGTGAAACGGTGGAAGAGAACATCCCGGTCGAACTCGAATTAATCAAATAAGTAAGAAGAAACCTCACGATGCCTTGATTTCGGGTAGAGCTCGTGAGGTCATTTTTATTTATATGGGGAAATGAGAAGTTGTGTATCGTTGTTCATATGTTTGAAATAGCTTGCTGTATCACGACGAGTTGGTTCGGAAATGATATTAGTATCTGTACCAACTGGATGAATGACACAATCCTTTTGCTGAACATTTGTGATAATGAAAGTGTTAGTGTCTAAATCTTGTATTTTTAGTTGACTGTAAACTCTTTCAAGCATTGATTGTTTCGTTCCATTTCTGTTTAGGAAATAAACGAATGAATTGTTTAGCATTCGAATTGTTCGAAAGTGGCCATAGTCTTTTTCCATCACCGCCAGATAATAATAGAATCTTCATCGAATGTCCTCTCTTCAAATAGAGTTTCTCATCTATTTCGCCAAACGTCGGACTATCCCTGTCTAATCAAAAAAGAGACAGCCGATTCCGGCTATCTCTTTACAATATAGGGCGAAGCAATGCGCGAACGGGGCTTCCATCCCCTTCGACGATTGGGAGAGGAACGGCATTCAAGTCATAATCTCCCGGTAAGATATTGTCTAAAACGAGTCCTTCTAGGATATGCACACCATTTTGTGCTAACGCGTGATGGCCGCTCATCTCTTTACTGTCAATCGCATCAACGGACGGTAAGTCGAGTCCGATCAAGAAGATTCCGAGTTCTCCGAGACGATCGGCAAGAGCGGGTGTCAGTTCAGGAATCGTCTCTGGGAAGACGCGCTTATCGGACCAACCATCCGTTTTTAAGATGAGGCGTTCGACCCCGGTCAAGTCATGACCATCCAAATCAGACGCTTCAATCTTTGCCTTATGCGGTAGATGAATCACACGGGCTGGTCCGATATAAAGGGACGGATCGAGGTCGATCACGCGCTTCCCATGGTCGTCAAAATGAAACGGTGCATCGATGTGGGTCCCGAGATGTAAACTCAATGTCATCTTCCCGACATTGACCGAACCACTCTCTGCCATCGACCACGCGATTTCATATGAAAATGTTGTATCTCCCGGCCATGTCGCAACATCGGCGTGAAGTGGTTGCGATACATCAATCCAAGTCATTGCATTCAGCTCCTCTTATAGTGATGTCCGGACCGTCCAAAGCTCTGGGAAGAAGCGATGGTCGAGCACGCGACGCAAGTAGTTCACGCCAGACGAACCACCTGTCCCCATCTTCTGTCCGATGATGCGTTCCACGGTGCTCATATGGTTAAAGCGCCACATCTGTTGCTGACTCCCGATATCGAGTAGCTTTTCACCGAGCTCATATAAGTCCCAATACGTATCGACGTCGCGATAGACCTCGCCCCATGCCTTCTCGACACTTTCGTTCCATTCCCAATCTTGGGTGACATCACGTTCGAGTACACTCGCATCAATCGATAGACCCCGACGATGCATTTCGTGGACCGTCACATCATAAATGCTAGGAGCTTGTAGCGAGCCTTCGAGCAATGGATACAGTTTTTCATCGTGTGCGTAAACACTGAGCGTCCGTGCGTTTTTGAAGCCGAGTGCGAATTCGATTTGTCGGTTTTGGTAAGACTGAAAACCGGATGAAGAGCCAAGTTGGTCTCGAAACTCTAAATACTCGGCCGGCGTCAACGTCGCGAGGACGCCCCATGACTGGATGAGTTGCTGCTGAATCTTCGAGACGCGGGCGAGCATCTTGAACGAACGCTCGAGCTCCCCGTTCGTGATGGCCGTCGTGGCTGCTGTCAATTCATGCAAGATGAGCTTCATCCACAACTCGCTCGTCTGGTGGATGATGATGAACAGCATCTCATCGTGATGGTCGGAAAGGCGATGCTGACTCGATAAAATCGGGTCGAGCTGGAGATAGTCCCCGTACGACATGTCTTTTGAGAAATCCGTTTGAATCGATTTTTCTACTTTATGTTCCGTGCGTTCACTCATGACAGTTCCCCCCTTATGCGACCACTTCGCGGACGTTCTCGAACGCCTCGTACTCTTTGTCGTCCATGATTTTCTTCAACGTCACGATCACGTCATATACGTCGGAAAACGTATTATATAGTGCGACCGGTGCGAGACGGATGATATTCGGTGCGCGGAAGTCAGGGATGATGTGATGTTTCTTCAACGCTTTACAGATGCGTGCCGCTTCGGGATGCTCGAGGCTCAAATGAGCGCCGCGCTGTCGTGTGTCCGTCGGGCTACCGATGAAGAATCCGTGAGGTGCGAGCATCTCTTCGATCAAATCCATCATATACGTCGTGAGCGCGAGTGATTTTTGACGAATCGCTTCCATCCCGACCTCGTTGAACATCTCAAGCGCGCCAAGTTGAGGAGCGAGGCTCATAACGTGTGGTGTTCCGATTTGGAACGCACCGGCATGTTCGGCCGGTGTCATCGTATGATCCATATCGAATTGCTTATCTTTGCGCGAACCGAACCAACCGGCGAGTCCCGGTGTCGTGCCGAAGTGACGTTCATGAACGAATAAGCCCCCGACCGTTCCGGGACCCCCGTTCAAATGTTTATAGTTGCACCAGTATGCGAAATCGACACCCCAGTCGTGGAAGTCGTGAGGGATGGCACCGACGGAGTGACAGGCATCGAAGCCAATCAAAATCCCACGCTCGTGCGCCGCCTTCGTCAGACGAGGCATGTCTAAAATCTGACCGCTTCGATAGAGGACAGTCGGCAATACAATCAGGGCAATCTCGTCGGTCATCGCGGCAATCAAGTCATCTTCTACTAAGAAGCGCCCATCCGGACTGTCGACTTGAACGAGGTGATCAGAAGGGTCTAGTCCACGCAATTCGAGCTGGCTCTTTAAAGCGTAAATGTCAGACGGGAACGTGAGGGCGTCTGCCAAAATCTTCGTGCGTTTGCCATCCGGTTTGAAGAACGATGCGACGAGTTGATGCAAGTTCACGGTCGTCGAACCAGTGACCATCACTTCTTCCGGCTTTCCACCGATGAGCGGCGCGTTCAGAGTGGCTAACTCTTCAGACAAGTTGAACCAAGGATGACGACCGGACATCCAGCCGTCAATCCCGAGCTCTCTCCAGTCCGCAAGTGATTCAAGGAGTGTGCGCTCGGCTCGTTTCGATAAGAGCCCGAGTGAATTCCCATCCATATAAATCCCGTCTTCCGGTAAGTAAAATTCTTCCCGATACGATGCGAGCGGGTCTTGTTTGTCTAGTTGTTGTGCGTAAGCACGTGTGAAATCGTTCATCTCCCCATATTCCCCCTTTAAAGCTTATACGTTGTCAAAATCGTAGCAATCGGACATAAGGAAGTCAACAAACAACGAGATGTCGGCGATTCAAACTAAAAACGCTCAAGCGTGATCTTGAGCGTTTAGGAGTGTAGTTTATTTTATTTTTCGTACATTCTCTTGTCGGAGTAGCTTGAATAGTGTGAAGACCATCAATAACAGGATGATGGTGAAGGGCAAGGCGGAAATCAACGACGCAGTTTGAAGTCCTTCTAAGCCACTCGCAAGCAACAAGACGGCAGCGATTCCTCCTAACAGAACTCCCCAAGCGATTCGAACGGGGAGGGGCGGATTCAAGCTACCGTTCGTCGTCATACTACTGATGATATAGGTGGCAGAATCGGCCGACGTGATCAAGAACGTCAAAATCAAGAGAATCGACAAGACGGAGAGGATAAAACTGAACGGGAGCTCGGCAAACGTCACGAACAATGCGCTCGTCACGTCCGCATTGACGGCTTCAGCGATGGAAGTCCCTTCGAATAAATCTAGATGTAGGGCAGTGCCCCCGAATACGGCAATCCAAAGGAGCGCAATGAACGGAGGAACGATGAGGACACCGACGATGAATTCACGAATGGTACGTCCTCGTGAGACACGTGCGACGAACGCTCCGACAAATGGGGACCAGGCGATGGCCCATGCCCAATAAAAGATTGTCCAATCCCGGACCCACGTCCCCTGTTGATACGGTTGTAGACGAAGACTATAGCGAATGAAATTTTGTAAGTAGTCACCTAGACCGAGCGTCAAGGTTTCTAAAATGAAAATGGTAGGACCGGCAAAGAAGACGAAGACCATCAACACGAGTGCGGTACCTAAGTTGATGTTACTCAACCACTTGATGCCACGATCGAGCCCTGTCGTCGTCGATGTTAAAAATAGAGCGGTCAAGACGACGATGATGGCGACTTGCATCCAAGCGGTGTTCGGGAGCCCGAACACGCTGTTCAGTCCGCCATTGATTTGAAGAACACCTAAACCAAGCGACGTCGCGACACCCATGACGGTGGCAATGACCGCTAAAATATCAATCGTCTGGTTCAACGGTTGTTTGTACGGTCGTTCTTTTATAAGTGGTGAGAGGCTAGTCGAGATGAGCCCGTCCGCATTACGACGAAACTGGAAATAGGCGATGATCAGTCCGACAATCGCAAAGACAGACCATTGACTGACACCCCAATGGAAGAACGAATAGGCCATCGCGAGGCGTGCCCCTTCGACCGTCAATGCCTCCGTATCCGTATAAGGTGGCGTAAAGAAATGGCTCATCGGCTCGGCAACACCCCAAAAGACGAGTCCGACACCGAATCCTGCGGAGAATAACATGCCGATCCAAGTAAAGAACGGATATTGAGGGCGATCGTCATCCTTCCCGAGACGGATTTTTCCGTATTTACTGAACGCTAAAAAGACTAAAAAGAGCACAAACAAGAATACGGAAAGTAAATAGAACCAACCGAACGAGCGAGTTGTAAAGTTAAAAATAGATCCTGCGATTGAAGCGAATGATGTTGGGGCAATGGCTCCGAATAGAACGAGTAAGGCGATCAAACTTGCTGAGATGTAAAAGACGCGATTCAAACGTGGCTTTTGTGTAGAATCCTTCATAGATGTCTCCTTTCAAAAAAAAATTATGTAGCATTAATAAACGGTTCCCTAATCTCCACATTGCAAACAGGAGACGCATTTCATCGTGTTTTGTATAGTTGAATCGGGAAAAGAACCAAAGAGGAGGGAACGATATGAAATTGATTGCGATTGATTTAGACGGGACGCTGTTATCGCGCACAGGCGTGATTACAAAGGCAAACCAGGAGGCGATTCGTCATCGGCAAGAACAGGGTGATATCGTCACGATTTGTTCAGGACGTTCGATTCATGATATCGAGGAGCTGTTGAAGCGAAGTGACCTCGTCTGTCCGATTTTGTCAGGTAACGGAGCAATCGGGTTTTATGAGAACGAGCGAATTTACTATCATGCGATGGATCAAACGGTTGTAGACGAGCTATGGGAAATCGCGAACGCAGATGATGCGTACGTCGAATTTTATACGAATGCGGGAGTGAAAGTACTCCGTTCAGGGAGTGATTTACTGAAGCGGGAACTCGATGAGGTGTTGCCACACGATCAATCGTTCACTCGCGAGTGGGCGGAACGTGAGATTGAAATTCAAAATGAGCAATTCGGTCTGACGTATATGGATTCGATGGCAGACATCGACTTTGCACGAGATGAAGTGTACAAGGTGTTTGTCTATTCGTTCGATCGCCGAAAGCTACACCGGTTGCGTAAAATCTATGAACCACGGAACGATATTTTGATTACGACTGCGGGGTGGACGAAAATTGAAATCGGACATCCTCATGCGAGTAAAGGCGCAGCCTTGAAACAGCTAGCTGAGCATTATCAGATTCCGATGCGTGATGTCGTCGCCATCGGAGACAATCTGAATGATGTGTCGATGTTCGAAGTGGCAGAAACAAGGATTGCGATGGGGAATGCTGTGGATCCGTTAAAAGATTTGAGCACGCATATTACAAAGGATGTAGAAGAGGACGGGGTCGCTTATGCACTGACGCATTATGTATGAATTGGATTATGGAGAAATCGTGAACGAGGATTGAATCTCACTTAAAACGGATATTGTATACATGTAACCATTCACTTTCTGAAATGAGCGGGGAACGGGGAGGCACTTTCGTCACCTGTCGCTTATGGATGAAAGGGATGGGCAACGTCCATATGAACGTGAATCGTGTATTCCAAACGATGATACGTCGGCCTCTGCTTGCCATCGGAGCAAGCATACCAGACAGACTGTTTGTATACGGAATTCCACATGATCCGCGTCAGAAGTGGACATCATAGGTGCCAAGTCCTCTCGTGCCCATTCAATCAAAATGTCTATGAGTCACCTATTCGATTTCATGTTTTCGAATGAAAAACAATTGGTGAACCAATGGACGATGAACGGATTGGAATGATGCGTCACGTTGGCTTGGACATCTCTAGTCGAACCAAATCATGGATGGGACGGTCAATCGAGCAAGGGCTTGGTTGGATGAAAGTCCGGGGACTAGAGAATCAAGAAAAGCGCCGAGTGAGGGCGCTTTTCTTGTGGTATCCTATTGAGTGAATGCAACCGATGGAGGGATCATATGCCAAAGCTATATTGGTTCGGAACGTTTCTTAGTGGAGTGATTCTTTTGACAACGGGAACGATGGAAGGTCTTTACCGCATACTCCCAATTGGGTTGATGGCTATCGCGGTCATCGGCTATCTCATACAGATTCGATTTGAGCAAAAGAAGCGGCGCCCTTGATCGGGTGCCGCTTCTCTTTATAGATTACAAAGTTTCGAGCAAACGTGTCATCACATCATCGATTTCTTCCTGCAACGCATCAACTTGTCGTTGTAGCACCATCAATTCATCAAGGTCATCCAATTCATTCATCCGTTGGAGTAGCGCCTGATGTTCTGTCTCTAATTGGGTTAGGTGAGCTTCCTCATCAACCGTAGATGGAGCGACTTTCGTCTGCTTCAGCGATTTTGATGGTTTGACGCGCTCCGTTACAGGTTCATCTTTCGATGCCTGTCCACGCTTGTCGAGAGCATAGGCGACGTTACCTTCGAAACGCGTCATCGTCCCGTCGAGCCAATACGTGATGGGGAACAGCTTATTTAAGAAGTAGCGGTCATGGGAAACCGTAACGACCGTTCCAGGGAAACGTTCGAGCGCATCTTCAAGTGCCTCTCTCGATTCGATATCCAAATGGTTCGTCGGCTCGTCTAGGACGAGGACATTGATTTCTTCATGGACGAGGATGGCAAGCATGAGTCGCATCTTCTCCCCGCCGCTCAAATTTGAGACAGGCTTAAACACACTCGCGCCGTAAAATAGAAACTGAGCGAGAAGGTGCCTCGCTTTGCCTTCATCGACTGCGATCCGGTCCCGAAACGCCTCGATTAAGCGATGTGACTCATCGAACGTGATGTGTTGCGATAGATAGCCGATTTTGGCTTGGTCGGCTCGCCTTACGGTTCCGGCTTGCGGGATAACTTCACCGAGCAATATTTTCAAAAGCGAAGACTTTCCACTCCCGTTCGGTCCGACGATGGCGACGCGTTCTCCGTGACCTGTATAGAAGTGCACGTTTTCAAATAGAGGACGATCATACGTGAGTGTCACGTCACTCACTTCGAAGACGTCACGCCCGGTACGCCCTTTCGTCATGAACTGGATATTCGGTTGCTCGGCTTCGAGTTGTGGTCGTTTGATTCGTTCAATTCGTTCGAGAGCCTTTTCCATCGATTTAGCGCGACGATAGAACTTTTCATTCGGCGGATTGCCCTCGTTGGCCCATTGCCGCAACTGTCGAATCGTTTCTTTCATTTTTTTGATTTTCTTCTGTTGCTCCGTGTAAGCGTGAAACTGGTCAAGCAACTGTTTTTCTTTTTGGGCAACGAAGTCCGTATAATTCCCAGGATAACTCGTCAATTCTCCATCCTCACACTCGACGATTCGCGTGGCGACCGCATCTAAGAAGACTCGGTCATGGGAGACGATGAGGAGCGCTGAAGCATAATCCTGTAAATAGGATTCGAGCCATGTCATCGCTTCTAAATCTAGATGGTTCGTCGGTTCGTCCAAAATGAGTAGCTCTGGTTCCTGAAGAAGCGCCAAGGCTAGACCGATTTTTGTACGCTCGCCACCGCTTAGCGTATCAAACGGTTGGTCCACGAATGAGGTCGATTTGAGTCCATCAATCATTGCGCTGATTTTTGACTCGTAGACATATCCACCCGCATGTTCGAATTGTTCTTGGATAGCACCGTATGATTCGAGAAGACGTTCTAGTTGTTTGGACGTCGCCATTTCTTGCTCGAGGGAAGACATTTTTTCACTCAGGCGAGTCACTTCCTCAAAAGCAGTATAGAGGACGTCACGACCACTGCGTCCAGGGTAGTCAGGAAGCTGCACCAAATAGCCGATAGAGAGTCGTTGTCGGCGGTAAATCGTACCGGCGTCATGCTCTTCAGAGCCGACAAGGATTCGTAACAGCGTCGTTTTGCCACTGCCGTTTCGGCCGACAAGACCGACTCGTTCGTTTTCGTTCATGAATAAATTCGCATCTGTGAGAACGGCGTGCCCGCCGTATTGTTTTTGAATGTGTTGAAGATCGATCAACATAATAGGTTCCTCCTAAGGTTAGGGCCTATCAAAAAAACCGAACGCAAAGAAGCGCTCGGTTTAGAAAGAGAGAGGCGCTTTGTCGTATATTCAGCAATGTCTAAAAAAGGACAGACGGGTCCCTTGATTAAGCGACATCGTGAAAAATCGCACGCAAAATGTACAAATGTTCAGTTGTCCAATGCGTACGTCCGACAAATTTCACCTTTCTCCCTCCTTTCATTCATCTATATCTTGATTGTAAGCGTTTTTCATCTACCTGACAATGAAAATAGAGGAAATCGAAGCGAAGGCGTCGTATATAGTCGCCATTGAGGAGGCGAGAAAATGAGGAAAGAATGGCTAGGAGCACTCAGTTTGACCCTTGCGGCGAGTATATGGGGAGGAATGTATGTGGTCAGTAAATATGCGCTCGCATATATTGAACCGTTCACGTTCGTCTGGTTACGATACGCTGTTGCATTTATGGTCTTATTCGTCGTTTGGTTTCGGTTTGGACGGGAATCGATTCGAAGGGCAGATTGGAAGTGGATCGGACTCGTCGGTGTCATCGGATACGTCGCTTCGATTTCGTTTCAATTTATTGGAACGAAGCTATCGGATGCACATACTGGCTCCCTTGTGACCGCAGCGACACCAGCTTTCATGGTCTTATTTGCCCGAATCTTATTGAAAGAACGACTGACTCCTGTCAAGATTGGAGCGCTTGGGCTGGCAACGGTCGGTGTTCTCATCGTCGTCGGTTGGGAAGGGGAAGGGACGTATCGAGTAGGCAGTTTCATACTTGTTCTAGCTGCCGTGACGTGGGCACTCATGTCGATTTATGTGAAAATCGGGACACAGTCGTTGTCGACCTTGACGCTCACGACGTTTGCGATCGGAGTCGCATGGTTATTGATGACGCCTTTGATGAGTGTGGAGGTCATGCAATCAGGGTGGCCAAAGTTAAATGGCGTCCTTTGGCTTAGTGTTCTCTATATCGGTGTCGTATCGACGGCAGGAGCGTTTTTCTTCTGGAACAAAGGACTCGAGTTGATGGATGCGAGTGTCGGGTCACTCTTTTTCTTCTTTCAACCCTTGGTTGGCGGGACACTCGGGTGGCTCGTTTTGAACGAAACGCTCCATATTAACTTCTTTATCGGTGCCGGTTGTATCATGACGGCTGTGACGTGGTCGACGCTCGTGGAACGAAGGCAACAACTGCCAATTTCAAACCGTCATCTGTAATGGCAAAGCGGTCGCCCTCATTTTGGAGGGTGACCGCTTTTGATTAAAATCCATGATGGTCGAGTTTGTCTTGTTCGCGCTTCATCTCGAGTTCAAGCCGTTGGATCGCGAGTTTCTCTTCTTCGATCTTCAATCGTCGTTCTTCGACACGTGCTTCTCTCGTTTTGATAATCGTATTGGCACCGACTGACGAGACGACAATCACCATAACCATGATGTAGAAAAAGAAATCCATATATAGCCCTCCTTCACTTGATTAGATTTGTGACAAGTTGTTGTGTCTCAAGGGCAACACGACCGTCTGTTGAAATCGCTGTATCATCGATGAGTGCGGAAATGAAGTGGTCAATCGCGCCTTGGAAACCACGTTGCACGAGTGTCGTGTCCCATGAACTGAACGTTTCGACTTCATGCCGACCTTGCTTGAAACGATGTAGCGTGACCATCTCTTCGATGGACAATCGTTCCCCATCCCGTACGATCGAGACGTGCTCATGGTTCACTCCTGCTGAACGGTGCATCGATGTCGTGTGCATTCCGTGCTCATCTTGCCACACGTGGCGGGCGAATCGAAGCTCATGCTTGTCATTGACTTCGACGTGACCCGAGACGAGTATGAGCTCATTACCAGCGAGGAAACGTAGCGTATCAATGACATGTAAGTAATCATCGAGTAAGGTGAAGGTCGCATCCTTAGGGCCGACGTCATTCTCGCGATGTTTTACCACATCAATCATGTGAGCAGAGGACTCGTTTTGTAGACGCATATACATCGGAGCGAAACGCCGATTGAACCCGACCATCAATTTACGCCCAAGACGTTCGGCTTGAATGACGAGCTGCTCCGCTTCCTCGATTGTTGCGGCGAGGGGCTTATCAACATAAACATCGACGCCGTGTTCTAATAAATACGATACGATGTCATAATGAGTTTCCGTTGAACTATGTACGAACGCTGCATCGATGGATGAGGCGAGTTCATTCAACGTGTCGAAAGAGGTCATTCGATACGTTTGGCAAATCATGTCTCGCTTAGATGTGTTCGGGGAAAAGGCACCGACTACCTCGATTCGGGGATGAATCGAAAGGATGGGTAAATACGCTTTTTGAGCGATATTTCCAAGTCCGACAATACCGATTTTTGGTTTTTGCATCCCATTCACTCCTTTGGTTCATCATAACAAAAAACCGGACAGCGGATGTGTCCGGTTCAAGAATTAAAGACTAGCACTTAAGACGATTTCACCTTGTGGCGTTTCATTGCCACGATTCGGTTCTTTTGTGACGGCGACGGTATCCCAGTCGACGTCGACTTCATCTGAGTCGAGTGTGTAGATAACCGTCCCGTTCCCTTTGTCATCGGTGACAAAAGCGCCGGTCGGAATCGGGGCACCATCTTTTAATAGCCATACTTGATATACCTCATTGGCATCGAGTGAGGCTAGACCATTCGTTTGGACGATCAGTTGTGTCGCACCGTCCTGCTCTGCAAGGTAAGCGGTCCCTTCCGATTCGCCGTCGAGTGGAATCGTTTCGGTTAACGCGATGGCAGGGGCATCAGGCTGATTGGTAAGCAAATATCCATTCCCGATTAAGGAGAGGAGGAGTGCCGCTGCTAAAGCGACCATTCCCCAGAGCGGTACGTTCCGTTTCTTCTTCTGTTTGAACGGTGTCGCCGGTGGAACTGATGCAGAAGTGTCGGTTGTTGTGACGGGTTCATTGTCTTCTTCTTCGAATACACGATCGAGGACACGCGCTTTCATGCCTCGGGGTGGCTCAGTCGGAGTAGACAAGAACGCGACGCCACCGACAAGAGCTTCAAATTGTTCGAGCTCTTCTTGACAGTCTTTACACGTTGCCAGATGTTGTTCAAATTTCATTCGCTCTTCTTCCGTTAAATGTTGGTTGAAGTAGTCAATCAATTGGTCGCATGCGTTCATTGTTCTACCTCCTTTCTGATGAATTCATGGGATAACTGTTTCCTCAGTTGCCTCAGCGCCAGTCGAATCCTTCCTTTTACCGTTCCGAGCGGGATGCCACATGCATCAGCAATTTTTTGCTGGCTCAATCCTTGAAAATACATGAGTCGAACGACCTGTTGTTGCTCGGCCGGTAATGTCGCCATGGCCGTTTCGATTTGAGCACGTTCTTCTTGCCATTCTACTTCTGTTTCGACAGAAGGTGACTCGGAAGGGATGGCCTCAGCGTAAGATTCATCTAATTGTAAATCCGGTTTACGCTTCCGAATTAAATCGATTGCCACGTGACGACTCATCGTGAAGAGCCAAGAACGAAATTTTCCTTTTGACTCATCATAAACGCCTCCGCCACGCCAGAGCTTGATGAATACTTCTTGCATGGCTTCTTCGGCCAAATCACGATCCTTTGTCAGCTGTAAGACAAACGCGTACAAAATTCGTTCATACCGATCATACAATATTTCGAGCGCCTCTTTGTCCTTTTGCCTGACACGCTCATATAACTCTAAGTCAGTCATAACATACTCCTTTGCGCAGAAGGGATGTCCCTTGTATTGATCTAACGTATAAAATCGAAAAATGGATGCCTATTTTGTGTGACTATTTATTGAACATGTCACTGCTTGATCCGGAAGCTTCGAATAAATGAATAATCTTAATTTCTCTGAAAGAAGGTAGGTGATGACACTTAGCCCAATCGTCGTCATCAGCATCAATCCGATTGCGGTTAAGGGAGCGCTCACCGTCGCCCAAAAGAAGTATGTGCGAATGCCAAAAAGAAAAGAAAAGACAATAAGGAATCCGGTAAACAAGCTACTCAATTGGCAATAGGTCTGAGCGAGTCGTGAAATCATAAGATGCCTCCTTTGTTTCATTGTACTATAGGAGAAAGAGAAAACGATAAGGAGACGAGATCATGAAACGATTTACGAATGAAGGACACACCCTCGTATGCTTTGACTTTGATGAAACCTACTTTCCTCATGCATGCACACCAGATCAATTGGCATCCGTTCGACGGCTCGAAGATTTTTTGGAACAATATTCCCATCGATTGTCAACGATGTGGGTGACAGGTAGTTCACCCAAATCGCTACGTGAAAAAGTTGAACAGGCAAACCTTCGCTTTTGGCCTCACCGTATCGCTTCAAGTTTAGGTACGGAATTGTATCATATTGACGTAGACGGAACGTTTTCTTTAGAAGAATCCTATCAAGCGTTATTCCCGAGTGATTTTATATCTCGTGTGGAACGTGTTGCGTCACAGATTGAACAGATGCGGATTGAACTAGAAGCGCAACCGGGTTTTGGGACGAGTCCTTGGATCCGTAGCTATTACATCCGTGACCAAATCGGGTCTTGGAGCGAAACGCTTCGCATGCTAGCTGATCAAGAAGGGATTGCTGTCAACATCAGCCAATGCAATCCGCAAGCGGGTGATCCGATGGATGCATGGGATATTGATTTTTATCCAATGCATGCCGGGAAAGAATCGAGTGTTCGATATGTATGCACCACTGCTTCCTTCTTACGCAAAGAAACATATGCGTTCGGCGACAGTGGGAATGACCTTGGGATGTTAGCGCATGTAGGGAAAGGCTATTTAGTGGGTAATGCGACCGAACAGGCAAAACAGATGTATCCGGAGATGACAACAAAATCTTATGCAGAAGGGATTTTAGAAGTATTGGAATCTGATTTGTCCTCTTTCATATAGTGCATGATTTCCTCTAATGAACGGATGAGGGTCGCACGAATCGTTTCGGAATGTGGATTGAAGTGAAGACGTTGTTGCCAAATCCGACAAAATAAATCGGTCAAGGCCGCCTCTGCAGTTGCAGGATGGTCATTCAGATGAAGCGCATATCGATAAAGTAGTTTTTCATAGCGTGAGTATAAATGTTCTAAGGCTTGGCGATTTTTAAGACGAACTTGATCGACCAGGTGTTCATCGAGTGTAGGAGGCATATGCAACTCCTTTCGTATGGAATGAAGGTTTCAACGATAAAAGAATCAGGAACTTTACTCAGATAAAGCATCCTCTCTGTTCATTCACTCATTTGCTCCCATTTAAACCAAGGAATATGAAGAATTGCAGTCGAATATGCATGCCCCTCAACGATTCAAAACGTGTGATAACAATTCGGGCAAGTCTGTGCGTCTCCCGGCGCACGTTTGAATGATGTTTTACACTTCGGACAAGTGACGGTTTCGCTCTGTTGATTAAACAAACTGCCACGATTGAATAAAATGTTGCGAAGGTTTGGTAACGCCAGTGCAGCGAAAATCATTGCCCCGAATAAAAAGGCAGCCAAGATCAGTAATAATACATAAGTCATCGGTTTTTTCCTCTCTCATTTGATTTCCTTTATCATAATCGAAATTTGAATCAGCGAACAGCTTATCAATAGAAGTGAGAACAAATGTTCTGTATAATGAAGACAAAGGAGGGAAAACAGGATGAGAGAAGAATTGTTACGATGGATGCGTTCGGGACAAGTCACAGAAATGGTGTATGTCGATCGACATGGGACATTTTCAGAGCGGCGGGTCAAACTGATTAAAGTGCAAGGGGAGTACGTGGTGGCATGGGATTTGAATAAACAAGCGAGACGAACGTTTCGAATCGAGCAAGTTCTTGCCTGTCTTCCCATCAACGGACGATTTAGAAAGCGAAAGGCGGAGATTGGATGATTGCCTTACCAACGTTAGCAGCTCCAGCTAAAAGGGCACTAGTCGCTAAAGGAATCGAGTCTCTGCATGAATTGTGTCCCTATACACGCCGTGAGGTTGCGAGTTGGCATGGAATCGGACCGAATGCCCTTTTTGTCCTTGAGGCGGAGCTACTAAAACACAATTTAGCATTCAAAATGGAGGAACCTAGTACGTGAGTGAAACGTCTAGGTTTTTTTTGTGAAGTGATTGCTTTCCTTTGAAAACGGGAAGTAATATATTTGTCATCTCAATTGCCGTTAAAATCTAGTAACATGACGATAAGGTTTTATGAACCTAGCGACACCCATGAGAAAGGACGTACACATCATGAGAACGAAACGTTTATCCGCCATTTTACAAAATGAGATGGATGACATCTTTGATCCATGGGTGACCGGAGTCGAAACGGACTCTAGGAAGGTCAGTTCAGGGAATGTCTTTATTTGCATTCGCGGCTATACGGTTGACGGTCATAAGTTCGCAGAAGACGCCGTCGCCAACGGTGCGAGTGCGGTCATCTCAGAATATCCACTCGATCTCGATGTACCAAATGTGGTTGTTGCCGATACGAAACAAACGGCAGGAGCGGTTGCGAGTGTATTTTATGACCACCCCTCTCATCGGATGCGTATATACGGTGTGACAGGAACGAATGGAAAAACTACGACAGCGACATTGACTTATGACTTGTTGCGTCTTTCAGGACGTCGTGCAGGAATCGTGAGTACGATTGGCGCGCGTTTTCATAATCAAACGATTGAGACAGCCAATACGACACCAGAAGCCGTCGTCTTACATCGCATCTTAGCAGAGATGGTCGATGCAGGCGTCACGGATTGCGTACTCGAGGTATCATCGCATGCCTTGATGGAAGGTCGCGTAGCGGGCATCCACTTTCATGCGGCCGCGTTTACGAATTTGACGCATGACCATTTGGACTACCATCGTTCGATGGATGAGTATGCCCGAGCCAAAGCGCGATTGTTTGAACAGGTGGAAGTGACGAACGGTGAGGCGATCGTGTTAAATGCGGAAGATCCGGCTAGTCATGTCATGGCTGAGTTTGCGCCGACACGTCGAGCGATTATGTATAGCACGACAGTAGATGTAGAGGCTGATGTACAAGTCATCTGGCGTGACGAGACGGTACTCGTCAGGATGAAGGAGTTCAAACTCGAAGTGCCCGTTCGATTCATGGGGGCGTTCAATGCGGCGAACTTAGCAGCGGCAATCGGGCTCGTGTCGACTTCGGATATGGCGCTACGAACCATCGTTACAAATGTTCCAGGACTCACTTTGCCAAAAGGGCGGTTGGAACGTTTGGCTACAGAGGATGCTGAGATTTATATCGACTATGCCCACACACCAGACGGGCTAGAGAAATGTTTGTCTACATTGCAACAAGATAACCGTGCACTTGTCGTCGTGTTAAGTGCGGCAGGAGACCGTGATCCTACGAAACGTCAAGATATGGGACGTATCGCAAGTCGCTATTCGAATGAGGTGATTGTCACCGTACATGATGTCCGCATGGAAGACCCAAAACAAATCATTCGTGATTTAGTAAAAGGTATCCAACCGGATGTGAAGTATGTGACGTTTGAAGCAAGGGAAGAGGCCCTTCGACATGCGGCCACGCAAGCGTTAGAAGGAAAGCGTGTCGTGGTCGTCGGAAAAGGACATGACCACATTGAACGAATCGGTCGACAGTCGATTCCATTTAATGAATCGAACATTTTATTGGAAGAATTGAAAAAACGAAAAGGCCAAGAGCCCGCCGTTTAACAAAACGATGACGTTTGTCATCGTTTTTTAATGTGTGAAGAACGTGAAGGAAGGTAATACCTAGTAATGTAGTAGAATTGAAGGAGGAGAATAGACATGTCAGTTTTGTACAAAGAATTTACAAATGATGAAGAAGTCGTCACCGCCGTTCAATCGATGAAAACAAATGGGATTGATGAGTCCAACATCTACGTCATCACACATGACGATGACCGGAGCAAACGTGTCGCGGATAATGCCGATGCGAACACCGTTTCAGCAAGTGACGTCGGTTTGGGGACAGCCGCCAAAAATGTGTTCCGCAAAAAAGGAGACGAACTGCGAGCCGATTTTCAAGAGCTCGGCTTCACAAAAGAGGAGGCAGAGCGTCTCGAAGAGAAGTTAGATCAAGGCAAAGTACTCGTCGTCGTGAAAGACGCACCTGCCGGATTCACTATCTGATTCCACACCATGGAGAATAGAGAGGAAAGAGGCTGAATCGTGAATGATTCAGCCTCTTTTGATGGACTTAGCGAAGACGGACGACGGTGCGACCACTCAATTCACCACGCATCATCGCTTCGGCGTGGCGAGGGACGTCGTGTAACGGAATCTCATGGATCATCTCATTGAGAACTTTCGGATCGATGAGTTCTTCGAGACGTTCCCATGCGTTCGTACGACGAACCATGGGTTGCATGACCGAGTCGATGCCGATGAGCTTCACGCCGCGTAAGATAAACGGATAGACGCTCGTTGGCAACTCGGCGCCTCCGACGAGACCGCATGCGGCGACAGCGCCTTCGTATCGTGTCTGACTCAAAATGTTGGCGAGTGTATTCCCACCGACCGAATCAATTGCGGCATCGAAGCGTTGCTTGGCGAGGGGACGAACAGGGCCTTCTAATTCGCTTCGATCGATGATCGTCTCGACACCGAGTGAGCGTAAGTATGGTGAATCTGTTTTACCGGTCGAGGCGACGACATGGTAGCCAAGACGACGAAGCAAGGTAATCGCGAAGCTCCCGACACCTCCGGTCGCGCCTGTGACAAGTACTTCTTCACCCGGACGCACACCTGCGTGTTCGAGTGCATCAATGGAAAGCATGGCGGTAAGTCCTGGTGTTCCGATGGCGATTGCATCTCGCATGCTCAATCCTTTCGGTAACTTCACGAGCCATTTCCCCGGTACTTGCGCATACTGGCTAAATCCACCGAAGTGCCGTTCCCCAATCCCGAAACCAGTGGCGATTACCTCGTCGCCAACTTTGATGTCGAGGTGGTCTGATTCGACGACAGTTCCAACGAATTCGCATCCCGGAATGAACGGATAGCGATTGACGATTTTACCAGAAGTCGTTAATCCGAGCGCGTCTTTATAGTTCACCGCAGAGTAGTGAACTTCCACTAACACATTTCCGTCCTCTTCTTTCGGAAGGACATCGGCTTGTACTTCTTTTACTTCGGCATGAAGGCGTTCCTCGTGCTGGTCGAGCACGAGTGCTTGGAATGATTCATTCATCTGCTTAACCTCTTTTCCTATGGATGTCTTCACTCTAACAGTCTTTCCCTCACAAAATGAAATATATGCACGAATCTTTAGGGGGAAACGGGTAGAGAGTGGTACAATAGAGGGGATTCAAATTGCGTAAGGAGGAATGTAGTATGCGGCACGATGACTATGAGTTTGACGATGTAGAAGTAGAAGAAGGCGAATTGTTCAACGTATACGATATTCTCCCACCGGACGGGACGATCCTGGAGATGGCGACAGCTGAGGAAATGGTTCGAGCGGCCGAATTAGAAGCGAAGCATCATGCGCTTCAACGGCTCCAAGATTCAAACTTCCAGTTAACAGGCGTGTCGTTCAAAGAACTTCTGACAGAATTTGAACAGTATGAGCAAGAGTCAATGGAGTTCTGGACAGGTGTCTATAACCGGTTACGCATTCCTTGGGCGTGGACGATTCGAATCGATGTGGCCAATGGTCCGATTCATGTCGTGAACGATCGCGATATCTTTATTGATGAAGACGACTTCGAAGAATACGATGTTGATGATCTATTAGAGGAATACGAAGAAGATTGAATCAAAAACGTCTTTCCCTCATTCAGATGGGAGAGACGTTTTTTTGTCGTGGAGCAGGTCGTGACGAATCCGACTGAGTTCAGTCGCTCCAAATAATAAGCCGACACTACATAAAATTGAGACACCACTCACCATCGCCCCGACGACGGCGGTATCTCCAATCATTGTGAATGACATGGTGAGGCTGAACAGTCCAAATAGCAGTAATCCTCCAGCAATGGTTTTCATAAAATTCACCCTTTCACGTATCTATGCATGTAGTGTAGACGGTTTGACGAGAGAAGGGTGTTTCTTTTTTTGACCTGGTAAATTATTTAATCAAGTCGTAAATCGAATAGGTCTTGCCATTTTCTAGGGGGCGGTCAATTAACTGTTCAGCAAATACACGAGCAACCGTTTCAGGAGAGCGGAGTCGTCCTTCTGTTTCGTATGAACGGAATTGTTCAAGGTCAGCGAACGCCTCTTTCGAAGAAGAACGAATCTCCGCCTGCATCGACGTATCCATCACACCTGGATTGAATAGAGCTGCACGATGTGAGGTTCCTTCTAGCTCTAGTGCAAGTGTCTCTGTGAAATGATCGAGTCCTGCTTTCGTGCCACAATATGCGCTCCAACCTGAGATCGGACGCTTAGCAGCGCCAGAGGTCACATGAATCAAATCGGTCGGCTTGTTGAAAGCGAGGACCGCATTCGCCAATAGCATCGGCGCAAGCAGGTTGGCGTGGACATGAGCGGTCACTTTCTCACCATCTAATTGTCCGACACGATGAATCGGTTCAATCCATGCTGCATTTTGAACGAGCAAAACCGAATCAGCCCGCTCTAGAAACGGTGTGATCTCCCGAATGACTGCATCAATCCCCGAAACGTTTGATAGGTCGACTGATCGTTGCTGATACGTAACGTCTTCCGCCTGTGAGCGAGAGAGCCCGACCACCTCGTAATCTCTAGCTTGTAGTTCCTGAGCGATGGAACGGCCGAGACCACGCGATGCGCCTGTGATGAGAGCAAGTTTCATATACATTCCTCCTATTCGTGAATCGTTTTCCGAAAACCGTAGAACGGACGAAACCGTAATTTCTCGTAATATGTGTGGGAATTTTGACTTGCGAGCATCTCAAGCCGTGTGTCTGGATAAAGTGTATGGACGTGTTGGAGTAACTGTTCGCCAAGACCACGTCTACGATATGTAGAAGCGACCAACAGTTCACAAACATACAAACTGACTGTCGTATCAGTCAATCCGCGCAAATAAGCGACAATCTTTCCATTTTCAGACTCCATCACATAGGTGACGTTTGATTGACGCCATGCCTCACGGGTCAACGCGTCACGTTCTACCAATTGGCTCCAACCTTCATCGCGATTAAGTTGTTGAATCGAGTCAAAGTCTGATTCCATATAAGTACGAATGTTCATTCAATCCGTTCTCCAATCTGCATTTCAATCTGTTTCATGACGTCGAACGCCCCATCTGATTGATTTGAACAAATGACCGAGATGGTATCGATTTCTGGATAGTAACCAGAATGGAAACTGATACCAGGGTCATAGCCCATCACGTGATATTTATAGACATCTCTCGATGCGTGATGTTGAATCCAAAGTCCGTATCCATAACTCCCGCCGCGGTCATTAACCGTCACGTGTGGTGTCAAAAGAAGCGACGTAGAAGCGGTATCAAGAAGCTGATGTGAAAACAGCGATTTCCAAAATTTAGTCATGTCTTGAGCGGTCACATACGCGCCACCATCTGCTCCTCCTTTGATCGGAATCGCATATTGGTTTGTACGCCACGTGCCGTCCGAGTTGTCGATATAACCGAGCGCTGTTTTAGCAGGCAAGGCATCGAGTGAAAAGTATCCGGAAGCGGTCATACCGGCAGGCTGAAAAATCGATTGTTCGACGTAATCGGTGAAAGATTGTCCGGTCACTTCCTCGATAATCAACCCTAACAAAATATACCCCGCATTATTGTAGGAGAATCGAGAACCCGGTTCGTCCTTCATGGTTTTTTGTTGAAACAGTGGTAGAAAATCACGTAACTGTTGAAGTCGATACATCGGAATATCACGCCATAACGCTTCGAAGTCATCAGAGACGGATTCATCAAAATAGTCAGGGATTCCCGACGTGTGCGTCAACAGTTGATGCACCGTGACGTTTGGTGACAGATGAGGTAAGGCGAATGTTTGAAATGAGCCAAGCGTGGTGGAGAAGGATAGTTTCCCTTGCTCGACTAACTGGCAAATCGCGATTGCTGTAAACAACTTGCAACCGGACGCGATCCCGAACCGTGTCGTCACGTCATGTTGAATCTGTTCTGAGCGATTCGCATAGCCGTAAGACTGGTGGATTGATCCGTTTCGATTGGTGAGCAAATAGACACCCGAAAATGTCTCGTCAATCGATGGATGTTTGAAATGTGGCATGAGAAACCTCCATGTATTGAGTGATTCAATAAGTCGACTATATCATGTCCATCACAATCTCTCTAAAATTTACTCAATTTTCAAAAAAACATTTACCAAATAACAGGAATTGAGACAGGTGTCTGACCTCGAACGTGGTACGATATGGGCGAACAGAGAGGAAGTGGATTCAATGACGTTATTCTTCTGGGGGGTACTCGTTGGATTTTTGATTGCCTTGTGGCTATCCAAACGTCCACAGCCACATGCACAGTCTCTTTCGTTTATGCATTTCGGGAATCAAACGAAAGATGTCATTTATATTTTTGAAACGAAACCGACTTGGCGTTTCCGATACATCAGTCCTTCTTTAGACTTATATCTCGGAGAAGGAACGGTGATGCGAAGTTATTCAGATGCACAAGATTGTTTTCGGAGAATCCATCCGGATGATCGACGTCTCCTGCTCGATAAAGTGGCGGGACGCGTCAACTATGAAGAAGCGATTCTTCAGCGATGGCGCACGAATGACGGCACTTATGTATGGTTCGAGGAATACACGACGCCAATCTATGAGAATGATGAAATCGTAGCGGTTCAAGGTGTGATTCGGAACATCGAGGCAGCCATGACCGAGCGTGAACGTCTCATGTATGAAAGTCGCCACGATAGCTTGACCGGTGTCTTCAATCGTCGAGCGTTTGAAGAAACGATTGCTCAAGCCGAAAATGCGTGTAACGTCGGAATCATCGTGCTGGATGTGAACGATTTGAAAGTCGTGAACGACATGGAAGGGCATTCTGCTGGTGACGATTTGTTGAAACGGGTCGGGAAGATTCTTCAGGGAATTGAATCATCCGTGTATCGTTTAGGGGGAGATGAGTTCGTCTTGTTTCTAGAGATGATGCCTCGCGATGCATGTGAACGAATGGTTCGTCAAATCGAAGCGGCTTGTCAAAAAGAATCGATTTCTGTCGCCATCGGGTTGGCGTGGGCATCTTGTCCAGAAACGATTGAGGCGCTTTGGCAACGTGCGGACGATGCCATGTATGAACGGAAGCGACAACAAAAAGTAGACCTCTTTGACGTGTAAGTTCAAGGAGGTCTATTGGTTTAGCTGCTTTGTTCTTCTACATCGGACGGCTCTTCACCCAAATTGTTTAAATAGCGTTCATAACGAGAAATACCATAGCGGTAAGATGCCCAGATGAGCCCGGACGTTATGACGACAAGTCCCACTGTCAGTGGAGCAAACCATTTGGAGACGATGCCGTTCGCATAAGCGAGTCCGATTGGCGAGAAGACAAGATAAACGAAAATCATCGAAGCGACGAGTAAAATCGATGTCGAAAGGGCATGCCGCCACGGTTTGACTCGTCCGAGTTCGATTTGAATCGGATTTGCTTGCAGCATCGGTCGTACACGCGCAAATACGAGCATGATTCCCGTTTCGATGACGAAGAGGATTCCGTAAATATGGATAAAGTTGATGCCGATTTCGACGTCGAACCATTGTTTCGTTCCCCACACGAGGAAATAGTAGGCGATGACGTGGAAAAAGACGACGGTCTTCGCGGCGATTGGCGGCACACGTTTAACAAGCATCCCGATTAAAACGATGACGAGAATCGGGATGTTGAAGAAACCGGTGAAGCGACGAATCAAGTCCCACAAGCCATCTGGCGCATACATAAGATTCGGGGCGACAAAGAACGAGACGAGTGCAACGAACGTCCCGAACCATTTGCTGACGCGAATCAAATCTTGGTCAGAAGCATCCGGTTTAAACTTCGGTTTGTAAATGTCGAGTACGAAGAGCGTCGCGATACTATTCAAGAGCGAGTTGAACGAGCTGAATACGGCACCGAGCAAGACGGCGAGGAAAAAGCCCATGAGCCACATCGGTAACAGCTCGGCAATCAAACTCGGATAAGCGAGGTCTGCCTTCTCGACGTTCGACCCGTACAAGTGAAACGCGATGACGCCAGGTAACAACATGAAGATTGGAACGAGTAATTTCAAGTAGCCGGTAAAGAGAACGCCTTTTTGTCCTTCCGCTAAGTTTTTTGCACCGAGGGCCCGTTGAATCACGTATTGATTCAGTGCCCAATAGAACAAGTTCGCAAAAATCATTCCGGTGAAAATGGAGAGAAACGGGACCGAGTCGTTAGCGGAACCGATGGCGTTCAACTTTTCGGGATTCGTCGTCGCAATCGTCTTCATCCCGTCCAATAAATTCCCGTCCCCTAGTGCGAGAAAGCCTAGTGTCGGAACGAGGAATCCAATAATGATGAGTCCGATCCCGTTCAACGTGTCCGATACGGCAACGGCACGAAGACCTCCGAAGATGGCATAAATCGCCCCGATAATCCCAATGAACCAAACGACGAGCCAAAGGGACTGCTCAAAGCTAATGCCGAGAAGGGCCGGCACATCGAACAGTTGCAGGACGGCTAATCCACCTGAGTACAGCATAGATGGAATCGTGACGCACATATAGCCGAGTAGAAATAACAGGACGGTCAATCGACGAACGTCCTCGTCATAGCGTTGACTTAAAAATTCAGGAATAGTCGAAATCCCGATGCCAAGAAAGCGTGGCAACAAAAAGAGCGCCATGATGATGGCGGCGATACCGGCCGTCACTTCCCAAGCCATGGCCGACATGTTGCCGGCGAACGATTGGCCATTCAAGCCAATCAATTGTTCCGCTGACAAGTTGGTCAACAGGAGCGATCCCGCGATGAAGACGCCTGTTAGACCGCGACCGGCCAAGAAGTAATCGTCGGCGCTTTCGACTTTTCCTTTCGTCATGCGATACGAGACGTAAGCGACGAGCGCCATGAACAGGGCACCGGTCACGAGTATGTAGAGTACTTGTTGAAATGTCATGAAATCCCCTCATTCCTTACTTATGTTTTATATGTATTTGTAGGAAATACCCTAAATTATAAGAAGGTAGTCCTATTGTTTTGATCGAATCATACAGAAACCATGAACGTGGGGACGATTGCGTACTTGTCGTACGAGAGTAGAAAATCGATGAGGATGGATGGACCGATGGGAGGGACCTCGTGAAGAAGTGGATGATTGGAATGTTATCTGTTGTAGTGATAGCAGGTTATATCATGTTTAGCGAAATGCTGAAAGAAGAAAACACGAGTGATTTGGCTGTGACCGAAAGCTTCCGACACATAGACGATTTAGCTACAAGCTCGCCGATTGTCATCGTCGGCAAAGTGAGAAGTGCTCCTAAACCGTTTACACATCAATCGGTCACATTCTTTGAATCACACATTCAAGTGCAGCGTGTCTATCGAGACGTGAATGGTCAACTGAAGTCAGCCGATACGATCACCCTTTTACAAAATGATATGGAAGAAGACCCGCTCGTCAAACGAGACGAGACCGTTTTGCTGTATTTACAAAGATATGAAGGACCCGTGATGGAGAATGCATATCGGATTGTCGGTCTACAACTGGGACATTTCAAAGTGGATCGGACAGGGACACTGACTTCGGTAGGAAAACCTAACCTTTATCAAGAAAGCGGGCTCAGTGCTGACTTGAGCAAACTAGAGACATCATTGAAAGACAATCCTTATGTGGAAGAAAGAAACGAAGTGATGACGGATGAGGAAATCGAGGCTTTCAATGAAAATGAAGAGCGTTTGTTAGAGGAATCTCAACAACATAGCGAGTAAAAGCGGTGCTGACAAAATCAGCACCGCTTTTTATAATCGAATGTTCTTTCGAATGTCAAAAAAACTGAAGCATAGACGTCGCAACCGTGAAGTAGATGATGAGCCCTAGGTTGTCCATCAATGTCGTGATGAACGGTCCGGAAGCGACAGCCGGGTCTAACTTCAGGCGATTGATGAGAAGCGGGACAACCGTGCCGATCATTGTGGCGACACTGAGTGCGGCAAAGATGGAAACTCCGACAATGAAACCGATCAGCATGTTGTCATACAGCAGCGTGATGACGCCAAAGATGACAATCATACACGCAATCCCTAAGATGATGCCGGTTCCGAGTTCGCGTCGAATCATCTTCATAACGTTCTTTCGATTGATGGTCCCGAGTGCAATTGAGCGCACAGCGACGACGAGTGATTGCGTGGCTGCGTTCCCGGCAGAGCCCATGACAAGTGGCATGAAGACAGCGAGAAGCACAATCGTTTCGAGGGTGTCTTCGAAACCGCCAATCGTCGAAGCTGTAATCATGCCGAGAAACATGAGGCTGACAATCCAAGGGGCACGTTTTTTCGCTGCTTCAAGCGGACTCATGTTGATATCAGACGAACCTTTCGTCGCGGAGAGTTCTTCAAAGTCTTCTGTCGTTTCGCGCTCGATGACATCTAATATATCATCGACCGTGATGATGCCAAGTAGCTTTTGCTGATCATCGATAACGGGAAGGGCCAACAAATCGTACTTCTGGACAATCCTGGCCAAGTCTTCCTGGTCGGTCATGACGTTTGCCGAAATGACGCGGAACCCCATGATGTCTTCAATTTTCGCCTCGAGCGGTGCGACAATTAAATCACGTAAGGAGACAACACCAACCAGTTGGTGCGCTTGGTCGACCACATATAAGTAATAAATCGTTTCGGCATCTGGTCCGAGTTCACGCAACTCTTCAAGGGTCAGTCCAACCGTCTTATCAGCTTGAAGGACGACAAACTCAGTTGTCATGAGCGATCCGGCCGTTTCTTCCGGATACTGCATCAAATCTTTGACTTCTTGTTCCTCAATATCATCCATCTGCTCGAATAGCGTGTCCATGAACGCATCGGGTAGTTCCCGCATCAAGTCGGCCGCGTTGTCCGAATACATTTCATTCAAGATTCGGACGGCATACGACTGAGGTGTTTCTTGGATAAATGTACATTGTTCCTCTAACGTCAGCTTTTCAAATAGATCGGTGAATACCTCAGGGGAGATGGTTCGATACACGAACGACCGCTCATGTTGATTTAGTTCGATAAAATGATCCGCCTGTTCACCCGGGTGAAGGGAGAGAAAGAGATCTTGAAAATCGACCGGGTCTCCCTTTTGAATCAATGTACGAAGCGCTGCTTCATGTTCGTTGTATTCCGTTTCTTCAATTTTCATATGCTCACATCCTGATCTCTCACGTTTTCAATTTCATTTACGGTGAATAAAAAAAGTTTTCTACATTTTTTAGGGCGATACTATACATCAGCCATACATCTTATTTCCCTTTGCCATCGTCCTGATTTCTAGAGCATTGTTTGTTCATTCACATGAGTGAACATTTATTCATATCAATGCGGAATCGGCAACAGGTGAACTGTCGGATTAGACATTCGCAAATTTGGTAAAGTGATAAGGTAAGGGTAGTCACACACCCGAATCACAAGGAGGAAGCGAGATGATCTCAATGACGAATCAACCGATTTCACAAGATACGACGCTGAAACATCCGATTCATGTGTATTCAGAAATTGGAGAATTAAAAACGGTATTACTGAAGCGACCGGGTCGGGAGTTAGAGAACCTTACTCCAGAATATTTAGAGCGCCTCTTGTTCGATGATATTCCCCATTTGCCGGTCATTCAAAAAGAGCACGATTATTTTGCGAGTGCGCTTCAAAATCGTGGTGTGGAAGTCCTTTACCTCGAAAAACTAATGGCCGAAACGTTATCACTCCCTGGTGTGCGCGAAAAGTTTGTCGCGGATATCTTATCGGAGTCCAAATCAAATATCAACGGTTCTTACGAAACATTAAAAGAGTATTTACTCGATTTTGATAACGAAATGTTGATAGAGACGGTGATGGCCGGTATCCGGAAATCGGAGATCAAGCCAGAAAAACGCCGACATCTGCATGAAATGATTGAAGACACGTACCCCTTCTTTTTGGATCCAATGCCAAACCTCTACTTTACACGAGACCCGGCCGCTGCAATCGGTCACGGACTCTCCATCAACCGCATGAAAGAACCGGCACGTCGCCGTGAATCGCTCTTCACGCAATACATTATGCGCTATCACCCACGCTTTGCGAAACATGATGTTCCCATCTGGTCGGACCGTGATTATCGGTTTGCGATGGAAGGGGGAGACGAACTCGTCTTGTCGAAAGAAGTCGTCGCCATCGGCATCTCGGAACGGACGACCGCGCAAGGCATCGAGCGTGTCGCCCTCAACCTACTCAAGCATGGAGACAGCTTCAAAAAAGTCATCGCCATCGAAATTCCAAAATCACGCGCCTTCATGCATCTTGATACCGTCTTCACGATGGTCGATCATGATAAATTCACCATCCATCCGTTCATTCAAGGACCGGAAGGGAAGATGAACATTTTCGAGCTCACGTTAAACGCGGAAGGTGAACTTCAGATTGCCCAGCACTCGGATTTGTTGAAGGTGTTAAAAGACGTCCTCGGCTTACAAGAGGCGACGTTGATTCCTTGTGGTGGTGGCGATCCAATTGCGGCAGCCCGAGAACAATGGAATGATGGATCGAACACGCTCGCCATCGCGCCGGGTGTCGTGGTCACGTATGACCGAAACTATGTCTCGAATGAGTTACTTCGTAAAGAAGGCGTCGAAGTGATTGAAATCATGTCGAGTGAACTATCACGCGGACGTGGGGGTCCACGTTGCATGAGCTGTCCGATTATCCGACAAGACATCTAAATGTGATAAGGAGGAAGCAGTATGTCTACAACGTTCAATTTTGATTTGAAAGGTCGTCATTTTTTATCGCTAAACGAGTTTTCGGGTGAAGAAATCAACTACTTGATCGATTTGTCTGCTGCATTCAAACGTCAGAAAAAACAAGGTGTTCCACATCGGATTTGTGAAGGTAAAAACATTGCCTTGCTCTTTGAAAAACCATCGACGCGGACGCGTTGTGCGTTCACGGTCGCTGCCATCGATTTAGGGATGCATCCCGAATATTTAGGCAAGAATGACATCCAGTTCGGGAAGAAAGAATCGGTGCGCGATACCGCGATCGTCCTTGGACGCATGTTTGACGGCATTCAGTTCCGTGGCTTCGCCCACGAGACGGTCGAAGGTCTTGCGAAAGACGCAGGCGTACCGGTATGGAACGGCTTGACCGACTTGTATCACCCGACCCAAATCTTGGCTGACTTTTTGACGGTGAAAGAACAAAAAGGAGAACTTGCCGGAATCAAATTCGTATACGTGGGCGACGGACGGAACAACATGGGCAACACGCTGTTGATCGGTGGTGCAAAAGTAGGAATGGATATGCGGATCTGTGCACCGAAATCGCTCTGGCCATCTGACGAAATCGTGAACTATGCGAAGTCGGTCGCTGCTGAAACCGGTGCTGTGATCACCTTGACGGAGAGCATTGAGGAAGCGATGGATCAAGCGGACGTCGTCTACACGGATGTCTGGGTATCGATGGGCGAGGAAGCGGCATTCGCAGAACGGATTGAACTGTTGCGACCATATCAAGTGAACATGGACATGCTTCAAAAGAGTGGCAATCCAGACATCATGTTCTTACATTGCCTCCCTGCCTTCCACGACTTAGAAACGGAAGTCGGTCGAGCGATTCACGAACAGTACGGTTTGACGGAAATGGAAGTGACCGATGAAGTGTTCCGCAGTCGTCATTCGTTCGTATTTGATGAGGCGGAAAACCGGATGCATACCATCAAGGCGGTGATGGCGGCGACGCTCACGGAGACACGCGAATGGCTTGATCGTTGACGAGGAGGGGATTCCCCCTCCCGGTTCAAAATAAGCGAAAGGGATGAGTAGAATGTCTACGAAGTTGGAGCATGACTCAGGTGGTTCGGCTGGAGTACATCCTGACAAGCAAGACAAGCGGTTAGGTCTCGGAGCGTTGACGGCACTTGTCGTCGGATCGATGATTGGTGGTGGCGCCTTTAACTTGGCTGCCGATTTGGCGCAAGGTGCGAATGCGGGTGCCATTCTCATCGGGTGGGTGATTACAGGGATCGGGATTATTGCGCTCGGTCTCAGCTTTCAAAATCTGACGATGCGCCGTCCTGATCTCGATGGTGGTGTATATAGCTATGCACGGGCAGGCTTTGGGTCGTTCGTCGGATTTAACTCGGCCTGGGGATATTGGTTGTCTGCCTGGCTCGGGAATGTGGCGTATGCCACACTGCTATTCAGTTCGGTCGGTTATTTCTTCCCGATTTTTGAAGGGGGACAGAATATCGCGTCGATCATTGGCGCATCAATTATGCTGTGGCTCGTGCATACCCTCATCTTACGTGGGGTACATGAGGCGTCGATGATCAACATCGTCACGACGATTGCCAAGCTCGTCCCAATTTTTGCATTCATTACGATTACCTTGTTCTTCTTTAATCTCGAAAACTTCACCTTCGATTTTTGGGGACAAGGCGGTTTCTCGTGGGGAAGTGTGCGTGATCAAGTCGTTTCGACAATGCTCGTGACGCTTTGGGTCTTTATCGGTGTGGAAGGAGCCGTCGTGCTATCCGGTCGTGCTCGGAAACGTTCGGACGTCGGGAAAGCAACCGTGATCGGGTTGCTCGGTACGCTCGTCATTTATTTGCTCATTTCTATCATGTCGCTCGGTCTCATGACTCCCGAAAATGTAGCGAACGCCTCGCAACCAGCGATGGCATATTTGCTCGAGTCGGCCGTCGGTCCGTGGGGTGCGATGCTCATCAACGGGGGACTCGTCATCTCTGTCCTTGGCGCATGGCTCGGTTGGACGCTGTTAGCGGCAGAAATCCCATTCGTTGCCGCCAAAGATGGAGTCTTCCCGAAATGGTTCACGAAAGAGAATCAAAATCAAGCTCCTGTCAATGCCCTTTGGCTAACGAATGGGTTGATTCAGCTCTTCCTCTTCACATTCTTGATTTCAGATGCCGCATATAACTTTGCCTTTTCTCTCGCTTCGAGTGCGATTTTGATCCCATACGTGTTCTCGGCCTTTTACCAAGTGAAAGTGGCGAAGAACGGAATCGGATACAGTTCCGGTGAACGAAAAACACGCGATTTAGCGATTGGATTGGTCGCTTCCGTTTATGGACTATGGCTCATATACGCCGCTGGAATCGATTATTTACTTCTCACTACACTTTTATATGCACCGGGAACCCTTCTCTACATGAAGGCACAACGTGAAAATGGCATCAAGTCACTCACTAAAACGGAATGGATGGTCGCCGGTGTGTTGACCGCACTGGCCATCTTCGCCGTCGTACGCATACTATCGGGTAATATCTCAGTCATTTGATCGGGGGTATGGATATGGAGAAAAAACGTGTGGTCATCGCCTTAGGCGGGAATGCGATTCAGCAAGGCAAAGATGCGACAGCCGAAGCACAAATACAGGCAGTTGAGGCAACGGCGGAATCTCTCGCTGCACTCATCGCTGAAGGAGTCGAGGTCATCATCACGCATGGGAACGGTCCGCAAGTTGGAAACCTGATGTTGCAACAAGCCGCATCAGACAGTCCAGCCACACCAGCGATGCCGCTTGATGTCTGTGGTGCGATGACGCAAGGGATGATTGGATACTGGTTTGAAAACGCATTGACCAAAGCACTGCGTGCACGTGGCCTTGAACAGCATGTGGCTTCTCTCGTGACACGAAGTATTGTCGACCCGAACGATAGTGCGTTTCATCATCCGACCAAGCCGATCGGTCCGTTTTATACGGAAGAAGAGGCACTCCATCTCGAACGGACGACAGGTTACGTCTTCAAAGAAGATGCAGGACGTGGGTATCGTCGTGTGGTGCCGAGTCCAATCCCTATGAAAATCGCCGAACACGCCGTCATTCGAACACTCGTTGAAGCGGGGCACATCGTCGTCGCTTCTGGTGGCGGTGGCATTCCCGTCATGGAGACAATGGACGGATACGTCGGCATCGAGGCGGTCATCGATAAAGATTTCGCGGCTGCGAAACTGGCTGACCTCGTCAACGCAGACGTCTTACTCATTTTGACGGCTGTCGAACATGTGTATGTCAATTTTGGGAAGCCGGACGAGATGGCACTTCAAGAAACGTCGAAAGAACAGATGGAGACGTATATCGCGGAAGGGCAGTTCGCGCCAGGCAGTATGTTGCCGAAAGTAAGAGCGGCGCTGCAGTTTGCCGAATCCGGTACGAACCGTGTCGCCATCATCACGTCGCTCGATCAGGCTGTAGCCGCCATTGACGGAGAAGCTGGCACACGTGTCCGTCTGGCCCCATCACTCCAACAATAAGAATGTGTCGCAGACGTGAAGCGTTTGCGACTTTTTTTGTTTTCTGCCCGGGTTCAAGGGGAAGGAAGGTTGTATGCCAAAAATGAGATTGCTATCATATTCAGTGTAAACGTTTGCACTAATTTCAGGAAGGAAGTGACGGAGAGCGGAAACGCTCGAATGTATGCGCCTATTCGAAGAAAATCATGTGTACCAGTCGTGGATGAGACCAAAAGCAAGAGAAGGGGCAATCGTACAAGGAAGCTGTTATCGCTTCACCGTATTGACGAGTCAGTTGATTCGAATGGAATATGCGGAGGACGGTGTCTTTGAAGACCGCGCCACCCAAGTGGCGTGGAATCGGGAATTTGACGTTCCACAATTCCGAGTGATTGAAGATGAGACAGAACTCCAAATCATCACCGAACATGTCCATTTGTATTATACGAAAGGTCCGTTCGCGCCGAACACGCTCTACGTGGACGTGAAAGGGAACTTTAGCACGTATTATAGCCGCTACATGTTCAACGGTCCGGAGCGGACGCTGAAAGGGACGGCGCGGACGCTCGACCATGTGGACGGGGCGACGGAGTTAGAAGAAGGGATCCTCTCCAAACAAGGGTATGCGATCATAGATGATTCATCCTCGTTTTTGATGACAGATGATCGCTTCGTCGAGCCGCGACGAAAAGGGATCCATGACATTTACTACTTCGGATATGGTCATGACTATAAACAGGCACTTCGAGACTTTTACACGTTGACGGGTCCGACGCCGATGCTCCCTCGTAAAGCGCTCGGGAACTGGTGGAGCCGCTACTGGCGATACGACGAAAAGGAGTATAAGGCGTTAATGCGCCGTTTCAAGTCAGAAGATGTCCCGTTCTCGGTCAGTGTCATCGATATGGACTGGCACGTGACGGACATTCCCGAAGAGTACGGGAGTGGTTGGACGGGCTATTCGTGGAACAAAAACTTGTTTCCCGAACCGAAGCGTTTCCTTAACTGGCTAAAGGATGAGGGAATGATGGTGACGTTGAACCTGCATCCCGCGGACGGTGTCCGTGCGTTTGAAGATCAGTACGTGGCGATGGCCGAGGCCATGGGCGTCGAACCGGAATCGGGGGACCGAATCCCATTCGATTTTTCAGACAAACGATTCATTCAAGCATATTTTGAGCAGATGCATCATCCACATGAGGCGGATGGCGTTGATTTTTGGTGGATCGATTGGCAACAAGGGTCGACCTCGAAGATGGAAGGACTCGATCCGCTATGGATGCTGAATCATTATCATGCCATCGACATCGCCCGTGACGGCAAACGCCCGCTCATTTTCTCTCGTTACGCAGGACCAGGGAGCCACCGTTACCCGGTCGGATTTTCAGGAGACACGATCATCTCGTGGGCCTCGCTCGCCTTCCAGCCGTATTTTACAGCGACAGCGACAAACATCGGTTACGGTTGGTGGAGTCACGACATCGGAGGGCATCATCGTGGGAAAAAAGACGATGAGCTCGCCGCGCGTTGGGTCGCATACGGGGTGTTCAGTCCAATCATGCGCCTCCACTCGACGTTCAGCACCTTCAACGGGAAAGAGCCTTGGCGTTTCGGGATCGAAGCCGAACAGTCGATGAAGCGATTCTTACGTCTGCGTCACGAGCTCATTCCTTATCTATACACGATGAATTATCGTAACCATGCCAATGCGTTACCGCTCGTGCTGCCGATGTATATCGAACATCCCGATGACGAAGCGGCTTATCAAGTGCCGAATCAGTTTTATTTTGGCAGTGAACTCATTGTGTCCCCGATTGTCACGCCGATGGACCGAAAGCTCCACGTCGCCGGAACGAATGTCTGGCTGCCAAAAGGAGAATGGTTTGACTTCTTCACAGGACATCGTTACGAAGGCGACAAGTCGATTCGTGTGTTCCGTGGACTCGATGGACAACCGGTCTTCGCCAAAGCGGGTGCCATCGTTCCCCTCATGCCGCATCAACCGCATGCGAACGAGACGGGAAACCCGAGCGAGCTAGAAGTACTCGTCTTTCCAGGTGCCTCGAACACGTTCACGATGTACGAAGATGACGGGGAAAGCCGGGATTATGAGACAGGTGCCTCACTTGAAACGACGTTTACGCTCGACTGGGAAGCGCGGACGCTACACATCGAGATGTCAGGAGACCTGACCCTCGTTCCGGCGAATCGGACATTGACCGTTCTTGTTCGAGGCGTTGTCGGGGAAGGGGACTATGACGCTGAGACGCAGACGTTACACATCCCGATTGGTGAATTGAAGCAGGAGCAGACGGTGACGCTCCCCGTCGATGTAACACAGAACGCCCATCGACTTGACCGTCTCTATCGATTCTTAGATCGCGCGGAAATCGCCTACGATTTGAAAGATCGTTTGTACCAGATGGCGACGACGAAGACGCGTCTCGAGGCCTGGCTGTTTGACCTCCATGCGTTAGAACTCGATCGAGATTTGCAAGACGCGTTATTAGAACTGATGTTGGACTGAAAAGGGGGGAGACCCCCTTTTGTCATGTCAGAAAACTGTCGGATTTTGAAAGCGGTATCATTCTGAATCGTTTTATACTTAAGGTAGGGGATTTAACTAGAAATGAGGGGATACAGATGCGACATAAGTGGACGATTGATGATTTACGCCAGTTAACACTGTTTGCGAACTGTTCGAGTCGAGCGCTTGAACAGCTCGTCCCGTACGTCTATTGCCGAACATATCGAAAAGGACAGCTCCTGTTCATGGAAGGAGACCCGCGAGAGCGCGTGTATTTCTTAATGAGTGGATACATCAGACTCGAACGGATGAACGAGCATGCGACGCATCAATATGCGGACTACGTGAAGCCCAAACAGTTCTTTCCGTACAATGGTTTGTTCACGGAGGAAGACTACCGTCATACGGCCGAAGCGGTGACGGATATTGACGTCATCTACATCCCGACCGAACGGTTCGAGCGGTTTGTATCTACACAGTCGAATATGCTGCTCTATATCATCGGACAGATGAATCGTATTTTAGATTTACATGAACGACGTGTCCAAGAAATCATTACCCCGAGCGCGAAAGAACGTGTACTCAATACCATCCATTTTTTGATTGAAGATTTAGGTGAACCGGATGAGCAAGGGGTACGTGTCCGCTGTCCGTTCACGGCGATGGAACTATCTCGTCTATCTGGAACGTCTCGAGAGACGGTTTCTACGATTTTAGCGAAGCTTCGCAAAGAAGAGGTGCTTCGAATGGATGACCACCAACTTGTAATCGGGCATCCTGAATACTTTGAGCAAGACTTCGATTGACGCCACTCAGGAGAGGGCGTCTTTTGCATGTCGGAACGAGCGGAGCGTTCGCTTCAAGACGTGTCATATTGTATAATTAGTGATGAATCTCACAAAGCAATCGGATTGTGAATAGAGAAAGGATGAATGCAGTGAAACGACTGCAAGCCCTTGCGTTCGCCGAGCGAGGTCACATCATCGGACTCGTGTTATCCGCGGTCATGATTGGACTATCGATTTTGGCGCAAGCGTATTTAATCGTCGACATCGTCGACCGAATCTTTTTAAAAGATGAATCATTTGAAACCATCATTCCGGCGTTGCTTTGGCTCGTCGTCGCCCTATTGGCACGAGCACTTTTTGGATACGTCTCCGGACGAATCGGAGCGAGTTTATCGGAAAAAGCGAAACGGGCGTTACGTCTGCAATTACTAGATCGCTATGCCACGAGCCCGGTCGAGTCCTCTTTGACGGGACAATCTGGGAAGAAGGTCAGTGTGTTCATGGATGCTGTTGACGAGGTTGACGCCTACTTCAGTCAATATTGGCCACAAGTGATTCAAACCTCGATTATCCCGCTTCTGATTTTGGTTGTCGTCTTCAGCCAACATTGGATTTCAGGTGTCATCATGATGGTGACGGCACCGTTTATCCCTTTGTTCTTTATTATCATCGGGATTGCGACACAGAAAAAATCTGAGGAACAGATGGAGAAGATGAATCAATTTTCCGGAAAGTTTTTGGATGTCTTACAGGGTTTGACGACACTTAAACTCTACAATCGGACCGAACAAGAAGCGAAAGCGATTGAGAAGAGCAGTCTCGACTTTCGGGATGCGACGATGGTCGTCTTAAAGACGGCATTCTTATCTGGCCTCATGTTGGAATTCATCTCCATGCTCAGCACCGGCGTTGTAGCACTGGAAGTCGCGCTACAGATGGTCGTTTGGGAGAACCTGACGTTCTTCTCAGGATTCTTGATTCTTGTGTTGGCGCCAGAGTATTACTTGGCCATCAAAGACCTGGGCAGCGCCTTTCATACGGGACGTGGCAGTATGGGCGCAGCAGACCGGATCTTTGACGTATTAGACGCCCCGGATGATCGCATTCAGTGGGGGACAAAGTCGCTTCGTTCACGGACACCGGACCTTGAGCTTGAAGAGATATCGTTTGAGTACGCTGGTGGGCGCTTTTCCCTTCAGCCATTGAGTGGTCGCATCTCGTCCGGCACCCACCTTGCGTTAGTCGGCGCGAGCGGTTCCGGGAAGACAACTGTCCTTAACGTGATCTCAGGACTTTTGCAAGTGAAATCAGGGCGCGTCCTCGTGGATGGCGAACCCTTGCATACGTATAAGGAATCTGCCTGGTATGGAAATATTGCGTATATCTCTCAAAATCCGTATCTGTTCGCCGGGACACTCGCCGAAAACATTGCTTTAGGTGAAGTGGCTGACGAGCGTGCGTTACTCGAAGCAGCCGAGGCAGCTGGACTATCCGAGGTGATTGACCAGTTGCCGAACGGAATCTGGACAGAACTCGGAGAAGGTGGGTTTGGACTATCTGGTGGGGAACGGCAACGCCTTGCACTCGCACGGGCTTTCTTTAAGCGACCTGGTATTTTATTGTTTGATGAACCGACGACCGGCCTTGATTTGAAAACAGAGCGGATTGTCAGACGCTCGATTGAAGAGCTGTCGAAAGGTGCGACGTTAATCACGGTTGCGCATCGTCTGCATACAATCAAAGAGGCGGACACGATTTGGTTCATGGATGACGGGAAACGAATCGCAGAAGGGACGCACGAAGTGTTACTCGCTGTCCCGGAGTATGCAGAACTGTTTGCACTTCAGAAAGGGGTGAGCCGATGAACTCGCTTTGGACCATCACAAAATGGATGATGCGCGAGAAGAAAGACATTCTTCTCTCCATCTTCTTTGGATATGCGGCAGGGATTGCAGCGGTCGCCCTCTTCGCGGCAAGTGGCTATCTCGTATCACGGGCAGGGCTCGTCCCGCCACTGTATGCACTCATGGTACCGGTTGTCTTAATTAAACTGTTCGGTGTCATCCGGGCAGGAAGCCGTTATCGGGAACGCCTCGCCTCACACCGGGCGACGTTTACGATTTTAAGTGAGTTGCGCGTCCGGTTTTATCGTCAGTTAGAGCCGCTCGTTCCGTCCATCTTTGCGAAATATCGGAGCGGCGATTTGCTCGCACGCGTCGTCGGGGACGTTGAGAGTCTTCAAAACTACTTCCTTCGCGTGTTTTATCCACCGATCATTCTCGTACTCGTCTTTTTGAGTACCATCTTCTTTGTCACCTTCTTCTCGTTTGCGGTCAGCCTATGGATTTTGTTTGGTGTACTCGTTACAGGATTCTTGATTCCGCTCGGATTTGCACGAATTCGTGCCCGTCATGACGAGACGATTCGTGGATTGCGTGGAGATGTGTCGATTCAATTGACAGAGATGCTGTTCGGATACCGGGATTTAAAACTTCATCACCAACTTGACCGCACGAAACAAGCTGTCTATTCGCACAGTGAGCGTTACATGGAGGCAGAGCGGAAAGACACGACGAATCAGTTCTTCAATTCGGCGCTCGTCGTTGCCGCTTCCTTACTCGTCTCATGGGGCGTCTTGGCCATCGGTGCGTATCAGGTGGTAAATGGAGACCTGAACGGGTTGTTCTTGGCAATGCTGATCATGATGTCGCTCACAGCGTTTGAGAATACAACGCCGATGGCCGTGTTCCCCGGTCACTTTGCAGACAGCAAGCAAGCAGCGGATCGTTTGTTTGAAGTGACGGAGCCGAGTGAAACGATTGAGGCGCGTGAGGCGAAACGTCAAGACGTGACGTTTACGGATGCACCGTCCATTTCATTTGACCATGTTCGCTATCGTTATCCGGATACGTATCGAGATGTCATCGATGAGGTGACGTTACACATTCCAAGTGGTTCGAAGACGGTCATCGTGGGACCGAGCGGGTCAGGGAAGTCGACGTTACTTCAACTGCTCTTGGCTTTCGTTCGGACGGAAGACGGCACGATTCGGTTGGATGAGTACAACGTGAACGATGTCAAACAGACAGCCATTTGGCAACATGCGAGCGTTGTTTTGCAAGACAATCATTTCTTTTATGGAACTGTACGGGACAACTTGGCGTTAGCCGGTGACTTCACAGATGAAGAGATGAGCGTAGCGCTTGAGCGGGTCCGTTTGGCGTTCACGCTAGACGAACCGGTCCTTGAGAAAGGGGCGAACTTGTCAGGTGGAGAACGCCAACGCCTGGCCATCGCACGAGCACTTCTTAAAAACGGACTTCTCTGGTTGCTCGATGAACCGACATCGGCACTCGATGCAGGAACGGAGGCCCATGTCTTTTCTGAATTGTTACAGCAAGCCGGAACAGGCACACTCATTCTCGTCAGTCACCGTTTGACGGGTCTCGAAACGTTTGATCAGATTATCGTTATGGAAACCGGAAGAATTGTTGAGGTCGGTTCTTATGAGGAACTGATGACGAAACGTGGCATGTTCTATGAATTGAAACAAATCGAGCAAGAAGTGTTCGCATCATGAAAAAGACGAGCAGCCCCGTCGGTGGGCTGCTCGTCTTGCTTTTGGCAAATATGGGTGCAACAAATGGGGGTTGTCGCAATGCTTTCAAAAAGAGTGTCGTGGAGGGGAATCCACGTGACGTGATATGTTTGGGGAACGTGCACGTCAAGCTTTTAGGAAGCTACAACTAAAGTATAGTTGATAACGATTCTCATTGTCAATGAGAATAATGAAAAAAATCCATACGTGCGAACACGTATGGATTGGGTCTTCAATTAGTTCGAGGCTACGCCTTTTTGAACCGTGAATCGAATCAAACTGAACAAGTATCTCGTGAAGAAGAGAGCGAACGCATAGAATAGCGCAATGAACGGTGACTGAAGATCAATCCCCGGAATGTTCATCAAGAACTCCAATACGAGAATAGAGAGTAAGAATACGTAGAGAGCGGCATCTAAATAAAGTGGCATGAGACGATCGCGTTGATGCCAAAATGTACGGACGAGTGGAGCCACGGTCATCCCGATGATCCGTTCCGCAAAGCCGATACTGAGAACGGAGATGATGAATGCTGGGATCGTGTTAAAGCTCACCAAATCCGAGAACACGAAACCTGAAATCAACAAGAGCGGACCGATGATAATCATCATCGAAAGTGAGGTCCGGAAGAAAATCCACATGTTGTTCTGAATCGAACGAATCCCCCCGATTGCCGATTGTTGAAGTGTCTTTCCACGTCTATAGTCAATCGCGAACGAGCCGATAAACATAATTCCAAATAAAGATAACAAAACTGACATGAACGATGTTTCCCCTTTTCTGAATAAATCACGATGTATCGATCTGAATCAAAGTCTAGCCTAGTTTAACGATTCATTTCGAGAAAGTAAAGCGAGAAAACGCGCTCAAGTGTGAAGAGTTTGACACATTAAGAGGCGAGGATGAAACGATTTCGACCGGACTCTTTTGCGTGATATAACGCTTCATCTGCATGTTTTAACACACTGTCGATTTCAATATCATTCGAATGGCAAGCTCCAAGCGAAACAGTGATGTGGAGCGTACCGGCACTCGTCTCGAACGGGAACGTTGAAACCTTTTCTCGAATAGATTCAGCAAGCTGCGATACTTCTTCTCGATTAGCATGGGGCATGACGATTAAAAATTCTTCGCCGCCGAAGCGACCGACTAAATGGCGCTCATTGCTCTCATTCACGAGGAGCATGCCGAGCTCGCGCAAAACATCATCTCCGACGTCGTGACCGTATGTGTCATTCACCCGTTTGAAATGATCGATGTCGACCAAAATCAATGCGTATTCTTCTGCCTCGACCGTCAAGTTGGCCATGGCTTCGTTCAAGAGACGCCGATTGGCAATCCCGGTGAGCGCATCTGTACGCGCTAGTTGCTGTTGATGTTGGACGTTCTCAAAGTGACGGCGTAGTTCGAGCAGTAATCGATAGGCGGCGCAAGCTCCCCCGTAAGACATTAACATGTAGACGATTAAGACGGGATAGAACAAGTTTAGTGGAAGCGCGGCATAAAGCGCTGCCCCAAAAATGGCAATACTGATCGTAGTGAATACGAGCAAAGTAGGCCGAGTATTATCCATGGGTTTCCGTAAAAGACTTGTTAAGACAACTAACGTAACTATTGTGGCGATGGCTAGATAGAGACCGAGCATGGTACCGTCTGTAAAGAACAGAACTAGGGAACGACCGATTAATAATATGATACCTGCGACAGCACCACTCACCCATCCCCCGAATAGAACGGCAAGCAAAACGGGAATATTACGTAGGTCGATGAGTATCCCCTCGAGCGGTAAGGCATTTACCAAAAGGAGGATGGCAATCAATCCGGTCTGTACCCCGAGTAAAACCCTTCCTTTCAAAGGAGACTGTGGAGTTAAACGAGGTCGATTGCGAAACGGTAAAAAGGAAATCGTGAAGAGCGTGAACAAGATACACAGGTTGATAAAGAACGCATTAATGATTGTGAGCATCGAGGCTCCCCCTTATCCCGTATGGAAATATTTAGTTACAGTATATAGCATCTAGTTGGAAACAGACAGGAATAACCTGCTTGCGGAAAGAAGCTCTCTTGAATGACTATTCAAGCAAATCGTCTTGGAATCCTTTTGGATTTATTCAAGTTCTTCTCATCTTTTAGAACTTTCGTTATGGAAAATCGAAAGTTTGGTATGATAAGAGAAAAGGAGGACTGTCCGTGCGTTACTGGGATCATTTTAAACGAGCGTTTATTCCGATTGCGCTCATTTTGATTGGATTAGCGATCTTTTATACTTTATCGGCTCGAGACAACATGGCGTTGACGCTATTAGGGGCTGCGATTGTTGGAGTCATCTTATTTTTGGTAATGCGTCATGTGAATCAGGTGGAAGAGGACTGAAGCGAGAACACATTTTGTGGTTCTCGTTTTTTGTTGTCTTGCCACATTTTTGGGTACACTACAAAGTAAGGAGGGATTTATCATGGCAAAAGCTACATTTGCGGGAGGCTGTTTCTGGTGCATGGTCAAACCGTTTCATAAATATGAGGGAGTGGAGCGTGTCATTTCTGGATATACAGGAGGACATGTCGACAACCCGACGTATCAACAAGTCTGTTCGGAGACGACAGGACATTTAGAGGCGGTTGAAATCACATTTGATCCAGAAGTCATTTCGTATGAGGAGTTGCTACGCATCTATTGGCGTCAAATCGATCCGACAGATGGCGGAGGGCAGTTCAATGACCGCGGTGAATCCTATCGTCCAGCCATCTTCTATCATTCAGAAGAGCAACAGGCTGCAGCGGAGCGTTCGAAACAGGAAGTGGAAGATTCGGGTCGCTTCGATCGTTCGATTGAAGTCGATATCCGCCCTGCGAAAACGTTCTGGGAAGCGGAAGACTATCATCAAGACTACTATAAAAAAAATCCGTTCCGCTATGAGATGTACCGTGTCGGTTCAGGACGCGCGAAGTTCATCAAAGAGGCATGGAGCGATCGTAAACAACAACAAGCACTTCGTGAACGCTTGACACCGATGCAGTATAAAGTGACGCAAGAAAACGGGACAGAGCCACCGTTTCAAAATGAATATTGGGATGAAGAACGAGAAGGGCTGTACGTGGATATCGTTGACGGGACACCACTCTTCACATCGCACGATAAGTTTCAGTCGAATTGCGGATGGCCGAGCTTCTCACGTCCAATCGAGGAGAAGCGCGTCGATTTGAACATGGACACGACGCATCACATGGTACGGACAGAAGTCCGTTCAAAACAAGGGGACAGTCACCTTGGTCACGTGTTTGATGACGGTCCAAAAGAGCTTGGTGGCTTACGCTATTGCATCAACTCGGCCGCTCTCCGATTCGTTCCTGTAGAAGAGCTTGAAGAGGCGGGGTACGGGGAATATAAACACTTATTCAACAAGTGAAGGGGAGAGCCGTATGTTCACAGCCGTCAAACAACAAATTCGGTGCGAGACGATTGGGACCGTCCTTGATTTTTACGACCAGTCGATTCGACAGCTTTCGGAAGAGGCGAGACAAGAGAAGTACGCGAAGATGAGTTCAAGCCCGTTCTCGTTCTTTCGAGGGAGCTCACACTTGTTCTACTACGATTTTGCGAAAGTACCGATCGCCTTTGACACAGGTCCTGACCATCCGACGTTCATTCAAGGAGACTTACACTTTGAAAATTTCGGTGTGTTCGAAGACGGGGCCGGCACCATCATCTATGACGTGAACGACTTTGATGAGGCGTATATCGGGTCCTATCTGTTCGATTTGTTGCGGATGGCGGTCTCTGTCGATTTGTTCGCCGCCGAGTCAGGATTCGACGGCAAGGCAGCCATTCAAGCGTTTGCTGAGTCCTATGCCAAAGCCATTGAAAAACATGCGCTTGGACGGAGTGAGCATATTCAATTCACGAAAGATAATACGTGTAAAGCGGTCAAAAAAGTCATAAAAAAAGCGGAAAAGAAGAAAGATGAATTCATGTCCGAACGGACGGAGGTACGGGACGAGGAACGTTATTTTTCGACGAGTGACGACCTGCTCCCCGTCTCTTCAGAAGTACGGGAGAAAATTGAAGCGGCATGGGGCGATTATCTGTCTTCATTGTCAGACCAACACCGACATCATGCCGATCACTACGAAATCAAAGATATCGCCATCAAACTTCAGAGCGGCACGGCTTCGATTGGTTTAGAACGCTACTATATTTTGATTGAAGGTGCCGACGAAGAACATGATGAAGATGTTATTTTAGAGATGAAGCAAGCACAGTCCGCCGTCCCGTCTCTCTTTCTTCCGACACATCCGCTGTTTGAGAACGGATTGTCGCATCAAGGCGCTCGTGTCGTCGCCGCACAACGAGCAATGGTCCACAGTCGTGACCCGTATCTCGGCTATTTGACAATCGACGATAAAGAATATTATGTGAGGCAACGTTCTCCGTATAAGCGGAAAGTGAAAGCGAAACACATGAAAGATGAGACGTCGCTCATTGAGACGTTGAAAGTGCAAGCGCAAATCACGGCGAAGATTCACGCACGGGCCGATGCGTCATCGAATGTGCTCGATTATACGGCAAGCGAACGAATCGCGGCGGCAATCGGTGACTCCCCGTCCCTGTTTATTCGACAGTTATCGAGATGGGCTGATTTTTATGCAAATCAAGTTCGTTTTGACTATGACGCCTTTTTAAATTGGGTCGAGTCAAGGAATCGTTAAAGATACTTGCGAATCGAGGATGAAATCCTTCACAATGGAAGCGTAAAGGATGTGTACGGACTATGATTACAGAACAACAAGTCATCGCCCAAATGCGTCAGGTGATGACACAGATTGAGTCGTTAACCGGCGAAGCGCAAAAGCGTCATTTGGCAAAGTTAATGGGTTTTTGTGAACTCTTGTTAGCGGAGACGTCTGAAGCAAAAAGCGTTGGGGCATCACAGTCCCCGACCGTGACAAGTGAAACGAAACCTCCGCTTGATCGTCAGATGGCCGCTTTTCTCGGGATTCCCATGGAAGAAGACGAACAACCTAAATCCGATTCATTGCTCGATTTTTGAACCACATGTGATGCACATGTGGTTTTTTTGTGGATTCATTTTCATTGACTTAAATACCATAGGGGGTATAATGGGTACAAGAAACGAAATGTAAATGGAGGCGTGAATATGTTGGACTTTCTTTTTGTGGCAGTCGTCATTGGACTTGTGTATTTCTGGTGGAGTCGTCGTAACAATGTCAAAACGGTTTCGACAGACGATTTAAAACGGAGAATCGCAGAAGAACGGAACATTCAATTGTTGGATGTGCGTGAGCCGCATGAATACCGCGGGGGACATATCAAGCAGGCGAAAAACATACCTTTATCCGGATTCGGTAATGCTCAAGCGAAATATCCGAAAGAAAAGGAGCGTCCTGTCTATGTCATCTGTCAGAGCGGGATGCGTAGCCAACGTGCGGCAGCGATGCTGAAGAGTGCCGGATATACCGACGTCTATTCTGTAAAAGGTGGCATGAACTTCTGGCGTGGATAATAGAGGCGACTGGACGAATCGGTTCAGTCGTTTTTTTGTCATCACGTTTTCTCTTTTGCATTTTCGGGGATTCTGCTACGGTAAGGAGAGAGTGAAAGAGAGGGGATCAATCCAATGGCAGTAATTTTATTTGATATCGATGGCACGTTAGTAGATACGACCGGACCGATGACAAAGGCGATTCATGAGGCACTAGAGGAGCTTCCTCATCTTCCGAAACCGAGTGAAGAGGCGGTCCGTTCAGGATACGGCTTGGCAGGTAACGCGTTTTGGGAGCATGTCATCCCGGAAGCGACGCTTGAGGAGATTCGTCTCATTCGCAGACTCCGTCATACGACGCTTGAGCAAACGATGGAAGGACAAAATGTCTTATTTGACGGAATTCGTGAGATGTTGGAGACACTTCACGAGCAAGGTCATACGCTGACGACAGCGAGTAACTGCGGTGTTCATTATATGAATTTGATTTTAGATACGCAACAGATTCGTCCATATATGACGGCACCCGAATGTTTAGAATCTGTTGGGGGCGAGAAGAAGGCAGACATTCTGACAGCGCACCGTGTCCGGCACGGAGAGGCGGACTATATTATGGTCGGTGATCGTAAATCGGATGTCGAGGCGGCTCGCGCCCATGACTTTCCCGTCGTCTTGACAGGGTTCGGATTCGGCAATGAAGAAGAGTGGGCACTTGCGGATCACGTGATCCAGTCTCCACATGATTTAGTCGAGTGGGTCAACCGATAAGAAAAGGCTTGTCGCATATCAATGTCGACAAGCCTTTTTGTATACCTATACTCACAATCCGAGTGAGATGTATTTGACTTCTAAAAATTCCTCAATACCGTGATGACCGCCTTCACGACCGAGTCCGCTCTCTTTCCAACCACCGAAAGGCGCTTGCGGCGTTGACGGAAGTCCGTCATTCACACCGACAATCCCATACTCTAGCGATTCAGCTAAATAGACCGCCTCATTGATGTCTTGCGTGAACAAGTAAGCGGCTAAGCCGAACGGCGTGTTGTTCGCCCGTTTGATGACTTCATCGAGCGAATCGAACGTTGCAATCGGTGCGACGGGTCCGAACGTTTCTTCGTTCATGCAGAGCATGTCTTCATTCGCATAACGGATGACGGCAGGACGGATGAATAAGCCGTCTAGCACCTCGCCACCGTACACTTCACCGCCACGAATCTGTGCGTCCTCAATATGCTTTTCGACTTTACTGAGCGCATCGTCATCGATGAGCGGACCGATGTCGACACCTTCCTCTAGTCCGTTGCCGACTTTCAACGCTTCGACCTCTTTAATGAAACGCTCCGAGAATTCATCGACGACGGCGCGTTCGACATAGATTCGGTTCGCGCAGACGCACGTCTGTCCACCGTTTCGGAACTTTGTGGCGACCGCTTGCGGAACAGCCTTATCTAAATCCGCTTTGGCCGTGACGATGAGCGGGGCATGTCCACCGAGTTCGAGTGAAATCTTTTTCATCGTGTCCGCAGCGTCACGCATGAGCATTTTTCCGACTTCCGTTGATCCTGTGAACGTCAATTTTCGGACCCGTTTATCTTGTTGCCACGCTTTGACGATATCTGAAGCTTGTCCAGTGACAAGGTTGATGACCCCTTTTGGGAATCCGGCCTTCTCCGCTAATTTGACCAATTCGATGGCGGTCAACGGGGTCGCCGATGCTGGTTTCATGACGACCGTACAGCCTGCAGCGAGCGCCGGAGCGACTTTCCGTGTGATCATGGCAGCCGGGAAGTTCCAAGGTGTGATGGCTGCGATGACGCCCACCGGTTGTTTGATGGCAAAGATTCGTTTCTGGTTTGATGAAGCAGGAATCGTCTCTCCGTACACGCGTCGTCCTTCTGCTGCATACCAGTCGATGAATCCATTTGCATAGTTGATTTCACCGATTGCTTCCTTGAGCGGTTTCCCTTGTTCCTCGACCATCGTTCGGGCAAGCTCTTCTGTATGTTCTGCAATCAAACGATGCCACTCATTGAGTAGCTCCCCTCGTTCTTCTGCTGTTTTTTGTTGCCATTCTTGTAACGCCTCATGTGCAGCATCGACGGCTTGTGTCGCTTCTTGTGTATCACTTTTTGTCACGACGGCCATCACATTGCCTGTAGCCGGATTGCGTACCTCGATCGTTTGTCCCGTTTCTGTCCATTCCCCATTAATGAAATTTTTCTCTTCTCGCATCTTGATTTCCCCTTTCCAAAAAGTGCACAGTTAATTAGAGGATACCCGTTTTTCTGAAACGCACACAAATTTCCAAAAAATGAGGGGATACTATGTGGATCATCATCATAGGCTATTTAGTCGGAAGTCTGCTCGGGGGCAGACTGTATGGGGTGCTAAGTGGACATGATTTAGCGACAACTGGTTCGAAGAATACCGGTGCACGCAATGCGCATCGCATCGGTGGAGTAAAGGCGTTTCTAATCGTCTATGGATTCGACGTGCTCAAGACGATTCTCGTCCTACAGATGAGCGGATTGTATTTTTGGGAGACGGCGTTCGCACTCACGCTCGGGCATATTTATCCATTTTGGCGAATCCGTGCAGGTGGGAAGGGATATGCCGTTTTTTCTGGAATCATATGGGCATATGACCCGTGGTGGTTTATTGGGGGTCTTGCTATCTTGTTACTCTTAATCAAATTAACAGGGAACTCTCGCGAGACGGGATTAGTCATGCTTACGTTATTACCGTTGGCAGCTTTCGGAAGTCTCGAAGATGTCATCTGGGCCACGCTGATTACGATTCTTATTATCTATCATCATGTGAAGGAGGAAAAAGCATGATTGTGTACCGAAAAGCCGAAGTATCAGATTTTGAAGCGATACATCGGTTGAATTACGAAACATTCGTCGAAGAGATTCCGCAACATCCACCGAATCAGAAAAGGCGACTTGTCGACAAGTTTCACGAAGAAAATACATATTGGATTGGAGAAGTGGATGGGGAAGTGGTCGCCATGTGTGCGTTACGTGGTAAACGACCATTTTCATTGGAACAAAAGGGTGTGCGCATTCCTGAAGGGAATTGGCTCGAGATTCGTCTGCTCGCTGTGACTAAACCTTATCGGCGCAATCGAACGTTCGCTGGATTGATGCGTGCGGTTATCGATGATGCGACAGAGCGTGAGGTTGATGGCATCGTCATCAGTGGAACGACACGTGAACAAGTGCTCTATCGTCGATTTGGGTTTGTCCCATTTGCGGATCCAATCGGTCCTGAGGAAGCACGATATGTGCCGATGGTGTTAACGCGTTCGGCTTTTTATGAATCCAAATCAGCGTCGATTCTACGCCCGAAAAGTTTACTAGCAGGACCCGTTGAATGTTCGGAACGCGTGAGAGAACGACTCTCCATGCAGCCGCGCCCACATCGTTCAAATGAGACGGGACGAGTGCTTGAAGCGGTGCAACAAAAACTGGCGGAACGAATCGGACTCCCGCATGTCTATACGCTTCTTGGAAGTGGGACGGTCGCCAATGATGCGGTCGCGGCTCGATTGGACGGACACGGGCTCATATTCAATGCGGGTGAATTTGGAGAACGTTTGATTGACCATGCCCGGCGTGTCGGTCTGTCTTTTGACGTGGTCTCAGTGGACCAAGAGGGGCAGTGGGATATTTCTCAACTCGAGCGCATTGCACCAGACTGGGTATGGACGGTTCATTGCGAGACATCGTTAGGGATTTTCATCAATCTCGACCCGCTCCATACATGGCAAGGCATTATCGCCATTGATGCGATCAGTGCCGTCGGAACGCTCGTTTATGACTATTCATTTGCGGACTACGTGACCTTCTCTTCAGGAAAGGCGTTACGGAACGCCCCGGGTCTCGCGTTCGTCGCAATGAAGCATCCGGCGATTGCGACACCACATACAGCGCGCTATTTGGATTTATCCCTCTATCAACCGATTGCCTTCACACAATCGGAACCGCTTCTCTCAGCGATGGCGATCGCGCTGGATGAGTTGACAGAAGATGAAGTCGTTTCACATTCTGTAAAGATGAATACGTTGCTTAATGCCTTACAAGAGAACGGTTTATCGGTCGATGTGTGTCCCGCCCAATCACCTGGCATCATCACGATTCCAGTTCCGTGCGAGCTATCCTCGGTCGAGCTCGGGCGCCAACTGTCCTATCAAGGCTATCTCGTCCAGTATGAGAGTGGCTACTTAAAGCAGGCGAACGTCATTCAAGTATCGACCATGGGTTGGACGACACCCCGCATGATGCGTGACGTCGGTGCTTATATCGCACAATGGATTCAACAAAAAACCGCCACTGCTGAGAGTGACGGTTCGCTTATACTCGAAAGTCTTGGCGTGCCAAATGACGAATCTTTCGTCCGAGGCGTCTCCAATTGAAATAAGCTAAAACGGAGACGACGCCACCTGACCAGAAGAGCCATTCATCCGGTCGAATATAGCCGAGTAGGCCGACGAGCAAACCGAGCAAGATGACGATGGCATTGAACGTCTGACGGTGCAAGAGTTCCTTGGATTCAAGGTTTCGTTGGAACATCGCTTGCTCCGACAGACGTTTTCGTGTCGGTTCTTTTAAGTAATTATCCAGAAGTGGAGGAACGTTTAACAGTTTCTTCGCATAGTTGATTCCGGTCTTCACGTAACGATTTTGAAGCGTTGTCCCGTCTTCCTCGAGCCATTCGATGACAATCGGTTTACCGAGTGTGAACAGGTCGATTTTTGGGTCGAGGATTTGCAGGATCCCGAGTAAGGTCGAAGCGGCACGACCGAAGAAGGCAAATTCCGCCGGGAGCTGAATCGGTTCGTTTTTGACGAGCAATTGAATGTCCTGTAACACTTTCTCAATCAATTTCGTATCGACGGTATCGATGTCCGTTTCTAGGTAGAAAGTGACCGCTTTCTCTAGTGCTTGGCGAATGTTTTGTTTGTTTGCCGTCGGTAAGAGGAAGCGCAAGTCTTCTAATCCATCGACGATGCTATCATAGTCGAGCGAGATGAATGCCTGTAAGATATTCCGAATCGTGGCCATGTCTTGCGCCGTTGTTTGTCCGACCATACCGAAATCGAGTAAGATGATGGTGCCATCGGCTCGAATTTGGACGTTTCCGGGGTGTGGATCGGCATGGAACTGTCCACCAAACAATAGCTGTTCGGCAGCGAGTGTGAAGAGTCGTTCAGCTAGGGCGGAACGGTCGATTCCATTTTCTTTTAAAAAGGCGAGGTCGGTGATTCGGCGTGCGTCGACCCAGTCCATCGTCAAGACGCGGTTCGTACAGAGATGTTCGTGATAGTCCGGGATATAAATGTCTCGGTTGTCGGCGTATTTGGCTTTAAAATACAGGGCGTTTTTTAATTCGGTTTGAAAATTTAGTTCATCCCCGATGACAAAAATCATTTGGCGATATAAGCTATCTAAGTCGGTTGATTTAGCGAGGGATGTCCGCTTTAACATCGATGTGACAATCCGCATCGCACGGAAGTCGGTCCGGATGATTTTTTCGATATTCGGACGCTGGATTTTGATGGCGACCCGTTTGCCGTTTTCAAGAAGCGTGGCACCATATACTTCTCCGATGGAAGCCGAGGCGACGGCGTCGATGCCGACGTCTTTGACGACTTGGGTATATGGGACGCCCCATTCTGCCTCTAGAATCGCGCGCGACTTCTCCCAACCAGACGTCGGGACACGGTCGACGAGCTCTGATAGCTCGTTCAAGACGGCGGGTGGCAATAAGTCTGCACGAATTGATAAGAATTGTCCGAGTTTGATTAACAAGCCCTCGAGTCGTAGCGCGTTACGCTTATACTCACGTGCGAGCTTGAGCATCAGTGCTTCATATTCTTCTGTCGTGGCGACACCTTGTTGTTGTTTGCGTGAAAAGGCGTACAGCCGAATGATGAATCGGGCGAACATGGTGACGATAATCCATATGCGGAACAAAGCGATACGTTTCATTGTAATACCGACATCCTTTACGACAGTCGCACGACTGACCTGAATTTTTGTAACTATACTTTACCATACAATGCGTTGAAGAAAGGGCAAGGGATGTTCATGGAGTGGGAATTGCTCAACGTCGTCGGAACGATTGCGTTCGCGGCGAGCGGAGCCATCATTGCGATGGATGAAAAATACGATATTTTTGGGGTGTGGCTATTGGCGTTTATCACTGCCTTCGGAGGTGGCGCGATTCGAAACGTCCTGTTAGGAAACCCCGTCAGCTTAATTTGGCAACAGAATGATTTATTTATTTTATGTTTTCTTGTCGCACTCCTCATCTTCCTGCTCCCGAGTGTCGTATTGCCACATTGGGAACGCTGGGGTGTCATTGTCGACGCCATTGGTCTCGTTGCGTTTGCCTTTCAAGGGGCACAAGTCGCCATCAAGCTTGATTTACCTTTATCTGCTGCGATTGCGGCGGCTGTCTTGACTGGCGTTGGCGGAGGTGTGGTCCGGGACTTATTGGCAGGACGTAAGCCTCTCGTCTTACAGTCTGAGGTGTATGCGATTTGGGCGATTCTCATTGCGGTCATTACGTATTACTTCAAGCTCGAAGGCGGTCTTGCTGTGTACGCGCTTTTAATTGTCGTCGCGACACTTCGAGTGATATCCTACTATCGGAAGTGGAATTTACCAGCACGAAAAGTCAGATAAGGGGGAACGGAAATGAAGATATTATTAATGATCGGTGCCGGATTGATGGCACTCGGTGTGGCACTTGGTGCATTCGGCGCCCATGCGCTAAAAGAGAGATTGGCGCCAAACATGTTGGCAAACTGGCAGACAGGTGTGCTCTACCATATGGTGCACGCGCTTGGAATCATTGGGATTGCAGCGCTCCTCATGCGCGTGAGCATCAGCCAGTTCAACGTGGCCGGTTGGCTCATGTTTGCGGGGATCGTCTTCTTCTCAGGAAGCTTGTACGTCATGGCATTGACGGGAATTACAAAACTCGGAGCCGTGACACCGATTGGCGGCGTGTTATTCATCGCTGCCTGGATTTTTGTCATCGTCGGTGCGATGAAACTATAACTTGAGAATCCATGTATTCGATATCCATGCCTTTGCTCATGTTCACATGCAGCGACGGCATGGATTTTTTTGATGAGTCACCCCATTAATTGGAAAAGGGATATACAGCCCTATTCGCTTATTATTTTAAAATAAGGTAAAACGTTCTCTATTTACATAAAACATTACAGAAAGATGTCAAATCGAACAGTCTGAAAAGGTATTGGTAAATAATAAGTTCTATGCATTCATTGTCCGAACCTTTGTTCTTGCGTAATAAAATTGAAATATAACTTTAACAGGAAAATATCTATCAGTTAGATATAATTAGTCGTGTTGAAACTCAACCAAATGATCGTTTTTGTTACATACTGAAACGGCTTTAAATATGTAGTGTAGTAGGTACTCACGTTTGTCATTTAAGAAAGGATGTACCCCATTCATGAATTGGAAACGCACAGTCTCGACGTTGACGCTCGGTGTGATGCTCATCAGCACACATACAGTTGCGGATGCATCGACTTCGATTAAAGAGAAGCAAGAACAACAACAAAAAGTAAAAGAAAAGCGCGACAGTGTGAAAAAAGACCAGTCAGAAACATCTTCAAAAATTGAAGGAAACAAGGAAGAGATTTCAAAAGTTCAGGCTGAGGTCAACAAAATGGACGCACAATTGCAAGACATCATCAATGATGTCGCCATGAAACGCCAAGAAATCAAGCGCACCGAGATGAAGATCGAGGATCTTGAAGCCGACATTAAAGATTACCAAGAAAAAATGAAGGCGCAAGAAGCGATGATGAAAGAGCGTATGGCCACGATGCAAAAGAACGGTGGCGGTTCAATCAACTGGGCTGAGTTCATCTTCGGTTCAAAAAATCTCTCTGATCTCGTGACACGTATGATCACAGCTGGAACGATTCAGCGTAGTGACCAAGAGTTGTTTGATGACTATGAAGCGACACAGCGTTCGTTGAAAGAAGCGCAGGCTGACTTGAAAGCAGAGCGTGCTTCACTTCTTGAACAACAAAAAGCACTCGAAGTGCGTCAAGCCGAGCTTGAGAAGAAAATGAAGCAACGTGAAAAACGCATCAAAGAGCTTGAAGAGAAGAACATCAAGTTCGAATCGCAAATCTTTGACCTTCAAGAGATTGAAGCAACATTAGTCGCTCAAGAACAGGCGATCGCGGCTGAAATCGAAGCGCAACGTCGCGAAGAAGAGGAAGCCCGTCGTCGTGCGGAAGAGGCAGCTCGTCAAGAGGCGGCACGTAAAGCGGAAGAAGCCCGCCAAGCAGAAGCTGCACGTCAAGCTGAGGCTGCTCGTCAGGCAGAGGCGGAACGAGAAGCGGAAGCGGCTCGTCAAGCTGCTCAACAAAAACAAGACAATAAATCGAATACCCCGTCTTCATCGTCTTCAAACAACACGAGACCATCAACGCCAGCTCCAAAACCGGCACCGGCGCCAACGCCAGCTCCGAAACCAGAGCCAAAGCCGGCACCGACGACATCGACGCCAGCACCGTCTAGCACGATGTTCATTCAACCAGCTTCAGGACGCTACTCGCAAGGATGGGGTCCGGCAAGTGGTGCGTATGGTTACACGTTCCATAACGGTGTAGACATCGCCGGTCCAACAGGGACACCGATTCGTGCATCTGCGACAGGTACGGTCATTCGTGCAGGTTGGGGTGGTGCATACGGCAACCACGTCATGATCGCGCACGTCATCAACGGTCAAGTTTGGACGACGGTTTATGCGCACATGAACTCGGTATCTGTCAGCTCTGGACAGCGTGTGACGCAAGGGTCGAACATCGGGACGCTTGGAAACACAGGGAACTCGTCAGGTCCGCACTTGCACTTTGAGATTCATAAAGGCGGCTACTCATACTCGGCAACGAGTGCGGGTAGCACGGTCAATCCGCGTCAGTTCTTCTGATGCATCAACCAAAAAGCTCCTTTCGATTGCGAAAGGAGCTTTTGTGCGTAATAAATCCCTCCGCTGTCGCGAAGGGATGCTTGTTAATTGGCTTGTTCGATATCGCTTGGACGATCTTGTTTTTTACGCATTTGTTCACGCACGTAATAGATGATCGTCAACCCAATCAACCAAGGTACGCCGAACTTCAGCAAGATGTTGAAATCCGTGAACCATGTCGTGATCATCAGGCTGAGCAGTAAGACCGCCCCGAGCAATGGGAGGAATGGATATCCCATCATGCGGACAGGGAGTTTTCGCCCAGTCCATTTCTTACGGAAGAACAAGTGGGAGACGAAGACCATGAACCAAGTGAAAATAGCTCCGAACATCGAGATTCCCATCAAGAATGGATACGACGACTCCATGAATACTTGTAGCAAAGCGGCGAGGATGATCCCGCCCGTTGAAACGAGTAGCGCGAACATCGGGATCCCATTTTTGCTGATTTTTTTGAACGCTTTCGGTGCATCGCCGGCTTCCGCAAGCGAGTACATCATACGTGTCGACGCGTAAAGCTGCGCGTTCATCGCAGACAAGGCGGCGATCAAAATCACAAAGTTGAGGATGCCTGCCGCGAACGGGACATCAAACTGTTCCATGACGAGCACGAACGGACTTTGGTCGATCCCGGCTTGCTGCCATGGGATCAGCATGAGCATGATCGCGAGCGTGACGACATAGAAGAACGTCAAGCGGAACACGGTCGCGCGTAAAGCGCGTGGTACAGCCTGGTCCGGGTCTTTCGCTTCTCCCGCTGTCACAGCGACAAGTTCGGTTCCAAGGAAACTGAAGAGGGAGATGAAAATCGTCACCCACATTCCGTAAAAACCGAACGCGAAGAAGCCTTCGTTTCCTGTCGTGATTGACTCAATTGGTGATCCTGGTTCGCCGAACAATGTGGCGGCACCGAGGACGATGAATAGGATGATGGCAGTTACTTTGATGAAGGATAACCAGTATTCGGTCGTTCCGAACGTGTGAACGTGACGGGCGTTGACGTAAATGAGTAGTCCACCGAAGAGGGCGACCCAAACGAACCCGTTCACATCTGGGAACCAGTAGCGCATGTAGATGGCGATGGCACTGACTTCAACCCCTACAGCCAGTACGTTCGCGACCCAGTAAGAGTAACGGACGAGAAAACCGGCGAGTGGATGAACGTATCGCTCGGCAATCGTTCCGAATGATCCGGATGTTGGATGGGCGACCGTCATTTCGGCGAGCGCACCCATGAGTAAGAGGACGATGAACGCCCCGATGGCATAGCTGACGAGCACGCTCGGGCCAGCGGTTTGAATCGCGAGACCGCTTCCGAGGAACAGCCCGGTTCCGATGGCGCTCCCGAGGGAAATCATCGTAAGTTGCCGGGTGGACAGCTCGCGTTTTAGTTTATTTGTTTCCAAAATCGATTCTCCTTTAGCTGAGTGAAATGTTGTTGTGGACGACTATAGCAGACGAAAAAAAACAATGTCAATTCGAAAAATCGATGAAGGTTTCTCATTTTTGGATGCACATATAGAGGCAAAGTTTTTATATTTTTTTATTTGACATGGATTCATCTGCCCTGTATAGTACGAATTAACTTAACTGAAACGAATAAAGGCGTCGACGAAGAGAAGTAACGACGAATCCTGTATGACAGAGAGCTGATGGTTGGTGCGAATCAGTATATGGGACGTCGCGAATGGACTTCTGAGCTCTAAACCGAACTTTGAGTAGGCTTTAGCGGGTTACCCACCGTTATCACGGGGAAGCGGATGATTGTCCGTGAAGTGGGTTCTTTGGAACCAACGAAGGTGGCACCACGGGGTTACTCGTCCTTCTTATAGCGCAGGCTATGAGGAGACGGGTGACCCCTTTTTCGTTTTAACAATATAAATCGAGGATTGAGAAGAGTAGCGCGAGAAGACGTTTCGTCCAGAGAGTCAGGGATGGTGAGATCCTGACCGAGGCGTCCGCGTGAATGGGCTCATGAGAGCATGGCTGAAGAGAGTAGGTCGTGACGGTTTCCCCCGTTATCGGGATACGATGTGATTGCATCGGAGAGTGGATTCTTTTGAATCAACGAGAGGTGGCACCGCGGTCTTGAACCGTCCTCCATACGACGACTGTCGTGTGGAGTTTTTTTATACACATTTTTAGAGGGGGAACCGACGATGATTCAACAATTGGAGACAAACGCATTATCAACAGCAGATATGAAAGTGGCAGCCAGCGAAATGTTCCAAGCGGATGAAGCGCAAATCGAACGAGTGCTTTTGGCGATGAAAGAGCGCGGTGAGACAGCAGAAGAGATGGCAGGACTCGCGGCATACATTCGTGAAGCGGCACAGTTCCCCCAGAGTGATTTACCCGTACTCGATGTGTGTGGTACCGGCGGCGACGGGGCGCATACGTTCAACATCAGTTCGACCGTCGCCTTTGTCCTGGCTGGTCTTGGGATTCCGGTCGCCAAGCACGGGAATCGAAGCGTCTCGAGTCGATCCGGGAGCGCGGACGTCCTAGAGGCACTGAACGTTCCAATCGTGAAGACGGCAGCGGAAGTACATGCTGACTTGAAACGGACGAACTTGAGTTTCCTCTTCGCCCAGCATGTCCATCCGATTATGAAGCACGTCATGCCGGTCCGGAAACGACTCGCGACGGCGACCATCTTCAACCAAATCGGACCGTTAACGAATCCACTTCGCCCGAAACGACAACTTGTCGGTGTCTATCATCCATCATTGCTCGAGAAGATGGCGACCGCGATGCGTCATCTCGGCGTGGAGCGCGGCATGGTCGTCCATGGTGCAGGTGGACTCGATGAAGCGAGCCTCGCCGGTGTGAATGACGTATATTTCTTTGATGGGGAACAGACGGCGCGTTACGCGGTCGACCCACGAGATGTCGGCTTGATGCGGGCGCCGCTTGAAGCGCTACGTGGAGGCACACCAGAAGAGAACGCCGCGACACTTCTTGCCGTATTGAATGGAGAGTCGGGACCGGCACGCGACGTCGTCTTATTGAACGCGGCACTTGCCCTTTGCACGTATGGTACGACCGCAACGCTTCGTGCAGGAGTGAAAGAAGCAAAACGTAGTATCGATGAAGGGCACGCCTTACGGGTATTACAAAACTTACAACGTACGGAGGTCGAAGCATGAGTTATTTAACGAAAATCATCGGAACGAAAATAGAAGAGGTTAGCGGCATGCAGCCCATCGATGTCCCCGTGACGAAACCGATCTCTCTCTTACATGTGATGAGCGAGGGATTCCATATCATTTCAGAGATCAAACGGTCGTCCCCCTCGAAAGGAATGATTCGGGAAACGGTCGACGTCGCCGAACGGGCGCGTCAATACGAACAAGCCGGTGCGACGATGATTTCCGTTTTGACAGACACGACATACTTCAACGGTTCGTTTGACGATTTGCGACAAGTTGCCGATGTCGTCACCATCCCGGTGCTCTGTAAAGATTTCATCATCGATGAACGACAACTCGACTATGCGAAGCATTACGGGGCGAGTGTGGCACTTTTGATCGTGGCGGCACTCCATCCGACACGTCTTCAGGAGTTGACGCGATATGCGCGCTCCATCGGTCTCGACGTCTTAGTGGAAGTACATGATGAGGCGGAGTTGCGCATCGCCCTCGAACTTGATGACGTGTTGATCGGCATCAATAACAGAGACTTAAAAACGTTCGAGGTATCCCTCGAAACATCGATTGATTTGATGAAACGCTATCCTGAGGTCACATTCGTCAGCGAGAGCGGGGTCAGTTCGGTCGAGGCGGCTGCGCGTTTACAAGAAGCTGGGGCAAGCGCCATTCTCGTCGGGGAAGCACTCATGCGTGAAGAGGACCCGACCCGATTACTCGAGGAGTTGAAAACATGTTCGTTAAAATCTGTGGACTAAAAACAAAGGAAGCTGTTGAGGCGGCGGTCGAGGCGGGAGCGGATGCAATCGGGTTTGTCTTCGCCCCGAGTTCCCGTCAAATCGACGTGGCGACTGCGAAGACACTGGCCGCACACATCCCGGAATCGGTTCGAATCGTTGGTGTGTTTTTAAGTCCTTCAATGGAAGAGATTGAGGAAACGTTGAATGTAGGACTGACGGATTTACAAATTCACCATCGGACGCAGTCAATGGAACAACTCCGTATCTTCGGATTGCCCATCATCGATGCGTCGACCGAGGAGACGGCAGATGTACGATTGATGGATCATCCGAATCCGGGAAGTGGACAGGTGTTAGACTGGGGCGCAATCGACCGGCCGCAGCGTCCGTTTTGGCTAGCGGGCGGGCTATCCCCGGAGAATGTGAGACAAGCGATTCAACTCATCCAACCAGACGGCGTCGACGTCTCGAGCGGTGTCGAGACGGACGGTGTGAAAGATATCGAAAAAATTCGTGCGTTCATTCAACGCGCCAAGGAGGAACTATGATGTATGCACAACCAGAAAACGGGAAGTTTGGACAATATGGTGGGAAGTTCATTCCAGAGACGCTCATGCAGGCGGTCGAAGAATTAGAGGTCGCTTATGAAGAGGCGAAGCAAGATCCTGAGTTTCAAGAACGATTCTCTTCCTTATTACGTGAATACGTGGGACGTGAGACGCCACTTTATTATGCGTCGAACCTAAGTCGTCGCCTCGGGACGAATGTCTATTTGAAACGTGAAGACTTGAACCATACCGGTGCCCATAAGATCAACAATACGATCGGGCAGGCGCTCCTGGCGAAACGGATGGGGAAACAGAAAGTCGTTGCGGAGACAGGCGCGGGACAACACGGTGTCGCGACGGCAACAGTATGCGCACTACTCGATTTAGAATGTACCATCTTCATGGGTGAGGTCGACGTCGAGCGACAAGCGTTGAACGTGTTTCGGATGGAACTTCTTGGGGCGAAAGTCGTCCCTGTCAAATCAGGAAGTCGCACCTTAAAGGATGCCGTCAATGAAGCGCTCCGTTACTGGGTCAAACATGTCGACGATACGCACTATGTGATGGGTTCTGTTCTCGGACCGCATCCATTTCCGCAGATGGTACGTGATTTCCAAAGCGTGATCGGGACAGAGACACGTCGTCAAATCCTCGAACAGACGGGACGCCTTCCGGATGCCGTCGTCGCTTGTGTCGGCGGAGGGAGCAACGCCATGGGGATGTTCTATCCGTTTTTAAACGATGAGTCGGTCGCGCTCTACGGTGTCGAAGCGGCAGGAAGTGGCATTGATACGGATAAACACGCAGCGACCCTCACAAAAGGGGAAGTCGGTGTCTTACACGGGTCGCTCATGTATGTTTTGCAAGACGCAGCGGGTCAAATCGAGGAAGCGCACTCCATTTCAGCTGGACTCGATTATCCAGGGGTAGGACCGGAGCACAGTTTCTTGAAAGATATTGAGCGGGTGCGCTATGCGGCCGTCACGGATGACGAGGCACTCGATGCGTGTCTCGCACTCAGCCGACAAGAAGGAATCATTCCTGCATTGGAGTCTTCACACGCCCTTGCTTATGCAGAGACGCTCGCGAAGACGATGGGAGAAGACGATACACTGGTGATTTGTTTATCAGGGCGCGGAGACAAAGACGTCCATACAATCCGAGAGAAGGTGGCGACACGATGAAACTAGAGACAGCGATTCGACAGCGAGAAGGAGCGGCGTTCGTTCCGTATATCATGGCCGGTGACGGCGGGATGGACCGGCTCATCCCGACCGTCGTGGAACTAGAACAGATGGGTGCGACGGCGATTGAACTCGGGATCCCCTTCTCTGATCCGGTAGCGGATGGACCGATTATTGAGGCGGCAGGAATGCGCGCGCTTGAAGCAGGTGTGACGCTTGAAATGGTATTGAACCATTTAATAGAAGGAAATGATCAATTTAACGTTCCAATCGTCTTGATGACCTACTTGAATCCAGTGTTTCGGTTCGGGGTCCAACCGTTCTTTGATCGGGCGAACGAATGTGGGGTGAGCGGGGTCATTATTCCTGACCTTCCGTTTGAGGAGAGTCTCCAGTTATTCGCAGATATTAATCGGCATGACGTCGCCGTCATTCCGCTCGTCACGTTGACGAGCAGTGAGGCGCGGACAACGTCCATCTTAGAAAAAGCAGAAGGATTCGTGTATGCGGTCACGCTCAAAGGAACGACCGGGAAAGCGGATGTATTCCCGGACGAGCTTCTCGCCTACTTAACTCGATTGACTGAGCAGTCACGTGTTCCCGTCTTAGCAGGATTCGGAGTCCATCGTCCGGAGCAAGTGCAGACGTTGGGACAAGCGTGTGACGGTGTCGTCGTCGGGAGTTTCATCGTCGAGGCACTTCATGAAGGACGGACAGAAGAGGTTGAGACGTTGATTCAATCAGCAAAACACTTACACGCATAAGAAAACCGGCGCTTCAAATGAGGCGCCGGTTATTCGTTTACTCATAATTCCACTCGGTCTAGCCCATCTTCACCAAATGTTTGGTCGAGTTGATCATGACGATACATCGAAGCGAGCACATATAAAAGGTCGCCTTCTTCGATGGATGTCTGTCCATTCGGTGGAATCAAGTATTCGTTTCGGACGATGGCGTTCACGACAGTGTTTGGTGGGAGTGTGATATCCGCTAGCGTCTTGCCAATCATCGAAGAACTCTCCGTGACAACATAAGGGACGAGCTTATGTTGAGACTGTTTACTCGAGACGAGGGCGATCGTATAGGGAGAACGGATTTTATCCGGTCCGAGTAACCCCAATTTTTCAGCGAGCGGTGTCAACGTCGTCCCTTGAATCAAAGCACTCGTCACGACGACGAAGAAGACGGCATTGAATAAGAGTTGACTGTCCTCAATACCGGCAATTAAAGGGAATGTAGCTAAGACGATTGGGACAGCTCCCTTTAGCCCGGCCCATGAGATAAATAGTTTCTCTTTTCTCGTAAATGACATGCCAAGTGTCGATAAATAGACGGCAATCGGACGTGCCAAGAACATAAGGACGAATGAGATGAGTAGTCCTTTCCAAATCAAATCCGGCTCGATGAGTTGACGAGGGAAGACGAGTAACCCAAGGATGACGAACATGATGATTTGCATGATCCACGCGAGCGCTTCTGAGAATTGGACGATTGTCACTTCATGCGCTGTATCCGCATTTCCGACAATCATGGCGGCGATATAGACGGCGAGTAATCCGCTTCCCAATAAGTAAGCTGTGACACCATAGGTAAGGAACGCCATGGAAATCATGAGGACGGCATGCAGTCCGCTCGAATCAAGTCTCAAGTGGTTCAACATGAGGCGAGACAGTTGTCCAAGGATGAAGCCGATTAATGCCCCGACAACGATTTGAAGGGCGAACATCCAAATTCCGTCCCAAATGGTCGTATCCGGCTTCATCATGAAGTCGAGGGCGAGAATCGTCAAAAACATCGCCATTGGGTCGTTCGTGCCGGACTCGGCTTCGAGAGTCGCACCGACTTTCGGTGAGATATTCTTTCCTTTAAATGCGGCAAAGACGGCCGCAGCGTCGGTCGAACCGATGATCGCACCGAACAAGAAAGATTCAATCCAATCGAAACCAAATACGAAACGAACGGCCACGGCGACCACGGTCGTGGTAATCAATACTCCAAGCGTCGCCAGCGAGGCAGAAGGGGCGAGGACGCTCCGGATTGATGACCATTTCGTTTGAAGACCCCCTTCAAACAAAATGACAATCAAGGCAGCGACTCCAATCAGCTGCGCTAAATTCGAGTCGTCAAAGAAGATGAGACCAGTAATGTCACTTCCCATGATCATGCCGATTCCCATAAATAAAATCAGGGCGGGCAAGCCGAATCGAGTCGAGATTCGTGTCGCCATGACACCGGCAACGAGAAGTAGACCGAAGAGTAAAATGAGTACATCAGTACTTATAACAGGTACGGGCAAACACAACACTTCCTTTCTGAAACAATACTCTTAAGTTCATTATACCATGAAATCGTCTGATATTTCAGAATTGAGGATTAGGCAAACCATACACATTGGAATTGTCGGTTATGAATATGGTAAAGTAAACACATCATAGAAGGAGGAATGATGATGTCTAAAATTCACGTCATTCATGAAAACGAAGAATGGACGAACCACCTTGTCCACCGTTTAAAAGAATTGAACTTGCCATATGAATTGTGGCACTTGGACCAAGGGACGATTGACCTCGAAGCAATGCCCCCGGAAGGTGTCTTTTATAATCGGATGAGTGCCTCCTCGCACACACGTGGGCATCGGTACGCACCAGAATTGACGGAAGGCGTCCTCGCTTGGTTAGAGGCAAATGACCGGACCGTGTTTAACGGCACACGTGCCATCCGCCTCGAAGTGAGCAAAGTCAATCAATACACGGCGCTTCGACGTGAAGGAATTCGCGTGCCGAAGACGATTGCGGCAGTCGGTAAGGCGCAAATCATCGAAGCGGCTGAGCAGTTAGGTTTGACACCGTTCATCACGAAACATAACCGTGCCGGAAAAGGACTCGGGGTCCAATTGTTCCATACGATCGAAGGACTCAAAGAATATGTATATGGTCCCTCGTTCGAGGACTCGGTTGACGGCATCACGCTCATTCAACAGTATATCGAAGCCCCGGAACCGTATATTACCCGCTGCGAATTCATCGGCGGAAAGTTCCTGTATGCGGTGCGCGTCGATACGTCGGAAGGATTCGAGCTCTGTCCTGCTGATGCCTGCTCGATTGAAGACCAGTTCTGTCCGGTCGGGGAGACGCCACCGGCGAAGTTTGAAATCGTCGAAGGATTCGATGACCCGATCATTCCAAAGCTCGAACAGTTCTTGAAAGCGAATGCGATCGATATTGCGGGGATTGAGATCATTCGAGACCGATACGGAAACGTCTACGCCTATGACGTCAATACGAACACGAACTATAATTCCGATGCTGAAGCGAAAGCGGGACGCTACGGAATGCTGGAATTGGCTACTTTCTTAGGCGACGCACTTCACGTCACCACGACAAAATAAGGGTCAGGCGCTCGCCTGACCCTTTTGCTGTGTATGTTTGAGTTGCTCTTCAAATCGATGTTGGACTAATTCTGCTGTCGGTGCCATTCGTTCGATGAACGAATCTAAACGTTCCGCAGTGTCACGATCGGTTTCTTTAAACACGCGCATCGTTGTTCACCTCGTTAATCAGGATAACTTGCTTACATCATCCTTAATTCCCGAGGTGTTATACGCGTAAACCTTTTACACGCTAAAGAATGTGCTCAAATTTTCTTTCGGTAAGATGTTCCCAACGTAGAAGTCGCCGAACTCACCGTATTTCGCACTCACTTCATCAAAACGCATCTCGTAAACGATTTTCTTGAACTGAAGTGAATCTTCAGCGAAGAGTGTGACGCCCCATTCCCATGCGTCGAATCCAGTCGACCCACCGATGAACTGCTGAATCTTACCAGCGTAGCTACGGCCGATCATGCTGTGGCGATACATGAGGTCTTTGCGCTCATCCATCGACAACATGTACCAGTTGTCGCCGTCGCGACGAGCCTTGCTCATCGGATAGAAACAGATGTGTGCGGCCTTTGGAAGTGTCGGATAGAGGCGTGAACGGATATGAGGGTTTTGATACGGGTCCCCGTCTCCAGATCCGCGATACATCCCGAGCTCGATGACCGACACGTATGAATACGACGGAATCATATAGTCGTATAGCGCTGTTTTGCGGAATGCGCGCTCGACGTCTTCAAGTTCGTTGAATGTTGGACGAAGCACCATCAAGACGAGGTCCGCCTTCTGGCCGAGAATCGAGTAGAAGGCGTGGCTTCCTTCACCTTTTGCTTCCACTTCTTCAAGTGAGGCGAGGAACGCAGTGAACTCCTCAATCATCTGTTCACGCTTTTCAGCATCGACGAGTTTCAAACGAGCCCAATCAATCGTGCGGAAATCATGAAGTGTATACCATCCGTCTAATGTGGCGGCGGCATGTTGTGTATCTGTTGTAGGTACTGGACGTTCTGACATAAAAAAATCTCCTTTCGGGACTTGGCTTCGCCGTCTATTTTACCATACACGCTTCACTGACTGGCAACTTTGAGGCACTGTGAGGGTTATCACGATTCATGACGGGTAAAGAACAGAGGACAGAAACATGAAAACGGCTACAAAAATGGCTGTATCAGTCGATTTGTCGAAACTGTTCTATTCATATAATGATTGATTCTAGGCGATTTATGGCGAAATGGGCAGAATAGTTTATTTTGAAAAGGGTACTGTGTATAATTGAAATCGCGTAAAGACACAAGTCAACGGCAAAACCATTAGCAGTCATGCTGTAAATTGAGAAAAGGGGTTCATTCGTTATGAAATTATTTGAAACGTTGAAGCAAAAAGTTAGCCCGGTTCGTCCAACCATCGTCTTCCCGGAAGGTATCGATGAGCGTGTTCTTGGAGCCGCTGTTCGATTGAAAGCAGACGGTATGGTAGAACCGATCGTCGTCGGTGCGAAAGCAGATCTCGAAGCGGTTGCGGCGAAACACGGTTTCGACATCTCAGGTTTGACACAATATGACCCAGCGACATACGAAGACATCGACGTTCTCGTCGAATCATTCGTCGAGCGTCGTAAAGGGAAAGCGACGGCTGAACAAGCACGCGAACTCCTTACATCAGACGTGAACTACTTCGGAACAATGCTCGTTCACACAGGCAAAGCAGAAGGTCTTGTCTCAGGCGCGATGCACGCGACGGCTGATACGGTACGTCCGGCACTACAAATCATCAAAATGCAACCAGGCATCAAAAAGACGTCAGGTGTGTTCATCATGGTACGTGACGACGAGCAATATGTCTTCTCGGACTGTGCGATCAACATTGCACCGGACGCGGCGGACTTAGCAGAGAACGCGTTCTTGTCGGCAGCGACAGCGAAGACGTTCGGCATCGACCCACAAGTTGCGCTCCTTAGCTTCTCGACGAAGGGTTCTGCGAAGTCACCTGAAACAGAGAAAGTTGTGGAAGCGACACGCCTTGCGAAAGAGAAATCACCGAACCTTCCAATCGACGGAGAACTTCAATTCGATGCGGCATTCGTTCCTAGCGTAGCGGCGAAGAAAGCACCGGGTTCTGACGTTGCTGGTAAGGCGAACGTATTCGTCTTCCCAAGTCTTGAAGCAGGGAACATTGGCTACAAGATGGTTCAACGTTTCGGTGGATTCGAAGCGATCGGTCCAATCCTTCAAGGTCTCAACAAACCAGTGAACGACTTATCACGTGGTTGTAACGAAGAGGACGTCTACAAATTGACGCTCATCACAGCAGCACAAGCAATCGACGAGCGCAACGAAGCGTAAGTCCGGAGCATCCTTCTTATAGAAGGGTGCTTTTTTTGATGGTCCGTTATAAACTATTCAAGAAAGGAGTGTTGAAATGGACGAACTAGATGAGAGCGTTTTATTACCTGAAGGACATCGTTACGCCATGTTTGGTGGTGGGGATGACTACCCACTTAAGACGTATTATGAAGGGGTATTTGAAACGGTCTTCATCGCGTTTCATCCATTCCTTGCTCCAATAGATCACTCCGCCGCGGTTGATTGTTATGCCGATCTGGACAAAAACGAGGTCGAACAGCAATTTCGGGCCGTTACATGGGAAGAGATGAGGCGAAGACTAGGTTTTCGTGACGTGAGCCGTATCGATCATGCGCTCCGAACGATGATTAGGGCGCTAAAACCACATGCCGAAGATCGAGCAGGGGCGAATCACATCATTGAATATTGCGAACGTGAGAATGTGCTTCCACCAGGTGAAGGGGAACTATCGAATCTACAAAAGAATCAAGTGTTGCGTGTACTCTTGGAGATGGGAGAAGGCTGGATCTGGACCGGAGACGAATTTTGTACGGAACGGCATCTCATCCATCTCAGTGAGACGCTAGCCGCTGATACGTGGGGCATGCAACATCGGACGTTTTTCGGTTATCAACACGAATGGCTCATCGTCCCACCTTGGGATAGCCATTTCACGTTGTTTTGTGGCAATCGCGCGTTGATCGAACAGGTCGTCGAACGATGCGAGCTCGAGGGATTTTATTGTGACGCTGAGACGACCATCAACTGGAGTTTGTCGGAGCATAAGCTGAGGTAAACTAAAAGAGGAATCCATGATTGAAAGGGGAACTATGTATGCAAAGCATCCATGCGACAGAATTAAGAGAAAAATTAGAGAACGGGGAGTCTCTCCATATCATCGATGTGCGCGAGCAAGATGAATATGAGGCAGGGCATATCCCGAACGTACCACTCTATCCATTATCGGAATTCCCACAAGTGACAGAAAAGTTGGCACAAGATAATGTCTATCACGTCATCTGTCGTTCAGGTGGACGGAGCCAGACGGCGTGTGATTACTTAGAATCGCAAGGTTATAAAGTCGTCAATGTCGACGGCGGAATGCTCGCTTGGGACGGCGACATCGAGGCGTGATGCTAGAGAATCCTTGGGTCGTCGTACCGCTTCTCCTTGCGCTCTACCTCACGGTCTATGCAGTGATGAAGCGATTTGACTGGGAGAAGTGGCGACTCGTCTGGGCAGTGTGGGTGATGCTCATCATCATCCTATTGACGATTGAACTCGTGACAAGTCTATAAAAAATGCGGAACCTTCTTTAACAGAGGTTCCGCATTTTTTATGCGTCTTGACGCTTATCGAATGTGATCGATGCAATCGCGTCGTGTTGGTGAATCGACTCTTCGTTACGGCATTCGACGAAGAAGTTCACGACTTGTTTCATCTCGTACAAGTCAGCCGCGATCAAGCGGACCATATCCTCGACGAAACGTGGGTTTTCGTATGCGATTTCAGTCGCACGTTTCTCATCCGGACGTTTGAGGACAGGGTGAAGTGGTGCTGAGGCGTTTGACTCCGCTGCATCGAGAAGGGCTGCACGCCAATCGAATCCGTCCATCGATGTCTCATCAAGACCGGCTTCGATCGTGATGTACCCACGTTGGTTATGGGCGCTGTACTCACTGATTTCTTTTGAACATGGGCAAAGCGTCGTGACGTTGATGACGAGACCGACTGTCACGTTTGCGACGCCCGTTTCGAGGTTATATGTCACACGGTGCATGACGTCCGCGTTCATCAAACCGCTAAGACCTGTCGCAGGTGCTTTACGCGTGAAGAACCATGGGTAACGGATTGTCAATTGGCCTTCTGTTTGTTCCATACGCTCGGCGAGCTCTTGCGCGAACTCGATTAACGAACGGTTTGATACCGTCCACCCTTGTTGATGGTACGCGTCGAGCTGCTCTGTCAAACGAGACATGTTGATCCCTTTACGGTCTTGTACGAGCGATGTCGTTAATTCAAATGTGGCGACCGTTGACTGGACTCCTTCTGGCGTCTCGACGTTCACAGGATGTTTCACGTTCGAGATCCCAACACTGTCGAGGGCGAACAAGAAGTTTTTCGGTGTATTTTGTAAATCGACCATTTGTTCTTTTTCGGTCGGCTTTGTTCCTTTAATCGGTGGGACCGACCCGAACAATTTATGTCGTTCTGCTTTAGTAGGTAAAGCGACATGGCTTGTAGACATAATCGGATTCTCCTTTTTTCGAGCGATTTAAAGCACCACTCGTTCTTGTTAGGATTTTATCACGAAATGATGGCTGAACGGGTATGATTTTGCTCTCATAACATGTTTTGAATATGCAATCGGAAAAAATCCTTCAGATATTGAAGAAAGAGGATTGATTTACTTTGTGAACGGGAATAAAATGGTCCTGTGAACTTAAAAAATAGATCACTCTTAAATATGAAGGAATTGAAAGAAAAAAGGAGATGTTTTTATGGATTGGCAGTTAATCCTGCAGTACGCCTGGATCGTCGTCGTGCTCGTCGGTTTAGAAGGCTTGTTATCTGCAGACAACGCGCTCGTCTTGGCCGTCATGGTTAAACACTTACCGCGTACAGAACAGAAAAAGGCATTATTTTATGGACTCCTCGGGGCGTTCGTCTTCCGATTTATCGCATTGTTCTTAATCTCGTTCTTAATCAACGTATGGCAAGTTCAAGCGATTGGTGCATTTTATCTGATTGGAATGAGTGGTCGACACTTGTATATGACGTATAAGGCACGAGGCCAAGAACCGAAGCAAGACTTGGCGGCTGAAGCGAAAGAAGAGACGGCTGTCACGGAGAAGCCGGTGTCGAAGAAAGAATTTTGGCTCACTGTCGCAAAAGTCGAATTTGCGGACATCGCCTTTGCGGTCGACTCAATCTTGGCAGCAGTCGCGCTCGCTGTGAGTGTCAAACCGCTTGGTCTCGGGGAAATCGGTGGGATTGACTCGGGTCAGTTCTTCGTCGTCTTGACAGGTGGACTCATCGGGGTCGTCTTGATGCGATTCGCAGCTCGGATTTTCGTCAAGTTGCTTCATCAGCGTCCGACACTTGAAACGGCCGCTTTCATCATCGTCGGTTGGGTCGGGGTCAAGTTGACGGTGCTCGTACTTGAACACCCTGGTTTCAAGGAATTGATTGCCGGAACACCATTCGAATTCGTGGGACTCCCAGACGGGTTCGTCCACTCGACAGCTTGGACGATTTTCTTCTGGTCGGTCATGGTCGGGATTGCGACATGGGGCTGGTTCTCATCGAAACCGACAGCGGTCAAACAATAAAAAGTGGTCTCTCGTTTTTAAGCGAGAGACCTTTTCTTATGCAGTTACATTCTCTTTGTCGTAAATCGGCACCCACCCCTCAGTCGTCACGAAAATGCGAACGGCGACGACTTGACGGTCTTCTTGCAACGTGAAGTAATGACGTGTGTTGACCGGTACGGAGATGAGGTCACCCGGATTGAGCTCGATATTGAAGTATCCGCGCTCAGCATCATCGATTGCAAAAATGCCGTGACCACTGACGATGAAACGAACCTCGTCATCTGTATGGTGATGCTCTTTTTGGAAGTTGACGAGCAGTTCATCTAAATTCGGTGTCGAATCGGATAGTGAGATGACGTCAGCCGTCTTGTAGCCGCGTCGTGCCGACACATCTTGAATCTCGTCACGGAACGTCGCCAAGATAGTTTCTTTGTCCTCGTCTGTCAGTTGATAGTTTTCTTGAAGGGAAGCCGGTAATTTCGCGATATCCCATGCTTCGTAAAGGATGTCTCGTGATTCTAAAAAGTCACGTACCTCTTGTTGATCACTGACGCGTTCTTCGGTTTGTTGAAAATAAATTGTTGCCATGTTGAATTCCTCCTTATGAATGGACGCCTAGGGCGCGTAATTTTAATGAATAGCTAAACAAAAATTCATATGCCTCTAAATAACGTTTTGCCGCAGCGGGCGTTTCGCCCCAAACGGTGATCCCGTGGTTCCGGATGAGGACGGCACCGGCATCGCCTGTGACATGTAGCGCGAACGCACGGGCGAGCGTCGGGATATCCGCGTGATTTTCGATAATGGGAATCCGGACACTTGCCGTCTCTTCCCAATAACCGAGCGCCTTGATGATTTCTTGACCTGTGAACGTCACGTGACCTTTTGCTGCATACAGTTCCGAGATGACGTTATTGTCGACCGTATGCACGTGAAGTGAACAGGTTGCGTTCGTGTTGTTAAAAATTTCGACGTGTAGCAACGTTTCCGCGGACGGTTTGCCTGTCTGCTCTCCAATCAATTGACCGGTCGCATCAACGAGGACGAAATCTTCATCGGTGCGCTTTCGTTTATCACGACCGCTTGCCGTCACGAGGAACGTCAACGGGTCGTCCGATACGCGGATTGCCAGGTTCCCGCTCGTTCCGGGGAACCAGTCTCGTGCGGCGAGCTCGTCTTTAATGTCGGCAAGTTCTCCCCACCGTTCTTGCACAGTCATACGTTCACTCCTTTCATATGAGCTGAGATATCGTAGAATGTCTCGAACGGAACATGTCGAATTCCTTCCGCCTCACATAGCGAAATCAATTGCCCCCGTGCATACACGACGTCGGCACGTTTGGCGATTTCAAAATCAGTGACAGAGTCCCCGATGACAATCAACGTGTCGGTAGGTGAGACGATCTGTCGAGCAATCGTCGGCTTGCAGCATCCGCAGTCGTTCGAACAATGAACATCGCATGCATGAGGCCATGTGACGCGCGCTGTCTCTCCTGAAAAATCAACGTGATTGCAGAAGATGTGTTCCGGTGCGACGTAACCTTCTAAAATCGGATGGACGAAAAAGTCCATGCCCCCACTGACGACATCAAATCGAAAGCCGTGCGACTGGGTCTCTTGCAAAAACTCGACAAACCCCGCTCGAAGCGTGATGGTCGACTGAAGAAACTCACGATACTGCTCTTGCTGGTTACTTGGGAGCAAGCTGAACATCTGACCGACGCCTTCGCGAATGGAGAGCGTTTGGTTCAACACACCATCTTTGAGTTCGACCCATTCAGGTGGGGCGAACCGTCGCATCAACGCGATGATGTTATCTTCTTCCGTGATGGTCCCGTCGAAATCACAGATGACGTGCGTACTCATCGCGCACCCCACGCATCTAATGCAGTCGTTAAGGCATCAGTCTCGCTCGTCTTACCGATTGCCTGATCGATCGCTTGGCGGAACGCCCTCGCTCCGGCAGCCGCACCGTCTGGGTGTCCGTGAATCCCGCCGCCGGCATTGATGACGACATCCGTTCCGAAGTCACGAATCAAATCCGGGACGAGTCCTGGGTGAATCCCGGCAGAGGGGACCGCCAGAATCGGTTTCGTCCAATGGGATTCCGTCGCATACGTTTGAATCTGTTGTGTTTCGTCTTTCGGTGTCGACAGCGAACCGTATGGCGAAGGGAAGAGCGTCAAGTCCGCCCCGGCGAGTCGAATCAGTTTCCCGAAGAGTAGGGAATGACGAATCGATCCGGTCAACGCTCCTGCAAAAGCGGGATGTGCCAAAATCGGGACGTGAATCTCAGAATCTTTGGCGAGCTCTCGCAATGCGTCAAGCCCGTACGTATACACGTTGAACAACAATGCGGTCGCGCCTGCCTCAATCAATCGCTTCGCCTGGTCGCGTAAGGTGAAAACGGGACCGCTCAACGTCACTGCGTATAGAACGGAACGACCCGTCAATTCTTTATGTTCTTGAATGATCGATGTTCCAATCCGAGCCCGTTCGAGCGATGGGGTGAGCGGATTGTCATATAAAATCTCGTCGTCTTTCACGAGATCGATGCCACCTGCGAACTGGTCCCAGAGTTGTGTCGCCAAAAAATCAAGGTCCCGTCCGATGACGCCTTTGAAGATGCTCATGGCGAGCGGTCGGTCGTGTACTCGAAGGATGTCGCGGACCCCTTCGACTCCGAATGCGGCACCCGGAAAGTCCGGTTCGAGTTCCTCTGGAAGCGAGAGGTCGACGAGTTTGACGTTTGGGTCGAGCGACAGTTTTCCGAATGTCGTCGTCAGAATGGACGAAAAGTCCGGTGTCACGTTATGTAGCGGGTAGCGAATCGAGAAGCGACTTGTCGTTTCTTGTTGGGACGTGGCGATGACCTCACCTCGGAACGCTTGCAGTTGATATTGTTCGAGATGGTTCAACTCGGTCCATGTCCCGACGGTCAGCTCATGTGCGATTTTCTCAGCTACACGCTCGACGTGATCGGTATGTTTGATTTCATAAGTAGCGATGATTCCCATAAGTTCCTCCTTTCAGGTCAAACAAAAAATGACCTCTTGGCTTGACAAGAGGTCATTCAAAAAAAACAATGAACTCTTATCTCTCAGCGTTAGCTGCAAGAATTAGCACCGTGCCATTTCTGGTCGGTTGCTGCGACATCATCGGGCTTGTCCCTCCGTCTGCTCTTGATAAGAATAGTTGTGAAGTTGTGAAATTTAATTGAATTTTTACATAGAATCGCTCACTCGTCAATTCCTTTTTTTGAGAAAAAAAGTTTAAAAATAATGTTTCTATATATGCGTGTCGAAAATAAGTGGGCGACTGAAAATAGAGGATTGACAACTAGCATGCCTAGTCCGTAATATTCGTCTCAACACGTCAAACACAATTACATCATTTACTCTTATCGCGAGTTGGCAGAGGGAATTGGCCCTAAGACGCCGCAGCAACCGACCATTTGGCACGGTGCTACATCCACCAGACACATGTCTGAAAGATGAGAGGAACAACCAATTTGGGTGTGCCTCTTTCTCGCGGAGAAAGGGGCTTTTTTCATGCATAGAGTTAAGAAAGGGGAAAACCATCATGGCTTATGAGGCGTTTACAGAACAGAGTGTCGTCGAACACGTTCGACAGTTAGGGTTACTAGAAGAGGGGATTGCAGAATGTGAGGAAATTGGGGATGGCAATTTAAATCTCGTCTTTCGCATTCGTCAAGGAGAAACGTCATTAATCGTGAAACAAGCGTTGCCGTACGCAAAAGTTGTTGGAGAGAGTTGGCCGCTCACGCTTGATCGTTCGTGGATCGAACAACTGGCACTCCGTGAGTTTTCAAAAGTCGTACCACAATTTGTACCAGATGTACTCGGTAGTGACCGTGAACTCGCCTATACGATTTTAGAAGATTTATCATCGTTCGAAATCGTCCGCACCGGCTTCCTAAAAGGAGAGAGCTACCCGAACTTAGCCCGCCACGTCGGTACGTTCCTCGGGGAAACGTTGTTTGCGACGTCTGACTACGCGAATGGACCACTCGTGAAGAAACAAATTGAAAAAGAGTATTACAATCCAGAACTATGCGATATCACGGAGAAACTGATCTTCACCGACCCGTATCGCGACGCAGAATCGAATCAAATCGAGCCAGTCCTTCGTCCGGATGTGGAGCAACTCTGGTCAGACCTCGCTTTGAAAATTGAAGTGACCAAATTGAAGGTTGGGTTCGTGACGAAGCACGAAGCGCTACTGCACGGGGATTTACATACAGGAAGCATTTTTGCGACCCGTCAAGAAACAAAAATTATCGATCCCGAATTTGCGTTTTACGGTCCGTTCGGCTTTGACATTGGTCAAATCATTGCTCATCTGGTGTTCTCAACGTATGCGCATCCGTTGAAACGATTCGAACGCTTCACAGAAGTACTCACCGTCTGGGAGACGTTCGAAAAAACGTTCCGTACCCGCTTTACACAGGCCGCAGAGCCGTTCAACACAGTAGGATTCGTGGACGAACTGTTGCCATCCATTTTGAGTGACGCCATCGGCTACGCAGGCTGCGAATTGATTCGGCGGACGGTCGGTCTGGCTGGAGTCGCCGACTTAGAGACATTACCAGACGACCTTCGCATCGAACGGAAACGCCACGCCTTAGAGCTCGGTACGCGTCTCATCAAACAGCGCCATCAAATTCAATCCATCGATCAATTGATTCCAGTCTTGTCGGAGGTGCGCGTATGAGTGTGCAAAGTATTCATTTCGATGCCGACACGGAAGTGTTGACGATTTTAGATCAGACGCTGTTGCCGCAAGAAGAGCGCTATGTCGAAGTGTTGACGCTTGAACAGGCCGAGCAGGCAATCAAGTCGCTTCAAGTTCGCGGTGCACCGGCCATCGCTTATTTCGGAGCGTTTGTCCTTGCGAAAGAAGCGTCACGTCTGCAAGATAATCCATATTTTCATCTCCAATTGAATCAAGTCGGTCAACGGTTGATTGCGACAAGACCGACCGCGGTCAACTTACAGCATGTCATCGAATCACTCCTTCGATTGAATGTGGGGGAGGACTTTGAACAGATTGCAAAAGCAATCAAGCAGCGTGCGATTGAAATCTTTGAACAAGACGTGGCTACGTATCGCACGATTGGGGAACATGCGCTCACCGTGTTACCCGCTGGTGGCAACGTATTGACGATTTGTAACGCCGGTGCCATCGCGACGTCACGATACGGTACCGCGCTCGCGCCGTTCTATGTCGGGAAAGAGCGTGGCATCCCGTTTCGGGTGTTCGCGTCCGAAACGCGACCGCTGCTTCAAGGAGCACGACTGACCGTATGGGAGCTCGACCGGGCAGATATCGATGTCACACTGATTACAGATAACATGGCGGCCTGGACCATCCAGACGAAACAAATCGATGCTATCATCGTCGGGGCGGACCGCATCACCCGTACCGGTCATACGGCCAACAAGATCGGAACACTCCAGCTTGCGATTTTGGCGAAGCATTACGGCATCCCATTCTATGTGGCTGCTCCGCATTCGACATTCGATTTAGAGGTAGATGACACGATTCAAATCGAAGAACGGGACGCGCATGAAGTGACCCATATCGGGGGACATCCGACGGCACTCGTCGGCATCACCGTCTTCAATCCGGCGTTTGATGTGACACCACCCGAACTGATTACCGGTCTAATTACAGAGACAGGTGTGCTCGAACCGACTGAGTCGGTCATTGTAGAACATGTAGGAGGAAACACATATGTCTAAAAAAATCATCTTCTTCCTGTTGACTGTCATCCTGGCACTTGCCGGATGCACGAACGAACAGGCTCAACCGAAAACGACTACGACAACAAGTAAAACGGAAGCGAAAACCGTCAACGTCTCAAATGAGACGCTTCCGAAAAATCTAGAAGTCGCCCTCGTCATGCAGATGTCGATCGGGACGTTCTCTTCGCAGTATATCGAAGGGGTGACCGAGCAAGTCGAAGCGTTCGGTGGCAACGTGAAAGTGTATAACGCCGAAAATGATTTGTCGAAAATGGCGAGTTATGTCGATACGGCGACGACGCAAGGAGTCGATGTGATCTTGATTGACCACGGACGTGCCGATGCCTTGAAAGAGCCTGTTCAACGGGCGCTCGACAAAGGCATCAAAGTTGTCGCATTCGATAACGATTTGACGAATGAAGGCGTGACGGTCATCGACCAAGACGATTATTCACTCGCATGGCGCTCGCTAAAAGCACTCGCGGAAGATTTGGACGGGGAAGGGAACATCGTCACGATTTGGGTCGGTGGATTCACCCCGATGGAACGTCGACATACGATTTATGATGCATTCTTGAAACGCTATCCCGGCATCCAGGAAGTCGCAAAGTTCGGTTCGGCGACGAACAACACGGCGCTCGATACGCAAAGCCAGATGGAGGCGATTTTGAAGAAGTACCCGGAAGGCGAAATTGATGCGGTGTTTGCGATGTGGGATGAGTTCGCCAAAGGGGCGAGCCGTGCCATCAAGCAAGCAGGCCGTGACGAGATTGCCGTTTACGGGATTGACTTGAGTGACGAAGACTTGCAACTCATGCAAGAAGAGGGGAGTCCGTGGAAAGTGACAGCTGCCACAGATCCAGCCGAAATTGGCCGCATTCAAGTCCGATACGCTTATCAAAAAGTGGTCGGGGAAGAGACGCCTTCCATTCATTCGGTCGACCCATATCTAGTGGACCGTGACGTCTTACCGGATGAGCCTGTCACGATGGATGACCTTGGACAGTACGTGCCAGGTTGGGGCGAATCGAATGCGGCATGGTCGGATTGGATGAAGGAGACCGACTGATGATTCGCTTGGAACGAATCACGAAACAGTATGGTGACGTCACGGTGCTCGATCAACTATCCTTCAGTTTAAAGCCGGGAGACATTCATGGGCTTCTCGGTCTGAACGGGGCCGGTAAAAGTACGCTCATCAAACTGCTAAACGGAACGGCTGAACCGACGTCCGGCGAGTTGTCCATTGATGGAAAATCAATCCGCCTCACACCAGCGGAAGCGATTCGTCATGGCATCATCACGGTGTCGCAAGAAGTGGATGATGCGCTCTATTTGGACTTGCCTGTGTATGAGAATGTCCTTCCATGGCAGAAAGTGAAGCGGATTCGTCCGCAACGTTTGAAACAGCGAGCGAAACGTGTGTTGTCCCGAGTCGGTTTAGAGGTCGATCCAACGCGTCCAGCCGGTCACTTCCCGCTCAGCGTGAAACAGCGCCTTCTCATCGCTCGGGCACTCGAGAGCGATGCCAAGTATTTGCTCCTCGACGAACCGACCGCTGCCTTATCGGAAAAGGATGCCGACGCCTTACTGGAATTGTTACAGAAGCTTGCGGCAGAAGGAGTCGGGATTGTATTGGTCACGCATCGTTCAAACGAGCTCACCCGGGTCACGTCGACCTCTACGTTTCTTCGGGACGGACGTGTCGTGTACGATGGACCGTACCAATCGCTCTCTTCAGAAGCGGTGCAGACATTTTTGAGTGGGACAACATTTGATGCGGCGTTAGAAAAGGCGGTGCCGGAAGACACGATTTGTTTGTCCGCGCAGTTGACCCTTCCGGCGTTTCAATCGGAGATTTCGATTGAAGCGTATCGCGGAGAAGTGCTCGGGATTGGAGGATTGACGGGGAGTGGGAAGACGGAACTGATGGAAGCGTTGTTCGGTCTTTCTGGGATTCGTCAATCCATCACAATCGATGGAAAAGAACATGTGATCAAAGAACCGGAAAACGCCGTACGTTTAGGATTTGCACTCGTTCCAGAGGAGAGACGTCGTCATGGATTATTTTTAGACGAGACGATTGAACGGAACGTGATTGCTGTCGCAGGAAAGGCAACTCGCGTTTCGGACGTATTGGCATCGCTTTGCGTCCGTTATGCGAACGTGAAACAACCGGTTCGTGAGCTGAGTGGTGGAAATCAACAGAAGGTCGTCTTTAGCAAATGGTTACTCGAAGACCGAGACATTTATCTGCTCGACGAACCGACAAAAGGAATTGATATCGCAGCGAAACAAGACGTATATGAACGCGTCATTGCACTCGCGAAACAAGGGAAGACCGTATTGTTCACCTCGAGTGAGCGACACGAGCTCGAACGGGTCGCCAATCGAATTCTTTGGCTCGACCGTGGACAACTTGCAGAGAAAGGAGGCGCATGACATGGCACAGTTAGTAGTCAAAGAACGAAAACGAATCAGCGGTCATATCGGTCAGTATGGAACGTTACTCGCAATCCTTGGTTTGATTGCGGTCTTTACCGTGACGAACGATCAATTTCTGACATACGCAAACTTTAGTGACATCATCAAATCGGTTTCAATCGTGTCGCTACTTGCCCTCGGCGTCACGTTTTCGCTCATCGTCGGAGGATTCGACTTGTCGGTCGGCTCGACGGCGAGTCTTGCGACAATCGGGGCAGCGGCAAGTCTCGTCCTTCATCGACAAGAGCTTCTCGTCGCTCTGCTGATCCCACTTGCACTCGGGATTCTCGTCGGGCTGTTGAACGCGCTCGTCACAATCAAATTCCGATTACCGGATTTACTAGCGACACTCGCCATCATGTACGTCATTAACGGGATTCAGTTGACGTATACGAAAGGATTCTCGATTTATGACAACATGCCGATTGAAGGGGGGACGGCGCCAGGGCGTTTCATCCCGTCATTTCTATTCATCGGTCAAGGGACGATCGGTCCGATTCCGTTCGTCGCCCTGCTCATGCTGGTGTTCTTTATCGGAGCGCATCTATTCTTGACTTATACGCGGACCGGGCGTGAATTTTATTACGTCGGGTCGAACGCCGAAGCGGCCCGTCGTTCCGGGATCGCCGTGAATCGAATCAAGTTGTACGCCTACGTACTCAGCGGATTGTTTGCAGCCATCGGCGGAATCATTCTTGCATCTCGGATTGGTACGGGACAAGTCTCGGCTGGAGCACCCCTTTTGATGGACGCTGTCGCGGCTGCCTACATCGGCTACGCCGTCTTTGGGACAGGGCGCCCGAACGTGATCGGGACATTGATTGGAGCTATTTTGATTGGAATTCTCTTGAACGGACTGACGATGTGGGACGTGCCGTATTATGCGCAAGACATCGTCAAAGGGACGATTTTAATTGGAGCGCTCGGTCTTTCTTATATTCAGAAGAAACAGCGGACATGACAAAACCCCCGGACATCAGTTGTTCGGGGGTTCGCTTTGTTCACGTGTCATTGAAAGAAACGGATACACACCACCATTCGTCTCCTGCATGAACGTGTCTTGTGGGATGAAGCCTAGAGACTCGTATAATCGGATGGCCCGTTTATTAAACGTGGCGACGGCAAGACGCACTGTGCGAGTCCCATATGTCGCCTCAATCCAATTTATGATTGACGTGAGGAATCGATGTCCGTTGCCGCTCCCCGTCAAATCAGGGTGCATGCCGAGACCGATAGAAACAGCGTCTACTGATTCGAATTGCAACGTGACGAAACCGATGAGTTCGTCGTCAAGAATGGCGAACGTTGTATCACCTCGCTCATCTGCATCTAAAAATAAGGCGAGATCTTCTTCGTCAGCATCCATATTGTAAAACGCGTATTCGCCTTCATAGCGCCACTCGAAGGCGATACGTTCGGCTTGCTCTTGGGTGAGTGGTTGAAACGTATAATTCATTGAAATTCCTCGTCTCTGATCGAATTGGTCATGCTACACTCAAATCGTATCATGAAAATAAGGGGAGGGAACATGATGGCAGTCAAATTGGACATGGTCGGGATCGTCGTGACGGATATGAAGCGGTCGCTCGATTTCTATCGGGCGCTCGGGTTTGAGATTCCGGAAGCGATGAACGGGGAAGCACATGTAGAGATTGACGAAGGAGGCGTGCGTCTCGCGTTCGATACGGTAGAAGTGGCCGAATCGGTATACGGGGAATGGAAACAGGCAGACGGGCATCGAATCGAGCTTGCCTTTTTATGTGACAGTCGTGAGTCATTGAATGCTTTGTATGACTCAATCCTTGAACAAGGTTATGCGTCACACAAAGCACCGTGGGATGCGTTCTGGGGTCAACGTTACGCCATCCTGTACGATGCGGATGGGAATTTGATTAGTCTGTTCGCCTCATAAAAATAATCCCGGGCCATGTGGCTCGGGATTATTTTTTGTCGTGGCACTCTCCCCATGAACAAAGGGCATTCATGGCGGGTTGCAGTCCGAGGGCGTCTTCGGTCAATGAATATTCGACGTGCAGGTGCTTCTCGGTCGAGTAGTCGACACGGCGAACCATGCCGAGCTGCTCGAGCTCGCGCAATTGGTCGGTCAACACTTTTCGGCTGACGTCCGGAATCGCTCGTTGAATATCAGAAAAACGAAGCGGTCCATCTTGAAGCGTGCAGTACACTTGGGGGCGCCATTTGCCGCCGATAATCTCAAGTGCGCGGTTGACGGGGAACGATGTGGTCATGTTCAAGGAACCTCACTTTCGGGTAGTTACTTCAATGTGCGTACTTTTTTTCTTGCTTCAATGACAGTATCTTATCGTTACCCGCTAAATTGAGCAAACAAAAAGGAGTAAATGAAACATGACATATCCAAGAACGTTTTCACACATCGGTCTTTCTGTACCGAGCGTCGCTGAGGCCGTAAAATTTTATGAGGACGTGATGGGGTGGTATACGATTATGACACCATCAGACGTCGTCGAGGATGATTCGCCAATCGGTGTGATGTGTACCGACGTCTTCGGACCGGGCTGGGGCAAATTCCGAATCGCTCATATGTCAACGGGAGACGGAATCGGGATTGAGTTGTTCGAATTTCCGAACAACGAAACACCAGAAGACAACTTCGAGTTTTGGAAGACAGGGATCTTCCACTACTGTGTACAAGACCCTGACATCGAAGGGCTCGTCGAGAAGATTGTCGCTCACGGCGGGAGACAACGGATGCCGATTCGTGAATACTACCCAGGTGAAAAACCGTACCGCATGGTGTACTGCGAAGATCCATTCGGCAACCTCGTTGAAATTTATTCACACTCATACGAACTCACGTATTCGGAAGGAGCTTACTAAACATGAAAGCATGGCTACTCGATCAACCTGGTCTTGATCATCTGCATATTGGAGAAATCGACCGACCGACACCAGGAGCGGGAGAACTGTTGATTCGTGTCGAAGCGGTCGCCTTGAATCCGGTCGATTATAAAGTCGGATCAAACGGAAACCCGAATTGGTCATATCCACACATTCTCGGTGTCGACCTCGTCGGAGAAGTCGTTGAGGTCGGTTCGAGTATCGCCAACATCATTACGGGTTCGCGTGTGGCTGTTCATACGGATCTTTCGAAATATGGGGGATTCGCCGAGTATACGGTCGTCGATGCCCGGGCGTGTGCGGTCGTTCCGCAAGGTGTAAGCGATGAGGCGGCGGCTTCTATCCTGTGTGCGGGGATGACAGCATATGAAGCGGTCATGCAGAAGCTGAACACGCGAGATAAGGAGACGATTCTCATACACGCAGGAGCGGGCGGTGTCGGTGGATTTGCGATTCAGCTCGCAAAACGGCTCGGTCTGAAGGTATTCACGACGGCATCTCCTGAGAACGTTGAGTGGGTAGAATCACTCGGGGCGGACGTGGTGATTGATTATAACGTCGAGGACGTGACGGCACGGATCATGGAAGAAACAGATGGACGTGGTGTCGACCTGATTTTGAATACAGTCGGACGAGACGTTGCGACAGCAGACCTAGATCGTCTCGCATTCAGCGGACACCTCGCCTACATCGCCGGGCCACCAGACATGACGAACATGAAAGGCTTCACGTTATCTCCTTCGATTCACGAAGTGGCACTCGGGGCGGCGCATGCGAGCGAGGACGAACATGCGATTCGCAACTTGGCGTATATGGCCGAAGAGATGATGAACTTGCTCGATGCAGGTGAACTGAACGATCTCGTCACAGAAGTGTTGTCGTTCGACCAATTGAAAGAAGGTCTCGAAAAACTACAAACGCGAAAAGTGCGCGGTAAACTCATCGTCCGCATTCGCGACTGAAGAGAGGACTCCCTGTTATACTGACAGGGAGCTTATTTGTCGAGGAGGGGAAAGAATGGAGCGATTGGCAGACACGTATCGTCAGACGAACGTTCAATTGAGCGGTCACGGCAAACGGGAAGCCGGGGTATTGAAACGCGCATTTGAGCATGTGCGTGAAGATGAGCCGAGTGATCAGTATGGACAGGGGAAAACGATTCGACAGTTCGAAGAGAAGATGGCACAGGTTCTTGGGAAAGAGTCGGCAGTATTCTTTCCAAGCGGTACGATGGCACAGCAGATTGCGCTACGCATTTGGTGTGATGAGACAGGGAAGAAAAAGGTCGCATATCACCCGCTGTGCCACCTTGAAATTCATGAGCAGGATGGTTTAAAAGAGTTGCATCACATCGAACCGATTTTAGTGGGGGACGAAAACCGATTGATGACGCTCGAAGAGATTCAAGCGTTACCGGACATCGCGTGTCTGTTGCTCGAACTGCCACAACGAGAAATCGGTGGGGAATTGCCGACGTTCGAGGAACTTGTGGCAATTCATGAACACTGTCGTGAGAAAGGGATTCATCTACATCTGGATGGTGCACGACTGTTCGAATCGCTTCCGTATTATGAAAAAGAGGCTTCTGAGATTTGTGCGCTCTTTGATAGCGTATACGTCTCGTTTTATAAAGGAATCGGTGGCATTGCCGGCGCCATCCTTGCTGGACCGAAGGCATTTTGTGACATGTCGAAAGTATGGAAGCGACGCTACGGTGGTGACTTGATCAGCTTATATCCATACATCCTGTCTGCGGATTATTATTATGAGCTACGAAAAGACAAGATGGCCGAGTATCGAAACGAGGCCGTCCGCTTAGCAGCACGCTTCAATGAACTCGATGGCGTGTGGACGACTCCATGCATCCCGGTCACGAATATGTTCCATCTTCATTTTCAAGGGGAGAAGGAAGAAATTGGTGAGAAAATTGCGCGCATCCAAGAAGAAACAGGAGTAGGCATTACGGGGTATCTTGTTGAAAAAGACGGACACTGTTCAACCGAAGTAAGCATCGGAGATACGTTTGAACGGATTACGCGAGAACAGCTTGATGAATTGTTTCGGCAGTTCAGATGAATCAAAACATGCACCATTCCTTTTCGGGAACGGTGCATGTTTTTTACTGGCTTATAATCGCTTCGAGACGATCGAGTTGGGAAGTGAACCCTTCGACAGCGCCCATTTCGACGACTTGTTGGAGAGCCTCTTCATTCGGGAATTCGGAGCGACTAATGAATAACGTGCCTTCCGATGTATCGAGAAATTCATTTGTGATCGTCATGACAGGTAAGTCCGGGTTGACGTGTCCGTCCGCATCCGAGAATGCATCCGTATAGACGATTTGGGAGTATGGATCGATGTCGATAAAGGTTGATTTGCCCCATGATTCCATACCATAAAAGTCACCTTGTTCTTTGTCGACACAAGTCATGCAATAATGCCAAATCCCCCCCGGTTTGAAGTCGAAGCTGTATACTTTCGTCTCCCATCCGGACGGTCCCCACCATTTCTCTAAATGTGCAGGTGTCGAGAATGCTTCAAATACAAGTTGGCGTGGTGCCTTGAACAGACGTTCCATAATCAATATCGTGCCCTCTATATGTGATTTGACCGTACTCATGATCCATTCTCCTCTCGCTGTGACTCCGCTAAAAACGTCTCCAATCGATCGAGTCGCTCTGTTTCCCGAGCCATATAGGTCCGCCAAGCATCTAATGGTTCGAGTGCTTGAGACTTGAGTGCATAACGTCTTCGATTGGCATCAATGGTTACTGTGACGAGACCTGCATCATACAGAATTCGCAAGTGCTTCGATGTCTGCGGTTGACTGATCCCAAGCTGATTTGCCATCATTCCGACCGTCCACTCTTGTTTCCGTAACAATTCGATCATCCGCAACCGGTTCGGGTCGGCTAACGCATGAAACAAAGAAGCCAATCTCTCTTCCATTTTTCGTCACCGTCCTCTTACTTTTAATATTCCCAATTAGGAATATTCCGTAACAGGAATACTCAATATTTAAACAATAAATCAAGTAGCATCTCACCAATCGGTCGTTCTTTTCCTTCATAAGGAAAAGCGTGGATATGGATGGCGGGATTAAAATTCAATTCGATGATACCGTATTCGATTTGCGCATCATCGAGAGAGGGAATCATCATATCGACACCACAGATGGTTGCCCCGACTGACTTAGCGGCATCGACAGCAATACGCTTATAGATGTCAGAAATTTGATCCGTATAGTCGATACTATCTCCGCCGGTACTGATATTAGAGTTTTTGCGTAAGAAGACACGCTCATCGAGAGCGGGAATACTATCGGGTGTCTTGCCTTGAGCACGTAAAAATGAGATGACGACCTCGTCGATGTCGATTTTCTCGAGAGGTGTCTTGTATCCTTTTCCGCGTAACGGGTCTTCATTTTTTGTCGCAACGAGTTGACGGATCGAAGAGGTGCCATCTCCAGTGACGTTCGCCGGGACACGATGGAGGATGCCCGCGACGTCATCCCCGATGACGAGGAAGCGATATTCTTTTCCGGGTAAGAATGTCTCAAGTAAAACGACATCATCAAACGTTTTCGCATACTGAAATGCAGACCGTGCTTCATCATACGTCGCTCCGTCTTTAAAAATGTGAATACCGACTCCGAAGTTTGTAGACTTTGGTTTTAAGACGATGGGTTGTTTTGAAAATGAATCCCATGCCTGACGTAAATCTGATTCATCTTGAAGTTCTACCCCTTCAGGGACACGAATGCCATGCTCTGCGAGTACAAACTTTGTCACCGTTTTATTCTCCATCATTAAGACGGAAACATAATTGTCTTTTGAAGTTTTCGTTGCCTGTTTGACGTATTCTTCGTGTTTGCCGTTTCGAATCCGAATGAACTGGTCGGAACGATCGATGACATCGACACGATAACCACGTTTAATTGCGGATTTCATTAAGATTTGAGTAGACAGTTCCAGGTCGGCATAACCGTGGATGCGAAAACGATTTGCATAGGCGTCCTCATAAAAGTGTTCTGCTTGGGCGAGGGACCATGCGTGATAACCCGTCTCGGTCATAATCGTCTTTAATCGGGAAGCGTACGTCCGGTCCACGTGATCAATTTTTTCGCGTACAGCGGGAAAGACATCTTCGAAGCCGAGGTCATACTGTGTGTTGAACGAATCGATGGCGTCGAGAAGTTCTGTCGCGTACGTGTGTAAAGGTATGGCGTAACCATCTCGAGTCAATATGCTTGCGGGAGACATGCCTTCTTTGGCGACACGTTGTTGATTATTGTACGCTTCAGCTTGCCAATCGACATGAGATGTCTCCTTAGTAAAGGTCAAGTACAACAAAAACAGATGAAGGAACCGTAAATCTGAACGAGCAATTCCGGTCTTTTCAAACGGATTCAAATCGATATTGCGAATTTCAATGTAATCGATACCGTGTGCCTCGAGTTGATTTAAGTCGTTACCACCTTTCGATGTTTTCAATCGGATGGGGGAGTAGAGTTCGTTCGGATTGGCAATCTCGCCTTTGGCAATGAACCGTTTTACATCGTCTATATAACTTGAGAGTGTCGCATAATTTGGATAAAGCGGTTCAACATTCGTGTACCCACAGTCGCTATTCCGATATGACAATGCTTGTTTATTTGAAAAAGTGTCTACATGGAGCGCTTGCATCTGGCTGACACATCGTTCTTCATAACTCGCATGTACGGCTGGGGTAGCACCGAGCAAATAGACGATGAGCCAACGCATTCGTAAATATTGACGAACTAACTTCAAATATAGGTGATCTTTGAAGTGTCGATTTTGTTCAGGGGATCCTTCGTATAATGCGGATAACATCTCATCGGAAAATGAAAAGTTGAAATGGATTCCAGAAATGAGTTGTTTTTTCGCACCATATTTTTGGAGCAGATGCTCACGATAACGGCTAGCCTCTATTCCGGACACACCAAAATCAGCGAGTGGAATCGTACCACCTTCCGGCAAGGCACATGGCATCGATTGTGGCCAAAGGCGTTCATCGCCTATGTTGAGCGCCGTAATATCGTAAAGCGTTTCTAAGAAATGATGTGCCGCCTCAATCGTTGGAAACGTCGGAGTGACAAGCTCAATTTGACTTTCAGAAAAGTCGGTCGTGATATATGGATGTGTCGCTTTATGACCGAGTGCTTTTGGATGCTTCGTAACAGCTAGTGTGCCTTCTGACGTGACGCGTAACATTTCTCGCTCGATGGCAAATTTTCCACTTGTGATGAGATGGTGGGGTAGTTGATTAAACTGCTTTTGCAAGGGAAATCACTTCCTTTTTCGTTAGTCGGACAAAGAGGGCGGAGACAAGCCCTTTTGTGATACTTGAGATGGCGATACTCCACCAGATGGCATCGATTCCGAGATAAGGCTCAAGAACAAATGCGAGCGGGATACGGGCCACTGTGAAAATAATCGAGATGGTCGCGGGGATTTTCGGTAATCCGAGTCCTGAGAAGTATCCGTTTCCGATCATTTCAATCGATGAGAAGACGAGCGAAATGCCAATAATTCGCAAGTAGCTCGCCCCAATTTCGATGGTTCGAACGTCATCGACGAATAGACCAATGAGTAAATCTGGGACGATTAAAAAGAACAACATGATGAATCCTGTGTAAACCATCCCGAGTCGGGTCGTTACCCGGTAACCTTCATGAACACGATCTACTTTTCGTGCCCCGAGGTTTTGACCGGTATAGCTAGCCATTGCTCCGTTCAAGCCACCAATCATCATGTAGGCAATCGATTCGATTTGAAGTCCGATGCGCTGTGCCGCAATCGCTTCCGTCCCGTATGAGCCAATCATGCGGGCAAGAAAAATACTGATTACCGTGAACAAAATCCGTTGGGTTGCCATCGGAAAACCAAGACGGATGATTTCTTTATAGTCAGCTCGAGTCGGCTGAACGACTTCATCCCAATTGAATAATGTACGAGCGCGGTGCCAAAACAATCCGAACATCATGACGTTGGCGACAAGTGTTGCAAGGGCAGCCCCGATCACACCGAGTTGGAATGGATAAATGAAAATCGGGGAGAGAATCATATTGAGGATGACACCTGTCGCATTGATTCGCATCGCTGTTGTCGTATTGCCATATGCACTGAATAGACGAGCAAACAGCAAATTAAAGAAAGAAAAGATGAGCATCGGCGCGCTGACGAACAAATATTCATACGCAAGCTGCTCCACAGCGGGGGCACCCATATTCAAAAAGCCGATGAATGTATGACCGAACATAATTAGTAGAGAGGCGTACGAAAGACCGAGTGTTAGATTCAGACGCCTGCTGGCCCGGACATGACGCTGAACCGAATTGAGGTCACGTCTCCCGACAGCTTGTGATACTTTGATGCCGGCGCCAACGACAATCAACGATTGAATCGCCTGTCCGAGCATGATATAAAAACTAGCTGCACCGATACTTGCCACAGCATCGCTCCCGAGCGCACCGACCCAAAACATGTCGACGAGACTATACGTAAATTGTAATAACGAGCTACCGACGAGCGGAAGGGCAAGAGCCAGAATGACGCGTTGCACGTTTCCAATCGTCAAATCGACGGTTTTCACAAAGCAAGACTCCTTACATTCTTTATATAACCATTTAGTTATATATAAGCACGGTGTAATAGAATTGGCAATCATGATAGCCGAATCGATGAAAAATGGACACAAAAAAAGGAATTCGTGATGAATTCCTTAATGTCGATAACCGCGAATCCAAGTCGTCATATAGACGAGTGTCGCGATGATAAGCGTTGAAGCGAGTGCATAGATCGGATAGGCGGGAAGTGTATCTTCAAACAACGGATAGAACATAAACGACCCCATAAAAATAGGAACGGAGATGCCGAACGAGATGTATGCCGCTTTTGTCGCTTTCACTGTGATGATTTGTTCACGCTCATCGACTTCACTAAATTCAGTCATGCGGACAGACCATTGAGTGAAGCTCAACTGCTTGTTCGGCCGGGAGTTAAACGAATAGACTGTCCAAACAATGCCAAAAACAACAAGTAAAAGTAGGGGAAGCAGATTGAATTCAACTAAGAATCGGTCAGACTCGCTGACGGTCTTCGACACATCGGATAAAAATGAGCTGAATAGAAATGCCATCAGGACATACAGGATGATGCTGGAAATAGACTGAACGACAACGTGTTTCATTTTCTTTCCTCCTCGATTGTGAATATAGATTCGACCGGTTCCTCGAACACCCGTGCGATGTGCATCGCCAGCATGAGTGACGGTGTGTAGCTGCCTTTCTCGAGCGAGATAATCGTCTGTCTCGTCACACCGACCTTTTCGGCCAGGTCGCCTTGGGTTAACTGGTGCCGGGCACGCAGTTCTTTCACGCGGTTGACTAATGGCATCGTGCCACCTCATTTCTAGTTTCTACCATTAGTGTAAAACAAACTTCACATAATGTAAAGAGGACTTTACTCATTTGGGGATGATACAATAACGATATAGTCGAAAGGGGAGATGAGGGATGAAGATGATTAGTGGACAACATCACGTGTCAGCGATGACCGGGGATGCTAAGAAGAACTTGCGATTCTACACGGAAATACTAGGGATGCGGCTCGTCAAAAAGACGGTTAACCAGGATGACCCATCGATGTATCACTTGTTCTATGCAGACGAGATGGGTACGCCTGGAACCGATTTGACGTTCTTTGAGTTACCGTTTCTCGGACAGACGTATCGAGGGTCAAGCAGTATTTCCCGGACAGCACTCAGGGTGCCGGATGGAGCGCTCGCGTACTGGCAGGAGCGTTTTGACGCGTTCGATGTATCTTACGGAGAAATCGAGTCGGTTTTAGGAAGGGCGACCCTTTCGTTCGAAGATCATGAGGGTCAACGTCTCTGTCTTGTAGAAGGAGGGAGCGGGACACCTTGGAGCAAAGGTCCAGTGCCAACGGACCTCGGTATCTTCGGTCTCGGATTCAGTGAATGGACGGTACGGCGGATTGACAAGACGGCACGGGTGCTGACAGAAGTTCTTGGCTATCGATATGTAACGACATTTGAACGGGATGGACATGACGTGCGTGTCTTTGAGACGGGCGAGGGTGGTGTGGCAACAGAGATTCATCTCGTCGATCGGCCGGATTTGCCATCGGAACGACCAGGGCGAGGGAGTGTGCATCATGTGGCGATTCGAGTGGAAGAAACAGACGATATGACGAAGTGGATCGAGAAGCTTGACGCACATGGAATCAGCCACTCTGGTCTTATTGACCGTTACTATTTTCAGTCGATTTACTTCCGCGAACCGAGCGGAATCTTAGTGGAACTGGCGACAGATGAACCGGGATTTGCGACGGATGAATCGCTTGAGACACTCGGAGAACGATTAGCCTTGCCTCCGTTTCTTGAGTCAAAGCGAGCAGAAATCGAATCAAAACTAAAGGCTTTGTAAGCGGAAAACCCGACGGACCATTTCAGTCCGTCGGGTTTTGTACGCCTAATAACATGGCGAGTTCGTTCGTTCGGTTGACGACGAGATCCGCAATCGTGTAACGATCGAGTACATGAAGAAACGCCAACATGGCTTCATTCAAAACACCTCGTAAATCACAGGCAGGTGCGATGACGCATCGGCCTTCCCCGAAGCATTCCACGAGTTCGAACGGTTCCATCGTCCGAACGACTTCCCCTACATTGATGTCATCCATCGGTCGTGCGAGTCGAAAGCCGCCGCCTCGACCACGCACCGATTCCAAATAACCATATTTCCCAAGCTCATATACGACCTTCATGACATGGTTTTTGGAGATGTTATATTGGTCTGCCACTTCTTGAATCGTGACGAGCCGATGTGAAAACGTAGCGCTATACATCAACGTTCGCAGTGCGTAGTCACATGTTTGCGTGAGTCTCATCCATCATCACCTCTCGTTTCATTGTACAAGACAATCCCAAAAAGTGCGATTCGAACAAATGTGAAAGGGTAATGGCGAAAATAAGTCAGAAACGTGAAATCTACTTTAAACAAGTATTTAATATATTGCTTTAAAGTGACTTGTCTCACATAATGAACGTGTACAAAACAAAAGGGGGAAATTCACATGTTAGATCAACAAACGATTGAGATTATAAAGGCGACGGCACCAGTTTTGAAAGAACATGGTGTGACAATCACGAAGCATTTTTATCAACGAATGTTTGAACAAAATCCAGAAGTTCGTCACTTCTTCAACCATACGAATCAAAAGCGAGGACGTCAGCCAGAAGCACTCGCGAACGCGGTTTATGCGGCTGCCCTTCATATCGACCGACTCGAAGCGATTCTTCCTGCCATCCAACCAGCACTTCATAAACATAAAAGTTTGAACATCCGACCGGAGCATTATCCGATCGTTGGTGAGAACTTACTTGCGGCGATTCAAGACGTACTCGGTGAAGCTGCAACACCTGACATCATCGATGCATGGGCAAAAGCTTACGGTGTGATTGCCGATGTCTTCATCTCACTCGAGAAAAAAATGTATGATGACGCGCCATGGGTCGGATTCAAACCGTTCGTCATCGAAGAAATCATAGTAGATACACCTGAAGTGAAACGATTCCGTCTCGTCGCGAAAGATGGAGTTATTGGCACAGCCATCCCAGGACAATACGTCTCGGTTCAAGCGCGCATTGCGGGAGAGGACATCCTACATCACCGTCAATATAGTGTCATCGAGACGACAGAAGACGGCTACTGGATTGCGCCGAAAGCGGAGGGACTCGTCTCAAACTGGCTCCATGAACAGACGATCGGAACAGAAGTCCCGATGAGCGCACCAGCAGGAGAATTTATCCTTGAAACGTCTGATCGTCCGCTCACACTTATCGCGGGAGGAATCGGGATCACGCCCCTCTTCAACATGGCGAAGACGGCACTCGAACAAGGGCGTCCTGTCACGTTATTGCACGCAGTTCGGAGTATGGACCTTCGTCCGCTCGGAGACGAACTCGATGAACTCGTGGATCAAGGGCTTAAACTCATCACACACGTGGATGACGTATCGGGTTGCATGAATAAGTCACACCTTGAAGCACTTGATGTGGAAGGGCATGATGTTTATACGTGCGGACCGAGTGCGATGATGGAGACGGTTGTACGTGTGATTCCACAGGCACGATATGAATTTTTCGGACCGTCTGGAGTTCTTGCGACCAACTAAAAAAGACGACTGGAAAAAGTCGTCCTGATGCACAATATAGGTTATTCCGTGAGTTCACTTGAATGTACGACTTGTTTCTTGGCATCCAACGTCTCAAGCGACCACACACCATCTGACCGTTTTGTTGTTTCGATGACATAAGTCATGGCGTAGCCTTCGTTCTCAGGATCGTTGACGAGAAAATCTTTTGAGAAATTGTCACCGTTCAACCGTAAGTAAACAACTTCTTCTGGTCGGTCATTGAGACGTACACCGATATACTCGGTTTCTCCGTCTTCAAGCACAACAAAATCGAATGGTTGGTCTGGTGTCACTTGTTTCGTGACGGAGCCTGAGTTTCCTGTCGTGACATCGATTTCGGCTAGACCGATGACGGAGCGATCTTCGTTTGAATAAAAAGAAAGAATCGACTCTTCCCGATTATGAAATTCATAGGCGTACCAGTCATTCATCGTGATATAACGATTCATTTCTTTTTCGGCATTTTCGTATGACTTGTCAGTCTGAATGTTAGTGTACGTATACAGTCCGACACCGACTGCGATGGACACGACGATGAGACCGGAGACGATTGTGAGTAGGATGATTCGCTTGGACATGATTGTTCCTCCTGTCTTTTATAAATACAAACACCCCATGCCTCGCCAATGCGTACATGGGGTGTTTGAATTAGTACGTCAAGCTCGCGGCGACGATGATGCCGACGACGAGTGATGCGGCGAACAAGCTGAAACCGATAGCCATGTTGCCGTTCTCGACTTCTTTTTCTAAGTTCACGCCTGGTGTAAGGACGTATTCAAACGTCCAGAACGCCAATACTTGGGCGGCGATCCCGACGAGTCCCCAGATGAATGCATCGAGCAAGTTGACGCTGTTCGCCCAGACTGTATAAATGACGATGGCAAGTCCGAGCGCTTTCCCCCAGAGTTTCAAGGCGACGGCCATGTTGCCTTCTTTGATTAACTTACGTTCTGAATATTTGGTCGTCAGGGCGAAGATGATGAGTCCCGCGAGAATGAGACCGAATCCTGTCCCGAGGTGGGCGAGGAAGCTTAAGATTGAATCGAGTGTGATGAATGTCATGAGTTCGTCTCCTTTTGTGTAGGTGTGCCAACGGCTAAGTAGTAAGATTGGTTGTTCGTGATCATGCTGCCGGCGCGAACGCCGAGTGCGGACGGGTGTCCATTCAAACAGAAACATCCGATCATGTAATGTGTCTCGACGCGACCCTTGACGGTCGTCGTCATCCGTTTCGGAAGTTCGATGAACTGTTGGTACACAGCCGTCTCTTCCGCATACGTTTGTAATGTTTCCCGGTGAAACGGTTGGCCATCTTTCGTATACAAGATGACGGAGTCTCCTTCACGTCCGAATGCCGGCTTTTTGACATAGTCCGATTCGCCAAGAAACGGTGTCTCATCTAAGTAAGTCGGTAAAAAATAGGTGTCGATGATGTCGCGCTCGGCTTCATCGAACAATGTCTCGGTCTCGTACAATTCCCAAATCAGCGCCTGTACGCCTTTCGATTGCATGAGAAACGCAGAGAGGGGATTGAGCAGCGACACGTGCTTTTCCAGGTTCAGTTCAAGTAACCGAATGCCAATCAAGTCTCCGTCTGCTGACCGGTCGTCCACAAGATGCTCGATCGGATATGTTTGACGATACAAGATGTCAATCCGTTCGCCCGATGGTGTGTAGACGCCGTCTTCGTCGACGAGTAGGGCGTGCAACGGTACGAATTCAGACGGTAAATCGAGCGTCTCTTGCAGAAATCGTGCCGTCCATTTGTCTTCGATGTTATCATCATGTGCCGTAAAGACGATTTTTGGTGTGCCTTCTCGTTTGAGTCGATTCCACGCGGCGACGATCGCTTTCCGCAGCTCAATTTTCAGTTGGGCGGTGGCTTCTCTGTTCGGGTCAAGGAGACCAAACTCGGAAGCGACCACGCCGTTCACGTCAAAGAGCTCCTTAATAAAGGTCGGCGTATCTGCATTGAACTCCATCAATTTGAGTTGACCGTCTTTCATGATCCAATCGTAACGACCGATGATCGTCTCCTGCGGCATCGTCTTCTCCCGTAAGAACGGCAGACTCGCCTCAGGGTAACCAAGCAGTAAGAGCGTCTCGTCAGGTAGGGTGCGTAACAATTGATTCGTCTTCCGAAAAATCGAGTCAACCGCCTCGGTTGCCTCTCGGACAGAGGCAACCTGCGAGGCGGTCATCTCAAAACAATCGTACAAGGCATATTCTTCATCGTTTAAATCGGGCCAAAAATAAGGGATTTGACTGTAAAGTTCGTCACGCGTCATCCGCCAAATCCACCTTTAGAGCCACTGCCGAGTCCAGATTTTGACGACCCAGAATTAGAGCCTTTCGATACGGAACCGGTCGCACCACCGTTGGCTTTGTATGTCTTATATGACGAAGAGCTCTTCAATCCATTTTTTGAGCGGAACAGGCTACCGAGTAAGAAGTAGCTACCATAGTGCGGAGAGCGGTCGTCGTCACAATAATACGACTCGGTCTCGTCATCCCAGTCCCAATCGTCACATTCGTATCCGGTCGGTTCTTCCGGGAGTGCCGCCTCTTCATATTCATCCCCACCGCACGCGGCAAGGGAAGTGGTCAATACCGCAACGGATAGTCCGCTTAAAATTTTCTTGCTTGTCTTCATGTTGATTCCTCCAATTCATAACCAGTCGGTGTGACGTAGATAACATAAACACCACGATCTTCATCTGTTTCTGCTGAATCGCGTTCATATTCTTTGCCGGCGACATATAAATACTGGCTCCCGAGCATAGCGAGCGCATCGAGGTGACGGTCGACGTAATAGGCCTCGAGTAACGGGTTGTCAAAACGGTCGTCAAGTGTACGAATCTCGACCTTGATCTCACTCGTTTCGTGTTTGTCGATCAGTCCTTCTGTGTAACGGTCGACATAAATCAAGAAGTATTGATCACCTTCTAAGGCGGATGAGCGTTGTTTATAGGTCATGCCGTCTTTGACGAAAAACTCACATTCACGACGAGCTAGCACTTCGTCTAAGCCGAGAGACGTGTAATGGTATAGTGGTTCGAACGATAATTCATTTTTATAGAGACGATACTCTAAGACGATGGAGTTCATAAGTCAGTCCTTCCTTTTTTCTTCTTATACGGAATCACCATCAAAATGGTTTCGTGAATCTTTTTGTGGTTACGTTTAGTATATAAGAGAGAAGGAGGGGGAAACAGTGCATATCTTATTTCGTGTGTGGAAAGGGTTAGCGAAATTATCATTTTTGAATGTCGTCTTAGCTTCGATTGGCATCATTATCTTAGGAACCGTGCTCGGTTATGTTTTAGAACCAGAGACATTCAGATCATTGTTTGATTCGTTCTGGTGGACGATGACGACATTGACGACCGTCGGATACGGGGACTTTTATCCATCCTCCGTGGCAGGGCGATGGCTCGGGATATTCTTATTCCTATTCGGGATTGGGATTATCGGGGCGTTGATTGGAAAATTGGTTGAAATCGGTGCGACGTTTCAACGGCTAAAACGGGAGGGAAGACTAGTGTATCGTGGAGAAGGACATTATGTGTATATCGGGTGGTCCCCGAAGACGAAGAAAGCAATCGATGAAGTGCTTAACTACGAACCGAAAGCAGAGATCGTATTGATTGATCAGTTAGTTGAGGAACCGTACGTGCACGATCAAGTTCACTTCGTATCAGGCGATGCTTCGGATGAAGCGGTATTGCTGCAAGCAAACATCTTGAAGGCGCGACGCGTCGCGATTTTTGCGGATGCCCGTATCACGGAGACGTTACTCGCCGATGGGAAGTCGTTATTGATCGCGTCAGCGGTCGAGGCACTCTCTTCTGAGTATCAGGTGGACTTGCACACGGTCGTCGAAGTGTGTGAAGAAAGAAATATCTCGAAATTCAAACACGTCCGCGTCGACGATTTTATTTTAGCGAACGACTCGGTCTCGCTCTTGATGGCAAAAGCGACGTTACAACCTGGAACGACAGCAATTTTCCGTCAGTTGCTGAGCAAACAGTCAGGTGGGAACATTCAAGCGTTGAAACCAAAAGTCGAGTGGCAGAATGTTCGACAAGCAAATACAGCGTTACTTGAATCAGGGGTGACACTCATCGCGGTCAATGACCGCTTGGATGTGGCGACGATGCTCGATTTGCCGCTTCAGGAAACAGACATGTTATATGTCGTCTGTCATGACGATGTATTTGAACGATTATCGTAAGGAGTGAAACCATGCATAACGGAACGTTTATCCGAAAGATGACACGCATGCAAAACGTGCAACGATGGGACGAATATGCTCCCCATTATCATGATAATGCAGCGAGTCACAGCTTTCGTGTCGCGGTCTTCAGCTTGATCGCGGCTTATGTGGAAAAAGAGAACGGGCGTGAAGTCGACTTGCTCGATTTGCTCGGGAAAGCCATTTTCCACGATATGAATGAAGTACAAACGGGTCCGATCATGCACCGGACGAAAAAAGAACCGACCTTGATCGGTCACATCGAGCGTATGGAACGAACAGCGAGTCTCGGTCTTGTCGAGCTGCTGTCGCAATCATTACGTCCTCACTTTCATCGTTTCGTGGTGGAAGCGGAAGATGATTCGTTCGAAGGTCGAATCGTGGACGGGATTGATTCGTTCGATGCGATGTTGTTCGTGCGACGAGAAGTCGCGCACGGCTCTCCGCACTTTGATGACAAACTAGAAGAGATGAAAGCCGCACTCCGACATCATCCGATTGATTCGGTTCGCTGGCTGTTCGACCAGGTCGAGGCAGAAACGGATGTGTTGCGATTCATCGAGAACGTCATGCGGATGGATAGTGTCCGTCGCTGGAAAGGTCGCTTTAACACGATTGACGACAACGATGCGATTCATGGTTTCCGGGCTGCCGCGCTCGGTATGTTCAGTGGGCTCTTAGAGCGTGAGAAGTACGACGTCGATGTCGATGTCGCCGAACTCGTGGCTCGTCTTCTCTGTCACGATTTAGTTGAAGGGGTGACCGGAGACGTGCTCGGTCCAGTCAAACATTCGACGCAAGAGACGGGGGCTGCGTTTGAGGCATACGAGCGAGCGGAAAGTGAACGTCTGCTTGGACTGTTGCCTGAGTATATGCAACCGGCGTTCCGTCGATATATGGCTGACTCGAAAGACGATACGTATGAGGGAATGCTCGTCGATATGATGGACAAGCTTGATGCGCTCATCAAGATGAACATGGAGCGGAAGATGAACGGGGCCGAGTATGAGGTCACGTATCGCGAGCAGCTCCGTAAAGTCCAGATGCGATATGAGAATCCAAGCATGATTTTCTTCCTGGCGTATATCTTGCATGATTTAGACTATGTCACTAGTTAAAACCGTTTATCTTGAAGTCGCATACCTAAAAGGGTGCGGCTTTTTTTATATCATTTATTGACATATATCATTTAACGATATATATTGAGTGTAAGAAATATATCATTCAATGATATAGGAGGTGGAAAGATGCCGCGAACGGACTCATTAGAGTTAGGGGAACTGACGGATAGTATGTTTTATATCCTGTTGGCGCTCACGACGCCACGTCATGGCTATTTAGTCATGCAATTTGTCGAAGAGACCACGCGAGGGCGAATGCAAATTGGTCCGGCTTCGATGTATACGATTATCAAAAAGTTGTTGAACGCCGAACTGATTGAACCGATGGATGGGGACGGAAAGAAAAAGAACTATCGAATCACGAATAAAGGCCGCTCGATTTTAACGGATGATGTGAAGAGACGACAGGCGATGGTCGAAGATGCCTGTGCCATTTTGGATATGGAGGGATCAAGATGAGACAAAAGTATATGTCGAGCTGGGGATTGGCGTTTGCTGAAGAGCGTGAGATGCGGAAACTAGAACGAATGGCGGCCAAGGGATGGCATTTGAAGAAGTTTGCCCCGCTAGGATACACGCTCGTTGAAGGGGAACCGGAAGACGTTCAGTATAGTTTGGACTATCGTACTCGTCCAGACGAAGACTACTTTGACCTGTTTGCGTCGAGCGGGTGGGAACATGTCACATCAACCGGGGATGAGATTCATATTTTCAAAGGAAATCGAGATGCCAAGCCGATTTACTCGGATGTCGAAACAACAGAGGAAAAATATCATGACATGGAGCGTCAGATGGGAAGGGCTGCGCTCATCCTAGGTATTTTATGGATTGCCCTCTTTTCGTTGTTTCAGTTTGATTGGCCAACCGTTGTCGAGACAATATTGATTGGGATTCAACTACTCGTGACGATCGGTCTCGTGTTTACAGGACTTCCGTACATCGGCTACCGTTTCAAACGCAAACGAATTAGCCGGGAAGGATGACTAGGCGGATGGCACAAGCCATCCGTCTTTGTTTCGTTCGACTGAACTATTCGAATGAGAAATAGTTAGGGAGAGAGAACTGTTTTTTAGTGTCTATCTATGCAACAAAATCAAAATCCTTCACAATAATTAATGCAAGCGTTTTCGTTAACTATTTGAGGAGGAATGAAGGATGTTGAAGAAACGACAAGGGATTGCTGTCCTAGCTGGAGTGACATCGATTGCACTGCTTTCAGGGCAACCGGTCGCACAGGCAGCGACCCCACAGAACGGTACGATGATGCAATATTTTGAATGGTACGTTCCAAACGATGGGCAACACTGGAACCGACTCTCGAATGATTCGCAGCATTTGAAAGACATCGGGATCTCCACGGTTTGGATTCCGCCGGCGTATAAAGGGACGTCTCAAAATGATGTTGGATACGGGGCCTATGATTTGTATGATTTAGGAGAGTTCAATCAAAAAGGGACGACTCGGACAAAGTATGGAACAAAAGCGCAGCTACAGTCGGCGATCTCCAACTTACGCGGGAAAGGGATTGGCGTATATGGGGATGTCGTCATGAACCATAAAGGCGGAGCGGATTATACCGAGTCCGTTCAAGCGGTCGAGGTCAATCCTTCTAACCGAAATCAAGAGACGTCTGGGGAATATGCCATTTCTGCCTGGACGGGATTCAACTTTGCGGGCCGCAACAATACATACTCCCCGTTCAAGTGGCGTTGGTATCACTTTGACGGGACTGATTGGGATCAGTCACGGAGTTTGAGCCGTATCTACAAATTCAAGAGCACGGGTAAAGCATGGGACAGTGAAGTGTCGGGTGAGAACGGGAACTATGACTACTTGATGTACGCCGATGTCGATTTTGAGCATCCGGAAGTACGTCAGGAGATGAAAAACTGGGGGAAATGGTACGCAGATTCACTCGGATTGGACGGCTTCCGACTTGATGCGGTGAAGCATATCAATCATTCATACTTAAAGGAATGGGTGACGAGTGTTCGTCAGGCAACCGGAAAAGAGATGTTCACTGTTGCGGAGTATTGGAAGAATGACTTAGGGGCCATCAATGATTACTTGGCCAAGACGGGCTACACTCATTCCGTATTCGATGTACCACTCCATTACAATTTCCAAGCGGCAGGGAATGGTGGCGGTTACTATGACATGCGGAACATTTTAAAAGGTACGGTCGTCGAGCAGCATCCTACACTCGCTGTCACCATTGTCGACAACCATGACTCACAACCAGGGCAGTCACTGGAATCAACGGTCGCGAATTGGTTCAAACCGCTTGCCTATGCGACCATCATGACACGCGGTCAAGGATATCCAGCACTCTTCTACGGAGATTATTATGGAACGAAAGGGACGACGAACCGTGAAATCCCGAATATGTCAGCGTCGCTTCAGCCGATTTTGAAAGCGCGTAAAGATTTCGCCTACGGCACACAACATGATTACATCAATCACCAAGACGTCATCGGGTGGACACGTGAAGGGGTGACGGACCGTGCGAAGTCTGGTCTTGCGACGATTTTGTCGGACGGATCAGGCGGGTCGAAATGGATGTATGTCGGAAAACAGAATGCAGGGGAAGTGTGGAAAGACATGACAGGAAATAACGGACGTCTCGTGACGATCAATGCGGACGGTTGGGGCGAGTTCTTCGTCAACGGTGGCTCGGTTTCCATCTATACGCAACAATGAATCAGTTAGACTTGTCTCTAAAGATAGGGGCGAGTCTTTTTTCTGAATTTTCACCACATAAGTTTTATACGTGATATAATGACCTAGTGTTAATTCTTGATAGGGAATACTTCCGATCCATGAATTCACATTGAACAACGTTGGTTGTTGGTTTTATCTATATTTTTGCGTTGTGACGCTGTTGAATTCAAGGAGGTTGTTATGAGTAAAGAAAAGATTGCCCAATTAAGAAAGCACGTCTCGCCGTTTGAAAAGTCCGATATTCGGATCAGTGTGCGGCAGATGATCAATACGATTTTACCGTTTCTCGTATCGTGGTTTTTAGCGTACCAACTACTGAGTGTCTCGATTTTCCTGACATTGCCGTTCACGCTGATTGCAGCAGGATTTGTCGTGCGGATGTTCATCATCTTCCATGACTGTACGCACGGTTCATTCTTTAAAAATAAGAAGGCGAACGCCATTGTCGGAACCATCACAGGGGTCTTGACGTTATTCCCATACGAGAAGTGGAAGCGGGAGCATGCGATTCATCATGCATCGAGTGGAAATTTGGATAAACGGGGTGTCGGCGACATCTGGGTCATGACGATTGAGGAGTACATAGAAGCGTCAAAATGGACTCGTTTAAAGTATCGCCTATATCGTCATCCGCTCGTTATGTTCGGTCTCGGACCACTTTGGCTTATTCTCGTCACGAGTCGTTTCAACCGAAAGGACGCGCGGAAAAAAGAACGACACAACACGTATCTCATCAATATCTCTCTCGTCGTCCTATATAGCGCGCTCATCTATCTGATTGGTTGGCAAGCGTTCTTGATCGTTCAAGGCACGACGATGTTCATCGCCGGTGTGCTTGGAATCTGGTTGTTCTATGTCCAGCATACGTTTGAAGATTCATACTTCGAAGATGAGCAGGAGTGGGATTATGTGAAGGCGGCCATTGAAGGAAGTTCGTATTATGAGTTGCCGAAAGTGCTTCAATGGGTGACGGGGAATATCGGATTCCACCACGTGCACCATTTGAGTCCACGCGTGCCGAACTATCATCTAGAGAAAGCACATACGTCGACACCGCCGTTACAACGGGCAACGACAATCGGACTGTTTTCAAGTTTGAAATCGTTACGCTACAAATTGTATGATGCGAACAACAAAACATTCGTCACGTTCCGAGAAGTGCGCCATCTGTTGCGCCGAACAAACACGGCATAAAAAAAGATTGTCCCTGATCAAAAGGGACAATCTTTTTAGCGTTTCCAGACCCATTCATCACTCTCGTACTTCTTGACGAGCAAATCGATTTCGGCTTGCTGTTCTTTCGTGAAGACAAGCGGTTCGAACGTTAACGAGAACGCGTCCTTGAAACCGGTCTCGAATGCGGCCGCTACTTCGTCAAAGGAAACGAAACGCTTTAACGTGTCGTTCAAGGCGACGGCTTTTTCGCTGAAGCGGGTTTTGGCTTCGTGTTTCTCCGTCTCATCCATCGCGAAACAGTCAAACAACACCTCATCATCGACGGAGAGAGGAATCGAACCATGTTGAAGCACGGCCCCTTGATGGCGCACTTGTGCACTACCCGCGATCTTCTTCCCGTCGACAGCAAGCTCATAGTATGAAGCAGCATCGAAGCAGACGGCCGATTTTGGTTTGCGGAGCGCTTCGCGATCCTCTTCCGTCAATGGTACCGAAAATTCGGCGGGGACGCCGAGTTCGTGATATCCGCGGCGAACCCCTTCCGTGAGTAGGCGATAGCTCTCGATGATATTCGTCGGGAGGGCAGGGGTCGATTCAGGCAAGATGACGCTATACGTCAACTCATCCGCATGCAACACGGCACGTCCCCCTGTTAAGCGACGAACGACCGGAATATTGTTCGCTTTGAGGGCGTCCCGGTCCAAGTCACGCGTCGCTCGCTGGAAACGTCCGACGCTGATTGCATGAGGTGCCCATGAATAAAAACGAAGCGTCGGTTTGAGCTCTCCCTTCGCGACCCAATTGGCGATGGCTTCATCAATCGCCATATTTTCGGCCGGGGAAGTCGATTCAGTTCTAAGTAAATGCCACGTCGTACCAGTCATAATCTCTCTTCTTTCTGTTAGTCGATTGGCAACATCGTGTGGCGACGCGCCTTGTGTACTTGCTCATCCGCATGGTATGACGAACGGACGAGTGGACCAGCCTCACAATGTGAGAATCCTTTTGATAGAGCGATCTCTTTCAACTCGGCGAACTCGTCTGGATGGTAGTAACGTTCCACCTCAAGGTGTTTCTTCGTCGGCTGCAAGTATTGACCGAGCGTCAAAATATCGACATTGTGCGCGCGTAGGTCATCCATCGCTTCAATCAATTCCTCTTTCGTCTCCCCAAGTCCGACCATGATCGATGACTTCGTCGGGATATCCGGGTTCAATTCTTTCGAACGCTTCAAGAACTCGAGTGTGCGGTCATATGTTGCTTTCGCACGAACTCTCGGTGTGAGGCGACGGACTGTCTCTAAGTTATGGTTCATGATGTCAGGACCCGCATCAATCAACGTCTGCAAGGCAGAGAAATCACCCATCATGTCTGACGGGAGCACCTCAATCGATGTCTCCGGGTTCATGGCGCGAACCGCGCGAACCGTTTCTGCGAAGACGGTAGCCCCGTAATCGTTCAAATCGTCACGTGCGACAGCCGTGATGACGACGTGTTTCAAGTTCATGAGTCGAACCGATTCGGCGACACGTTTTGGCTCTTCCCAATCGAGCTCGTTCGGTTTTCCGGTCGTGACGGCACAAAAACGGCAAGCACGTGTACAGATGCTTCCGAGAATCATGAAGGTCGCAGTCCGACGTACCGCCCAACATTCATGGATGTTCGGACATTTTGCTTCCTCACATACCGTATGTAAATTTTTCTCGCGCATCATTTTCTTTAGGCCGGTATACGTGTCGTTCGTGTTTAATTTAATCTTTAACCATTCCGGCTTACGCTTCAGTTCCCCTCTTGCCACAATAATTTCCCCCTTTTTGAAAGTTAACCTGTATCGAATTGAGTTTACCAAAAAACGAATCAAAAACGAACCACAGAAATTATTGGTTTTGCCAATACAGTTCACTGTGTATCAAAACAGAAACATTGTTTCAAAATGGTTACGCTTTCACTTGAACAATTGTTTCTAAAAAGTGGAGTTGCTATACTGTTGTTGACCACCTGAATAAGGACCAAATGTAACTGATGCGATCAGGCATGGGGTGAACGAGCGTTGATGAGGCAACGCTTCTTCCTCCATGCCTTTTCGTTTGGGGGTCAGCCAAATTTGACTAAGGGGAGTGGGAACATGAACAAGGCACTGAATTGGACGGCAACACTCGGATTGACGACGGCATTGCTCGTCTCGTCGGTTCCAGCAGCAGACGCGGTCGTGGCGGAAGGGACGCCGACGATATCGATTGACCAGCGCGTCAACACGAAGCTAGAGTCGATGACGCTCGAACAAAAAATCGGGCAGATGATCATGCCGGACTTCCGATTATGGAACGGGGCGAACCATACATCTCTTGCACCGGAAGTGGCGCGTGTCATCGATCGTTTCGATCTCGGTGGAGTGATATTGTTTGCTGAGAACGTGAAGGAAACGGAACAGACGACGAAACTCGTTCATGATTTGCAAGAAGTCGTGAAACAAGATGCCAGCAATGATGTCCCGTTATTCGTCACGATCGACCAAGAAGGTGGGATTGTGACACGACTTGGGACGGGAACGAATTTACCGGGGAATATGGCACTCGGGGCCACACGTAACAGTCAATATGCCTATGATGCAGGGAAAATCATCGGTTCTGAATTGAACGCACTCGGGGTAAACGTGAACTTCGGACCGGTACTTGACGTCAACAACAATCCGGGGAATCCGGTCATCGGCGTCCGTTCGTTCTCGAGCGACCCTGAACTAGTCGGGGAACTCGGTTCCGCGATGACACAAGGTATTCAAGACCAAGGTGTTGCCGCAACGGCGAAACATTTCCCAGGTCATGGCGATACGGCCGTCGACTCGCATTATGGGTTACCGGTTGTCGATAAATCACTCGACGAGTTGCGTGGTCTCGAGTTGTTACCGTTCAAACGTGCCATCACAGAAGGAATCGACATGATCATGACGGCGCATATTGGGATGCCACAAATCGAGGACGAGGTCGTCGAATCAGAACGCGGCACGTTCCCACTCCCGGCGACGCTTTCGGATGATGTCATCACGGGAGTGCTTCGTGAGGAACTTGGATATGAAGGAATCGTGGTGACCGACGCACTCAACATGCAAGCCATCGCAGACAATTTTACGGAAGCAGAGGCGGTCATCAAGACGTTCGAAGCAGGGGTCGACATCGCGCTCATGCCGACGATTTTACGCTCGGAAGCAGATGTGATCAAACTCGAAGCAATCTTTGAGGAAGTCATTGCGGCAGTGAAGGATGGACGTTTATCGGAGGCGACCATCGATGAATCAGTGGAACGCATTTTAAAACTGAAAGCAGAGCGTGGCATTTGGGGAGAAACGACGGACTCCACGACGCTCGAGATGAAGCTCGCAGAAGCGAATGCGACGGTAGGAAGCGCTGAGCATAAAGTGAAGGAACGTGAAATCGCGGAGGCGGCAGTCACTCTCGTGAAGAACGAGAAGAAGACGCTTCCATTCAAACCGAAAAAAGGAGACACGGTGCTCGTCTTGTCGCCAGCGAAAGACCAAACGGATAGCATGGTGAAAACAATCAAGTCACTAGAAAAGAATGCAGGGAATATGAAAGACGTGAACGTCATCACGGCCAACTACTCAGCATCAACGCCGCGTCTAAATCAAAATCCGGCACTACGGCAACAAGTTGAGGTGGCTGACTATATCATCGTCGGTTCGAACGTGAACAACAGCGCGAAATTAAAACCGACATCAGCTGATCATTATGTACCGGCCGAAGTGTTCCGTTATGCAAATGAGACAGGGAAACAATCGGTTTTACTCAGTTTGCGCAACCCATACGACATTGCCGTTCAACCGGATGCCCCGGCACATCTCTTAATCTATGGATTCAAAGGCGATCCGAACGGTCCAGATTCGGAGGCGGGCAACTTGAAGTCGGCAGGTCCGAACTTACCGGCAGGCATTCGTGCCATCTTCGGTGAAGTGAAGCCACAAGGGAAGTTGCCGGTAGATGTACCGAAATTTGTGGACGGTGTGTTCCAAGACGAAAATTACGCGCAGTTCGGTGATGGATTTAAAAACTGGAATCGCTAAAACGAAAATGAGCTCGCCCGAAAATTGGGAGAGCTCATTTTTTCATGCCTCGAAATAGGCGATGACGAGTAGACCGGGACCGGTGTGGGCACCGATGGCAGACCCGACCAGTGTCTTCGTGATGTGCTTCGGTTCGAGATGTTCGCGGACTATCTTCTCGAACTGTTCGGCTTTTTCTAGGTCGTCACCATGACCGATGAAGAGGTCTCCGTTCTCGACGATCGACTTCGATTCGACTGTCCATTCGACCATCCGGCGCATGACCTTTTTATGACCACGCACCTTTTCAATCGGGACGAGCTTGCCGTCCTCGACCGTCAATAACGGTAAAATCGTCAACAAGTCTCCGATGAAAGCACTCGCCTTCGAGACACGTCCGCCCCGCATCAAATATTCGAGCGATTCGACCGTGAACAAGTGGCGGACTTTGCCGACGAGTGAAGTAGCATACGTGACCGTTTCTTCGTACGTATGGTCTTGTCCGTACTCTGCGACCGTCTTGACGAACAATGCCTGTCCGACAGAGGCGGTCCGTGTATCGAGAACCGTGAATGTACTGTCTGGATATTCCTCTTTCAACATTTCGCCGACCATGACAGCGGTTTGGTATGTACCGGAGAGTCCTCCGGAGAAAGCGAGATATAAGAACGGGATTCCAGCCTCGAGATGCTGACGGAAACAGTGTTCGATTCGTGATGCCTCGATTTGGAACGTCTTTGGCGTCTTACCCTGACGCATCGCTTCGTATACTTCTTTTGGTTGAATCGTCTCACCGTCTAAAAATTCTTCGTTGTCGATGATGACACCGAGCGGTAAAATCTCAAGACCATATTCGATGATTTGATCGTGTGTCAAATCGGCTCCGGTGTCTGTGATCAGTTTAAACATTGGATGAATCACTCCTCTGCTAGTTGTTGTTCAATGTCGCGTAACGGTTCATTCCGTTTCCACATGCGTTCGAGCTGACTTGCAAACATCGTTTGCTCGTCTGCCGTCAGTGCCGCGTTTTGGAGCGAACTGACAGTGGAAAGAACGCGGTAGGCCCGAGTGAGGACGTCTTGTACGGTAAGTGGGATCCCAAGCAAGTCTTCAAGTGAAGCCATCGTTTCCGGTACAATGGTTGGGTACGTGAACTTTGTCTCATCCCCTTGGATGGCAAGGTCGTAAAAGTCACGGATGATTTCAGCACGTGCGCTTCCGCTCTGTCTTACGCTCAAGTAAATTTGAACGGCGACACCGCCACGAACGCGTCGTTGCGAAATCCCAGCGAACTTTTTGCCGTCGATCGACAAGTCGAAACTTCCTGGACAGTATGAACCGACGACTTCCCCTGGGACGATGTCATTCGTGACGTCTTGGAACATGTGTTGGATGAGCGAGGTCATGGCCTCATAACCGCTGTCGATTTGAATCCCGTCCTTCTCTGGTAAAATTAAAGAAAGGTTGAGGACGTCATCGTCTAGCATCACGGCTAAACCGCCTGAGTTTCGGACGACGGGACGGAATCCATGTTCATGTAAATAACGAATTCCCTCTTTCAAATGAGGCAGCCGAGCATCCTGGATTCCGAGTACAATCGTATCGGTGTGCACCCATGCCCGCAAGACGGCACCTCGTTCTTGCGTTGACGCACATAACGTATCATCGGTCGCAAACGATTGTTCCGCTTGAAACATCGTGCCAAGACTCGACTGATCGATGATGCGATAGCTCGGTTGTTGTAACAATGGATGGATCATATACATTAATTCCTTTTCACAAAAAATTTTCCTCCTCATTATAGCATGGAGGGAACGATTCGTTTGAAGTCGAATCTAGAACATAACGAAACGTAGGAGGGCATGTCATGTACTCGTCTCGAGGACAACTATCTGGATCGAAAGTATTCAAGGATCCGGTACATCGATATATTTATGTTTACGATCACCTCATTTGGGAGCTGATCAATACAAAAGAGTTTCAGCGTTTGCGTCGTATCAAACAACTTGGAACGTCTTTTTTGACATTTCATGGCGCGGAGCACACGCGATTCCATCACTCGCTCGGCGTATATGAAATCGCACGCCAGTTAATCGATCAGTTCCAACAGTACCCGGAATGGGACGACCGTGACCGGGAGCTACTGTTGGCGGCGGCGCTCTTGCACGACGTGGGACATGGTCCGTTTTCGCACGCGTTCGAGCACGTCTTTTCCGTTCGGCATGAAGTGTGGACGGAGCGCATCATTTTAGGGGAAACCGAAGTGAATAAGGTGTTATCTGAGATGGGTGTCGGGTTTGCGGAAGAAGTGGCCTCCATTATCAACAAGACGCATCCGAATCGCTTGATCGTCAATATGCTCAGCTCACAGCTTGATGTTGACCGGATGGACTATTTGTTACGCGACGCTCACTTTGCGGGTGTCAGTTATGGAAAGTTTGATTTAGAACGCATGTTGCGCGTCTTGCGTCCGGATGAAGACCAAGTCGTGGTCAAGCAGTCGGGGATGCATACGATTGAAGACTATATTATGCGTCGCTATCAAATGTATTGGCAAGTGTACCTTCATCCGGCGACGCGGTCGAGTGATCTTCTCTTGAAAGCGATTCTTGAGCGGGCGCAGGAACTCTATGAGGGTGGTTATGAGTTTAACATGACGCCGAAACACTTCTTGCCGATTTTTGAACGCACCGGTATGTCACTCGAACAATATTTGAAATTGGACGAGACGGTCGTCTACTTCTATTTCCAAGAATGGATGGAAGAAGACGATGCCATTTTGGCAGATTTGGCGAGCCGATTTGTGAATCGCCGATTACTAAAATATAAGAACTTCCCGGAAGCGAATCGTGTTCGTTATATGGAGCGCTTGCGACAGACGATGGAGACGATCGGGCTTCCACCGACATACTATCTGCTTGAAGATCAGTTAAGTCAGTTGCCATACGACTTATATAAAGGACAAGGCAAATACGAGGGGATTTATCTACAGATGAATGACGGGGAGCGTAAAGAGATTTCAGAGGTCTCAATGCTCGTTCAATCGATTTTGAACTCGAGACAGTCGGACGAGAAAATTTATTATCCGGAAGATATGTTGTTGAATTTAAAAGATTATGCGAATGAAAAATCGTGGATATTATCGACATTGAAGGACGAGTAAACACGCAAAGGGGCGTGACACGATGGAGATTGCGACACTGGTTGGTGGGATCGGGATTTTTTTACTCGGGATGACGTTACTGACAGATACGCTCAAAAAATGGGCGGGGACGCGGTTACGACATCGGTTGAATCAGTTCACCGACGGCTCTTTATCTGGAGCGGCACTCGGCGCGATGCTGACAGCCCTGTTTCAATCTTCCTCGGTGACGACACTGATGACGATTGGGTTTGTGAGTGCGGGGCTCCTGACATTCACGCAATCGTTACCTCTCGTCATTGGAGCCAATGTAGGGAGTGCGACGACGGGATGGATCATTGCCATCCTCGGCTATAACTTAGACGTGCGCCAGTTGTTTCTGCCGCTCATTGGAATCGGGATGGCGTTCCGTCTCTCTCGTCCACGCCTTCGCCGAGTGGGACTGTTGCTCGTCAGTATCGGGTTGATTTTTGTTGGGATTGGGACGCTACAAGAAGCGATGCGGGATGTCGTCACGTTCTCGTTTGGCTCGGCCGGTGAGATGACCGTTCTGCATCAGGCACTTCTAATCGGAGTCGGTTTTTTGATGACCGCCGTCCTTCAGTCGTCGACGATTGGACTCGTCTTAACGATGACGGCCCTTGCGACGGCGTCGATTTCGCTCCCGCAGGCAACTTATTTAGTGCTCGGTCAGAGTGCGGGGACGAGCCTCGTCGTGGCACTCGGTTCAATCGGAGGATGGAAGTCAGCCCGACGCATTGTATTGGGGCATGCCATTTACCACGTGTCGATTGTCCTCATCGGATGGCTGACGTTCCCCGTTCTCTTCGAGGTCGTCAATCGAGTAGCCGATTGGTTCAACTGGAACGATTTGTTGCGTCTCGCCTTATTCCATACAACATTCCATCTACTAGGTGTGATCTTATTCCTGCCTTTTTATCAAACATTCGCACGTCGATTACTGAAGTGGGTTCCGAGTCGCTCCGAAAAATTGACACGTCTGCTTGATACAAACATGTCACAACTCCCGACCGTTGCTTTGGAAGCGGCACGACGTTCCTTACTTGAAATCGAGCGTTATTTAGGGAACGAGACCGAGTTGCTCGTCCGTGAGGGACGTCTTCGTGAAGATGAATTGACGCTCGTCGACAAGACGTTGAGCGATGTCCGTGTTTTTTTGAGCACGATACGTCTTGAAGATGAAGGAAAGCAAAATGATTATGGTCAGCATCTCTCTCTCTTGCATACGATTGACCATCTCGAACGCTGGTTATACGTCTTGCGAGAAGTCGAACCGGCCCACGCCCTTCGAGACACGGACTTTTTAGCGGCACGAGAACTCGTGTTGCATGAGCTTGACCTTGTGAACCAACTGAATCATCATACGCCACCAGAGGATTCGAAGCTGTGGAAACAGGCCTCAAAACAACTGGCGGAATATCGAAAAGCACATCGCTCGGAGCTGCTAGAAGAAACGGCGGCGAATCAGTTGGAGATGGACCAGACAATACAAAAAGTGCAAGTACTGCTCTGGCTCGACCGTATCGGCTACCACATCTGGCGAGCGACACGTCATTTGATTAAACCGACCGTACCGAGTGAACGGTTCGACGTGAACCGAGAAGACTAGAACAAAAAACGGACTCCATATCAGGAGTCCGTTCGTCACTTACTTCTTATCTGCGTGCATGACGCCGGCTTGACCGTAGTGTGTCGCATCCATCTCTTCGATGAAGACGGTGATGTTTTCTTTTGGCGCATTCGTCGTCTCGGAGACGGCATCCGTCACCTTTTCGATTAATGCACGTTTTTGTTCCACGGTACGGCCCGGGAGCATTTTTACCGTTACATAAGGCATGGGTCATTCCTCCTTTGCTGAAGTCTCTTTCATTGTAGAGAATCCCCTTCCTCTAGAAAAGAAAATTCTCATTTACCGAGAAACATGAGCTCACTTTTACCGGATTTGGGGTAATAAACAAGACAGAGCGAATGTAGGAGGAATCGGGATGAAGTGGAAAGGAAGACAACAGAGCCGAAACGTCGAGGATCGACGTGGCCGTAGCATCGGAGGGAAGGGGATTGCCGGGGTCGGGGGTGGTCTCGGATTGATTCTCGTCATCGTCTTTACATTATTGAATGGGGGAAGCCCGACGGATCTCGTCAACAACATCGGAATCGGGGAACCTCAATCGGAGGGGACGTATACGGGAACTGCTCGTGAAGAGGAGATGGCAGATTTCGTAGCGGTCGTCTTGAAGGATACAGAAGAAGTGTGGACAGACATCTTCGCTGAAAATGGGATGACGTATGAAGAGCCGACGCTCGTCCTATTTTCCGGACAGGTTGAATCCGCTTGTGGTATTGCTGGCTCGGCTGTTGGTCCGTTCTATTGTCCCGGCGACCAAAAATTATATATCGATTTGAGTTTTTATGATGAACTGAGTCAACGTTTCAATGCACCAGGGGATTTTGCGATGGCTTATGTCGTCGCCCATGAGGTCGGGCATCACGTCCAGACGCTTCTCGGGACGACAGAAGAAATCATGCCGCTTCGGAACGAGATGAGCGAGACCGAATTCAATCGCTATCTCGTCCGCTTTGAGTTGCAGGCAGACTACTATGCAGGCGTATGGGCCCATCACGCGCAAGGGTTAGGGTATCTTGAAGCGGGGGACGTGGAAGAAGCGATGAATGCCGCGCATCAGATTGGCGATGACACGCTGCAGCGTCAGGCACGTGGATATGTGACGCCAGACTCGTTCACACATGGGACATCGGAACAACGCATGCGTTGGTTCGAGAGAGGATTTGAGAACGGATCGATTCAAGGTGGTGACACGTTCAATACGAACAACTTATAGATCGGGCGTACGCTCGATCTTTTTAGGTGATTGGAATATGGGGAAGGAATCCGCTATCATAAAAGAACAACAGTTGCAGGAAGGGGATGACCAAATGGAATCCTTACTTACGAAAATTGATTTAGCGAAAGAGGATATGACAGCGGTCGAAAAGAAGATCGCCGACTATATTTTGTCCCATTCAACGCTCATTCCAAACATGACGACAAAAGAGCTTGCGCAAAAGACGGATGTATCCGAGGCGAGTATCGTTCGTTTCGCACGAGTCGTCGGGATTGATAGTTTTAAAGCGTTCAAGCTCGCGCTCGTGAAAGACTTGGCTGTCACGGAGACGACGCTGACGGACTTCAACGTCCTCCAGCAAAAGGACACGCCGTATGACTCGTTCCAAAAAGTCATCCATGTGAATAAAGGAGCCATCGAGGCGTGCGCCGAAGCGATGGACAAACGAGAACTTGAACATGCGGTGGACTTGTTCGCTCGTGCGAACCGCGTCATCTTTTACGGAGTCGGGGGGTCTTCGACGGCGGCAATTGATGCGCAATATAAGTTCACGAAACTGGGATATGCGGCCACGACCTCTCCCGATTTTCATTATATGTTGTCGCTGATTCCGCATTTAGGAAAGTCTGATGTATTCGTCGCAATCAGCACGTCCGGTCGAACGAAAGATGTGCTCGAGCTCGTCCGATTTGCGAAAAAGAAACGTGTTCCGGTCATCGCCATCACGAACCTCGACAAATCACCGCTTTACCGGGAAGCGGACGTTCGACTCTGTACGCCGAACGTCGAGAGTGACTTCCGAATCGCCAGTATCGCCTCACGGATGACACAATTGACGATTGTCGATACGTTATATATGGGACTCCTCCACCGGAAGGGAGAAGGCTTGATTGATCGGTACGCAGAAGCTCGAGATGAGATGGTGAAACTACGCCGATGATTCGACCTTATACGGCTGAAGATCGTCAAGAATTGCAACGCTTTCTGATGGATCAACGCACATTCGCAAGATTGAATGAACAGACAGTCGAGATGTTTCGTGACGAGAACGTGGCGGATTTTGAAGCGGATGGCACCGTCAGTCTCATTATTCGTGAAGATGGACGGGTTGTCGCCATCGCGGACCTGTTGAAACGACATCCCGTGGATGGCTCGCTTTGGCTTGGTTTGTTCGTTGTCGAAGAATCTCTCCATGGGACAGGTTTGGCGCAAACGTTGTATGAACAATTGGAAGACCAATATATGCGCCCGTATCAGACGGTATTTCGATTAGGTGTCCTTCCAAACAATCTCCGCGCTCGTCGGTTCTGGGAGCGAAACGGATACATGTATGAGAAGGATTCGATCACGAATAAAGGAACACGCGTGCACGTCTTGAAAAAACGACTCATTCGTTCAGAGTGAGTTTTTCTTTAAAGTTTATTTGAAATTAAATTTCATAAAAATTAAATTATAAATTGACTTTAAATTTCAATATAGTACGATTAAATCATAGAGAAGAAAGGATGGTGGCGATGCTAGATAAACTGGCTACAGAAAGACGGAATGAACGAACGATGCACCTGGACGAGATGTCGATTGAGGAACGATTGGCGATTATGAATGCAGAGGATCAACAAGTTCCTCAAGTGATTCAAGAGCAACTTCCGGTCATCACAAAAGTCGTGGAGCGAGTCATCGCATCCTTTCGTAAAGGCGGTCGCCTGATTTATATCGGTGCGGGCACGAGTGGACGTTTAGGGATTTTAGACGCAGCGGAGTGTGTGCCAACTTTTGGAGTATCACCCAATCAAGTCATCGGACTGATTGCCGGCGGCGAACGCGCGCTCATTCAAGCCGTTGAGGGAGCAGAAGACAGTAAGGAATTGGCGGTCACAGATTTGAAAGCGCTTCATTTGACGGCAGAGGATACGGTCGTTGGGATTGCAGCGAGCGGTCGAACGCCATATGTGGTCGGAGGTCTCGATTACGCACGAGAACTCGGTGCCACAACAGCTTCAATTTCATGTAATCGCGATGCGGTCATCAGTCGACATGCGGATTACCCGATTGAAGTGGAAACGGGACCGGAAGTACTGACCGGTTCAACGAGATTGAAGGCGGGAACAGCACAGAAACTTGTCCTCAACATGATTTCGACGACGTCGATGATTGGAGTAGGGAAAGTGTATCAAAACTTGATGGTTGATGTGCAACCGACGAATGAAAAGCTAGAAGTGCGTGCCAAGCGGATGATTGCAGAAGCGACAGGGGTCGACATGGAAATGGCCGCGCGTTATTTTGCTTCATCCAAGGGGCACGTCAAAACGGCGATTGTCATGATTTTAGCGGACGTCTCTTATGAGGAGGCTGTCAAACGATTAGAGCGCGCGAACGGATTCGTCCGCGAGGCGCTATAAGGGGGAAATCGAGATGAAGAAAGAAGAGGTTTTAGCACGGGATATCCTCGCACATGTCGGGGGGAAAGAGAACATCCGTCAACTCGCGCATTGTATGACACGTGTCCGATTGACGTTGAAAGATGGGACGAAGGCAGACATTGACGCATTGAAAAAGATTGACGGGGTCATGGGTGTCATCGATGATGAGACGTTACAAATCGTCGTCGGTCCAGGTACCGTAAACCGGGTCGCGGATTATATGAGCCATGAGACGGGGCTTGCCATCGGGGAAGAATCGGTAGATGCGAACTTGACGTTAGAGGAACGTGCGGCGGTCGAACGCCAGAAGGTGAAAGAAAAGCAAAAATCACCGTTCAAACGATTCCTTCGCCGCCTCGGAAACATCTTCATTCCGCTCATTCCGGGACTTGTCGCATCGGGGATCATTAACGGGGCCGCGAACTTTGCTGTCAACGCCGGCGTCGACCGGACGGAGACGTGGATGCAGATTCTACTCGTGCTCGGTAGCACGGTCTTTGCGTATTTGGCCATCCTTGTCGGTTGGAACACGGCAAAAGAGTTTGGAGGAACGCCGGTACTCGGGGCGATTGCCGGGGGGATCCTGTTCAACCCGCTCCTCGCGGACATCGTCATTTATGGGGAGCCGCTCGTCGTCGGGCGTGGTGGATTATTCGGTGTTATTTTTGCCGGTTGGCTCATGACGTATATCGAGAAGCACATTCGTCGCTTCATGCCGGTATCCATTGATATTATTTTCACACCACTCTTTACTGTTCTCATCGTTGGATTTACAGCGCTCTATGCAATCATGCCGGTCGCTGGCATATTGTCAGACGGTATCATGCGAGGAATCAATGCGACGCTCGAATTCGGGGGACCCGTCGCAGGGGCACTCTTGGCAGGATTCTTCTTACCGCTCGTCATGGTCGGATTGCATCACGGGTTGACGCCGATCCATTTGGAACTGTTAAATACGGTCGGGACGACGGCCCTTCTCCCAATCTTGGCGATGGCCGGTGCGGGTCAAGTCGGTGCTGCGCTTGCCATTTTTGTGAAGACGCGCAACCCACGCCTTCGTAACATTATCAAAGGGGCCATTCCGGTCGGGTTCCTCGGAATCGGGGAGCCGCTCCTATACGGGGTCACGCTTCCGCTCGGACGTCCGTTCTTGACAGCGTGTCTCGGGGCCGCGGTCGGTGGTGCCTTCCAAGCGACAATGAAGACAGCGGCGCTCGGGGTTGGTGTTTCCGGTCTATCGCTCACACCATTGATTGATAATGGCATGTATTTGACGTACATTGCCGGACTATTGATTTCATATACGGCAGGCTTCCTGTTTACTTATTTCTTCGGTTTCAAAGAAGAGATGGCGGACGGGATTTAATAAAAAAAGATGGCTCCAGTCGAGTCATCTTTTTCTCTACTTTTGGAAAGGTGGATTCATATGAGAGGGATTTCAGTGTACTTAGGCGATGAACTGACACTTGATTCGATGGCTTGGATGGAACGCATGCGAGAGGCAGGGTTTACGAGCATCTTCACGTCGCTCCATATTCCGGAAGACAATCCGACAACTTATACGGAACGACTTCAGCAATTAGGTGCGTTGGCAAGTCGTTTAAAGATGGAACTCGTGGCGGATATCGCTCCATCGTCTCTACAGGCACTCGGTAAGACTTGGGATGATGCTCATGCGCTGATGGAGTGGGGTGTCACCGGGTTACGTGTTGACTATGGTGTCACACCGAAACAAGTGGCGGACTTATCACGACATATGATGGTCGCCCTCAATGCGAGTACGCTCACGGAAGCAGAGCTTGAAGAGATGCTACGACAAGGGCTACGACGTGAGCATGTCGAAGCGTGGCATAACTTTTATCCTCGTCCGGAAACAGGACTCGAGCGTTCTTGGTTTGATGAAAGAAACGCCTGGTTACATGCGCAAGGAATACAGATACAAGCATTCATCCCTGGAGATGAACGGTTACGTGGCCCCCTTCATGAGACATTACCGACACTCGAGATGCACCGCCACCAATCTCCGTTTTCGTGTTATATCGATTTACAAGCGAGGGTCGATCGAATCTTGATTGGAGATCCGTGTATATCCAATCAGACGATGCGACAGTTTCGGGAGTACGACGAGGGCGTCATCGTTCTTCGAGCGACCACACGAAATCATGATGATTCGGTTCCAACAAGTCACACGAATCGGATGGACCCAGCCCGGGACGTCATCCGTTCAGTCGAATCGAGAGCGTATGGACGACCTGGGGACCATTTGATTCAACCGCGAGATACAGAAGAACGAATGCTCGGCAGTATCACGATCGACAATGAACGTTACGGTCGTTATGCAGGGGAACTGCAAATAACGAAGCGGGATTTGCCGGCAGATGAGCGCGTCAATGTCATCGGAAGGATCATTGAAGAAGATCGTTCATTAATCCAACAGATCGGTCCAGGAGGACGCTTTCAAATCGAATGGGTGTGACTCAGGATTGCCACCATCCTATGTCATTGTGTACAGTAGAGAGGGAGGGTGGAACATGAAAGACATTAATTTTAATATTATTTCAGACGATGCGACGGACGGACACGGTGGTTTTGGTGTCGGTTCGCTTAGTTTAAATAACATGTCTCCGGTCATCATCGATGTCGAAGAAGGCGTTGCAACAATCGATATGGGAGCGATGCACGCCAAGTCTGCCATCGAGAAACGGATTAAGTTTTTGACGGACCCGGAAGCGGTACCGAACGGGAAACCGTATTGGATCGTGTGGGTGACGGTCGGTCGAAAACCAGAAGGCTTTTATTATGGCGGTGTCGCGGCATGTGACATGTTAGTTGACGTGGAAGCGAGACGGGGTTATAAATTATTACCGTATCACGTTAATCAAATGGATAAATCGTTAAAGGGTCGGATTTTAATCAACATGATGGACGCTCCGTCCCGCGACGTTTTAGCGAACTTCTTACAAGAACATCGCCCTGAGATTTGGGCAAACTCGACTGAACTTCATGCAGAGCTCGAGCGTGTAGACGCTGAGTAAAAAGATTGGACGAATTTTCGTCTCCAATCTTTTTTGTTTCAAGTTTTTGGGAATTTCAAGAGAATTTGTAACTGAAGAGATATTCAGTTGTAATTGTATGAAAATTCAGTATTATGATATACTGACTACATTGTGAAAAAAAGAAAGGGTGATACGATGAGCGAAACGAAAAAAATCTTAATCGGTCTCGCGCTAGGTGTTGTTGTTGGTCTCGGATTGGCGGGCTTGCCGGATAATGTTTATGAGATTGTGAATCCGTATATTTTATCTCCGGTCGGAACGATCTTTTTGAATTTAATTAAAATGTTAGTCGTACCGATTGTCTTCTTCTCAATTATTTTAGGCGTCATGGGTCTCGGGGACCCGAAAGAACTAGGTCGAGTCGGGTCGAAGTCGATTCTGTTCTTCTTAGCGACGACAGCGCTCGCGATCATGTTAGCGATGGGTGTTGCATCCGTCTTACAGCCAGGGGAGCGTGGGGACTTCCCAACGACAGGTCTTGAATTTGAATCAACAGCGACCGAGGAATCGTCTAATATCGTACAGACATTCGTCAATATGATTCCAACGAATCCGATTACGGCGCTCGCTGAAGGAAACATGCTTCAAATCATCGTCTTTGCGGCATTGATTGGGTTTGCGTTGATTGCCCTCGGGGACAAGGCGAAGACGTGGCGTCAATTCGTCAAACAAGGCGATCGCATCATGATGTACTTGATTCATCTTGTGATGAAGCTCGCTCCATACGGCGCATTCGCATTGATTGCTTCTGCAATCGGGGGCATCGGTCTCGACGCGGTTGTCGCAATGGCGTGGTATATGATTGCCGTCGTCTTGACGCTATTCTTACATGCAACGATTGTCTACGGGGCATCGGTTTACTTCATCGGGAAGATGAGCCCAGTCTTCTTCTTCAAGAACTTCTATGAGGCGATGACGTTCGCGTTCTCGACTTCTTCGTCAAATGCGACGCTTCCAGTATCGATGGAAGTCGCACAGAAAAAACTCGGTGTGCCGCGTTCGATTTCGTCGTTCGTACAGCCACTTGGGGCAACGGTCAACATGGACGGAACAGCGATCATGCAAGGGGTTGCGACGATTTTCATCGCGCAAGTGTTCGCTTCTGACTTAACAATGACTCAGTTGTTGACGGTCGTCATCACGGCGGTCCTCGCTTCGATCGGTACAGCGGGTGTACCGGGAGTCGGACTTGTCATGCTTGCGCTCGTCCTTCAGTCAGTCAACTTACCGGTAGAGGGAATCGCCCTCATTATCGGGGTCGACCGTATTCTCGATATGCTTCGCACATCTGTCAACATCACGGGGGATGCGGCATGTGCGGTTGTCGTTTCGAAATTGGAAGAAAAACATCTACCACCAGTCGACGAAGACTCGTGGGATGAAGCAGGTGCGACCTCTTCATCATCGCTATGATATAGTGAAGGACCATGACGACATGTCGTGGTCCTTATTTTGTGAATAGAAAGAGTGATGGTTATGGAATGGGAACTGCTCCCGCTCCCTTTATTTTTGATGATCAGTATTTTACTGAATAGTGTGATTGCGGTCGCCGGTGTCATCCCAAGTGCTTTTCTAACAGCCATCAATGTGAGTGTCCTCGGTCTCGTGCCGGGTATCCTCGTATCGATTGTCGGGGAGGCAGTTGGCGCCGTCGTGAGTTTCATCCTTTATCGAAAAGCCCTACACCGTTATGTTTCCCCAAATGGTAGCCCATTTCAACGGCTTCGGAAGTCCGAAGGAACCGAGGCTTGGTTTCTCGTCCTCGGGATGCGTCTTATGCCATTCGTTCCTTCTGGTCTCGTCACGTTATCGGCGGCGTTCAGTCGCATGACGCTCGCCTCGTTCGCTGTAGCAAGTACGATTGGAAAGATTCCTGCCTTGATTATGGAAGGACTGGCGGTGACGGCAGCGATGCAGTTAACGATTGGATGGCAGCTGTTTTTAGTTGGTGTCGTCGCCATTACGTATCTTTTGTGGCGAATGCGTCAAAGAAGTGGCGAGAAAATGTGACAAAACGCTTCGACGAAACGTTTGCCGGTCGTCTTTTTCCGCAGCATGGTCCAATCGATTAAAATGGATTCATCAAAGTCCTTTAGAAATGCCTCGTGCAGTTCTTGAATGGATGTAGTATCGAATTGGGCAATCATCATCTCGTGGTTGAGAAACATACTACGAAAGTCGAAGTTGGCTGATCCGACGAGGGCAACGTTACCATCAATCAGGAGCGTTTTCGCATGGATGAAATGGCGGTTGTATTTATAAATTTTGATATTGCGCTTCAACAGTTGTTCAAAATAATACTCGGTCGCATGAAAGCTGAACCATTCGTCTCCTTTGCCCGGTACGACGATTCGGACATCGATGCCGCTACGACCTGCGACTTCAAGAATGGCCAATAGTTCAGGTGGGGGGACAAGGTATGGGGTGGTGAGCCAAATCGATTCTTTGGCATCCATCAACAGACGCATGAGTCCATCGCGAATCGTGACGTCTTTACCAGGCGATGTGACGAGTAGTTGTGTCGCACCGTTTTGCCCTTTCGGTTCATTCACAAAGTACTGACAGAGGTGCTCTTCATCTGCGAACAAATCCCATGTTTCATCACTCGTCCCTTGTCCTGCGTATAGCCAGTTCTCGACAAAGAGCTGTTGCAATTCTCGGACGAGCGGACCTTCAAGACGGAGATGGGTGTCACGCCAAAAACCGAGTTTATCATTCTTCCCAAGATATTCATCCCCGACATTCAACCCGCCTGTTAGCGCGATTCGCCCATCCACGACAATCAGTTTTTGATGATTGCGGAAGTTGGCGTTAAACACCAGGTACGGATGCAAAACGGGGTCGAACGCCTGAACGTGGACACGGGACTCCCGTAACGGTTGGATAAACTCTTCCCCGATTTCTTGGCTACCGAGTCCGTCATACAGAAAGCGGACAATGACATTTTCATTCGATTTTTGAATGAGGGCGTCTCTAACTTTTAACGAAATGTCATCCGTCCGAAAGAGGTAGTATTGGATGTGGATATGATTGGTTGCACTGTTGATGGCGTCTAACAATGCATCAAATTTCTGTTCACCGTTGACGAGTAGTTTAGTCGAAGTATGACCATCGGCACCGGATGCGCCTAATTTTTCGAGTGTCCGTGTCAACGGGTAAGACGACACAATATCAGGTGAAGTTTCAATTTTCTCGCTTTCGATTGCTTGCCGTAGCATCCGGATCTCTGAGGACGTTCGTTTGAAGCGTCGATGCCGGCGTGGCGTACGGCCAAACATGACCCATGCCAAGACACCGATGAATGGAATGAAGAAGACGGTTAGTAACCAGGCGAGCTTTCCTTGAGGTTGTACTTGGTCAAATAGAATCTGCCATCCGACGATGAGCGGTGCGACGATGGCAATCCCGATTAGTACGGGTATGAGGACATCGAGCCAAAACAAAAGACCGATAAGCAAGATGACACTGATGACCATGATGATCAGTTGAATCACGCGACGTTTCAAAGGAAACACGACCTTTCTATAGTTCGATGAACAATGAAAACGAGGGGAATCCCCCCTCGTTTTTTAGTACACGCTGTTCAAAACAGCATTGATTTCGTCGGGATAACGAACGAAGAAGTACATATTCGCGTACAACCGTTCCTCCTTTCGAGAGAGTCCATAACTATTCATCTCTTACCCTTTTTTTCATATCTAAAATCAAGGTGTTGTTGGCGCATGAATGAAAGAAAAGCACCGGATGTCGACGAAGTCGATTCCTGTGCTTTTGAACGTGATGACTTATGTGATTTCAATCTTGTATTGATTGGCAGGAGCCGGTTTTCCGAAGAAATATCCTTGCGCTAAATCGAATCCGAGCTCACGACAGACATCTGCTTCTTCCATACGTTCTATCCCTTCAGCAAGAAGGGTGATGCCCATCGAATGGGTTAACGCACGCACTTGTTTGAGGAAAGCGCGTTTTTCAGCGTCTTCATCACAAAACGAGATATAGGAACGGTCAATTTTGACATAGTCCGGTTCAAGTCGCTTCAACATATCGATTGTCGAGAAGCCTGCCCCGACATCGTCTAATGCAACTTTCATCCCCCGCTTTTTATATGTCGAAAATACGTGTTGGAGATGATCGACGTCATGTACCTTCTCCGTCTCCACGACTTCAAAGATAAAGCGGTCTGGGCTGAGGTCATATCGGTCAATGATGTCAAACGTGTGCTGGAGACAATAGTCCGGGTTATAAATGGTCGAAGGTAAGAAGTTGATGAACGTCTTTTGCTGAGGGGCGACGGCTTCAAACGTTGCTTTGATTGCTTCCGCGCGGGCACGTTGATCGAGTTTCGAATGGAGACCGAAACGGTTTGCCGTCCGGAATAGGTCACCAGGTGAAATGTTGGCGCTACTGCGGAGGAGCGCTTCATATCCGAACGTTTCCGTTGAATCGAGGAAGATGATCGGTTGGAGGTGACTCTCGAACGTGCCGTGCTGAATCTGTTCAATGATGTGCCGATGCGCAAGCTGATCTTTTAGTGCTTCGACCTCGAGCGGAGGCGTCTGACTTTTCGAGTTATAATCGACACAGTAAACCGTTCCTTCCGCATGCAGAAGGAGCGTATCGAGTTCTTCAAACGTTTTGTAAGAGTATTCCTTGAATTTCGTGACGAGTGTTCCTTGAGCAATCAAAGGAATGGTTGTGTTACAAGCAGCACAGGGTGACCACATACTATTCCACCTTTCGATTCAGAATTGGTTCAATCAGTATATCGGCAACGTATCACAAAAAACTCACATTCAAGACCGATCCCGCAAAAAAATCGTGCAAAATGGGTACAGGTTTTGTATACTTCCTATCGTATGATTAAGAAGCGCCTCAAAACGCCACTCGCATACGAACAACTTTTTGAACAGAAAGGGGTTCTATCGATGGACCAAAAATTAAAATTATGGTTTACGGAGCACCAAACAGAAGATTACGGGATTACGTTCCGTGTAAACCACGTTTATGAGAGCGAACAAACGGAGTTTCAACGACTAGAGATGGTCGAAACGGACGAGTTCGGAACGATGTTGTTACTTGACGGGATGGTCATGACGACGGATAAGGACGAATTCGTCTATCACGAGATGGTCGCACACGTCCCACTCTTTACACACCCGAATCCGAAGCATGTGCTCGTAGTCGGTGGGGGAGACGGCGGTGTCATCCGTGAAATTATGAAACACCCATCAGTAGAAAAAGCGGTTCTCGTAGATATCGACGGGAAAGTTATTGAATATTCGAAGAAATACTTACCAAATATTGCGGGTGAGCTCGACAACCCGCGTGTTGAAGTCATCGTCGGTGACGGATTCATGCATATCGCGAAGTCAGAAAACGAATACGATGTCATCATGGTCGACTCGACTGAACCGGTCGGACCAGCAGCCAACCTCTTCACAAAAGGGTTCTATGCAGGGATTTCAAAAGCGCTCAAAGAGGATGGCATCTTTGTGGCTCAAACGGATAACCCATGGTTCACACCAGAACTCATCCAAACGGTTCAACGTGACGTGAAGGAAATCTTCCCAATCACGAAGTTGTACACAGCAAACGTACCGACGTACCCGAGTGGCATGTGGACGTTCACGATCGGTTCGAAGAAATACGACCCGGAACAAGTATCAGCTGAGCGGTTCCATGACATCGAAACGAAGTACTATACGCCGAAGCTTCACAATGCAGCGTTCGTTCTTCCGAAATTCGTGGAGGACTTAACAAAATGATTAAGCGTTTCGATGAAGCCTACTCAGGTAAAGTGTTTATCGCCAGCCTCCCAGAGGTGACAGAGGCGAAGACGGTTCTTTACGGGATGCCGATGGACTGGACAGTCAGCTTCCGTCCAGGCTCGCGTTTCGGTCCGAACCGGATTCGTGAAGTATCGATTGGACTCGAGGAATATAGCCCGTATTTAGACGGTGACTTGGCTGATGCCGCGGTGTACGATGCAGGAGATATCCCGCTTCCATTCGGGAACGCACCGAAGTCGCTCGATATGATCGAGGCGTTCGTCAAAGATGTCGTCAAAGCAGGTAAGTTCCCACTCGGCATGGGCGGTGAGCACCTTGTCACATGGCCGATCATCAAAGCGATGCACGACGTTTACGGCAACGACTTTGTCATCCTCCACTTGGATGCGCATACGGACCTTCGAGATGAGTATGAAGGCGAGCCGCTCTCACACTCGACTCCGCTCAAAAAAGCGGCAAACTTGATTGGACCATCGAACTGCTATTCGTTCGGAATCCGTTCAGGGATGAAAGAAGAGTTTGAGTGGGCTCGTGAAGTCGGCTACAACATGCATCAATTTGAAGTGATCGAACCACTCAAACGCGTCTTAGCGACACTCGCTGGCAAAAAAGTATACGTCACGATCGACATCGACGTCCTCGACCCGTCAGCGGCACCAGGGACAGGGACGCAAGAAATCGGTGGCATCTCAACGAAAGAATTGCTCGAAGCGGTACATGCGATTGCAAACGCAGACCTCGACATCATCGGTGCAGACCTTGTCGAAGTGTCACCGGCATACGATCAGTCAGATATGACTGCCATCGCAGCAGCTAAGATTCTTCGTGAGATGATGATTGGATTCGTGAAGTAAATGCGGAAAAAGGGTCAGCTGGAAATGGAAATGAGCGCTCGGATTACCCAATGGGAGAAAGAATATTTGGGTCGCGGGTCATTGACGTGTAAGGCAGACCTGCTTCGAGATCTCGCCATCGTCACACTCCAAGGCGTGTTGACGCCGGCCGAGTATGACTTGGCTACTAAGTCGTCAGGTCGCGAGCAATTGAAGAAATATCGCAACAATCTCGTCGAATCAGGACGGAGTCAACTCGAAACGATTGTCGGGCAAGTACTTGGTCGTTCGATTGTCTCGCTCCATACGGACATCAGTACGAAAACAGGGGAGCGTCTCATCGTGTTCCGACTAGATGCCCCTTGGGATCAAACCGATTGACAACGAAACGTTACCTTCTTAAAATGAAAGGTAGAGACGTATATAGGAGCGACTGGACGAGTCATGATGAAGCGTGCTTTCGAAATCTTATGACGGAGCTACTGACCAATTCAATAAACCGACAGTTGTCGGCCTGATGGAGCGATCATTCGAGCCGTCGGCATACAGCGCACGCCTTCTTTAGGTGTGCGCTTTTTTGTCGCTAAGCAAGGAGGAAGATGTATGGAATTGTTTTTATTTTTATTGACGAGCGCCCCGGTACTACTGTTCGTGACGGGCGTCATCGCCGCAGTCGGAAAATCAAACTTAAAGATCCCGGATTCGCTGAGTACGACGCTCAACATTTACTTACTGCTTGCCATTGGACTAAAGGGAGGCATGGGACTCGCCTCGGTATCTTTTGAAGACATCGCATTACCGCTGACCGTGACGCTGTTGATTGGAATTTTGCTACCGCTTCTCGCATTTTATGTCGGAGGAATGTTCAAATTCTCATTCCCTGAGCGAATTGCCATGGCTGCGACGTTCGGCTCGGTGTCACTCGTCACCTATGTAGCAGCATCGACACAGCTCGAGCGTCTCGGGATTGCGTACGAGCCGTTCATGACAACACTAGTCGTCGTCCTTGAAATTCCCGGCCTGATTGTGGCGTTACTGCTGTATAATCAGACACACGTGATGGGAATCACGGCTACGTCAGGGAAGGCGAACTCTCTATCGGTGTTGCGGGAGAGTTTGTTCTCGAAAAGTATTCTCTTGATGTTTGCAGGTCTGATTGTTGGACTGGTGACACCAGACGCCACACCGCTCAAACCATTTTTCGTCGACTTGTTCCCGGGCGTTTTACTCTTATTCTTACTAGGTCTAGGAATGAAAGTCGGACAGCAGTTGAAAACGGTCCCGTCATATGGACTAAAATTTATGATGATGGGGATGGTGTTTCCGTTAGTCGGAGCACTTGTCGGCTTTTTTGCAGCGGGGATTGCCAATTTATCTGACGGCGGAACGATCCTCTTGATGACACTCGCAGCGAGTGGGTCGTATATCGCCGCTCCCGCCATGTTACAAGCCTCGGTCCCAGAAGCGAAACCATCATTTTATTTGACCCTTTCGCTAGCTGTCACGTTCCCGTTCAACCTGTTAGTTGGAATCCCGCTATACATTGCAATCGTCACATGAAAAAAGCGTCGACTCGAAAAGAGTCGGCGCTTTTTGTATGAGTTCATCTGTATGAGCTACTGTTTTACTTTTTGCTCCTCCATACATTTTAACGCGGCCGTCCAGCTTCCGAACAAAACATTGATCGTCGATGTGCTCGGGACGTTTCGACCTTCGGCCCATTTCCGGTAGTGTAGGATACTAAAGTGCGGGAGCTCCGTTTTGGCTAACTGCAAGGCATCAATGACATCTTCCTCATCCCATTTACGTTTCGGTGGAGCGATATCCAAGACAAAAAGCGCATAGCTCCATGAACCGTATTTACGAGCGATTGTCGCTACCGTCGGATAGCCTTTTTCTTGTGCCCATACGGCGTAATGTTGGGACGTGAGGCGCTCTAGCTTTTCAGAGGCTTCAATCAAGGCTTGAATGATCCGTTCTTCATTGTTCCGTACCGTCGTCGTTTGAAGCTTGGCTTCGCGTAACGCATTCGACCACGAACCGAACCGGCTGCTGATCAGCGTCAAAGAAGGGGCTTGAGAGATTTTTGCCCAGGCACGATACGTTTGGCTCGTGAAGAGTTCAAGTTCTTCTGATGCCTCAATCAGTGCCGTCAAAATGTCTTCATCTGAATAATAGCGATACAACATCTTAATCTCCGCCGCTTGAACGGCTTCCCGCCAAGAACCAAATTTGTAAATCACGGTCGATAGGGAAGGAACGTCTTTGTTTCGGGCCCATAGTGTGTACTGTTTTGTGTCAAATTCTTCAAGTTCATTCGCTGCTTGTCTTAGGCATGAGAGGATCTGTTGCTCTGTCCATCGTTTCATCGTGATGTCTCTCCTTTTCAGAAGCAAGTCGTGGCTTCAAAGGTCATGGTGTGGTTAAACAATGGTGGTCCTGAAGGAAAGCTCGAATATGTGTCCGGTGACGAGATATGAAAAGGGAGGAACCTGAATCGATTGACTACTTTGGGAGAATGCGACATTCGCAAAATCTCAAAGTGAAAATAATCCAAATGTCCTACCTTCTACTTCCCATAATACCCATATAAATTAAAAATATTCACAAAAGAAAGTAAGAACTCATTACACATTTGTTAAACCGTTTCATGACGAAATGTCATTCGTATCAAAAAGCTATTCTTTTCTTTTGGATTGTGAATCTTGAACGGGTACTTATCTAGCATCAACTCGAAGCTGATTGGGATGGAAGGTGGTGAAAGGATGAGTACTCCAACTGTTCGGTCTCCCATTGATCGAAAAAATGCGCTCTTGATGTTACTCGATATCACGATTGCAGGGCTCGCGATTTTTGTGACGTTTGACCTATTCTTTGTGAATGATCCGACGGTAACGTCTGACCCGCTAGATTTGATCACGATTCTCGGATTGAAGACGCTCGTTCTTCTCATTTTAGGATGGGTGACTCGGGTATACCGAATCGACTGGCGATATGGATCGATGCGTGAGCTGCAACTACTGGCGATTGTGTTGGTCATGAGTGACACGTTCGTCTTATTCGCATCATACGTATTATTGGATGGCTTTTCCTATCAAGCAATTTTTATTCAAAGCTTACTCGCATTTAACGGAATGTTATTTATCCGACTCGTTGCTAGGACACGATCGTTTTTCCGATTTCACGCACCGGTGTCGAATGGAAAAGCTACCTTGGTTATCGGTGGTGGGGAATCGGGTCAAAAAATCATTAAAGAACTGAAAGAGCATCGAACGAATGTGCTGCATGTGGTCGGGGTGTTGGATGATAATCCATTGCTTCACCGTCTCTACATTCACGGGACACCGGTCATCGGTTCAATCGATTTATTAGAACGCAAAATTGAAGAGCTGAATATCGAAGTGGTCGTGTTGGCCATTCCTTCTCTTCCATACGGAAATCGAGTACAACTGTTGAAACGAATTGAGAAGACAGGCGTCGAATCCCATGCACTGCCAATGCTTGCGGAACTCGCATCCGGAAAAGTCTCATTAAATGAGATTCGAGAAGTGGCCATCGAAGATTTGCTCGGCCGTGAACCGGTTCAGCTCGATGTTTCGGAGATTTCTCAAACGTTGAGTGGATTAACCATTTTAATCTCCGGTGCAGGAGGCTCGATTGGTTCAGAGCTTTGCCGTCAATTGATGAAATTCAATCCTGGCAAACTCATCCTGTTTGGACATGGCGAGAATAGCATATATGCAATCGATCGCGAACTCCGCTTACTCGGGTCTGATACAGAGATTTGTCCCGTCATCGGTGACGTTCAAGACCGGGCGCGGGTGATGGAAGTGTTTGATCAGTATCGACCGGACGTTGTCTATCATGCGGCAGCTCACAAGCACGTTCCGCTCATGGAAGACAATCCGAGAGAGGCAGTGAAAAACAATATTTACGGAACGAAGAATATGGTCGAAGCCGCCGATTTCTTTGAAGTGAAGCGGTTCGTCATGATCTCTACGGATAAGGCGGTCAATCCGACGAACGTGATGGGTGCCACGAAACGAGTAGCAGAAATGATTGTCCAACAGCAGGCGCGACATAGCGAAACGACATTCTCGGTCGTTCGTTTCGGCAACGTCTTAGGAAGTCGTGGCTCCGTCGTTCCGCTCTTTAAAGAACAAATTCAGCGGGGCGGACCGATTACGGTGACGCATCCAGAGATGACCCGATACTTTATGACCATCCCTGAAGCGAGTCGCCTCGTCATTCAAGCGAGCGTACGCGCAAACGGCGGCGAAGTGTTCGTACTAGATATGGGAAATCCCGTCAAAATCGTGGACTTGGCGAAACGGATGATTACCTTGAGCGGCTTCACCCTCGAGCAAATCCCGATTCAGTTCAGTGGCATTCGTCCTGGTGAAAAATTGTTCGAAGAACTGCTCGCAACGAGCGAACATACGAATCAAGTATATGAAAAGATTTTCGTCGGTTGTACAAGACCCTTTAAATCGGTCGATCCGATTTTGAAAACGATTGAATATCTACTCGATCAATCGAACGGCCTCACGTCTTTCTTGTTGTTTGTCGCAAATAACGAACTGCCAGAAGAAGTGATGGAAAGTATTTTTGCGCCACAAATCGAACCGGTAAGGATGCGAGTCAACGAGTCAACGCAAAGGAGGAAGTCGTTATGAAAAAAACAGTTCTCGTGACCGGAGTGGCCGGGTTCATCGGTTTTCATCTGGCTCGACGGTTGCTAAAAGAAGGACATCATGTCATCGGGATCGATGTGGTCAATGACTATTACGACCCGAAATTAAAAGAATCAAGACTTCATGTGTTGACGCATCCTCGTTTCAAACTCTATCGTGATGCCCTAGAAAATAAGATGGCGATCACGCGTGTCTTTGAAAAAAACCAACCTCAAATCGTGGTCAATTTGGCGGCTCAGGCCGGTGTACGCTACAGCTTAGAAAATCCGGATGCCTATATTCAATCCAACATCGTTGGTTTCCTGAACATCTTGGAAGCTTGTCGTTTCTATCCAGTAGAACAGTTGATTTATGCCTCATCGAGCTCGGTTTACGGTTCGAATCAGGCGATGCCATTTTCCGAACAACACCCGGTCGATCATCCGCTATCCTTGTATGCGGCTTCGAAGAAAGCGAATGAGTTGATGGCTCATACGTACAGCCATTTGTTTGGTCTAAAAACGACGGGGTTGCGATTCTTTAGCGTCTATGGGCCATGGGGGCGTCCCGATATGGCACTTTACAAATTTACGGAGGCGATTTTAAAAGGCGAACCAATCGATGTATACAACTATGGTGAGATGGAACGAGATTTCACATACATCGACGACATCATCGAGTCGATTGTCCGACTTATGGATATCGCACCGTTGGCAGATGAGGAGTTTGACTATGAACATCCTCTACCTGACCGAAGTGACGTTCCGTTTCGTGTCTATAACATTGGAAATCAGCAACCGGTATCTTTGATGGACTTTATTCGGACGATCGAAGAGCGAGTCGGGAAAAAGGCCATCCTCCGCTTGTTACCACTTCAGGCGGGAGATGTACCCGCGAGTTTTGCCGATTCCTCCTCTTTATATGAATCGATTGACTTTCAACCACAGACGTCGATTCGCGATGGCGTAAACGCGTTTATCGACTGGTACATCGCCTATCATCAAGTGTTGAAGGAGGGCATCGAGTAATGGGGATTTTACAGGATCGGATTTATGCACACTCACCGATTCGCCTCCAAAATTGGCTGGTTTCCTTATATGGAATCAAGTTATATCGGGAGCGATACGGTCAGTATTATGAGCAGGAATTGGAGCGACTGAGACGTGCTCCAAATGAAGCGTCACCTGATGCAAAACTCAATCATTTGAATCAATTCCTGCAGTTTTGTAATCAACACAACGTGTACTATCAACGACTCTTCAAAAAACACGGGGTTACCTTACCCATAAAGAGCTTAGAAGACTTTAAGCGGATTCCCCCTTTGGAGAAAGAGACGCTTCGAACGGATGAGACCATCTTTTCTAACCTTCATGCCCCGATCATCGGCATGACGGGCGGGACGACGGGTAAATCGATTCAGGTTCGTTTCACCGAATACGATTATCAAATGCGAATGGCGCATCTCGATTTTTTTAAAGAACAACATGGTTTTCGCCGTGGGATGAAGCGAGCTAGTTTTACAGGACGGATGATTTGTCCAGGTAATCAAAAAAATGCGGTGTATTGGCGGTACAATGCCCCGATGAAGCAAATGCTCTACTCGGTCGTGCATTCGAATCCGACGACGATTCCACACTACATCGATTCGTTGAACGAATTTCAACCGGCCGCACTCGACGGTTCACCTTCCGATATGATTGAAATCGCAAAATATTTGAAAACCCATCAAAAGACGTTATCGTTCCGACCGGTGGCTTTATTTCCGACCTCGGAGACGCTCACACCATCCGGACGCTTGTTGTTAGAAGAGATGTTCCAAGCGCCGGTTTACGATCAATATGCTTCTTCGGAAGGGGCTCCTATCGTTACGGAGTGTGAGTGCGGGAAGATGCACTTACGCCCTGAGATGGGAATCATCGAGACGGATGCGTTTGGAGAGGCGCTCGTCACCAGTTTCACGACGCACGGAACACCGCTGATTCGCTACCGCATCGGCGATCGGATGACCCTCAGTGAAGCGATGTGTCCATGTGGACGACAGGACACCATTATCGAGTCAATCGATGGTCGTCAAATGAACTATGTTGAGACGCCGGAAGGCTATAAGGTGTTTGAAGGAGATTTGACCGCAGCGGTTGGCGTGCTGCCGAACTCCATTATTCAAATCCAAGTGTTGCAACACAAAATAGACGAAATTGAGATGCTGTACGTGAAGGATGAGGCACGATTTGAGCCTGAACATGAAGTCGCGCTCCAAAAAGAAGTCGAGCGACTGTTTACTTCACGGATGAAAGTTCTTCTACGAGATGTGAAAAGCATCAAGAAAGAAAAGAACGGAAAAGTCCGAGTCGTGAAACGACTCTACACTTAGCGAGAGGAGACTACACCATGGCAGGGTTTGCGCTTCGTGATTTATACATGAGATCACCGATTCGATTACAACAATGGATGACGACATTGTATGGAATGAAACTATGGCAAGAACGGTACGGACGCACATATGAGCGTGAGTTAGTCGTTTTAGCCAATCGTCCAAAAGATGGGGTACTTGTCGCAGCCGATCAGTTGAAGCGACTCAATGCGTTTCTTGAATTCTGTGCGACGCACAATGCATATTATCAAAAACTGTTTGAAGAAAATGAGATTGTTCTTCCCCTTCAATCGATGGAAGAGTTGAAGCGCATCCCGATCCTCGAAAAAGAAACAGTTCGGAAAAATCCGGACATCCACTCGAACATCAAAACAGACATTCTTGGACGAACCGGTGGAACGACAGGGACGTCCCTACAAGTTCATTTTACGAAAGAAGACTATCAAAGACGTATGGCCCACGTCGACTTTTTCAAAGCACAGCACGGGTTTGTCAGAGGAATGAAACGAGCGAGTTTCACAGGACGGAAAATTTGTAATCCAAATCAAGAAAAACCTGTATTTTGGCGCTACAATCGACCGCTCAATCAACTGCTATTCTCGCTCTATCATGTCAATCCTCAGACCATCCCTCATTACATCGACGCATTAAATCGATTCAAGCCAGTCGTATTAGACAGTGCACCGTCTGCCATGATTGAAATCGCGAAATACATCAAAGAAAATCAGGTTCCACTTGAATTTCAATTACTGGCTATTTTTCCGACTGCCGAAACGATTACGCCTCAAGGAAGAGCCATCTTAGAAGAGGCGTTTAATGCCCCGGTATTTGATCAGTACGCGTCTTCTGAAGGCGCGCCGATTTTAACGGAATGTACTCATGGCAATATGCATCTCCACCACGAAACAGGCGTGATCGAGTCGTATGGGGATCACGAGGAAATTTTAGTGACGAGCTTTACGACCCATGGGACACCGCTCGTTCGTTACCGGATTGGCGATCGGATGAAAATTGGAGAGGGGACATGTGCTTGTGGACAGGGAGGAACATTCGTCACTTCCATTGAGGGACGCGAAAGCAATTATGTACTCACTCCGAACAAACAAAAAATCTACGAAGGAGATTTGACGACCGTTGTCCGAGTGTTACCCAACTCGGTCATCCAAACGCAGTATCGGCAACATGATTTGTATCATATCGAATTAAAATACGTCCCGGATCTTGAACGTTTCAAGCCAGAACATGAAGAGATTATGAGGAGCGAGCTTGAACTACTGTTCGGCAAAGAGGTCGTGATTACGTTGACCGCCGTGCAATCGATTCCTCGGGGACCGAATGGAAAAGTCATTGTGATTGATAAAACCGCATAATTCCGAATCTCAGGAGGCAGATGGACATGGATAAACTCATCTCAGAATCACGTACAACACGAAAAACCATTGCCAATCGTCACGTAGCTGTTGTCGGACTAGGATATGTCGGACTCCCTGTCGCTGTTGCGCTAGGTGGCGTAGGAGACGTCATCGGAGTAGACATCAATGAAACGCGTATCAATGAGCTTACCCTTCATCTCGACAGCACGCGAGAAGTTGAATCAGTAGACCTTGAGCAAGCAGCGGTCTTATATACGACGGATGTCGCCAAACTTGAAGAGGCGGATTTCATTATCGTGGCTGTGCCGACACCCATCAATGATCAAAATCAACCAGATCTAGGACCGATTTGTAGCGCGACTCGTGCTGTTGGAGCGCATTTGCGACCGGGCACGATTGTCGTATACGAATCTACGGTCTATCCGGGACTGACAGAGGAAGAGTGTATCCCATTACTTGAAAAAACATCGGGTCTCCGGGCCGGGATTGATTTTAAAGTCGGCTACTCTCCAGAACGAATTAATCCGGGCGACCGTGAGCATACATTCCGCACAATCAAAAAAGTCGTAGCTGCCGAGGATGAAGAAACACTCGATGTGGTAGCGGCTGTTTATGAGACGGTAGTCGATGCCGGCGTTCATCGCGCTTCCTCGATTAAAGTGGCTGAGGCGGCCAAAGTGATCGAGAATACACAGCGCGATTTGAACATCGCGTTGATGAATGAATTGGCCATCATCTTCGATCGCATGAACATCGACACGCTCGAGGTGTTAGAGGCTGCCGGGACGAAATGGAACTTCCTAAACTTCCGACCAGGTCTAGTCGGTGGTCATTGTATCGGCGTCGACCCATTCTATTTGACGATGAAGTCTGAGATGCTCGGTTATCATCCGGAAGTGATTTTAGCAGGTCGTCGAATCAACGAGACGATGGGACGTTTCGTCGCCACATCCCTGATTAAAACGATGATCAGTCAAAACATGGCCATTCTCGGATCGCGCGTGACGGTCCTCGGGATGTCCTTCAAAGAGAACGTCAGTGATATTCGCAATTCGAAAGTGGCTTCCTTGATTCGAGAGGTCGAGGAGTTCGGCCTAGAAGTGCAAGTGTGTGACCCGCTCGTCGATCCGGAAGAGGTGCGACGAGAGTATGGAATCGACGTCAAATCATACTGTGACTTAAAACCAGCGGACGTCGTCATCTATGCCGTGTCTCACGATGAATTCGTTCAAGAAGGATGGACGATTGCGAAACGCCAGCTGAAGTTAGGCCGTGGTATCGTCATTGACTTGAAAGGCATGCTCGATCGTGCGATGAAGCCGGAGGAGGTGCACTTATGGCGCCTTTAAAAATCCTCCAGTTCTGCGCCGTCGATATGACAGCGGATGTGTTGCTACGTCCTCTCATTGAGTCGCTGAAGGCGGAAGGACACGAAGTCGACGTCGCATGTGCTTACGGTGATCGGACGGATCGTCTTCGGGACGAAGGATGGGTCATTCATACGTTGCCAATCGATCGAAAGTTTAGCCCGAAGCGTAATCTACAGACCATTCAAGAGTTGGTGAGGTTATTGCGCCGCGAAAAATATGATGCCATTCACGTCCACACCCCGGTGGCCGCAGCGTTAGGAAGAGTTGCGGCCCGCATTGCCAGGACACCACATATTCTCTATACCGCACATGGATTTTACTTCCACGAACGAATGGGTCGAATCGCATACGAACTCGTCTTCTGGTTAGAGAAATCACTCGCGGCATTAGCGACCGATTGGTTGTTGCTCCAAAGCGAGGAAGATTACTCACTCGCTAAAACAAGACATTTCAAAGAGGACGAACGATTGATGCATCTCGGAAATGGGATTGATTTAAATCGATTTTATCCGACAGAGAAACACATTTCCCCAGAACATTTAAAGTTCTTGTTTGTCGGAAGGCTCGTTCAAGAAAAAGGAATCCTAGATTTACTTCAGGCGTTCGATGAACTGACGAAACGCTATCCGAACGCGACGTTGACGATTGCTGGAGAGTTGATGACGAGTGAACGTGATCAAGAGACGGCGAAACAAGTCGAGGCGCATTTAGCCCAAAATCCACAGATTCATTACGCCGGATTCGTTCGGGATACCCCCTCTTTATTTGCAGCACACGACGTCTTTTTACTTCCCTCTTATCGTGAAGGATTGCCACGCTCTATTCTTGAAGCCATGGCGTCCGGATTACCTGTCATCGCTACCGATATCCGTGGCTGTCGAGAAGAAGTCACGGATGGGGAAACCGGCTTTCTCGTTCCGGTCGGTCGACCTGAGGCACTGACCTTGGCGATGCGCTGGTTCATTGAACATCCTGAACAGTGTTATTCATTCGGGCAACGTGGTCGCGAAGTGGTCGAAGAAAAATTTGACGAAACGAAAATTTTAAGTCGTCAACTTCACCTGTTCGCACAAATTAGTAGCCGTGAAGTGGGATGAACCGATACGTCAATCACGTAAGGGGGAGGCGACATGGGAAAGCAACAACTGATTGATCACTTACAAGAGGCTTCTTCGGACGGTCGCCTCACCATCTACATGTATCAGAAATGGCAAAAGATTCACGGCGGGGCAACCGTGGTGGAATTATTAGAAATGTACGGATCATGGTCGAATGTACTGCGTTTGGCTGGGTTGGAACAGCAAACGCCACGGTTCACAAAGAAGGAAATGATTCAAATGCTTCGTGAAGCGGCGAAAGAGCATGATTCATTCAATAGTGCCGATTATCGAAAGTGGGCCATGACCAATGATGCACCGACGTTGACAGAGGTCGTCATTCAGTTCGGATCGTGGAAAGTGGCACTGATTGAGGCGAATTTGAAGAGTATCATCTCGTTCGATCAAAAATGTGAAATCATCCAATCATTACTTGATGCCAATGAAGAGCTTCATCCATTGACGTCGACCGCTTATGCCAAATGGGCCAAGCAGAACCAACGTCCGAGTATCACGAAAGTGGTGAGGCGTTTCGGGTCTTGGTCCCAAGCGTTAGACGAGATTGGCATCTCAACGCGAGAGCTGTTCACGGAGAAGCAAATGATGGACGCGCTACACGAGGCAGATGAACATTTGACCGCTCTCTCGCCATGGGGTTATGAAGTGTGGCAAAAAGAAAAGGGCAATCGTCCGACATTAAAAGACATTCAACAAATGTTTGGTTCATTTGATGTGGCGGTCCGAGAGATGCGTCAAACCGCAAACCAAAGTGGAGGGAGATGAGAAAATGCGAGTTGTACTCTGCACGGGCGACCACTGGAGTTCAACACTTGTCTATCAAGCGATACGGGATTTAGGCGTCACACATGTGATCATGGAAGATGGTCCGACACCGACGCATGTCAACACGTGGAAAGAACTTCTGACACAATCGTACATTTCCTTCCTGACTCCCATAATGCGGAGGTTCAGTCGAGAACGAATCGCGGAGTTGCAGTCGCGGTATGCTTTCTGTGACGATTCGATTCCGGAACAGCGTATGACGCGTGTCGTTTCCTTACAAGATAAAAAAGCGGAACATACGATTCGACACCTGCAACCGGACGTCATCATCATGTACGAAGTTGCGGAAATGAACGAACGATTGTTACAAGAAATGAACTGTCCCATCTTAACCATCACCCCATCGATGGCAGTGGGACAACGAGAAGCATATTGGGGATTCCATAACCACACATCGAGAAAAGAAGTTCGACTTTGCCAGTGGACGAAGAAAGGATGGACCCCACTAACGAGTGAAGTAATCTATACAGGTGGAACGGACAACTTCTCGACCTTCCCTTATATTTATTTGGCGACGAGTCTCCCGATGTTACAAAAACATCTTCAAATAGGACCGCAAGAAGACACCGAGCGACGAAAAAAAGTCCAAGCCTGAGGCTTGGACTTAACTGTTCGCGATACAATAGTATTGGATGGCCTCGTTATAATACGCAGCGAGCTCCGGCTCGAAGCGATCATAAAATGCGGTGAATCGTTCATCCGTCACATACATCTGTCCGAGTCCACTGAACATATCGAGTGAACAGTCGTAAAAGTGTGTGTCGATGAACAGATGATTGTCTTTCACAATCGATTGAACTCGGTCGTCATCGATTGCGATTTGTGAACGAAATAAATCAACGAGTGGCGCAATCAAATCGAGTTGCATTTGATTGATGCGTTCCCAGTCCGCTTTCGATCGCTTCTGCGCACGTTCTTGTGCTGTCTTGTAAGCTGAAGTCTCTCCCCAACGTTCCTGCACTTCCTCTTGATGTTTCGCCTCGTGAGCTTGAATCTCCTCATAAGATAATCCATCAAATAATGACTTGTCATCCATTGGAATCCCTCCTTTGAGTGAGGTGAGGGTCGCTTCTGCCGTCTCGGCAAGCTTAGCGAAATAGGCTGCTTTCTGTCGCAACGCCTCGATATGTCCACTCAACACATCAATCCGGTTGAACGTCGTTGAATCAAGCAATTCTCCGATTTGATCGAGAGGAACATCGAGCGTGCGATAGAGTAAGATGAGTTGCAACCGTTCCGCATCGCGCGAAGAATAACGCCGATAGCCGTTGGCGTCACGGTTCGCAATGAGAAGACCGATTGCGTCATAATGTCGAAGCGTTCGTGTTGTCGTTCCAGCGAGTGACGCAAGTTGTTGAATCGAATACATCCCTTCACCTCCTTAGTCAAAGCGTAAAGGTTGACGTCACGTCAAGGTCAAGCCTTTTTTTCAAACAGTGAGAATCCATTTCGTTCGCCGATATAGTGGAAACCGAACCGAGGATAGTAGTTATTTAAGAAGGCGTTATCGGCAACACAGTCCAATCGAATGGTCGAAGACGTGTTTGCTAAGGCATGCTGCATCAAACGTTCCCCGATGCGTTCACCTTTTGCACTCGAGTCTGTGACGAGTCGATGCAAGTAGACGGCACCGTCCGGGTCGTCCCATAGATTATGGTCCCAGTCAGTCGGAGGAATCAGGCTGACGGCACCGACGACTTGCTGATCTCGTTCGTAGACAAACACCGTCCCGTTCGTCAAATCGTGACGGACATAGTCGGAACGACTCGGCTCTAAATATTTGACCCATTGCGACTTTCCGGCTACTTGGAACTCTTTTGCTTTCTTTAAAATCAATTGATCGACTGCTGAAAAATCCTCAAGTGTAGCAAATCGAAACATGATGAAGCACCTCGCTTTCATTTCTTTTCAAAATCGTGTAGGGTACACGTTGAGTATGCTGATGAAACATCTTTGTATCATCGAATGTTTTTTGGTAAGATAAATTTATTGCATCGTGCAAACGATTGCGCTAATGATATAAAGTTCACAGCACGAATAAGATAAGTATAAATGATGAGCAGTGAGTTTTGGGATAAGGAGTATCTAGATCACATGCAACTTTTACAACGAGAACAACAAACACAAACGCTTAAACGCAACTGGTGGAAAGAAGCCGTCGCCTATCAAATTTATCCTCGTAGCTTTTATGACGCGAATGGGGACGGAATTGGAGACATTCAAGGAATCATTGATAAGCTCGACTATTTGAAAGACCTCGGTATTGATGTTATCTGGATTTGCCCGATGTATAAATCGCCAAACGATGATAACGGTTATGACATTAGTGACTATCAAGATATCATGGACGAGTTCGGTACGATGGAAGACTTCGACCGCTTATTGGACGAAGTGCATCAGCGCGGTATGAAGCTGTTGCTCGACCTCGTCGTCAACCATACGTCGGATGAGCACCCTTGGTTCATTGAATCGAAGAGCTCAAAAGACAATCCGAAGCGCGACTGGTATATCTGGCGCGACGGAAAACCGGACGGGTCGAAGCCGAATAACTGGGAATCGATCTTTGGTGGCTCGGCTTGGGAATTCGATGAAACGACGGAGCAATACTACTTGCATGTCTTCTCGAAGAAACAGCCGGACCTCAATTGGGAAAATCCTGAGATGCGTACAGCGGTATACGATATGATCAACTGGTGGCTCGAAAAAGGGATCGACGGGTTCCGTGTCGATGCAATCAGCCACATCCGCAAGAACCCGACGTTCGCCGACTTGCCAAACCCGAACGACCTCGACTTTGTACCGTCGTTCGAGATGCACATGAACGTGGACGGAATTCACGACTATTTAGAAGAGCTTCGTGACGAGACGTTCAATAAACATGACATCATGACGGTCGGTGAAGCGAACGGCGTCTCACCTGACGATGCCCATCTATGGGTCGGTGAAAAGGAAGGGAAGATGAACATGGTCTTCCAATTCGAACACATGGACCTTTGGAGTGAAGATGTCGATTCGAAACTCGATGTCGTTCACTTGAAGAACGTGTTGACGAAATGGCAAAAAGGACTTGAGGCCGATGGATGGAACGCCCTTTACGTCGAAAACCATGACCAGACGCGTACGGTCTCGAAATGGGGAGACGATGAGCGTTACTGGAAAGAAAGCGCGAAGTCGATTGCGATGATGTACTTCCTCATGCAAGGGACGCCGTTTATCTATCAAGGTCAAGAGATCGGGATGACGAACGTCAAATTCGATTCGATCGATCAATATGATGACATCGCGACACGCAACCGCTACTATATCGGTGTCGAACAAGGGAAGAGTCATGACGAGATGATGCGCATCACGTGGAACTCGTCACGCGACAACACGCGTACACCGATGCAGTGGAGTGATGCCCCGAACGCCGGATTCACGTTCGCAGAGCAGCCATGGGTCGGCATCAACCCGAACTATACGGATATCAACGTCGAATCACAGCTTGAAGATGAGGACTCAATTTTTAACTTCTATAAAGAGATGATTCAACTTCGTAAAGATAATGAGACGTTTGTTTACGGGGCATATGATGTCGTCTTGCCGGAACACCCGGAAGTCTATGCGTATACGCGTACGCTCGGTGACACGCAGTACCTCGTCGTCACGAACTTGACGGCGAAAGAGACGATGTTTGATATGGATCAGACACTTCGTGCGCAAGATGTCGTCTTGAGCAACATGCCGGTTGAAGGCGATGCGGAATCATCGCTCCTTCACTTGAAACCGTTCGAAGGTCGCGTGTATAAAATTAGCTAATTTTTCAGAACTTCAAGGTCGTGGACGAAAATTCGTCTACGGCCTTTTTTTGTTGGAAAAAGGGGATAACGGCGACTCATGCGAACTCCTTATAGGGAGATGAGAAGGAGGAAACGTAAATGAAACTGTTATTAACGTCAGCAGGTATTAAGAACGAAAGCATCAAACGAGCACTTCTCGAGTTATTAGACAAGCCGATTGAAGAGTGTAATGCACTCTGTATCCCAACAGCCATTTATGCGTTGAACGGGGGAACGAAACACGCATGGAACTTTTTCAATGGGGATTTCTCGACGCCGATGTGTGAGTTGGGCTGGAAGTCGGTTGGGGTGCTCGAACTGAGCGCACTCCCGAGTATCGATGAGTCGGTGTGGAGACCGGCGTTTGATAAGGCAGACGTATTATTGGTGAATGGGGGCGATCCGCTCTTTCTCTACCATTGGATGAAACAGTCCGAGGTAGCCTCGCTGCTCCCGTCCTGGAAAGGTGTCTACGTCGGATTGAGTGCAGGTAGCATGGTGATGACACCACGAATTGGAGAAGCGTTTGTCGGATGGCGCGCATCCGATGAGCAGAGCGATGAGACGTTAGGGTTTGTCGACTTCTCGATCTTTCCACATCTCGACCATGACATGTTGCCGGGGAACACGTCACGTCATGCAGCAGATTGGGCGGAAGCGCTACAGGCACCGGCTTATGCGATTGACGACGAGACGGCGATTCGCGTGAAGGATGGGAAGGTCGATGTGATTTCGGAAGGGAATTGGAAGAAGTTTTTCTGACTGTATAAAAGCAATAGGAAGGGGACCTGAGAGATTGAACCGATTTACTCATCAACGAAAAACGAATCGAATCATCGTACGACCGTTAGAGAAACAAGATTATGAAGCGTGGTTAAGTGGATTTACAAATCGTCGTATTTCGCAACACGTGTACGATCCCGGGAAATTAGACATGAGCGACTGTACGTCCGTTTGGTTTGACCAGCTAGTCGACAATCATCAGGCACTTGCGCTTGAAGACGAGGCACATGTTTTCGCCGTTTTCCGGCTTGACGATGGGATACATCTCGGCATGGTGGATTTTTCTACCTTGGCGCGAGATGCGTTTCAATGGGGGAGGGTCGGGTATACGATTCATAATCAACATTGGGGTCAGGGGTATGGGACAGAAGCAGTCGACCTGGCGATGCGTATTGCTTTTGACGACTTGAACTTTCAACGAATCGAGGCACATATCAATCTCGATAATAAAGCATCCATTCGTCTCGCGGAGCGTGTCGGCATGTCGTATGAGTGCACGAGAGAAGGGTTTATCTTTGAGAACGAAGATTGGGTAGACCATCTCGTCTATGTGAAAACGAAGCGCCGTCGATAGAACGACTCCTACCACATATGGTACGATGAATTGACGGAAAGGGGGATGAGCATGGCGATTGAACCACTTCGCGTGCGTGTCCAGCAAACAACACGGATGAGTGACATGCCAGAGTCAATCGAGCTCTCGGCAGACGGTTTATACTATCCATTGAAGACTGGCTTTATTTTAATGTTTGACCAACAACAAGAGGACGGGGCGGTCCCGACGACAATCAAGTACACGCCGGAACGATTGGCGCTGATTTGTAAGGGACCGATTGAGATGAACCACTCCTTCATCGAAGGTCGCTTCACGCAAAGCTTATATAAGAATCCATATATGTCGATGACGATGGCGACGACGACATCGCGCCTCGATGTCTCGGAAGAATCATGTACGTTCGTATATGAGTTGTCCATGAATGAAGAAGATGTTGGCATATATGAAGTACATGTCACGTGGACATTTGAAGGAGGAGAAGACTGATGAACTTTACAGAACGCGTAAACAAGATTGAAGAGATGTTGAACGAAGACTGGTTCGAGATGCTCGAAACGAACGAAGAAGAGTACGAAGAGTGGCGCGGTCGCCTCGAGGACCACGCTGAACAAGTTATCATGCATTACGACCAAGAGAACGGGGTCGATGTCAATTCGATTGATAAATTGCTTCAATTGAACGATGAGTTCCCGCTCCTTTACGGGGAAGACACCGTTCGCCTGTACATCGCACTTATTGAGGCGCGGTCAGAAGACAAAGCGGTCTACGATCGGTACGTCGATTATTTAGCAGCCATCAGTGATGCATCGCACGAACAGTTTTTACATTTCCATACGCTCGTCGAGGCAGGACGGTTAGAAGAAGCGAGACAACTTGCTCCACACATGCCGCAACGTCTCGGACTCGAAGGATAAGCATACCGAAAGTGTCATCTGAACAAGGTGGCACTTTTTTTCATGCCTGAAAGGGGACAAACTTTGATGAGAACGTCTATTTTATTTCAATTGTGCGTTCCCTAAGATGAAGGAACAAGGAAATCAATTTAGAGAACACGAATGGAAAGGAATAAAGGGGGAAATGGGATGTTAAGACTAATCAAGACGTCTGTCGATCAAAAAGAACAGATTCTCGCATTTTTAGAGGAATGGTACGAGCGGGATGAGCGGATTGTCCCGACCTCGGTGGACCGTGAAACGACAGACTTCGAGGCGTACGTCAACACATTACGTCAGAAAGAGTTACGTGAGAACATAGAGGAAGGCTGGGTCCCGAGCACGACGTATTGGCTCACAGATGGAGAAGAGCTTCTCGGGGCGGCGAACATTCGTCACGAGTTGAATGAATCACTTTTGAAGATTGGTGGGCATGTCGGGTACGGGGTGAAACCGAGTGCGCGCGGGCGCGGACTCGCTACCATCCAACTACAACTTGCGCTTGAGAAAGTGAAAGAGCTCGGAATCGAGCGTGCACTCATCACGTGTAATCGGACAAACGTCGCTTCTCGTCAAGTCATTTTAAACAATGGGGGCGTCGCGGACACACCGTATACGGAAGAAGACGGGACGATCGTCGAGCGGTTTTGGATTGACTTGAAAGGGTGAAGACGAGATGGCGAACTGGATTATCATCTATTTGGCGCTGATTAATTTCTTCGGCATCTATTTGTTCCGGGAAGAGACCGTTCCCTCAAAGAAATGGTTCTCATTCTCGAGCGGAATCGCCATCACGTACTTCTTCATGTATCTTTTGCCGTCTCTGAACAAACGCCAGGACACGCTTCGTGTCGATTGGTTGAATTTGGCGTTACCTTCTGAGATTTATATCGTCAGTCTTATCGGATTCACGGTATTTTATGGCACGATGCGGTTCGTTCGAACCCCTCACTTTCAAGATGAGGCGGTCGATCGGACCGTTTCGTATTGGCTACAGGTGACACTTCTCACGGCCTATATGTCCTTTTCGGCGTACGTGGTGACGGCCGACTCGGTGACATTCGTTGCAAGAAGCTTCTATGCGACAGCGCTCGGCGTGCATTTTTTAGCGCTCGGTCATGACTTAAATCGCCATTATGGTGAACGTTACATGCGACAAGGACGCTATTTGTTGAGTGGTGGGATTTTGCTCGGTGGGTTCTTCTCACGCTGGATTGACTTGGCCGCGCACGTTGAGGCGCTCTGTTTTGCCTTCGTGGCCGGAGCGATGATTCTCAATATCGTGAAGTTTGAACTCCCATCGGATCGAAATCTGCACTTCCGCACGTTCGTATTGGCCGTGTGCAGTTATGGGGGATTATTGCTCATCTTGAAACATCTTCTAAACTTCTGACGAGAACTTCATAAAAATGAATGACTGTTCATTCATCATTTGATATACTGAATTCAAGATTGAATCCGTTTTCAAAGGGGGAGTTTTGGGGATGTCTACATTTTTAATCGTCAACTGGATTCTATTCTTGCTCGTCCTCGGCTATGGTGTGTATTTATTTGCTACGCTAGTTCATCAGCGTTATACGTTCATCAAGCTCGGGAAGAAGGCAGAATGGAGCCAAACGAACAAAGAACGACTCGAACAGGTCATGATCAACGTGTTCGGTCAAAAGAAACTGTTGAAGGATAAGAAGAGTGGCGCCATTCACGTCATGATGTTTTATGGCTTCATCCTCGTCCAATTCGGGGCGATTGATTTCATTTGGAAAGGACTAGCGGTCGGAACACGTTTCCCTCATATCCCGCTCGGTCCCCTCTATCCAATCTTTACGTTCATGCAAGAAATCGTCATGCTCATGATTCTCGTCGCGGTCGTTTGGGGATTCTACCGTCGTTACGTCGAGAAGCTCGTGCGCTTGAAACGAAATTTTTTAGCAGGTCTCGCCCTCATCTTCATCGGCGGGTTGATGGTTTCCGTCTTGTTCGGGAACGGGTTTTACCTCGTCTATAAGGAAGAGCTTCCAATGTGGGGCGAACCGGTCGCGACACTCATCGGTTCAGCGTTTGCTTGGGTACCAGGTCCGGTCGCTTTCGCCTTGTTCGTCGTCTTTTGGTGGATGCACCTCTTATTCTTACTCAGCTTCATGGTCTACATCCCGCAAGGTAAACACGCGCACTTGATCGCCGGTACGCTCAACGTCTGTCTCGGGCGCACACACAAAGTCGGTCGCTTGGCACCTGTCGATTTTTCAGCGATGGAAGAAGCGGAAGAGTCGGATGAAGAGGTTGTCTTCGGGGTCAACAAGATTGAAGACTTCAACCAGAAGCAGCTCGTCGACCTATACGCCTGTGTCGAATGCGGACGTTGTACGAATGTTTGTCCGGCAACAGGGACTGGGAAGATGTTGTCGCCGATGGACTTAATCGTCAAACTTCGTGACCATATGAATATGAAAGGTGCGGCGGTCACGAGAAAATCACCGTGGGCACCTGCGCTCATGTTCCAAAACACGCAAGGTGCTGAAATCGCAGCAGCTGCGCAAGACGGTCATATGCTCGTCGCAGACGAGTTGATCGGCAACGTCATCACGGAAGAAGAAATCTGGGCGTGTACGACTTGCCGTAACTGTGAAGACCAGTGTCCGGTCATGAACGAACACGTCGATAAAATCATTGACCTTCGTCGTTACCTCGTCATGATGGAAGGGAAGATGGACCCTGAGGCACAGCGTACGGTCGCCAATATCGAGCGTCAAGGAAACCCGTGGGGAATGAACCGGAAAGAACGCGAGAACTGGCGTAAGGATACAGAGCTCGTCATCCCGACGGCGAAAGAGAAGAAAAAAGCAGGCGAGGAATTCGAGTATCTCTTCTGGGTCGGCGCGATGGGGTCTTACGATAGCCGTAGCCAAAAAGTCGCGCAGAGCTTTGCGAGCGTCTTGAACAAGGCGGGCGTCTCATTCGCCATTCTCGGAAATGAAGAGAAAAACTCAGGGGATACACCACGTCGAATCGGAAACGAGTTGCTGTTCCAAGAACTCGCCGAAGCGAACATTAAACTATTTGAGAAGTATGGGGTGACGAAAATCGTCACGGTCGACCCGCACGCGTACAATACGTTCAAAAATGAGTATCCGGACTTCGGTTTGACTGATGTGAAAGTGTATCATCATACGGAGTTGCTCGCAGAGTTGCTCGATACGGGTCGAATCCAACCAGACCTTCAAGTGAATGAACGTGTCGTCTATCACGACTCTTGTTACCTTGGTCGTTATAACGGCATTTACGATGCACCACGATTCGTCCTAGAACGCATACCGGGTGTCGAACTCGTCGAAGCGACACGTAACCGTGAAAACGGTATGTGTTGTGGAGCCGGTGGTGGTCTCATGTGGCAGGAAGAAAAAGTCGGGACACGTGTCAACGTGGCTCGGACAGAACAGTTGCTTGAGACGAAACCGACTGTTATCGGTTCGGCATGTCCGTACTGCTTGACGATGTTATCAGATGGAACGAAAGCGAAAGAAGTCGATGAGACCGTCGGCACGTTCGATGTCGTCGAATTGCTCGATCGCTCGCTGAAGGCCATCGAGATTCCAGAACCAGTTGTCCAATAATACATGAAGGCACGGTCCTCGGACCGTGCCTTGTTTGTTTTTCGGCCCCATTTGCTCGAGGAGGGCCGCGATGTTCGTCTCATTTTCAGGAATGAGCGCATTGATTTGACTGCTCAGTTGTTTTTCGTTCTCTGCAAGTGTGCGTACATCGGTGGCGACGACGGCGAAAACCCTTCTTAATGATTAGGTTGTTAGGATACGGTTTGTACGTTGGGCAGACAGTAAACGAGGAATTATCGTTTCAAATTCCAAAAGCATGGATGTTCGGTGTTCTAGGACTTACGTGGATTTTCAATATTGGATTAATCAGCCTGTACTGGTTCCGAGTTCGTCCGAGTAGAATACATGAATCATAATTTTCCCTAGCTTTTTCATATCGCTTTTGTTTATAATGAGGAGTGATGTTTAACTAGTGACGGAAAAGGAGTGTCCTTTAATGAATAAATCGTTGATTGATTTCGTTTATGAACTTCTCCAAGAAACTGGCGAACAGCCTGTTTCTTTTGATGAGATTCGCGAAAAAATCAAGCAAAACTATACGTTTGCGAGTGAAGAGGAAGAACTCGAGAAAATCGCACAACTTTACACCGATTTGAACATCGACGGGTTGTTCGTCAACTTAGGAGCAAACCGTTGGGCGCTTCGCGTTTGGTACCCATTCGATAAGTCGGATGAAGATCTCGTTATCGAAGCACGTCAACGTGGTGAGCTTGACGAATTCGAAGAAGAGTTCGAAGAAGCAGACGAAGGCATCGTCGATATCGAAGATGACTTGGATGTATTCGCAAAAGTTGAAGATTACGATTCATCTGAATTCGATGATGAGGACGAAGAAGAAAAAGTAGAAGGCCTTGATGACTTCAAGGATGACGACTTGGACGACGACCTCGATCTCGAAGACGAGGATGATTTATAAGAGACCGCAAAAAGCCGGGCATTGCGCCCGGCTAGGCGTGTCTCTTTTTCTTTTTTAGTCGTGTTCATCGACTTGAAAAAAAGAAAAAATAAAATCTTGACGACTGCATCGTCTCTGGCGTAAATTAGTCATGGGCTAGTTTAGCACGTAACGATGCAGCAAAAGTGTCCTCCATTTTCGGGGGCACTTTTGCTTTTTTTGTTTTTTCGTTTCCCGATGGTTGGTATTCAAGAGAGGAGAAAGAAACATGACAAAGTACATTTTCGTAACAGGCGGGGTAGTATCTTCGCTCGGTAAAGGGATCACGGCAGCTTCGCTCGCGCGTCTACTCAAAAATCGAGGACTCAACGTCACGATTCAGAAGTTTGACCCATACATCAACATTGACCCAGGTACGATGAGCCCGTATCAACACGGAGAAGTATTCGTCACAGATGATGGCGCTGAGACTGACCTTGACCTCGGACACTATGAGCGCTTTATCGACATCAACTTGTCGCAAAACGCGAACGTCACATCAGGGCGCATTTATTCAACTGTCTTGAAGAAAGAGCGTCGTGGAGACTATAACGGTGGGACGGTTCAGGTCATTCCGCATATCACGAATGAAATCAAAGACCGTGTCTTCCGTGCAGGACGCGAGACGAACGCCGATGTCGTCATTACAGAGATTGGTGGAACAGTCGGGGATATCGAGTCCCTTCCGTTCATCGAAGCGATTCGCCAAGTGAAGAATGACATTGGGAAAGAGAACGTCATGTACGTCCACTGTACACTCGTCCCTTACCTTCGCGCAGCAGGTGAGATGAAGACAAAACCGACACAACACAGTGTCAAAGAGCTTCGCAGCTACGGAATTCAGCCAGACATCATCGTTCTCCGTACGGAGCACGATATCCCAGAAGACATGCGTGAAAAAATCGCCCTCTTCTGTGATACGCGCAAAGAAGCGGTCATCGAGGCGCAAGACGCATCGACACTTTATGAAGTACCACTCAACCTTCAAAAACAAGGAATGGACCAACTCGTCAATGACTACTTCGGTTTCAATTCACCGGCTGCTGACATGACGGCTTGGAAAGAACTCGTCCACACGGTCACACACCTTGAGAAGAAAGTGAAAATCGCACTCGTCGGGAAATATGTCGAATTGCGTGATGCCTATATCTCGGTCGCGGAAGCACTCAAACATGCGGGTTATGCGTTCAACGCGGATATCGACATCGACTGGGTCAACGCAGAAGACGTGACGGCTGAAAACGTCTCAGACATCCTCGGCGATGCGGACGGAATCCTCGTTCCAGGTGGATTCGGTGAGCGTGGAATCGAAGGGAAGATTGAAGCGACACGTTTTGCTCGTGAAAACAACGTGCCATTCTTCGGAATCTGTCTCGGGATGCAACTCGCGACGGTCGAGTTTGCCCGTAACGTCTTGAAGTTGGACGGTGCCCATACGGCTGAAATCGATCCATCGACACCGTATCCAATCATCGACCTTCTCCCAGAGCAAAAGGACATCGAAGACCTTGGCGGCACACTTCGTCTCGGACTCTATCCATGTAAACTCGAAAAAGGGACGAACGCGCATGCCGCATACAATCAAGAGCTCGTTTACGAACGTCATCGTCATCGTTATGAGTTCAACAACGAGTACCGTGAAGCGTTTGAAGCAGAAGGCTTCAAGTTCTCAGGTACGAGCCCGGACGGTCGTCTCGTAGAAATCATTGAGATTCCAGAACACAAGTGGTTCGTGGCATCACAGTTCCACCCGGAATTGATTTCGCGTCCAGAACGTCCACAACGTCTATTCCATGACTTCATCCAAGCGTCACTTGGAGAATAAGTGATTGAAAGCCACGGTCCATTCCGGATCGTGGCTTTTCTACGTCAAAAGCATGAGAGGGAAGGTGCCCTCGGCAGGATACATCCCCTTCACTTTCTGGGTACACTAGAAGTAGAACGGGGAGAGGGTGATGGCTCATGAAAGAACGACATTCGATTTATCTTGGATATGGATTGGGGCTTGTCGCGCTCAGTCTGTTGCCGTTCGTCGTCTTGCCTTCTCTCTTACTGCCGTACCAGCTCGGTTGGACGGGCATTGTCTTACTCGCTCTTTCGGTCGGGTTACTGCGGGCGATTCGGCACGGCTCGAACGTCATCCTAAAGCAGATGTGGAAGATCACGTTCTCGCTCTTCTTAATTTTCGTTCTCGTCTATTATGTCTCGTTCGGACTCGTCTTTTATGACACATACGGGTTGGATCGTCTATTAGCACAATATGAACGACAGGCGGTCTGGGTGTTTTCGGCATTTAGCTTTTTACAACCGATTGCCTTGCCGGTCCCGGAAGCGGTCAGTGTGCCGATTGGGAGTGTCGCGCTCGGACCGTTTCGTGCGGCTTTAGTCGGAAGCATCTCGACTACGCTTGGCATCTTTGTTATGTATGGGTTGGCCCGGTTTGGCCGAGGACGCATGATTCGTTGGGTCGATGAAGAGAAACTGAAGACATACGATCGATATGTCGATCGATACGGTCTTGGTGTATTGCTCGTGTTGTTCATCATTCCGATTTTGCCGGATGAGGTCATCTGTCTCGCTGCTGGGTTTAGTCGCGTGCCCTTCCCGCGTTTTGCGGGCATCGCGTTCGGGGCAAAACTCGTCACGTCGTTCGGACTTGCCTACTCTGTCTCCATCGGACAATTGTTTATGACCGATTCGAGTCCAATCGCGATCGCTTCTGTCATGGCAAGTGTGATTGTCTTGATTCTTGCGTTCATTTGGCGCAAACGAAAAAAAGGAGATTCGAACGGGACACAAGAATAAGGTAAGGGCAATCTATAGAGAGGAAGACAACATGCGACAAGATCAAGAAGTGGTCATTCGACCGATTGAAAAACAAGACTTAGTCCGACTATGGGAATTGATTTACCGGGATGCAACACCGGAGTGGAAACAATGGGACGCTCCTTACTTCGAACATAAGGCGATGTCCTACGAAGAGTTTCAGCAAATCGAGCAGTCGCTCATTCAAAAAAAAGACATGTGGGTCATTGAGGTCGATGAAACCGTATATGGGACCGTTTCTTACTATTTCGAAGATGCCGGACGAGAATGGCTCGAGATGGGCATCATCCTGCATCAGTCCGACCGCTGGAATCGTGGTGTCGGGACGCGTGCCCTTCGCTTATGGACCGAGCATCTATTTGAGACGCTACCCGTTGTCCGTGTCGGCTTGACGACGTGGTCCGGGAATGAACGGATGATGCGGGTCGCTGAAAAAGTAGGGATGCAACTCGAAGGTCGAATCCGTCAAGTGCGTGTCGTGAACGAGAAGCGCTATGATTCGATTCGGATGGGTATATTACGGGAAGAATGGATGAAAACAGGTACGACGTCTATGTGAACTACTCACCACTTATTTGCTTCGCAAATTGAAGTGGGAGCTTCTTGGAAAGACCGTGCTCCTACCAGCCACGGTTATGGACCAAGCTCGTCGGGCAGCCCCTGCCCTGAAGGGTTGTCAGTCAGCCAACATCAACAGGTTGATGCTCGCGTTGATGTCACGGTCATGGTGCGCGCCACAGGCACACGTCCATTCACGGACATCCACCGTCTTCTTCTCGCCTTTTACTCCGCAAGTGGAACAGATCTGGGTCGATGCGTACCAGGGGTCTGCCTTGATGAGCGTCCGTCCATAGAAGTTTGATTTATATTCGAGTTGCCGGACGAATTCATACCAACTGACATCTGCAATCGATTTGGTGACCTTGTGGTTCTTCATCATGTCCTTCGACTTCAATGTCTCCACGACGATGACTTGGTTCTCGTCAACGATCCGTCTCGACAGTTTGTGAAGGAAGTCCTTGCGTTGGTTGGCGATTTTCTCGTGTCTCTTGGCGAGGATCAGCCTGGCTTTTTCACGATTCTTGCTTCCGATCTTCTTGCGTGACAGCGCGCGCTGTGCCTTCTTGACCTTTTCTTCGGACTTACGAAGGAGACGTGGGTTTTCGATCTTCTCCGAGACCATCGCGTCGTTCGTCATGACGGCGAAATGTTCCAGGCCGAGATCGATCCCGACTTTGTGCTCGACTGGAATCCATGGTGCATCGTCCTGTTCGACTAGGATGGAGATGAAGAACTTGCCCGTCCTCGTCATCGAGACCGTCGCCGACCGGATGACGCCCTCGAACGGGCGATGTTGTGTGAACCGCACGAACCCGATTTTAGGAAGTCTCACCTTGCCGTCCTCGATGCGGATCGTACCGTGCTGGTTGTTCGTCGTGTAGGAGGCGCGCGACCGCCGTCTCGATTTGAAGGCCGGGAAGCCGCCCGTCCCGGCGAAGAACTTCGCGAACGCGGTGTCGAGGTTCAGCTTTGCGTTCGCGAGCGCGAGGCTGTCCGCCTCGGCGAGGAACGGGAACAGTGGCTTGTAGGAGGCGGGTGTCGCCGGTTTCCGTCTCGTCACGATCCCCGCTTTCGCCTCATCGCGGATGGCGATGCGGTCCTCGAGCAGCTTGTTGTAGATGAACCGGGCGCAGCCGATCGTCTTGATGAGGAAATCGGCCTGTGCGGGCGTCGGATGGAGCCTGTATGTGTAACCTTTCAGCATGTCCGTCCCTCCTCCCTCCAGAAGATCGTGATGTATCCTCCTCGTCCGATACCCGCGGAAGGGGAGGGAGAATCTGACGGAATCACGAACTTTTGTTCGTCACATCTGTCACAGGGGGAGAAGACTTTTGGACCGGGCGATTCATCTCCCACCCACGCTGGGCTACGCCCCGAGACGCTTAGAGGAGGGAGAATTCTCGCCTACTTTTGTTAAAGACGACGTACCTGTTTTGTATGATTTTGTATATATTTGTCGCCATATTGACGATTTCATTCGTGAAGAGTTTGATACAATCGAATCGATTGAATGAAATAGGAGAGAATAAGAATGAGACGACACATGTTAGTTATTATGACGTTATTGATTGGGATGGGTACATGGTATTACATCGCGGGAGCCGCCCCAACGATTAAAGAAGTTCCGACACCATCCTTTACCGGACAATACCCCGGGTTACATTTAACGGTAGAGAGTGAACAAGCGAAAAGATATACGACATCAATCTCAGTTCCGAGAACGGATTATGAAATGCTAAACGAGGAGCTGGATGCATTCATTTTAGAAAAGAAAGAAGCATTTCAACACAACCTCACCCCTAGTCACGGTCAAACGGGTCACTTAAATATTCAGACCGATACATATCAAACGAATGAGGGAGAATATACGCTAGTCGTTCATACTTATGCATTCACTGGTGGTGCGAATGGTCAAACCACTGTCGACGTATTTCGGATGAACCTTTCGGACGGAACGTTCATTGAATGGGATGATGTCTTACGTGATGACCAACATGCATTAGAATGGTTCAAGCATAGCGTCATCACACAATTACAACATCGAGAATACGTGTTTGAGAATCAGTTACGTGAAGCGATTAAACATCCTAAATCGACGAAGTGGATACTGACGTCCTCTGGTCTAGATGTCATATTTGACGAGTATGAAGTGGCAGCGGGAGCGGCAGGTGTGGTAGAAGTTCATATTCCAATGAAGGAAGTTGAGCCGTTTTTGTTATCCAAATTAGATACGCCCACTACACAAGAAGAAGATTCTCCAATCATGAACCCCTCAAATAAGCCGCTTGAACCTAATGGGAAGTATGTTGCACTGACATTCGATGATGGACCACATCCAATCGTGACACCTCACATCCTTGAGACGCTTGAGAAATACCAAGCGCGTGCTACGTTCTTCATGTTAGGGAGTCAGATGGAATTCTATCCTGATGTGGCGAGGCAGGTAGCGTTGTCAGGTCATGAGCTAGCAAACCATACGGAACATCACCCGGATTTGACACAATTGTCTGAGAAGGGAGTCAAAGAGGAACTCGAACAGGTTGATGAACGAATTGAGAGGCTTACGGGACAACGCCCATCATTGGTTCGTCCACCATACGGGGCTAAAAATGAAATGATTGAGCAAATCATTCAGACAAAGGAGCAGACCCTTGCACTATGGACGGTCGATTCTCTTGATTGGAGTCACCGTAATGCCGATCAAATGTATCGCTTGATTATGGACAATGTCCATCCAAGTGCTGTTGTCTTGATGCATGATATTCATGAGTCCACAGCTGAAGGGTTGCCGAAAGTTCTCGATGCGCTGAAACGTGAAGGGTACACGTTTGTGACGATGAGTGAGCTCTTGACGTTGAAATAGTAAATGAACCCGCCGTGATAAACGGCAGGTTCATTTTTTTATTTCACTTCTTGATCTTTAATCGGGAACCAACCGGCACGTGTCGTGATGGCGTTCCATAGTGGAGCTGGGACGGCGAGTTCGGCTTGCTTGTTCAAGTCGAGTTCTGTCTCAATCTCGTCTTCGCGGTCCGATTCTACTTTTTCGAGCCATTCTGGATCGATGATCAGTTCGCGACCGAGTGCGGCAAAATCGACGACGTCGAGTGCGTCTTCCACTTGCGCCGGACGTTGGAGTTGCCCGACTCCAATGAGTGGGATGGCACCATTGATCCGTTTGGCGATGCGGTCAATCGAACGCTCCGTGACGTTCTCATCGCGCATGGAAGCTGTGTTGAAGTTCCAGAGAGACGCGTGAATATAATCGACACCCTCTACTAAAATCATATCGAGTAACACATCCGTGTCGTCGAGTGTGATGCCTGGCTCTTCGATTTCTTCCGGTGAGAAGCGATAGCCGACGAGGAAGTCTTCTGCATCTGCAGCGGCTTCTTTGACACGACGAATGACTTCGCGTGGGAACGTCAAACGTCCGTGGACATCACCGCCGAAGCGATCCTCACGGCGATTTGAATGCGGTGAGAAGAATTGTTGAATCAAGTAGGTGTTCGCTCCGTGAATCTCGACTCCGTCAAATCCGGCTTCGATGGCGCGACGCGTCGCTTCACCGAACGCCTCAATGATGGCTTCGACTTCTGACGTCTCGAGGGCACGTGGTGTGATGGCGCCTTCTCGGACAGGCGCGACAGCACTTGCACTGACAGGTTGTTCGTTCGGGACGAGTTCAGGTGGTGACATCCGTCCAGCGTGGAAAATTTGAAGGATGGCTTTTGCACCTTCCGCTTTTAAACTTTCCGCCAACTGACGGAGACCTGGGATGAATTTGTCGTCATTGACCCCGAATGCGTTCGGGAACCCTTTCCCGTCTTCTGTCACGTACGCGCAAGCCGTGATGGCGAGCCCGACGTTTTGCGCCCGTTTCCGATAGTAGGCGAGCTCATGCTCGGATACTTCGCCCGTTGGCTCTGATGAGTAATGTGTCATCGGTGCCAATACAAGGCGGTTCGGTACTTCGACGCCATTTTTGAACTGAAAAGGTTGTAACATACGTTTCATCTGAAATCCTCCTTCAACATGATACCTTGAAGTCTAAGCTTCTCGACTCAAAAATGCGAGTCGGATGCTTGTGAATGAACACATTACAGATTACATAAGCGTAAGAGATGATTGAACTGAAAAGAATAGGGTATAATACAGGAGAAAAGTTGATATTCGGTTCGAGACAATAGAGAGACCACAACAGAAGGGGGAAGCCTTGTTTTTGTTGTGGTCTCTTTTTCTATTCATTGAACCGTACTTACTATAGGAGGGAATAAGATGGAAATCAGAAATTTCTCAGCGAAAGAACGAGCGAAACGATATGAACAACTGACGAGCGAACGTCATGACGTTCTTGTTGTCGGTGGCGGGATTACAGGAGCGGGGATTGCGCTCGATGCATCGTCGCGTGGGATGAAGACAGCTGTCCTCGAGATGCAAGACTTTGCGGCCGGGACATCAAGTCGTTCGACGAAACTTGTTCACGGGGGACTCCGCTATTTGAAACAATTTGAAGTGGCGCTCGTCGCAGAAGTCGGGAAAGAGCGTGCCATCGTGTATGAGAACGGTCCACACGTCACGACACCGGAACAGATGCTGTTACCGATGCATAAAGGAGGCACGTTTGGCCCCTTCTCAACTTCAATCGGACTTATGGTGTATGACTTCCTCGCAGGCGTCAAACGGGCAGAACGTCGCATGATGCTCAAGCCGAATGAAGTCATCAAAAAAGCCCCGCTCGTCAAAAAAGATGACTTAGTCGGTGGTGGATACTACGTCGAGTACCGGACGGATGATGCGCGATTGACAATCGAAGTGGCGAAAGAAGCGGCAAATCATGGTGCGCTTCTTATGAACTATGCGAAAGTGACAGGGTTGATTTATGAGAACGGCAAAGTAGCCGGTGTACACGTTGAAGACCAAATCGACGGGTCGACATATGACGTCTATGCGAAGAAAATCATCAATGCGACAGGTCCGTGGGTCGATGAGTTACGAGAAGAAGACAACTCGAAAAAAGGCAAACAACTTCGTTTGACGAAGGGAATTCACCTCGTCATCGATCAATCGAAATTCCCACTCAAACAGGCAATTTATTTTGATACACCAGACGGGCGCATGGTCTTTGCTATTCCACGCGGAAACAAAGCGTACGTCGGAACGACGGATACGTTCTTTGATAAAAACAAAGCGCATCCACGCATGACGACAGAGGACCGCGATTATATTTTGGATGCAATCCATTATATGTTCCCGGACGTTCATGTCACGGCAGATGATGTGGAATCAAGCTGGGCGGGTATTCGTCCGTTGATTTATGAGGAAGGAAAAGACCCTTCTGAAATTTCACGTAAGGACGAAATTTGGCAGTCAGACAGCAGCTTGATCACGATTGCCGGCGGTAAATTGACAGGGTATCGGAAGATGTCAGAAACGGTCGTCGACCTTGTCGCGAAATTGTTAAAAGAAGAAGAGGGTGTCGTCTACTTGGCAAGCCGGACGAAGCATATGCCGATGTCAGGTGGTCACGTCGGCGGATCGAAAGGGTTCAAAGACTTCCTCGAGAAGAAAACGAAAGAACTTCAAAATCACGGTCTCGACGCGGGGCACGCGGAAGAACTCGTCCGTCTATACGGATCGAATATCGATCGTGTCATCGAGCGGATGGACTCGAACGCGTATGACTTGCCAGAGGTCGTCTATGCACAGTTGATTTATGGCATTGAAGAAGAATCGGTCGTACGCGCCATCGACTTCTTGATTCGCCGGACCGGTGCGATGTTCTTTGATATCGATTTCGTCCGTCAACACAAAGAAGGTGTTCTTCGTTGCATGGCCGACGTCTTCAAATGGTCGGATGAGCGTTTGAAAGAAGAGCGTGAAGAGGTCGAGAAGGAGATTGAAATCGCAGTTGTGCCTGTGACTGTCGAATCGTAATCCACTGTATCGAAGGAAAGGTTCATTCTAAACAGGATGAACCTTTTTTGTGGCATGGTTTCGTCGATTCGGAATAACGGTATACTTCATAAGTAGTGATTCTTAGATTGAAGGAGAACTTTTTATGAAACGAAATCTCGTTGCCATCCTATTGATTGGTGTTCTATTAGTAGTAGGTTGGCGTTATGTCGATCCCAATCGATTATTGGCCGATGTCTATTATGTCAAAGTTCCAAGTCCTGAAGTGGTGACCCAAACTTCATCCGGTTATCGCTATGATCTCATCGGATATGATGAGGATGGAAAAAAACGTCCTCTGTTGATTGCCACTTCTGGGTTGTTACCGGAAGGAAACTATCTGCGGGTATTCGTGAAAGAAGAAGATGCGGAAGTGACCGACTACGAGCAGGTGAATGTCCTAGACGTACCTGAACAGTTGAAGGAAGAACAGGAAGAAGACAATTCCGAGCCATCGTTCCCTTGATTTCAAAAGATAGACGTCGCGAAAAAGAGATGAGTTTGGTAAGGTTAAATTGTTTGAATATGGTAAACGATGAATGAAAGAAGGGACATGCATGTCACGGATGTTAATAGCAGATGACCAGGACGGAATTCGTACGATGCTCGCGCAATTGTTCACAAACATGGGTGTAGACGTGGACACGGCGCAAGACGGCATCAGCGCCTGGGAGTTTTTAGAGCGGGAGCAATATGATTTGGTATTGCTCGATATGAATATGCCTCGTATGTTTGGACATGAAGTATTGCGTCGCATGCGCGAGAAACCGTTAGACACACCTGTCATGATCATGACGGCGTTTGGGGAAGAAACGGTGATTGAAGAAGTGCGCCGTCTCGGGATCACGGCACAATTTGAGAAACCGTTTGATATTTATGGGATGATTGAAAAAGTGAAAGAAGTCTTGAAAATTTGACGTTTCGTCACCAAGATGACATATGTAAACGCTTGCGCTAAGTCATTTCTATGCCCGAATAGCATGGGCACATGTTTTACGGTGTGTTATAATGGGAACGAATTACACGGGGGAACTTTTCCCAAACGTGTATAATAGCGAACAGACAGGAGGATGTCATTATGCCATTAGTATCAATGACAGAAATGCTTAACAAAGCATTCGAAGGTAAGTATGCAGTCGGCCAATTCAACATCAACAACCTCGAGTGGACGCAAGCGATTCTTCGCGCTGCGGAAGACGAGAAATCACCAGTAATCCTCGGTGTATCAGAAGGTGCAGCGAAGTACATGGGTGGCTTCACGACAGTTGTCAAAATGGTTGAAGGTCTTATGCACGACTACAACATCACTGTTCCAGTTGCAATCCACCTTGACCACGGTTCTTCATTCGATAAGTGTAAAGCAGCGATCGACGCTGGTTTCACGTCAGTCATGATCGACGGTTCACACCACCCGATCGATGAAAACATCGAAATGACGAAACAAGTTGTCGAGTACGCGCACGCTAAAGGTGCTTCTGTTGAGGCGGAAGTCGGTACAGTTGGCGGTGAAGAAGACGGCGTTATCGGTGGCGTACAATACGCTGACCTCGACGAGTGTGTACGTGTTGTCAAAGAAGCGAAAGTGGATGCACTTGCTGCAGCACTCGGTTCTGTACACGGTGAATACCAAGGTGAGCCGAAACTTGGCTTCAAAGAGATGGAAGAAATCGCAAACGCGACACAAACTCCACTCGTTCTTCACGGCGGATCAGGTATTCCTGAGCACCAAATCAAAAAAGCAATCGAGCTCGGCCACAGCAAGATCAACGTTAACACAGAGTGCCAACAAGAATGGACTCGTGCGGTACGTGAGAAAGTTGCTGCTGATGCAAAAGTATATGACCCACGTAAAATTATCGGACCTGGTATCGAAGCGATTTATAACGTCGTTACTGGCAAGATGCGTGAGTTTGGTTCAAGCAACCAAGCTTAATCCTGTCCTGAAAGGCTGACTCTACAAAAGAGTCAGCCTTTTTTTGATGATTTAGGGAACGTATACATATATGGTGAAAAAAGGGGGAGTCTTTGTGATTTATAACGAGCGACCGACAGAATTGTTTTGGCGGATCTTTTATGTATATGGAGCAGTCGTGTTGATTGGTCTTTCTTTAGCATTAGCCGCCGCCCCACTCATTTTAATTTATTATTATCCGGTACCTTGGCTTATTCCATTGTTAGTCTTAGTCGCCATCGGTGGGTTTGGGGTGTATTGGTTTACGAACACATTCCGTCGTTTATTTTGGAAAGAACGGAATCACTCTAGATACGAAATGACCGCAACGAGCATCGAGGGTGTGACGTATCGGCATGAACCGGGCGAGTCGGTCGAGCAATCATTTCCAATCTCAGCGATTCGACAAATCGTCTTCTTCCCGGCGATTGTCCGAAAGACACAGCCGTCTCCGACGGTTCGGATTGGTCGGCCTACGGTAGAGTACACTCCGATGCTATCGATTATGACAAAAGATGATGCCATGGAAATCTTGTTCGATCAACGTGATCTGGTTGCCTTTGATCAATGGATAAAATCTTTCCATGAGCAGGGAATTCCGCTATTTTACACACCAAAAGAATTGTATTGGATTGGTGCGAATATCTCGACACGACGTGAGCGATTTGAACGGTTGAGTCGTCCGGAAGAAATCGTTCCATTTGTCTACACCGGCGACCTTGTGGCAGATGAGCAGACGGCAGCAACGAATTGGATTGAAACCCACGGATTGGAACGTTTGAAAGAAGGACCACACCAAGCATACTATGTGAAGCAAAGTAAAATTATGAAATGGTCATTTTTCGGGACGCTCGCTGGGATTGGCCTTGTCGCAGGATCGATGCTTGCAATCGCATCGTTGACGTAAAGGGTATAGCAATTCGACATGACTTTCCTCATAATAGAGATTGTAAGCGATCACAAATTAAGGAGGAGGCACATATGCGTTTTTTCATTGACACAGCAAATGTGGAAGACATTAAAAAAGCTCATCAAATGGGCGTCATTGGAGGCGTGACGACGAATCCATCGCTCGTCGCCAAAGAAGGTGTCGATTTCCATACAAGACTTCGTGAAATCTGTGAGATCGTCGGGGATCTCTCGGTCAGCGCCGAAGTTATTGCACTTGATGCGCCGGGTATGGTGGAAGAAGGAAAGGAACTTTCCGCCATCGCGCCGAATATTACGGTAAAGGTACCGATGACACCAGCGGGGATGGAAGCGGTAAAACAGTTCAAGGAGCTTGGGATCAAGACGAATGTCACGCTCATCTTTAACGCCAACCAAGCGTTACTTGCGGCGCGCGCCGGAGCATCATACGTTTCTCCATTCATCGGACGCTTGGATGACATCGGACAAGATGGGCTCGATTTAGTGGAGACCATTGCCAACATCTTTGCAATCCATGGCATCGAGACAGAAATTATCGCAGCATCTGTGCGTCACCCGGTTCACGTGACAAAAGCTGCACTTCTCGGGGCTGACATTGCGACAGTCCCTTACAAAGTCATCGAACAAATGATGAAACATCCGCTCACAGACAAAGGCATTGAGCAGTTCTTAGCGGATTGGAACAACGCTCAATCCAAATAAGTCCGTCGTAGAAAGGTTTTGATCAGCGTGGAATTTCTCCATATCGTTGGGCAGCAAAAACTAGAAGGAACCGTCGAGATTAGCGGAGCGAAACAGAGCGCTCTCCCTTGCCTTGTGGCTGCACTTCTCACGGAGGAGTCGGTGACGATTGAAAACGTTCCGATGATTGAAGATGTGGAAGTGATGGTCAATTTGTTGAAAGAATTAGGGGTACGAGTAGAGCGGGATGGCGAACGAATGACGATTCATTCGAATGAAGCAGTCGCCATGCCCCTCCTCGGTTCTGAGACGCGTAAAGTCCGTGCCGCTGTCTATTTACTCGGGGTCTTCGCGGCTCGCTTCGGAAAAGGGGCGGTTGGATTACCTGGAGGATATGCGATTGGTCCACGACCGATTGACTTACATTTGAAAGCGTTGGAACGTCTTGGCATTCACGTCGAGAATGAATTAGGTCTCTACCATGTCTGGGTCGATGAACTTGTCGGGAATCGAATTTACTTGGACTTGCGGTCGTTTGGGGCAACCGTGAGTGCGATGCTTGCGGCTGTTCTGGCGACAGGGACGACAGTCATCGAAAACGCGGCCTGCGACCCGGAAGTCGTCGATGTGGCTACGATGCTCACATCGATGGGGGCACATGTGAGTGGGGCCGGAACGGATGAGATTCGAATCAAAGGGGTGGAGCGACTCCACGGTTGTACGCACACACTGATTCCGGATCGCCTCGAGGCCGGAACGTTCATGATGTTCGGTGCCGTATCCGGTCACGTGACCGTTCAACCGGTCATTCCGACACACCTGGAAGGAGTCATCCAAAAACTGTTGGACTTCGGAGCAGACGTTGAGGTCGGTGAAGAGTCAATTACCGTGACGGCGAACCAATTCATGCCAACAGACATTCGTGTGTTTCATTACTCGGGGTATCCGAGCGACTTGCAACCGGTGATGACGGCAGCCTTACTAAAAGCGGCCGGAACGAGTGTCGTTACCGATAAATTGTATGCGCAACGATTCCGACACATCGCTGAGATGCGCCGGATGAATGCGCAAATCACTTTGGAAGATGCGTCGGCTGTCATTCGTGGCGGGAATCAACTGGCGAACGCAGAGATGGAATGTACCGATGCACGGAGTGCTGCGGCCCTGGTGCTGTCGGCGCTCCAAGCATCTGGAGAATCGACACTACTGCATGCAGAACGACTGAATGATTCGTATGTCGACTTTGTCGGCAAATTAAAACAACTCGGTGCGCTCGTTTGGGTGGAGGAACATACCGAGGTATAAAGGGGAGATTTCGGGTGGAACGAAGTTTATCGATGGAACTGGTTCGGGTGACAGAAGCGGCGGCGCTTGCTTCAGCCCGTTGGATGGGACGAGGATTAAAAGTCGAAGCGGATGATGCGGCAACGACCGCCATGCGCGACGTGTTTGACACGATTCCGATGAAAGGGATTGTTGTTATCGGTGAAGGGGAGATGGATGAAGCCCCGATGCTATACATCGGCGAAAAAGTCGGGAATGGCTATGGCTCTCGTCTCGATGTCGCCGTCGACCCGTTAGAAGGAACGAACATCGTAGCGACAGGGACGTGGGGAGCCCTTGCGGTTCTCGCGGTCGCGGATGCAGGCGATCTTCTTCATGCACCGGATATGTATATGGATAAAATCGCAGTCGGACCGGAAGCGGCGGGACTCGTGAGTCTCGACAATTCGATTGAAGAGAACATCGAAATCGTGGCGAAAGCGAAGAAGAAAAACGTGGAAGATGTCGTCGTCACGATTTTACATCGGGATCGTCACGAAGAAACCATTCAACGTGTCCGCGCGACCGGTGCGCGAATCAAATTGATTCCGGACGGGGATGTCGCCGCGGCCATCAATACCGCTTTCCCGAAAACGGGTGTCGATTTGCTTCTCGGTTCAGGTGGGGCGCCAGAAGGTGTCATCGCGGCTGTGGCGATGAAGTGTTTGGGTGGAGACTTCCAAGGACGTTTACTCCCAGAAGACGAAGCGCAGAAACAACGTTGCCATGACATGGGAATCGAAGATACGGATCGAATCCTTCTCCTCAATGATTTGGTGAAAGGTGAAGATTGTATCTTTGCAGCGACCGGTGTCACAGATGGAGAGCTGTTACGTGGAGTCCAATTCACGTCACAAGGTGGACAGACCCATTCGGTTGTCATGCGTGCCAAATCCGGAACCGTTCGTTTCGTCGAAGGGAACCACTCGCTTACGAAAAAACCAAAAATGGTCATGAAACCAGAATAATCAGAAGTCGTGGATGTGCAAACGTCCACGACTTTTTTGTGGTGAAAGCGTCAGAAAACGGGAATGGGTAGTCAGGAGGTGGGTGTGATGATTCAAGTAGAAGGACTCGTCAAGACATTCAAGGATGTTCCAGCTGTCGATGACGTGTCATTTACTGTGAAAGAAGGAGAAATCTTTGCGTTTTTAGGTCCGAACGGTGCCGGTAAATCGACGACGGTGCAAATGTTGACGACACTCGTGAGACCGACATCTGGAGCGGCACGAGTCAATGGATTCGATGTCGTCAAACAAGAAAAAGATGTCCGATTATCGATTGGGGTCGCCTTACAAGAAACAGGGATTGATAAAGTGCTGACGGGACGAGAGCTCCTTGTCTTACAAGGGCGTTTGTTTAAGATGTCGAATAAAGAGGCGCAACGTCGAGCGAGTGAGTTACTCGAAGTCGTTTCACTGACGGATGCGGCCGATCGCCGGAGTGGCACCTATTCCAGTGGGATGCGGCGACGTCTCGACTTGGCTCTCACGCTCGTCCATCGTCCGACGGTCTTGTTTTTAGACGAACCGACAGGACTCGATCCGACAAGCCGAATCGAGATATGGAATGAAGTACGTCGATTGGATGAGGAATTTGGGACGACGATTTTTTAACGACCCAATACTTAGAGGAAGCCGATGAGTTGGCGGACCGGATTGCCATCATCAACCATGGGAAGATTGTGAGTGAAGGAACGGCCGAGGAATTGAAACAGCTAGTCGGTGGAGAGACGATTTCGATGGACTTCGCTACAGAATCTGAAGCTACCCTTGCCGCGACGCGATTTCATACATCTTCGAATGGCACACATGTATCGTTTGAGCTACGTGACGTGACGTTGACTGAGATTGTTCGTTCGTTAGATGAACAAGGGCTACAACCTGAGCGATTGACTGTCAAACAACCGTCGCTTGATGATGTGTTCTTGAAAGTGACGGGCGAGTCATACGAAGGAGGCGAGATTCGTGTGGACTGAGACACGGCTATTCACGAAACGGAGTTTGGTGACGACCATCCGAAATCCGTTCTCATTTATTCCGAACTTAATCATCTCTGTCTTCTTTTTACTCGTGTATACAAGCGGCTTGTCGAGCGTGGCCTCGTTGCCTCAGTTCGAAGGGAGCGATTATTTGAACTTCATCTTACCCGTTTCCATTGTTTCAGGCGCAGTCGGGGGAGCGGGAGGCACAGGTCAGGCGCTTGTCCGAGATATTGAGAGTGGCTATTTCGCACGGCTCTTGTTGACACCGGCGACGCGTACCGCGATTGTGCTCGGACCGATGATTGCGGGGATGTTGCAATTGCTCGTTCAAACGCTACTCATCTTTGCAGTCGCATTTCTTCTCGGTCTCACGATTCCAGTCGGGGCAATCGGTTTCTTCTTCACAGTACTGCTCACCATTGGATTTGGACTTGGTTTCGCAGGATATTCAGTAGGTGTCGCCTTGAAGACACGAAACGCTCAAGCGGCCCAGGCAGGGACATTGTTGTTCTTTCCTTTGATTTTCCTGTCGACGACGTTCGTTCCGAAAGAATTGATTGAAGCCGAATGGTTGAAAGTGGCAGCAACCTTCAATCCGACGACCTATATCTTTGAAGGGATGCGAGCGGTTCTGACTCAACCTGAGATTGATTGGGGAGCACTCTCGGCAGGACTCGCAGTCGCGGGTACGATGAGTATACTCATGATTGTCTTTGCGGCAACAAACGCGAGAGGAGCGTTGAAGCAAAAATAAAGGAGGAGTTTGATGCAGGAACTATCAACGATGATTCGGATCATGTTAACAGGTATTGGAGCATATATTTCAATCATTATCATGTTGCGTGTTTCTGGTAAGCGTACATTGGCAAAAATGAATGCATTTGATTTTATTGTGACGGTTGCACTTGGTTCTATTTTGGCAACGACCTTGACTAGTCAACAAACCTCTTTATTGGCTGGACTCACTGCATTCGGTACACTAATCGTCTTACAATATATATTAGCGAAACTATCTAAGCGATTCTCCATTGTGAATCAAATGATTAAATCAGAACCAACTCTACTGTTTTATAAAGGAGATTATTTGAGAGAACATCTAAAGAAAGAACGAATTCTAGAGATAGAGGTCATTCAAGCGATTCGATCAAGTGGCACTCCTCTAGGACAAGTCGAAGCAGTAATCATAGAAACGGATGGAACGTTTTCTGTTTTGAAAGACTCTCGTCATGTAATGGAACATGTGAACAAATAAAAACGACTCGGTTCCGATGAACCGAGTCGTGATATTGTATTAGAGATATGATCCAGCGCCTACATAGCGTGGTGCCCAGTATCCAGAAGTGAAGCTCGCGTATTTCACGCCGCCTGTTTCTGAGCTGATCATTTGTGTTTTGCTAAGTGCCATTCCGACGTGTTGAATCGTTCCGCCTGAATGTGAGAAGAAGACGAGGTCACCCGCTTGGATCGATGATTTCGAGATTTTCTTTGCGCTTGAGTATTGCTGACGTGAAGAACGTGGAAGTGTTTTTCCGATTGCTTTCTTGTACACGTGACCAGTATATCCTGAGCAGTCAAACCCTGAAGTTGTTGTTCCACCATAGCGATACGGTGTTCCGAGATATTTCTTCGACTCAGCGACGAGTTTCGAACGTTTGCTTGAAGATGACGTTGAGACCGTTGTTGATGTCGACGTGTTCGCTTTCAAGTACGTGAACGTTGAAGATGCTGAGATGTAACGGTGTGTGCCTTTGTAGTTGATTTTGTAGAACGAACCGGATTTACCAAGGTATGTATAGCGTTGACCTTTATCCATTTTCGCGACGACTTTCGATGACGTAAGTGACGGGGCAGTACGGATGTTCAAACCGTTTACTTTCGAGTAAGCAAATGTACCGGTAGCGGCTTCTGCTTGTTCACCTGTTGAGAACATAAGACCCGAGAAAGCGACAGTGGCAGCGACGACGATTGATGCAATACGCTTTAACATTGTATAAATCCCTCCGTTTTTTAAAATCAAGACATTCGTATATGACAAATCGAGTAATTTTTATGGTAGAGCACAAGCTGCGGGATATACCCGGTTTCCTGTGCAAATAAACTATATCATGCGCAAGACCGATAGCATTTTTCAATCGCAAGTCAAAAAAGCAGTTTCTTGTAACAAAAATGAAACAATATGTGGATATAGCACTTATTTTGTTACAAAACGATCTTTTACTGTGTAAGGATTTGTACAAGAGGGAAACGATTGAACAAGAGGTGAATTTTGCACGGTGACGGCACGGGCAAAATATGGTTAGATGATGGCAGAACAAATGAATCAAGTTGAATGCTTCTTGTAATGAAATGTAGAAAGATAGGTGACTTGAATGAGTCAACAGACAGAACCGACAAAGAACTATACACTTCGTGAGCTTGAAACGAAGACGTTGAAAGAATTATATGAAATTGCCAAAGAAGTCAAAGTACCGAACTTTCGAGAAGCGCGTAAGCGTGAGCTCATGTTCCGTATTTTGAAATCACAGGCTGAATCAAAAGATTTATACTTCCTCGAAGGTATTTTAGAGATCATCCCACCGAATCCACAGTCTCAAAATGATGGCGGATTTGGATTCCTCCGACCAATCAACTATTCTCAATCTTCCGAAGACATCTATATCGCCGCATCGCAAATTCGTCGCTTTAATCTTCGAAACGGGGACCTTGTCACAGGAAAGGTCCGTAAACCGAAGGAGAATGAACGGTTCCAAGGTTTGTTGAGTGTTGAAGCGGTCAATGGAGAGTCGACGGACTCGACGCGTTCGCGTGATTATTTCCCGGCATTGACACCGATTTATCCAGAACAACAGATGGTGCTCGAGACAGAGCCGACCCATCTTTCGGTTCGTGTCATGGATATGATCGCACCAGTAGGGTTTGGCCAACGCGGGTTGATTGTGGCACCACCAAAAGCGGGGAAAACGTCGCTTTTAAAAGAAATTGCCAACTCGATCACGACGAATCATCCGAACGTCGAATTAATCATTCTTCTAATCGATGAACGACCAGAGGAAGTGACGGATATTCAACGCTCTGTACCGGATGCGGACGTGGCGTTCTCGACTTTTGATGAGACGCCGGAAAACCATGCGCGTATTTCAGAACTCGTTCTCGAACGCGCGATGCGTCTCGTGGAACATAAGAAAGACGTGGTCATCCTACTCGATTCCATCACACGCTTGACGCGTGCGTACAACCTGTCTGTTCCACCGAGCGGACGGACACTCTCGGGGGGGATTGACCCGGCGGCGTTCCACAAACCGAAAAAGTTCTTCGGAGCGGCACGGAATATCGAGGATGGAGGTAGCTTGACGATCCTCGCGACAGCGCTCGTCGATACCGGATCACGAATGGACGACGTCATCTATGAAGAGTTCAAAGGAACAGGGAACATGGAACTGCATCTGGACCGGAAATTGGCAGAGCGCAGGATCTTCCCTGCAATCGATATTCGTCGCTCGGGAACACGGAAAGAAGAGTTGCTACTCGGGAAGGACGAACTCGATTCGCTCTGGACAATTCGTCGTACGATGAACGAGTCTCCAGACTTCATCGAACAGTTCTTACGCCGCGTCCGTGAGACGAAAACAAACCTCGACTTTTTTGCTGCGCTAGAGGCGGATAAGAAAAAAAGACGACCGGTGAAAAAAACGAAAACAGACTTGTAAAACCTATAGTAGGGTGATATTATATTCTAGTGAACTTTCTCTAGGTTGAAAGAATACTTAGGGCCGAAGGAGTTGAAAAGCAATGAAACAAGGAATCCACCCAGAATACCGTAAAGTCGTATTCATGGACTCGACGACAGAATTCAAATTCATCACTGGTTCAACTCGTTACTCTAACGAGACAATCACGATGGAAGATGGAAACGAGTACCCACTCATCCGTGTCGATGTATCTTCTGATTCGCACCCGTTCTACACAGGTCGCCAGAAATTCGCATCTGCAGATGGTCGTATCGAGCGCTTCAACAAGAAATACCAACGTTAATCGTAAAGTTGTATGCTCACCGCCTAGGGATTGCCCTTGGCGGTTTTTTGTTGCATCGACACGGGTAAAGAGACGAAAGACTGTCGTGAGGGGGTTGTTATGGAATTTATACTCATTAGTATCAGCTTGTTGATCGGGGTCGGCATCATGTCCCAATGGTTGGCATGGCGTTATCAAATCCCAGCAATCATCATTATGACGCTCGCTGGAGTATTGGCCGGTCCAATCCTCGGGCTGTTCGACCCGCGTGAATTATTTGGGGATTTATATAGTCCGATCATTTCGTTTGCGGTCGCCATCATCTTATTTGAAGGAAGTCTTGGGCTTCATTTTAGCGAAATCAATCAGTTCCGACGGTCGATTGTCCGCATTGTCACGATTGGAGTCGCGCTCTCGTTTGTCGGGATGTCGCTACTTATTCAATATGTTGGAGGATTACATTGGGTCGTTGCCTGGACGATGGGGGCGCTCTTCGTCGTGACGGGTCCGACTGTCGTCATTCCGTTGTTACGTCAGGCACATTTGAAAGATCGGGTCGGAGCGATTTTGAAGTGGGAAGGCATCATTGTCGATCCTGTCGGAGCATTACTCGGACTCTTCGTCGTTCGACTCGGAAACATCGTATACGAAGGTATGGATTTATGGATGCAACTCCTCTTTGCAGGTGCCTGTATTTTAGGGATTGGACTCGGTTACTTGTTCGGTCATCTCTTGATGGGATGGTTTGTGGCAGAAAAAGTACCTCGCTATCTCCGTGCCTCGGTTACGTTGACGGCTGTCCTCGTCTTATTCTCACTCAGTGAGCTTATGATGCATGAAGTCGGGCTGCTCGCCGTTACGGCGATGGGGATGACGATGGCCAATACGAAGCATCGGGATGAAGAAATCATCGAAGAACTGCAATCATTCAAAGAGGATATTTCCATCTTACTCATCTCGTCTGTCTTCATCTTGTTGACGGCATCTCTGTCCCGGGCCGAGCTGTTGAACATTTTCCAATGGCCACTCCTCTTGACGATTGCGGGCATTCTCTTCTTGGTTCGCCCAGTTGCGATTTACTTGTCGACCATCGGTGGAGGTTTGCCGCTGGCGGAACGAGGATTCATCGGCTGGATTGCGCCGCGCGGGATTGTCGCGATGACGGTCGCTGGATTCTTTGCTGAAGAAGTCGCGCATCTTGGGATTGACGATGCGAAGCAAATGTTGCCGCTCACACTCGGTCTCGTCTTCATTTCCGTTACATTGCACGGTCTCACGATTCGACCGCTCGCGCGAAAATTGAAATTAATCGATGAACAAAAAGAGGCGAACGCTGATGAATAAAGGACGGAGTTCTTTCAATCAACATTTAGGAGAAGTCAACCCTTTTCCTCAACTCGAAAGATAGGTATAATCGGAAAGCGATTATCGATGGAGAGGGCGAAGAACAATGATGCATGTGACGAACCGATATGGTTGGATTGAAGTGATTTGTGGGAGTATGTTTTCGGGGAAGTCGGAGGAATTGATTCGCCGAGTCCGCCGTGCTCATTATGGAAAGATTCCGGTCCAAGTGTTCAAACCAGCAATCGACGACCGGTATCATGAAGAGAACGTCGTCTCACACACAGGGAACTCGGTCGTGGCCGTGCCGATCGTATCGAGCCAAGACTTATATGATGCTGTACGTGAAGAAACACAGGTCATCGCGATTGATGAGGTACAATTCTTTGATGAGGGAATTGTGGACGTCATCGAACAACTTGCGAACGAAGACAAACGCGTCATCTGCGCCGGGCTCGACATGGACTTTCGGGGCGAACCGTTCACGATGATGCCTGAACTGTTGTCACGCGCGGAGTTTGTGACGAAACTACAGGCAATCTGTTTGTCATGCGGCGCGCCTGCTTCACGGACACAGCGTCTGATTGACGGGCAGCCGGCTCGGTATGAGGACCCGGTCATCTTGGTCGGGGCTTCCGAGTCTTACGAACCACGATGCCGACATTGTCATGATGTACCGAATAAACCACATCCGGTCCGCCATACTGTGGTAGACTGATGAATCGACGGACCGCCCTCGGCGGTCCGTTTTTTTTGCTATAATAGATAGAGTTTGATTTGACGGAGAAAGGACGGATCATCATGTTTGACCGTTTAAGTGTATTAGAAGATCGTTACATGCAATTGAATGAAATGCTCGCCGATCCTGAGGTGCTCAGTGACTCGACGAAGTTGAGACAATATTCGAAAGAGCAGGCACAACTAGAAGAGACGGTACAGATGTATCGTCAGTATAAAGAGACAAGTCAGGCGTTCAAGGAAGCGAAATCGATGCTTGAAGACCGAACGCTCGACGCCGATATGCGTGAATTGGCAAAAGAAGAGATGAACCTCCTCGAGCCAGAAGTCAAAGAGCTAGAGGCGAAACTGCGGATTTTATTGCTTCCAAAAGACCCGAACGATGACAAGAACGTCATCGTCGAAGTCCGAGGGGCGGCAGGCGGAGACGAAGCGGCGCTCTTTGCGGGAGATTTGTATAAGATGTATACGCGATTTGCTGAACGTCAAAATTGGAAAGTGGAACTGATTGACGCGAACTATACCGAACTCGGTGGATTTAAAGAAGTGACGTTCATGATTAACGGGGCAGGCGCCTATTCAAAGCTCAAGTTTGAGAACGGAGCCCATCGTGTGCAACGGGTCCCGTCGACGGAATCGGGCGGACGAATCCATACGTCCACAGCAACGGTAGCCGTTCTCCCAGAGGCGGAGGATGTTGAAGTGCACATCGATATGAAGGACGTACGGGTCGATACGTTCACTTCATCTGGTCCAGGGGGGCAATCGGTCAACACGACGCAATCGGCTGTCCGTTTGACACACATCCCGTCAGGACTCGTCGTATCGTGCCAGGATGAGAAGTCGCAACATAAAAATAAAGACAAGGCGATGAAAGTCCTTCGGGCACGTCTCTATGACAAGATGCAAAGCGAACATATGGAAGAATTATCGGCACAGCGTAAATCGGCTGTCGGAACAGGTGACCGTTCCGAACGGATTCGCACGTATAACTTCCCGCAAAGTCGTGTCACAGATCATCGGATCGGCTTGACCCTTCAGAAGTTGGACCGTGTCCTAGCAGGCGAACTCGAAGATATTATCGACGCACTCATCATGGACGAACAGGCACGTCTGATGGAGGATGCGGAATGATGCGGATTGCCGCGCTACTTAAACAGACGGAAGAACGGCTAGTTGAAGCTGGGCGCGATCGTGCGGCTGCCGAGTGGTGGTTCATGCATGTGCTACAAGTCGACCGCACGGGTCTCCTCGTTCGTTTGTCGGATGAATTGTCCTCAGATGAAGCGGCACGTTTCGAGGCGGGAATCGAGCGTTTACTGATGGGAGAACCGGTACAGCACGTGATCGGACATGCTCCCTTTTACGGGCGTTCGTTTGAAGTGAACCGGGACGTGTTGATTCCGAGACCAGAAACGGAAGAATTGATTGATTGGGTACTTGGGCAACTTCGTCACGTGAAGGATGATGAGATTGTCGATGTCGGAACGGGAAGCGGAGCAATCGCAATCACGTTGAGCCTTGAGCTCGGAGTACGCGTGCAAACCGTTGATATTTCTCCGGAAGCAATAACGGTTGCAAAGCGGAATGCGACCGCTCTTGGTGCGAATGTACGATTTTATGAAGGCGACGGGCTCGCCCCGATTGCGGACCACTCGATTCGCGTCCTCGTATCAAATCCGCCCTATATCGAGGCGGATGAATTGTTGGATGAGACGGTCGTCGGCTACGAACCGCATCTTGCCCTCTTTGGAGGGAAAGATGGGCTCGACATGTATCGGCAATTGATTGCGGATTCGGTGCGCGTCTTACGTGCCGATTGGCATTTGATTGCGTTTGAAATCGGGTATAACCAAGGACAAGATGTGAAATCATTACTGTCTGAACGTTATCCTGAAGCAGAAACGGGTATTTTAAAAGATATAAACGGCAAGGACCGTATCGTCTATGCCGTAAGGGAAGGGATTGCGTATGGAAACGAAATGGATTAATTCGAATGAGATTGAAGAGGGGGTACGTCTTCTTCAAGCGGGTGAAATCATCGCCATGCCGACAGAAACCGTCTATGGTCTCGCTGGAGATGCCATGAACGATGTGGCAATTCGAAAGATTTTTGAGGCAAAAGGTCGTCCGTCGGATAACCCGCTCATCGTCCATATCGCTTCAATCGAACAAACGAGTTTGTTTGTCGATTCGATTCCTCCTGTTGCCAAACGCTTGATGGATGCGTTTTGGCCAGGCGCTTTGACGATCATCTTGCCTTCAAACGGACGAGCTTCTTCGCTCGTGACCGCGGGCCTCGATTCCATCGGGCTCCGGATGCCGAACCATCCGGCAGCACTCGAGTTGATTCGCAAGTCAGGGTTAGGACTTGCGGCTCCGAGTGCGAATCGTTCCGGACGACCGTCGCCGACGACCGCTCAACACGTCGCGGATGACTTGGACGGACGAATCGCAGGAATCGTGGATGGAGGTCCTACCGGAATCGGAGTCGAGTCAACCGTTGTGGATTGTACGGGTGACACGGTAACGATTTTACGACCAGGTGGTGTGACGCGAGAAGAAATGGAAGCCGTCATCGGACCGGTCGCCTTAGATGCCAATTTGAGTAACGATGAAGCCGCGCCACGATCGCCGGGAATGAAATACACGCACTATGCTCCGACAGCACCTGTTTTTTTAGTCGATGGCACACGTGAAGATCTGGAGCGTGTCATCGAGGAACGGAAGCAAGCGGGGTTGCGAATCGGTGCCCTCGTCTTCGACGAAAACCCGACACCGGCTGAGGTCACGCATTCACTTGGGACCTCGATGGAAGTGGCGGCACAACGCTTATACGATGCGCTTCGTCGATTTGATGAAACAGACGTGGATGAGATTTATGTGAACACGATTGAACCGGTCGGAGTCGCATTAGCCGTCTATAACCGTTTATACAAAGCGGCGGGCGGAAAGGTTGTGCACCCGACGAAAGATGCCTAAAGACATAGAGGAGGACACGCGATGTCAATGAAACGCGTATTATTCATATGTAGTGGCAACACGTGCCGAAGCCCGATGGCGATGGCCTTGCTCCGTTCGAAGATGACCGGGGACGAGTTTGATATTCGCTCAGCCGGTCTACGGACGATGCAAGGATTCGATGCTTCTGAAAATGCACTGCAAGTTCTCAGAGAACGTGGGATTGAGCTCGATCATGTCACCCAGACGTTCGATGAGGTGTTAGGGAATTGGGCGGATATCATCTTGACGATGACACGCGCGCACCGTGAGCAAATTCGGGATACATACCCGGATTTGTCGGAGCGGACGTATACGCTCTATGAATTCGTGACGGGGCTCGAGCGAGACATCAACGACCCGTTTGGTGGTTCGATGAATGTGTATCGCCAAGTGCGAAACGAACTCGAACCACTCGTGAATCGACTTGTGTTAAAATTAACGAATGACGGGTCAAAGGTGACGAAACCACCGAGACGCCTACCAAAGAAGACGGGGGAATGAACGAATGAAAATTGCAATTGGCGCCGATCATGGCGGCTTCAACTTGAAAAAAGAAATCGTAGCCTTGCTTGAGGAACTCGGACATGAGTATAAAGATTTCGGGACGCACTCGGCAGACTCAATCGATTACCCAGACGTGGCCATCCCGGTCGCAGAAGCGGTAGCGGCAGGAGAGTTCGATCGTGGGATTTTGATTTGTGGTACGGGAATCGGAATCGGGATTGCGGCAAACAAAGTCAAAGGAATTCGTGCCGCACTCGTCCATGACTCATTCAGCGCGAAAGCGACACGTCAGCACAACGACTCGAACATCATGACGATGGGCGAGCGTGTCATCGGACCTGGTCTTGCGCTCGACTTGGTAACGACGTGGCTCGATACGGACTTTGAAGGCGGTCGCCATTCAAACCGTGTCGACAAGATGAGAGCTTACGAATCGAAGTGAGCCCGATGAAGACGGAACTTCTCGGATTATTAACGGAGCTTCACGAACGGTTCCCGTTGAATGATGAGCGCATTCTCGTCATCGGATGCTCGACAAGTGAAGTGCTCGGAAAAACGATTGGGAAGGCAGGTTCCATTGATGTCGCAAGCGAATTGATGGAAGCATTCCTTGAATTTAGAGAAAAGACAGGTGTCCATTTGGCGTTTCAAGGGTGTGAGCATATCAATCGTGCCCTCACCGTTGAGCGCCGGACACTCAAACAGTTCGGTCTCACAGAAGTGTCGGTCGTCCCGGTCCGATCGGCGGGCGGGGCGATGTCCGAGAAGGCGTATGCGAACTTCGAGGAGCCATGTGTCGTCGAATCGATTCAAGCAGATGCCGGGATTGATATCGGCTCGACATTAATTGGGATGCATTTGAAGCCGGTCGCGATACCGGTTCGGTTATCATCGAAGCATCTCGGCGAAGCGTACGTCACGTTCGCAGTCACGAGACCGAAACTGATTGGTGGGCCACGGGCTCAGTATCCAAATAAATGAAGAAAGCATCGCATTTAGGTTTTTCGACCGAATGCGATGCTTTTTTGTTCAAATTATAAATCTTCTCCAAAAAGATAGGAGATGACCATCGGGAAACGCTCACGCCAGGCGAGCTCGTTGTGAACTCCTTCTTCAATCACTTCGAATCGGATGTGTTCGACCTTGTCTTTTAACAAGTTGTACACGCGTTCGCTCGACTCACGATACATCTCGTTCGTCGGTCCATTTTCGATCGGCTCTTCGACCTCTTTGGCGCCGACGTCCAAGTAAAGACGTTCCACTCCCTTCAAATCGCTCGCCTCAATCAATTGTTCCAGCTCGGTTTGGTTGAACCAAAATGCAGAGGACAGGGAAGCGACGCGCTTGAAGATGTCTGGATACACACAGGCGGCATACACCGAGATGAGTCCACCCATCGAACTCCCCATCATCGCTGTCGCTTCCGGGATCGTCCGATAGTCGGCATCGATTTGAGGTTTCAATTCCTGCGCGATGTATTCGATATAGGCGGAACCTTGCCCGCCGAGCACGATGTCACGACCGAGCAAGCTCTCCCCGATATAAGGGTTTTCCCATGGTCCATACTCATCGAGGCGTTGTTCGCCTGGTGCACTATCGAGGGCGACGACAATCAAGTCACGCTTCGAGGCGTCTAAATATTCACCGACGCGCCAGCTCATGTTGTAGCTCGCATCCTCGTCAGCAAAGCAGTTCTGTCCATCGTGCATGTAGAGGACCGGATATCGTTTTTCGGACGTCTCATAGTCGACAGGTGTGTAAATTCGGACCGTTCGTGTCCGTTCGAACGGTGTGATCGTCAGTTCTTTTGTCTCAATCATAAGTGGCCTCCTCACAGTTACATTCCTATTAATGATACCCAACTTTTCATCAGATTATTGCGATACCCAAAAAAACAAGCGTGTGGTACGATGGGGGTGTTGATTTTTAGACATTTAAAGGGGGTCTTCACATGGTAAACACGACGAAGTTGAAAGTGCAGGATGCGGAATTATTTGAGGCAATGCAACACGAGCTCGGTCGTCAGCGCGACAACATCGAACTCATCGCTTCAGAAAACTTTGTTTCAGAAGCGGTCATGGAAGCGCAAGGAGGCGTATTGACGAACAAATATGCCGAAGGATATCCGGGACGCCGTTACTACGGTGGCTGTGAGTTTGTCGACGTCGCTGAGAACTTGGCGCGTGACCGTGCGAAAGAATTGTTCGGTGCAGAACATGCGAACGTACAACCGCACTCGGGTGCACAAGCGAACATGGCGGTCTACTTCACGGTGCTTGAAGCAGGAGATACGGTTCTCGGAATGAACCTGTCTCATGGTGGTCACTTGACGCACGGGAGTCCGGTCAACTTCTCAGGTGTGCAATATAACTTTGTCGAATACGGTGTAGACAAAGAGACAGAACACATCGATTACGACGTCGTCGCTGCACTTGCGAAGGAACATAAGCCGAAATTGATTGTTGCGGGAGCGTCAGCATATCCACGTACAATCGACTTCGCGAAGTTCCGTGAGATCGCGGACAGTGTCGATGCTTATCTTATGGTCGATATGGCGCACATCGCCGGACTCGTGGCAGCAGGTCTGCATCCGAACCCGGTCGAACATGCGCATTTCGTCACGACGACGACGCACAAGACGCTCCGTGGACCACGTGGCGGAATGATTCTTTGTAAAGAAGAGTTCGCCAAAGCGATCGATAAGTCGATTTTCCCAGGGATTCAAGGAGGACCGCTCATGCACGTCATCGCGGCAAAAGCGGTCGCGTTCGGTGAGGCACTCCAACCGGAATTCAAAGATTACCAACGTCAAGTCATTGCGAATGCACAAGCACTTGCGGCAGGCCTTGAAGAAGAGGGACTTCGAATCGTATCGGGCGGAACGGACAATCACCTCTTGCTCGTCGATCTTCGAGGAATCGACATCACAGGTAAAGCAGCTGAACATGCATTGGATGCAGCAGGAATCACGGTCAATAAAAACACGATTCCATTCGACCCGGCATCACCGTTTGTCACAAGCGGAATCCGTCTTGGAACGGCTGCGATGACGACTCGTGGCTTCAAAGAAGCGGATATGAAAGAAGTGGCACATCTCATCGGGCGTGTGCTCAAACAACATGAAGACGAGGCGGTAATCGCGGAAGCACTTCAAGACGTGCAATCGTTAACGGCGAAGTTCCCGCTTTACCCTGAACGAGGCTGAGTCAATGGATATTCGGACACTAGCAGAACGAGAGCTATCCGAACTTCCATTGTTCGATATGACAGAATGGTTGGCTCGTAAAGGGGAATACGATCCTTCTTTCCGTCTTGTCGCCAGTGAGTTCGGTGTCATCACGACGCTCCTCGACCATGGCTATTATGAAGAAGCGAGCGAACGAATCGTGCCGCTCCTCGGGATGAAAGTGCCTGCTGCTTTCCATCGACTAGGTCTTGCGCTAGAAGTGAAGGCGAACGGAAAAAAAGCGGCCAAGCGCCGCTTTCGTTCGTTCTCGTCGGCTGTCATCCAACATTCGGATTTAGCCGAATGGCGACAGGCGTTCAAGTTCGATAAGAAATGGCTCGGACTCCCGCTTGTCGTTGGTCTTGCAGCTGTAGCGCTCGTATTTTGGCCAGATTCCGAACCGCCGGTCGTCACGCCGGACGAACCGGACGAAGTCGTTGTCGAGACGGTGACAGAAGAAGAAGCGCTCGCGGAACGTCTTGAAGAACTCGAGGCAGAAGTCGCCCGACTCGAAAAAGAGAATGAGAAACTTCAAGATTCGGACGAACAGAAGCCAGAGGAATCGACTGAAGAAGCACCGGACACCTCAACGGATGTCGTACCGCTGGCTGAGGTAGAATCACTCGTCCAAGGCAAACAGTATGAAAAAGCCGACCGCCTATTAGACGGGAACGCGAAAGTCGGACAAGAACAAGCAGTTGGATTTTATCGACTTCTTGTCGACAATAAGTTAGGACAAGCAGACATTGCGGACTATGCGGCTTATCTCGAGTCGTATCCGGAATCCGGTTATAAGGCGGATGTCCTTTGGATGAAAGGGATTGCCGAGAAAAAAGCGAATGACCCGGCTTATCGTGAAACATTGACGACCGTTTCAGAGATGGAAGGGACGTATTGGGCACCGATTGCGAAGTCCGTGCTCGAAGAGTAAGGTGCTACATGAGTAGCGCCTTTTCTCATGAAATTCTAATGAAGTACACCACGATTTCTCGTTTTCCTGTCGTATGATTTGAGGTAGGAGGGATGCGTGTATGAAACGTGTAATGAAAACCATTGGAACAACTTTATTGGCGATCGGACTTATGGGAATCGGACTTGCCGGATTTTTATTCTTCACTTCACCTGGACAAGCTAGCCTGTCGCAACTATCGCTAGCGGCGCTGCAAGTCGAACAGCAGATGGAACAAGTCGATACGAAGTGGGATGAATGGGAAGATGATTTAGAAAGACGAATCGAGCAAGCCATTCCGGAAGGCGTTCGTCTGTTTTTTGCGGATTGAATTCGGGAAATGAATAACGGTACGTCGAGCGAACCGCTCGGCGTTTTTTCAAAGGAGTGAGCAGGATGCAGACGATTCTCGTCGTAGAAGATGATTCGAAGATTGCGCGATTACTGGAGTTGGAATTGAAGCATGCGGGATATGCGGTCATGGTGGCGACAGACGGTCGTACCGGTTTGGAACGAGCTCTCGCTGACGATGTCGACCTCGTGTTGCTTGACGTGATGTTACCTCAAATGAGTGGACTCGAGGTGGTCCGTCGTCTGAAAGAAGAGCGACCTTTGTTACCCGTTCTGATGGTGACGGCCCGTGGCGATCGATACGATAAAGTGAGTGGACTCGATCTTGGCGCAGATGATTACATCACAAAACCATTTGAAATAGAAGAAGTGCTCGCACGGATTCGGGCATTTTTACGAATGCGCCAGCTTGTTCGTCAAGACCATTCCGAACAGGTGTTGACATATGAGACATTGACTGTCGACGTGAATCGTCATGAAGTATATTGTGACGGAAAGAAAGTAGAGTTGACTCGACGTGAGTTTGACTTGTTGGTTTTCTTTTTAGAGAATCCGGAGCGAGTTTTGACGCGTGACCAACTCGTCGAACACGTGTGGGGATTCGACTATTATGGGGATACGAACGTCGTGGACGTGTATGTCCGATACGTCAGGAAAAAATTGACCGGCTCTTGGATTCAAACGGTTCGCGGTGTCGGCTATATGTTGAAGCGTGGTGAGTGACCGATGCTACGAACAAAGATTGCGTGGGCGATGACAGGGTTTATGCTGTTGCTTCTTCTCGTCTCCTTTGGCGTGACCTGGTTCGTCGCCAGACAGGAAATTGTCGATTCGCGTTTTGACGTGTTACTGCAGGCGTTGAATCTCTTGGAAGAAGATGTCCGGAATAGCGATGCGGTATTGTCGCTTCATGAGGACAGTGTCGTGTTAGAACGTCAAGAAAACGGCGAATGGGGAATCATCGCAGGAGAAGTGCCAGACGGAACGACGTTTCCCATCAATTACGGGGAACCGGCCCTCATCGATGATTGGTTTGTGGTCGCGACGACGGATGGACTAGCGTTCGGCTTTCAGGATCGAGATGTGAGCAATACGATTCAAGCGCTCGCAACCATTTTTCTCGTCATGTTCTTCCTTGCCGTTCTCTTGACGTTCCTCGGGACGTGGTGGATTTTACGTCAAGGTCTGTCACCGTTACGCCGATTGACAGAAACGATGGAACGGATCACGGAGTCCGGTAAGTTAGAGACAATCGAAGTGGCTGACCGAAAGGATGAAGTGACGACTCTTTCGGACGGATTTAATCATATGATCGAGCGAGTCGAAGGGACGATGGAGCAACAACGTCGTTTCGTCGCCGATGTTTCACATGAACTCAAGACACCGTTGACCGTCATCGAGGGCTATGCGAAGTTATTGCAACGGTGGGGACAAGAAGATGAGAGTGTACGTGCCGAAGCGATTGACCATATTTTAACGGAGTCGCGTCAAATGCGACATGATTTGATTGAACCGATGCTCGAATTGAATCGATTTGCTGCACTCGAACAGGTAGAGCGAGAAGAAATCGATTTAGCTGAACTTGGGGAATCAATAGGGGAACGTTTTTTGCGGTCGCACGGCGTCCAGTTACCTATTGAAGCTACAGGAAGCTGGTTTGGTCATCGTGAGTCGTTACAGCGGATTCTTGTCATCCTATTAGACAATAGTTTGAAGTATGCGGAAGAGACGAGCCTTCATTTGAAGAGTGATCGAATTGAGGTACGCGATCGAGGACCCGTTCTAACGGATGATGTGAGGAATCGGCTGTTCGATCGATTCTACCGATTAGATGAAGCGCGTGATCGCAGTGGGAGCGGTCTTGGTCTCGCGATTGCGAAAGAAGTGGCGGACTTGAATGAGTGGACGATAGGAAGTAGATCGAATCATCCGGATGGCAGTATATTTTTCCTGACTCGATGATGAATATTTCGCATTTTCTCATCAACTTCTAATGAAGCCTTAAATATGCTCTCACGGAAGAGGCTTATGATGAAAATAAGAAGAACACATCATGAGGAGGAAACAAACATGAAACGCATCGGTTGGATTATCGGCGCATTATTAGCTGTCATGGCAATTGTTGGAATTGGATTTTACGTAAACGGGAATCAGACGGATACGGTCATTGTTCCACAAGCAATCAATCAAGCGAGTGACGATCGATCAACGGACAACCCAGATGACCCTGCTACATCGGATGGCTCAAGTAGCGCATCAGATGATTCGTCAGCAGCGCGAGTGGGAGATGGAGACGACTATAAACTATACGGAACGCTCGTGAAGTTATCGAAAGAAGATGTCACCATCAGCTTCAACGGAAAAGAGTCGACATACCCTTTAGCGGCGACACATGAAATCGATGACGATACACCGCAAGTGGGTGACCGGGTAAAACTCGAATTGAACCGAGATGATGAAGTGAAGGAAGTGGACCGTGAGAGTGGTGATGATGATGCGTATATTTACGGCACGCTCGTCAAACTCACAAATCAAGAAGTCACGATTAAGATCGATGGGAAAGACAACGTATATCCACTTGCCGCACGTTCTGAAATCGATGATGACACCCCGCGTGTCGGCGACTTTGTCAAACTTGAACTAAATCAAGATGGGGCGGTCATTGAAGTCGACCGTGAATCGGAGGACGACCAGAATGAACAAGATGATTCTTCGCAGGACGACTCATCTCAAGATGACTCACCTGAAGATGAGCGAGAAAACGACTGATGGTGTAACGAAAAGGACTAATCTTTTGATGGATTAGTTCTTTTTTTGTGGCTAGACGTTGAGGCATAAAATGGATTGGACCGCTTTTATCAAATCATCAGAAACGTAATAATTCTGAAATCATCACAAAAATAGGTTATATGTTATGATGTACAAGAAAAATTTAGGTGGTTTCCACCTAATTGGGAATGAGGAGGGACATCAATGCGTACGTATTGGGGAATCTTACTCAGTTGTATCTTGTTGAGTGGATGTGGTGCCGAGACGTTGAACGCAATCGAATTACGTCCTTTGTCTTCCTATCGAGTCGAGCAAGATCCTGAGATACTATTAACGAAACAAACACAAGAGAAACTGCTTACATACTGTGAGCATCGTCCGACAGATGTCTTGCCCGAGCGACGAGCCATGGTGGCGGAAGTGACGTTTCATCATCCGCTCTATGAAGTACTCGGCTCCAAAACAGTGAAATATTTTGCAGCGGGAGATGAACGGTACCTCACTTGTGCGAACAGCAATGAGTTGATGGAGCGAACTTTTGCTGTGGAGCCCATTCAAGCGTATGAAGCGCTTGAGCCAGAGCGGTTTCAAGAGTCGAACGTAGTTTCGACGATTGAGTTTGAGCGTATCGACGAACTTAAAGCGGTGACCAGTACGTTCAACTTGAACGAGACGCATGAAGAAGTGATATCCGATTCAGTTTTTCGTTATAAGACGCCAGATACGGGGGCAATCTATGTGACGTTCGAGACGATTCGAAACGGACGCACACTTGACCCAATCATTGAACCAAAACTATACCCGTTTCAAAGCGGAGAAAATGAAGGGTATGTCTTCTTGACGAGGCGGGCCGATGATCGTCTCACCCTACAAATCGGAGAGGCGTCCTCGCTCAAACAACTCGTCCTACCGAATATATATGAGGCTCCTTATATGAAAGTCGATCCGAAAGAAGAGATTTCACTAAAGGGAAATCATCGCGAACTCATGAAACGCATCATCTTATCGGACCGACCGATTGAAGGGGATGTGGCTGAAGAGACGTCGTTATCGTTATCGAAAACATATGGAACGGTCCTTGAAATTTGGGGACATGTCCGCCGTCCTGTGACAAACAAGATGTCCACGCGCCCCGCCGAAGGGGAAACGCGCTTGGCCGTTTTTGAATCGGATCAAGATACAATCTGGCTAGACGGACCAAAAACGCAAGAGTTGTTTGACGCCTTGTCTCATATTCAGCCGCATGAAAAAACGTCTACAGCTGTCAAAATCGGAGACTTGCATCTGTATGAAGAATTGACCGAGCAATCCTTTGACGTATGGAAAACGGAAACAGAACTCTATTTAGTCGATCAACACACATCACAATCGTATGAACTTCCGGGCAATGATTATTTCCAGGTCATTCAACCATAAGTCGCGTCTGACCTTTGATAAAATAGAAGTTGGCTCTACCCATCTCAACAGAGTTAGGGTACAATGCTCGAGAGAGAATGAGAGAGGAGTGAAGCAAGATGGGAAAAGTACATGTTTATGACCATCCTTTGATTCAGCACAAAATGACGATTATGCGTAAAGTAGAGACGGGGACGAAGCAGTTCCGTGAACTCGTCGACGAAGTTTCTTCACTTATGGCATACGAAATCACGCGCAGCCTACCCCTAACAGACGTAGAAATCGAGACACCGGTCTCTGTTTCCACTCAAAAGATGATTGCCGGCAAGAAATTGGGAATCGTCCCTATTTTACGTGCAGGACTTGGTATGGTGGATGGGTTCCTCAAAATGATGCCGAACGTAAAAGTCGGTCATATCGGTCTTTACCGTGATCCGGAAACGCTTGAGCCACACGAATACTACTTGAAACTTCCGACAGACGTCACAGAACGCGACTTTATCGTCGTTGACCCGATGCTCGCGACTGGTGGTTCTGCTGTTGATGCAATCGCATCACTCAAGAAACATGGAGCGAAGTCAATCAAGTTGGCATGCCTCTGTGCAGCACCAGAAGGCGTAGAACGTGTACAAGCAGAACATCCGGATGTAGAGATTTATCTTGCTGCACTCGATGAAAAATTAAATGACCACGGTTATATCGTTCCTGGACTTGGGGATGCGGGTGACCGTTTGTTTGGTACGAAGTAATGACTTAAAAGCGAGAATCGCCTGTGCGATTTTCGCTTTTTTTGACGAATGACACGAAAAATATTTATCATTTACAGATGTCACAAAATAGACACAAAACGAGAGCGAGAAGAATGACGAACGAGGATGGAATATATCTATTCTTTCTTATTTAAATAGAATTCTGCTATTTCGGATAGGTAACCAGTGGTGAGGAAGCGATTTTGAACCGGATGAGATTCCTCACAAAAAAATGGGCGAAATCGCTCGACATGGTAAAAACATCCTCGGTATACTGATACAGGACGTTGAAAACGATTTCAAAATGAAGTCAACCGACGTTTCGTAATTCTTTGTGAACGTAAGCGTTTACCGATTGAATTTTCCAAAACGTGGGGGTATAACTGAACTATTCTTCATCTGATTCCGTTTGTGAAATGTTATAAAGTCAACATTTTTATTTCAACGTTTCTTCACACTTTCTTTAAAAAGTGCCTCGATCGTTTAGTTTGTGAAGTGCGTAAAACTATTGATACGACTTGATTTAAAGCGCTTTTATAATTGTGAAATTCATTGACTTCTTATGCCATTTCTATTACTCTGAACTTGTGTGACTTTTGATGGTCACGCGAGTGTGAATTCGTAAAGAATAAGGAAGCACGTGAGACTCGAAAGGGGGGGTTGGATGGCGAAAAAAGACAATCGTTATCTATCCTATGCCTCGCTCGCTTCACAAATCTCGACAGCACTTGCTGGACCGATTGTCATCGGTTATCTCGTCGGACAGTACGGCGAAAGACGTGAATTTTGGGGCACGTTTGGTTGGAATGTGTCGATTATCCTTGGACTCGTGTTCGGGGTTACGGCGCTAGTTCTCACCCTTCGGAGTTTATTGACAGGAGAGGACGAATGAATACGATTCAAGCAGACAGAAAAGCACAAAAAGAGTTGATGAAGCGTTATACGAAATGGTTTACCATATGGTTTGCAATTTTGTTAGTTGGCGCCTTCATCGTCCCGATGTACAAAGCCGTTTTTCTCGGATTGTTCATCGGTGGGGTCGGAAGTCTCATCATTCTACATATGCAGAATCGAAGTGTCATACGCATGTATGACGTCATCGAACATGGACGACGACCAAAGTCGCACGGGACCGTTTCAAGAATGGCGGTCGGTGCGTTAGCAGTGATAGTCGGTCTTCTCTACGAGGATCGAGTGTCCGTCATCGCGGTGGTAACTGGTCTAATCGCCGGCCACATCATACAATTTGGCGAGTTTACACTTGCCCAGCTCAGCAGGAAAAGAGGTGAATATTAATGGGTCATGAGTTTCCCACATATTCTCTGCACTTTGGGGACTATACGTTATACGGGAGCTGGACGAACGTCATTACAGTGTTAATAGCAGCGTTACTCGTCTTCGTATTCGCCATCTGGGGAACAAGACGTTTAGCTATGAAGCCGACTGGCAAACAAAACTTCATGGAATTCTTCGCGGAGTTCGTGCGTGGAATCATCGCAAGTGCGATGGACTGGAAGACAGGAGGACGCTTTATCGGATTTGGGATGACGTTGATTTTGTTCATTCTCTTCTCAAACTTGATGGGTCTACCGTTTAACGTCATTTCCGGACACTATCTGTGGTTCAACTCACCGACGGCCGATCCTTACGTAACCTTGGCGTTGTCGACACTCGTCGTTGCAATGTCGCACTATTACGGGGTGAAGCTACACGGGTTCAAGCACTATTCAGCGGAATTCGTAAAACCAGTCTGGTTCTTGCTTCCGATCAAATTGATCGAGGAGTTTGCGAACACGTTGACACTCGGTTTGCGTCTATACGGTAACATCTTTGCCGGTGAAATCATGATTACCATCATCTTGGGACTCGCGATTACAGCCGAAGGCGCACTCAACCCGCTCGGTGCAATCTTTGCGGTCTTCCCAATGATTCTATGGCAAGGTTTCTCAATCTTTATCGGGGTTATCCAATCCTACATTTTCCTGACGCTTGCAATGGTGTACATCGGGCACAAAGCTTCGGCCGAACATTGATTCGGACATCTCGCCAAAGCGTTACAATCAAATTATTTACTTAACTTTTAGGAGGAATATACACAATGGAACAACTTAATCTTCTCGCAACAGCACTTGTTATCGGACTTGGAGCACTCGCAGCTGGTATCGGTAACGGTTTGATCGTATACGGAACAGTACAAGGACAAGCACGTCAACCAGAACTCAAAAACGAACTTCGTCAAACAATGTTCATCGGTATCGGTTTGGTTGAGGCCCTCCCGATCATCGGTGTGGCTGTCGGTTTCCTTCTCCTCAACTCTTGATTCCGAGTTAACGAGAATAGCATGAGAGGGAGCACGTCTCCCTCACTTATTTAGTCAAGAGGAGGGTATGCATGGATACGATGATGATTGCAGCTGGTGCTGGCGGCGAAGGCCTCCGCATTCTGGATATGATCTTTACAATTTTCACATTCCTCGTACTCTTGGCCCTGTTGAAGAAATTTGCTTGGGGACCACTCCTTGGAATGATGAGACAGCGTGAAGAGTATGTAGCGAACGAAATTGAACTCGCTGAAAAGAGCCGCAAAGATGCGGAACATTATGTCGTTGAACAACGTGACGCACTCAGTGCAGCACGTACTGAGTCAAAAGAAATGCTCGACGCAAGCCGTCGACAAGCAGAAGCAGAACAAGCACGCTTGGTGGAGCAGGCGCGTTTGGAAGCCGAACAAATTAAAATCGAGGCAGAGAAAGCGATTGAGCGTGAGCGTGAGCTTGCGAAACAATCTCTTCAAACGGAAGTCGTCACACAGGCGCTTTCGGCAGCACGCCACGTCCTTCAATCAGACCTTAAAGGCGATGAAGCGAAACAACGTGCCCTCGTCACAGACTTCCTGTCTAAAGCGAAAGGTGCGAACTGATGAACGCATCACTAGCAAAACGCTATGCCAAAGCGCTCTTCGACTTAGCGCGGGAACAAGGCACGCTCGACCAAGTCGAAGCGGAAGTGCGTCTGCTCGATGAAGTGCTCCACGCGACTCCTGAACTCATGGATCTCTTAACGAATCCGGCAGTCAGTGACAGCGAGCTTGCACAGCTTTTAAAAGACAGCTTTGGTGATATGACGGCGATTGTCGTGAACACACTTCTCGTCATGGTCGAAAACGACCGTGCGGCAGAGGTTCGCGCATTGCCACGTTACGTCCGCGAATTGATCAACGACTATCGTGGAATTGCAGAGGGTATTGTCACAAGCGCCTACCCATTGTCGGCAACAGACTTGAAAGACGTCGAACTCGTCTTCGGACAGAAGCTCGGGAAGACGCTCCAATTGAAGAACGTCGTCGATGAAGAAGTCATCGGTGGACTCCGTGTCCAAGTCGGATACACGACGTACGATGATACGATTGAAACGAAATTGACACGCCTTGAGCGTGAATTGTTGAATGCGTAAGAAATAGGGGTGAATTCAATGACAATCAAAGCTGAAGAAATCAGCGCCCTGCTAAAAGAACGAATCGCTTCGTACGGTTCTGAAATCGAAGTCAGCGAGACAGGTACAGTCATCCAAGTAGGTGACGGTATCGCTCGTGCACACGGACTCGATAACGTTATGGCGGGGGAACTCGTAGAGTTCTCTAACGGCGTAATGGGCTTGGCGCAAAACTTAGAAGAAGGTAACGTCGGGATTATCATCCTTGGCGATTACAAAGGGATCAAAGAAGGCGACTCTGTCAAACGTACAGGTCGCATCATGGAAGTTCCAGTTGGTGAGGCACTCCTCGGACGTGTCGTTAACCCACTCGGACAACCAATCGATGGTCTTGGACCAATCGTAACTGACACGTATAACCCGATTGAGCGTAAAGCTTACGGCGTTATGGCACGTAAATCGGTTCACGAACCACTTCAAACAGGAATTAAGGCGATTGACGCCCTCGTTCCAATCGGTCGTGGTCAGCGTGAGCTCATCATCGGTGACCGTCAGACAGGTAAAACATCTGTTGCCATCGATACGATTATCAACCAAAAAGAAGAGAACATGATTTGTATCTACGTTGCTATCGGTCAGAAAGAATCGACTGTACGTGGCGTAGTAGAGACGCTTCGTCAAAACGGAGCGCTCGATTATACAATCGTCGTTTCGGCATCGGCATCACAGCCGGCACCACTTCTTTACCTCGCACCATTCGCAGGGGTATCGATGGGTGAGTACTTCATGGATCGCGGACAACACGTCCTCGTCGTTTATGATGACCTTTCGAAACAAGCGGCAGCTTACCGTGAGCTCTCGCTCCTTCTCCGTCGTCCTCCAGGCCGCGAAGCCTACCCAGGGGATGTCTTCTACCTCCACTCACGCCTTCTTGAGCGTGCAGCGAAGTTGAACGACGAACTCGGCGGTGGTTCATTGACAGCACTTCCGTTCATCGAGACACAAGCATCGGATATCTCAGCATATATCCCGACAAACGTTATCTCGATCACAGACGGTCAGATCTTCCTTCAGTCGGACCTCTTCTTCTCTGGGGTACGCCCAGCGATCAACGCCGGTCTCTCGGTATCGCGTGTTGGTGGTTCGGCACAGGTGAAAGCGATGAAGAAAGTTGCTGGTACACTTCGTCTTGACCTCGCGTCTTACCGTGAGCTCGAAGCGTTCGCTCAGTTCGGATCAGATCTCGACAAAGCGACACAATCGAAGTTGAACCGTGGTCAGCGTACGGTTGAAGTCTTGAAACAAGACTTGAACGCACCGCTTTCTGTAGACAAGCAAGTTATCATCATCTACGCACTCACGAAAGGTCATCTCGATGACATCCCAGTCACAGACATCCGTCGTTTCGAAACAGAAATGAACGCATGGCTCGACCAAAACCGTAAAGACCTCTGCCGTGAAATCCGTCAGACAGGAAACCTTCCTTCAGACGAGGCAATGGTCGACGCAATTACGGAATTCAAAAAGACGTTCTCGCCATCGGTTTAATCCGGTGACGAGCGTCTATTAAGGTGGTGAATCGAAATGGCATCATTACGTGAGATCCAGATGCGGATCACCTCGACCCAAAGCACGAAGCAAATCACGAAAGCGATGAACATGGTGTCGGCATCGAAGTTGAACCGGGCCCAAGGGAACAACGCCAACTTCAAGCCGTACATGGACAAGTTGCAAGAAGTCATCTCGTCGATCGCCGGTGGTACATCAGGCGCGACACACCCGATGCTTCAAGTCCGTCCCGTCAAACGGACTGGTTATATCGTCATCACGTCAGACCGCGGACTCGCAGGTGGATACAACGCCAGCGTCTTGCGTGACGTGTACCGTGAACTCAAAGACAAGCACACATCAACAGATGAGTATCGTCTTTACGTAATCGGGAAAGTCGGTGTCCAGTTCTTCAAGTCACGCAACATTCCAGTGTATAGCGCGATGACAGGGCTAAACGACCAACCAACTTTTGTTGAAGTCGCAGAAATCGTCAAACAGACGGTAGGTGCCTTCAGCGAGGGCGAGATTGATGAATTGAAGCTTTGCTACAACTCGTTCATCTCGGTCATCAGCCAAGAAGTGAAGATTCAACAATTGCTCCCGCTCGGGGATATCGAACAGTCCGCATCCAATGTGATGTATGAATACGAACCAGAAGAAGAAACGATCTTAGCGGCGCTCCTCCCACGTTATGCGGAAGGACTCATCTACGGCGCATTGCTCGATGCGAAAGTGTCAGAGCACGCTGCCCGGATGACGGCGATGTCGAGTGCGACAGACAATGCGGATGAACTCATTCGCGGACTCAAACTCAAATTCAACCGCGCGCGTCAAGCAGCGATCACACAAGAAATCACAGAGATTGTCGGAGGTGCGTCGGCGCTTGAATAAGCGCACGCTCTCTAGATTGTAGGAGGCTAACACGATGAACGAATACGGCATGAAAGGCCGCGTAGTCGCAGTCATGGGCCCAGTTATCGACGTTAAGTTCGACAACCACTTACCGAACATCTACAACGCTCTCAAAGTCACACACGTGGCAACGACAGCGGACGATGTTAGTGTCGACTTGACGCTTGAAGTAGCTGTTCACCTTGGTGACGACACGGTCCGTACGATTGCGATGGACTCAACTGACGGCGTTCGCCGCGGTATGGAAGTACTTGACTTAGGATCACCGATTTCGGTACCAGTTGGAGAAATGACACTTGGACGTGTCTTCAACGTTCTCGGTAATCCAATCGATGATAAAGAAGTGGCAGCTGACGTGCTTCGTGCACCGATTCACCGTCAAGCGCCAACATTTGACGAATTGTCAACGAAAGTTGAAATCCTTGAAACAGGGATCAAAGTCGTCGACCTTCTCGCACCATACATCAAAGGTGGTAAAATCGGCCTCTTCGGTGGTGCCGGTGTAGGGAAGACCGTCCTCATCCAGGAACTCATCAACAACATCGCGCAAGAGCACAGCGGGATTTCTGTATTCGCAGGAGTCGGTGAGCGTACGCGTGAAGGGAATGACTTGTTCCACGAGATGACGGACTCAGGCGTTATCAAGCAAACAGCGATGGTCTTCGGTCAGATGAACGAACCACCTGGTGCACGTCTCCGTGTTGCCTTGACTGGTTTGACAATGGCAGAGTACTTCCGTGACGAGCAAGGACAAGACGTTCTTCTCTTCGTTGATAACATCTTCCGTTTCACACAAGCAGGTTCTGAGGTTTCGGCCCTTCTCGGACGTATGCCATCGGCGGTAGGTTACCAGCCGACGCTTGCGACAGAAATGGGTATGCTTCAAGAGCGAATCACATCGACTGCAAAAGGATCGGTTACTTCGATTCAAGCGGTTTATGTACCAGCCGATGACTATACGGACCCGGCTCCGGCAACAACGTTCGCCCACCTTGATGCCACAACAAACCTTGAGCGTCGTCTTTCGGAGATGGGGATTTACCCAGCCGTTGACCCGCTCGCATCGACTTCACGCGCCCTCTCTCCTGAAATCGTAGGGAAAGATCACTATGAAGTCGCACGTAACGTTCAACAGACGCTTCAGCGTTACAAAGAACTTCAAGACATCATCGCCATCCTCGGGATGGATGAGTTGTCTGAAGACGACAAACTCACGGTTCACCGTGCACGTCGTATTCAGTTCTTCTTATCACAAAACTTCCACGTGGCTGAGCAGTTCACGGGCCAAAAAGGTTCATACGTGCCAGTCAAAGAGACAGTACGCGGCTTCAAAGAGATCCTCGAAGGTAAACACGACGATCTTCCTGAAGATGCATTCCGTCTCGTCGGTCCAATCGAAGACGTCATCGAAAAAGCGAAGACGTTGGTCTAAGACCTACGCGGAAGGGGGAAACTAGACGATGAATACTGTTCACGTCAACGTCGTCACCCCGGATGGTGCAGCCTTTGAAGGAGACGCACGAATGGTCATCGCCAAATCGGTCACTGGTGAGCTCGGTATTTTACCGAAGCACATCCCGATGGTGACGCCACTCGACGTCTCAGTCCTCAAGCTGCGCCACGAAGATGGTGGACGCACGCTGATCGCAATCAGCGGCGGTTTCATGGAAGTTCGTCCCGACACGGTGACGATCTTAGCTGAAACAGCCGAAATGGCGGATAAGATTGACTATGACCGCGCTTCTGCGGCGAAAGTTCGTGCCGAGCGTCGTCTTCAAGACACGAAGCTCTCGGAACTCGAATTCCGTCGTGCGGAACTTGCGCTCAAAAAAGCGATCAACCGCTTAAGCATTCGCGATATGAAAGAATAAGAATGACTCTCACACGAAAGTGTGGGAGTTTTTTTGTTGTTTTCGAAAAGATGGGTCTTTTGTCGTGCTTCTAAATGACGGGACTAGTAAAAAATATATGGGAGAAGACCGATAATAAAGGTGGGAACTACCGTAAAGGAGATTAGGGAATGAAAGTTTACGTTGCGCGACAACCAATTTTTGACCAACAATTACGCGTTTGCGGCTACGAATTGTTATATCGCCGCAGCGAAAATAATATTTTTGAGAATGTAGATGATTCGTTAGCAACGGCTGACGTCATTCATAACGCTTACCTTGTGTTCAATTTTCGGGAATTGACAGAAGGGACGCGTGCGTTCATCAACTTCCCTCAGACGTTGATTGAAGGGGAAGTGCCTTCGTTGCTACCCCGTCAATCGCTCGTCGTCGAAGTGCTCGAACATGTCGAACCGACGGAAAAGGTATTACAGTCTCTCCGCTCGTTGAGACGTCAAGGTTATACAATTGCATTGGATGATTTCGTATTTGAAGAGAAGTATCGCCCATTGATTGGACTAGCCGACATCATCAAAATCGACTATCAAGCGACCCCGGTAGACCGGCAGCAAAAATTGATTGATGCGCTCGGACACCGAGTCGAATTTTTGGCGGAAAAAATCGAGACACCCGCAGAGTACGAGATTGCGAAACGACTCGGATATAAGATGTTTCAAGGATACTTCTTTAGTCGGCCCATCGTGGTGCATGGGGCCGAAGTCCATCCGTTACGTCACACGCTCATTGAAATGTTGAAAGAGCTCGATCGTCCGGAACCGAGCTTCCGACGGATCTCATCGCAAATTGAGCGAAGTGTCGACTTATCCTATAAGATGCTCCGCACGGTCAATACGGTGTATCAAAAAGGTCGACATACCATTCAATCCATCGAGCAAGCCGTCGCACGAATCGGACTAGATGAGTTGAAACGATGGTCGTATTTGATGCTCTTACGGGAGATGCAGACGTCTGAATCGAAAGAACTGATCAAGCAGAGTGTCATCCGCGGAAAAATGATGGAGTTGATTGCGGAGGATACATTGACAGATGTATTGCCGTTTGATGCATTTATCACAGGAATCTTCTCATCACTCGACGTCATTCTCGATGAGGCGATGCAAACGTTGATTGCAGAGCTTCCGGTAGCGCCTCCTGTAAAGGCAGCGTTACTCGGTGAACAGAATGGTTTGCGAAAGTTGTTAGAGGATGTGATCGCCTACGAACAGTTGACGATTCCACTCCATAACACAGATTCGGATTGGTCTCAATATTACGTCGAAGCGATTCGATGGTCTCGTAGCCTTGACGAGTCGATTGAATAATGTTTGAAATATGTGAGGGGCGTCAATTACTGTAGTAAAGCCTTACTGCTGATGATGTCCCTTTTGGTGTGCTTGTAGAAAAAGTGAGTTGATCGAATGGTTCAAACCGCTCGAAGCTTAAGACCCTAAGTCTTTTTTTCTCTAACATGTCATGATATGATTGAAAATGGTACGAATTTTAGAAAAGAGGGGAATCGTCGATGGTCAATACCGTATTTTCGCTAGCGATTTATATCATAGCGATTTACGTTGCTTGGTGGGCACTCTTACCCGTCAAATGGGACAAGTTGCTCAATCAAGTGAGGAGTCCGCAAGCTGCTGTCTTGCGCGTTCTCGTAGCGGTTGTCTTCGGTTCGCTGATTGCCCAGTTTTTTTTGGAGTACATCCGACTGGCGCAGGCGCTCGCACCTATGCAGTAGTCGCAGAATATTTAACAAACTGTAATCCTGCTGTAACGACTCCTATATGATTATCATGTAGGATAAATTCGTCTGACATGATGTTTTTCATTCAGTTTGCACTTATTTATTATTCAATTTGATTGTGAATGAAAACCCATCACGTTTTACAAACCATTCAAATAATCGACATCATCACATCCGGAATCGGATATCGACGCACTATATAAAAAACAATGAAGTTGGAGGACAAAGAGAGATATGAAGGATTTGATCGTAGTCCGTGGAGGACGTAAACTGTCAGGTACTGTGCGTGTTGAGGGAGCAAAGAACGCCGTACTCAAAACATTGGTTGCCACTCTATTAGCTAGCGAAGGAAAATCAATCTTACAAAACGTACCACGTCTTGCTGACGTGTACACGATTAACAAAGTACTTCGTCACCTCGGTGCAGAGGTATCGTTCAATGAAGAAAAGAATGAAGTAACTGTCGATGCGTCGGGCGACATCAAAGATGAAGCACCGCTTGAATACGTGCGAAAGATGCGTGCTTCAATCCTCGTCATGGGACCTCTTCTTGCCCGTCTCGGTCACGCTCGTGTAGCGATGCCAGGCGGATGCTCAATCGGATCACGTCCGATTGACCTCCACTTAAAAGGATTCGAAGCGATGGGTGCGAAAACGGTCATCGGAAACGGATTCGTGGAAGCTTCTGTAGAAGGCCGTCTCCAAGGCGCTAAAATCTACTTGGACTTCCCATCTGTTGGTGCGACAGAGAACATCATGATGGCAGCTGTGCTTGCAGAGGGTACGACTATCATCGAGAACGTTGCAAAAGAACCTGAGATCGTCGACCTTGCGAACTTCTTAAACGGAATGGGCGCACACGTCCGCGGGGCAGGTACAGAAACGATCCGTATCGAAGGTGTCGAAACACTTCGCGGTGCAGAACACTCGATCATCCCTGACCGCATCGAAGCAGGCACGTTTCTCGTCGCAGGGGCGATTACAGGTAGTGACATCGAAGTCATCGGTGCAGAACGTGAGCACCTTCGTCCATTGATTTCAAAAATGGAAGAGATGGGTGTCCACTTCGAGGATACGGCAGAAGGCATGCGTGTCACGGCACCAGACGAATTGAAGCCGGTTGATGTGAAGACGATGCCACACCCGGGATTCCCGACAGACATGCAGTCACAAATGATGGCACTCGTCTTGAAAGCGGGCGGCACTTCTGTCATCACGGAAACGGTGTTTGAGAATCGCTTTATGCACGTCGAAGAGTTCCGTCGTATGAACGCGGACATTAAGATTGAAGGACGTTCAGCAATCGTTAAAGGTGGCGTACGCCTTCAAGGAGCGGAAGTTGTCGCAACGGACCTTCGTGCCGGAGCAGCACTTATTCTAGCAGGTCTCATCGCGGAAGAAGAAACACGCGTTGGAGATTTATATCATATCGACCGTGGATACGTTGATTTCCATAAGAAACTTCAAGCACTCGGTGCTGACATCGAGCGTATTGAAGGAACTGTCGAAGTTGCTGAAGAAATGGTTCAGAACTAAGAAACGAGCACGAATGAGAGGGCGAGGAGAGACTCTTCTCGCTCTTTTCAATGAAGAAACGAACGGAGGAACCTATACATCATGTTTTCAAAAGATATCGGGATTGATTTAGGGACAGCAAACGTTGTCATTCACGTCAAAGGGAAAGGAATCGTCTTAGACGAACCTTCAGTCGTTGCGATAAAACGCTCTACAGGAAAAGTACTAGCAGTCGGTGCAGAAGCGTATGAGATGGTTGGTCGTACACCTGGTGATATCGTGGCGATCCGTCCTCTCCGTGACGGAGTCATCGCCGATTTCGCCACAACAGAAGAAATGCTCCGTCACTTCATCGAGAAAATTCAAGTCCGAGGCTTCTTCGGAGGCATCCGCATGCTGATTTGTACACCTGCGAACGTCACGCCGGTTGAAGCAAAAGCCATTCGTGAAGCTGCTGAGAAAGCTGGCGCGAAAGAAGTCTTCCTCGCCGTCGAACCAAAAGCTGCGGCAGTCGGTTCAGGCATGGATATTTGGAAGCCGGTTGGTCACATGATCATTGACATCGGTGGTGGGACGACCGACGTCGCCATTTTATCAATGGGAGACATCGTCTGCGGTGAGACTATCAAGATTGCAGGGGATCGCTTCGATACGGACATCCTTCGTGCCATCAAAGAGAAGCACAAGCTGATCATCGGAGAACGTACGGCTGAACAAATCAAGAAAGAAATCGCGACGGTCTTCCCAGGAGGGCGTAACGAATCGATGGATATTCGTGGACGTGACATGGTACGTGGATTGCCTCGTACGGTGACCATTACGTCAGAAGAACTTCGTGAAGCGATGGCTGAATCAGCTAATGAAATCGTCGAAGCAGCGAAGCGTGTCCTTGAACAGACACCACCAGAACTTGCAGCGGATATCATCGACCGCGGAATCATCATGACAGGTGGGGGATCACTCCTTCACGGTCTTGACCAACTCGTCGCAGAGCGTGTCATGTTGCCGGTCATGATGGCCGAGGAGCCGACACTCAGTGTCGCGCACGGAACGGGAATCATGCTCGAAAACTTAGATCGATTGAAATAAACAGACAAGCGACCGCGTGCGGTCGCTTGTTTTTTGTATGTTCAACTCAATATTTCGGAGACGAGTGCCAACACGTTGCCTTCAGAATCTTTGAAGAAACTCATCCACGTTTCTGTCGTCCCCATTTTTGCCACACAGTGTGGTTCATCAATGAAAGTCACTCCTGCATTTTTCAACTGAGCATAAGCATCATCGATGGATGCGATACTCAAATAGAGAATTGGACTTGATTTTGCAAAAACATCATTCTCTGGAGGGGACAACATGAGGCGAACGCCCCCACAGTCGAAAAATGCGAGCAATCCTGCTTGAAAGAGAAAGGGTACCTCAAGCGTGTCTCGATAGAATTGAACGGCACGGTCTAAATCTTTGACAGGGATGTAGATTTGTTCGATTTGTTGAATGAGGCTCATGGGATTCATCCTTTCAATATGTATTTGAAACAGGAAGGGGTAACTCTGATTCAAGTTGACGTTGGAGACGGTTGGTAAGTCCTGTTGGGTGAGACATTAAGCCGATAGAAATATGTAATGGGAATAGGGTATGTAAGTCGCCAGGATAATATGAGCCATCTCGAGGTAACGTATGATTGACAATCCGAGAGACTCCTGAGGAATGGTCAATGTGTAAGACGATTGGAGCAGATATTCCGGTCCCTCGCTCAAGTTGTTGATGGTTAGGATAATATTCTTGTAGAAGCACCCATACATACACTTCCTGTCGAGTCGTACTCGTCCCGAGGATTTGATAGCTGGCATAAACATCCCCACCGAAATTAGGAGACATGACTTGAGTTGTCAAGTATCGCTCCAACACGTTCTGATTGACGTCGACGGATTGGGTAAGCGTGACAAATGATTCATCCGTCAAGGCAGCATAGAGCAAAGCACTCAATATCCATGTACAAAATGTCGTTATGATCAACTTTTTCAAATAAGCGCCTCCCAATACCGATGTGATGAATCATATATGTCCATCATATCTAAAGAGGATACGAATATATAGGTCATTCGTGGGAAAAATTGTATATAATGAAATCATTAATCAATGTGAGGGGAATCATGATGGCGCCGATTCACTAATAGACTGAACAGAATAATCAAATAGAATCGGAGGACATCATGAACAAACCACTTACACTCATTACGGGCGTCAGCCGCCATCAAGGCATCGGAGCTGCGATTGCACGAAAACTAGCACATGAAGGGCACAACCTTTATTTGACACACTGGAGTCCGTTTGACGCGACCGACGGAATCGGGGAAGAGAGAGACTTCATCGAACGATTCGTTCAAGAGTTGACCGAACAGGGTGCCCGTGTCGAACATGAGGCGTATGACCTAGCCTCGGGTGACGAAGTCGGGCTACTTAATCGGATTGAAGCCAAGCTCGGGATTCCGAGCAGGCTGATTCATAACGCGACCTATGAGCGACATGTCAACGTTGAGAACTTTACAACCGACGTATTGAGAAAACATTACCTGGTGAATAACGAAGGGACACTCGGACTCACCTTTGCGTTTATTGAGCGCTATAAACAAGCGGGACATCAAGATGGGCGAATCCTGTTCTTCGTATCGGGGGGACCGGATGCGAATAACCTGGCCTACATCGCAACGAAAGGTGCATTGATTGCCATCACACCTGCGTTGGCGAATGGATTAGGAGAATACGGCATTTCGGTGAATGCTCTCGATCCGGGACCGACGGATACGGGTTGGATCAATGACGAACTTCGCGAACACTTGCTACCATTATTTCCTTATAAGCGAATGGGGACGCCTGAAGATACGGCTCGCTTCGTCGCTTTCTTGATGGGCCCAGACGGCGCATGGGTGAATGGCCAACATCTTCACGTTGACGGAGGGTTTACTGGGCGCTAATAGAGAACGTTCGATGGATACAATAAAAAGAAGGCATCTCACTTTAAGTGTGAGATGTCTTTTTCAATGCCATGTATAGTCTTTATCAACAAATAAACGATTTTTTAAGTCTGTTTTAGAAATTGAAGGATTTGGTGCATCAAGCCAATCATAATAATCACAGGCACAGGAATCACCAAGTTCGATCGAATAGCCATTATTTATTGTATTAACAGTTATATCGAGTTCATGTTCAGCTAACGTCTTTTTCAATCGATAAATCGTGTTGTATACGTTGTGTAAGGCGCGTTGTGGTTCATCGATGTCCGGGTAAAGGGTTTCGGCAAGTACCCACTTATTAATGACCTGCTTACGATGAAAAACTAAGAAGGCAAATAACTCTTCTGTTTTTTGTGTTGGCCACTTCACAAGATTTCCATCTTGTGTTCGTACCGAAAAACGATCTAGAAATTGTATGCGACAAGATTGATTGAGATTCTTTTGTTGAATCGCCTCATAGCGCTGGATGATACGCGGAATGACGTTATGAATCATCTGCTCTGTGATGGGCTTCAACAAGTAATGCGTGGCATGCAAATTGAACGCTTCAACGGCATACTGTTGATGGGCGGTCGTGAAGACGACTTGTGTCCGTTCTGGCAAATAGGTCGCCAATTCGAGCCCCGTCATTTCAGGCATCTCGATATCTAAAAAGACAAGGTCTACCGGGTGCTCTTGAATAAAAGTGAGAGCTTGAACCGGACTTTGGAATGAACCAACCCACTCAAGAGACGGCTCTTCTTTTACAATCCGCTCCATCATCCCTAAAATATGATGTTCATCTTCAATTAAAATCGTACGCATCTAAATGATTCGTCCTTTCCTGTTTTGGTAAACGCAGGTGAATGGTGGTGCCTTTTTTCAAAGTGGAAGCTAAGTCAAACGTTGCACCATGAAGGTGTTCGATTCGACTTTTAATATTGCAAATCCCAATCCCGGATGTTTTGTTTGATACGTTTGGATCAAAACCACTCCCTGTATCTTGAACATAAATCTCAATCATTCCGTTTCGTTCCTGGATAGAAAGTGTCAATCGCTTTTGTCCTGGGTGTCGATAGAGGCCATGTCGCACGGCATTTTCAACGAGTGGTTGAATTAATAAAGGTGGAATCGAACAGTCGAGAAGAGATTCATCAATTTTTTTCTCGACGTAGAACGAATCACGGAATCGCGTCTGTTCAATGGCGAGATACGAGTCAATCATATCGACTTCTTGGCGAATCGATATCTCGTTTTCGGTTCGACCATTTTCAAAAATGAAGCGGACGTAAGTGCTTAAGTGACTGAGTAGACGAGCCGCATCGGGTGGAGACGTGTAACAGAGTGCAATCACATTCCCGAACGTATTGTAAAGGAAGTGAGGTTTGATTTGAGCGTTGAAGAAGGACAACTCATGCTGGGAAGCCAACACTTCGACTTGTTGTTTTTTTCTTTTGTCGGTAGACAAGTGAATCGGTAGAAGTAAAAACATCAATAGGAAATAAATGATGGTAAACGTATTGGCGTACAGCTGCTGATTGGGCGAAACGATGAACGTTGACGTCATGATTCCGATATACCCGACGAGTTGGGCGAGTGTGAAAGTTAGTAATTCGAGCGGATTGCCGGTCTTATACTTTTCAAGGAGCCATCCGATGTTCAAGCCGACCCAAAAGAACGTGATGAATAGAACGATCATCCATACAAAATATTCGAACACCTCGTAAACGGAAGCGGGCAAGAGGATGGCTAAACCAGTCAATCCGTACAACGGGTACCTCGAAATGGCCAAAAACCGGTCAAACGACACACGTTCCAAACATCTTGAAAACTCAATCAACATGATGATGCTCAGTAAGGCTAAACTCAACGTCAACTTATCACTACCCGAGATCCACATGCCATCTCGGGACATGATGGAAAAACTCGTCAACAAAAAGAAAGCTGTCCCGAAACCGTACAAGCGTTCATTTCGGTGAAAGAGATAGACGATGGCATAGAACATGGCAATCAAAAGTGAAATGAGCAATATGAAAAATTCGTAGCCGGCATAAGCGTTTTGAGTGGTCATGATGGCATGTAACGGTCCGACTAATATACTTTCTTCGATGGGTGCAAAATTACCTGCCTGTCGTTCATGTTGAATCGTCAGTCGGAATTGTTTTGTTTCATCATCGAGCAAGAGCAGAGACGGCTGCTCGACGAGACGATTGTTTCCAATTTGTACCGTTTCAACCATTTTCCCATCTATCAAAATCGTAGAAGAGGAGAGGGACTTTGGAATGAGCAAGGCATACGTACCGTTCGGCAACGCGAGATCGAGTTCATAGGTGGATTCACGATAAGGGGTTGTAAACGGAATGGTTCGATAGGAGCGGCGATCAACTTGGGTGACAATCCCTGACTCATAGCGCCATGAGCCGTCTAGTCGCAAAATCTCTTCGTCGACAGTAGAAGAGAGAAGAGAAGCTTCGCCCTTGTTAACGGTGACGATCGGATTGATCGACTGATGTCGAATCAATAAAGTGAGACTGACACCAACCAACAACACAAGGATGAAGATAAACGTCATTCGATTACGCGTCATGAGCACATTCCCTTCAATCTTTGTGAGTTTCTTGTGAGGTCATTCCGTTATTCTTCCTAATAGGTGAATGAATTTTTGAAGTGACTCTCCGTCTCATCATCGTACCCGAACTTTTTTTGTTTGAACAGAAAAAGTCATTCACCGTACGAAGTGAGGCATTCTAAGAGTGAAGGAAGAAGGCATTCCATGAAACGTTGGATTGAACAACGCATTAGTCGACAAGTTATGACGATTTTTTATATATTGATTGCCTTAGTGACACTCACATCGATTGGGACCTATTTTTATACACAGCAATCGATTCAAGAGACGACCGTAAAATTAGAACGAATTAGTGAGCAACGTGCACGGGCGACAGATCTGTTTGAAACGTGGCAATCGATGCAATATGAATTACGAGGGCACGTCCTGTTAGGAGAACGTGCGCTATTAGAAGAAGTAAGAACAGCTCAAACGAATATCGACGAGCAAACGACATGGTTCGAAGAACAGGCAAGAAACGCGGAAGAAGTACAGTTCGCAGAGGATGCGAGACTTCTCTTCTCGATCTATACGACACGCGTCATGCCGGCACTTGAGCAGTATGTGATTGCGAAGCAGGCAGGAGAAATCGATGAATCGTTCCTGCAGATGCGCACCGTAGGGCAATTCATGCCGAAAAATGAAACATCGACTCAGACACGATTTAAACTGAACTCAAGTAGTGCTGCCGATATGAGTGCGAGCATCGTCGATATGGAGTCGGTCTTTACCGACTATCGACAAAATCTTGATTTTCAAGAAAGTGAATTGCGAGATGCGCTGTCAAAACAGTTAGTGAAAGCCCAATGGATGTGGCTTTTGATTCTACTCGGGGCATTGTTCATATTGTTTGTCGGGTTGCAGCCATATATTTTAAGGTTGACCAATCAACTGCAGACGCTGATGGTAAACAGTGAGCGTCTCGCGAGCAACCCGAGCGCGACACTCATCCCGATTAAACCGCTACAAAACGAAGTCGGACAGTTGTCGAAAGCGTTTAATGAGATGGCGACCTCACTTCGGACCCAACAAGATCAAGTCGATCGTGAACGAGAGAAGACCGCTCGAATTTTGCACACGATGCGCGATTCTATCGTCTATACGGAACTCGAGACGAATGAACGATTCGTGAATAGTGCACTCTTTGACTTGTATGAGCATCCACTTCCATCAACGGAACGGGGCAGTCTATACCCGATTGCGATGTACTATCCGATGTTCATGAACCAGATTGACGATCCGGAGAGGTTGAATCAATTCACAAAACGTGCAAAAGAAGAAGGTATATTCGATGAAACGTATACGTATACGATGCAGGAAGGTCAGAAAACGATTCGCATGTACGCCGAACCGATTGATCTGCAAAATGAACGCGTGGGTGTCATCTTCGTGTCACGAGATATTACCCAGGAAACAGAAATCAATCGCTTGAAGACAGAACTTGTGGCGACAGTATCCCATGAGCTTCGGACGCCCCTTACCTCGATTCTCGGTTTTTCAGAACTGCTCAAAAGGCGTCAATTGGAAAACACGAAGCGAGAGCGCTATTTAGACATGATTGCGAGTGAGACGAAGCGGCTCGAACGTCTCGTGAGTGACTTGCTAGATGTTCAAAAAATGGAGGCGGGTATGAGCGTACCAGACTTTAAAGTAGAGAGTCTATATGATTTATTATCAGATCTACTCGAAATCCATGCAGGATCGACGGAGCATCATTTCTTCCACTTTGATTGTGACGAATCGTTATTTGTCGCGGGAGATCCGGCCCAATTACGTCAAGTCTTCTCGAACATCCTGAACAATGCCATCAAATATTCACCGAACGGTGGGAATGTGACGGTTGATGTCACGTGTGAGGGTGACACGATTCAAATCGGGATATCGGACGAAGGATTAGGTATTTCGGAAGAAGATGCGACGCGAATCTTTGATAAATTTTATCGTTCGGCCTCGGAAGAAAGTAAACGCATCGGTGGAACCGGCTTAGGTTTAGCGATCTGTAAAGAGATCGTTCAACTGCACGGTGGTACCATCTCTGTTCAATCTCAACTAGGAGAAGGAACGACGATGATTGTTGAGTTACCGATGGTCGACCATGTCAATGAAGAGAGTTCATCCTAATTTATGGGATGAACTTTTTTGAAAAAACGGTGAATGTCACGCTCGTTTGGTACGATATAGAGAGTGAATCATGTTATAGGATGAAAGGAAGACGATTATGCTACGCGGATTATATACAGCAGCGGGAGCGATGAATGCCCTGCAGCGCCAACAAGAGATTTTGAGCAACAACCTTGGTAACGTGAGAACACCAGGCTTCAAAGCGTCTGATGGCGTGGTACGTTCGTTTCCGGAGATGCTTCTTGCACAAGTCAGCAATCCGGATAACGCGAAATCGCGCGTGAAGGGAGAAGTAGGTACCCTATCAATGGGCGTCTATCTTCAAGAAACAATGCCCCGTTTCTCAGCTGGAAGTATCACAGAATCCGGTAGCCCGACCGACTTGTATTTAAAGGCACCTACTAATTTTGCGGGAGCCCCGATGTTTGCGGTCGAACAAGGCGGCGAGACGTTGTATACGACAAATGGACGCTTCTCGATCGATGAGGCGCTCTTCCTTCGTTCTGCGGACGGCGGATATATCCTTTCTGATGAAGGGGAACGAATCCAACTGCCATCGAGCGAGTTTCAAGTAGGGAAAGATGGTGTCATCACATCGCTTGGACAAAACGTGGCGACTCTTGGTGCCTACCAAATCGATGACTTGACGACTCTTGAACAAGTCGGCAATGACTGGCGTGTGACGGGTGATGCCCCGGCGCAGGCCCAGGTCGAAGTACTACAAGGATTTATTGAAGAAGCGAACGTCAACCTCGACCAGACGATGGCAGACTTGATGATGACGTATCGTCAGTTTGAGGCGAATCAAAAGGTCGTCCAAGCGTATGATAAAAGTGCCGAGCGAGCAATCGAAATCGCTCGTATTCGTTAAGGAGGAACACCATGCAGTCCATTTATAACTCGGTCAACTCTCTGTCTCAACTTCAGCGTCAATTAGATGTGACAGGTCACAATATCGCAAACGTCGATACGGTCGGCTTTAAGCGTCAACAGGGGCATTTTGCTTCGCTATTGTCGCAGGCGTATAACAACCAACCGCGTCCTGAATTCGAAGTCGGTCGAGACACACCGAACGGGATTCGGATTGGAGTCGGGGGACATGTCGCCGATATTACACAGCAGTTCAATATCGGACAAGTACGTACGACAGATCGTGGATTGGACGTCTTTTTAAAGGCGAGCCGTCAATTTTTTGTCGTGGACACGCCGAACGGTGTCGGGGTGACTCGAAGTGGAAACATGCAATTGTCAGTCGGTGACGAGACGACGCTCGTTGATGTGAACGGGAATCCGCTTCTTGGAGATGACGGTAATCCAATCACGATGCCGAACGATGCGACGAATCAGCGCATTCGTCAAGACGGTGTGGTCGTTGCGAGTGTGAATGGCGTTGAACAAGAATTCGGACGTCTCGACATCGTAGAAGTCCGCAATACGTCGGAATTACGTCCGCTCGGAGATAACGTGTTCGCAGCGGATTTGGAGACCGAAGTCGATCGTCCACTCGGAAATCTATTGATTGAAGGGACACTCGAGTCATCGAACGTTGATTTGACGAAAGAGATGACTGATATGACAATCACACAACGAGCATATCAAATGAACTCACGGGCGATGTCGATGAGCGATCAGATGATGGGGCTTGTCACGGCGTTACGTCCATAACGCCTACCGCTTCTCGAGCCGAGAAGCGGTTTTTTTATAGACAAAGGGGGAGAAGCATCAATGCGGATTGTAGTCGCGATGGATTCATTCAAAGGCTCACTTTCGAGTATGGAAGCAAATCAAGCGGTCCTTCGTGCGCTTGAAGGGCATGAGGTCAAAATCATACCGATCTCTGACGGAGGAGAAGGTTTTTTGGATGCTTGGATTGCGACACATGCGGATGGGACCATTATAGAAGAAAGCGTCATGTGTTTGGACGGGACACGACGCGTTGCACGTTTTGGTTTCGAGCCGTCAACGAGGCACGCGGTAATCGAAGTGGCGGAAACAGCAGGATTGACACTCCTCGCTCATGTCGATCCGTGGCGCTACAGTTCAGTCGGAGTCGGTCAACAGATCGTTCAAGCGCTAGAGCGTGGGGCGAGGATCATCACCATCGGGCTCGGAGGGAGCGGGACGATGGATGGTGGAAAAGGATTGCTTGAGGCGTTAGGTGTTCGTTTTCTTGATGCGAACGGTGCTGTGCTATCGACCATCCCCCATCGAGTAGAAGAAGTGGTATCAATTGATTGGTCCGGTCTTCATCCGCGTGCGCGTGAGGTCGTATGGAGAATGTCTTCCGATGTACAGAACCCATTGATTGGTGGAAGCGGAGCAGCCTATGTGTTTGGACCCCAGAAAGGATTGGCGGCAGATGTAGTGAAGCGATATGACCGGATCCTGGATCACTACGCGAACTGTTTTGAAGTAGATAGAAGAGCACTTCCTGGAGCAGGGGCGGCTGGCGGCATCGGCTTTGCGCTATTGCAGCTTGGTGCAATCTACGTGAGTGGCGTCGAAGAAGTGGTCAGTTGGTCTAAGCTCGAAGAACAGTTAGAAAAAGCAGATTGGCTGATTACAGGAGAGGGTAAATTTGACGCGCAAAGCTTTGAGGGAAAGGCACCGTATGGGTTGGCGCGCCTTGCACATACGCATGGGGTCCCGACCCTCGTCTTCACTGGACAGTCCGATTACACATCGCATATGGAGTCCGGCATCGTCGCCATTTTTCCAATCGTGTCTCGGATCATGACGTTAGAAGAAGCGATTTGGGAAGCAGCTCCACTATTGACGAATGCGGTCCAACGCGTGCGTCACCTCATTGAAAAGGCGCCACGACAGTAGTCGGGCGCCTTCGCATTCATAAAGAACGATTTTTTAGCAGATCACGAATCTCTGTCAACAGTTGCTCTTCTTTCGTTGGAGTCGGAATAGCAGCTTCTTCTACTTCTTTCTCGCGTTGTAGACGATTGATGACTTTCACAATCAAGAAGAGGGCGATGGCAATCAAGAAGAAGGACACAATCTGTTGAATAAAATTGCCATATAACACATCCACTCCGAGTACACTTGCTTTTAAGCCAGAAAAATCGATTCCTCCGATAATGATTCCGAGAAGCGGCATAAAGATATCATTGACGAGTGAATTCACGATAGCCGTGAAGGCCGCGCCGAGTACGACGGCGATGGCCAAGTCGATGACATTCCCACGCATCGCGAATTTTTTAAATTCTTTCCACATAAATAAACCTCCTGACGTTGAATAGTTTAAGCGTAGCATATTTAGAGTAGCATATTTAAAGAGAAAGGAAAAAATCGTTCGCCTTTTGACAGGGAAGGATGCTTGTTCGACTTTTCTGCATAGGGTACACTAAAAAGGTAGCAATTTACGCATTTTAATACCAGGTACTAATATGATATAATTATTTTTAGCTGAAAGGATGGTTGGACGTGGCGAACGATGAACAGACGAGTTCGGAAGAACAAAAAGGTTCACCAGAACAAGAGACGAAGCAGACAAAGCAATCGCGATTGTCGAATCATCGTCGATTCCCGATCTTACTGCGTGTGCTCGTTGTTTTAGTGTTGGCAATCGCGATGCTCGCCCTCGGAGCGGTCATTGGATATAGCGTCATTGGCGGAGGCGATTGGAAAGATGTGTTTGACATCGAGACCTGGCGCCATATCACCGATTTTTGGCTAACCTCTTAAAGGCGGTGGATGGATGTATACAATTGAGCAAATCAAAGAAGTAATCCCACACAGATACCCGTTTCTGTTAATTGATCGAATTGTCGAAGTCGAAGAAAAGAAGCGTGCTGTCGGATTAAAAAATGTCACGGCGAACGAAGAGTTCTTTAACGGGCATTTCCCAGACTATAATGTCATGCCAGGTGTCTTGATTGTGGAAGCACTCGCGCAAGTCGGTGCTTTTGCAATGTTGAAAGACGAATCGAATCGAGGCAAGCTCGCCTTCTTTGCAGGGATTGACAACTGCCGTTTCAAACGTCAAGTCGTCCCAGGCGATCAACTTCGCCTCGAGGTAGAAATCATGAAAATTCGTGGACCGATTGGTAAAGGACGTGCCGTGGCCACGGTAGATGGAGAAGTTGCTTGTGAAGCAGAACTCACTTTCGCCTTGAAGTAAGGAGAAATGGGATGCGTGCTTTAGTTATTATCTTACTGGTCGGCTTAATGACGATTGTGGGTTGTCAGCAACTCCAGACAGAAGAGTCGAGTGAGGAAAATGTGGTTTACGAACAGAATGTGGATGAGACCATGATTGAGAAGCGGGCGGGACAGTCTGATGCAATCGCCGTTTCCTTGGAACGGACGAATAATACGACGATGCTCTTCACCATTCGTATGCTTGAAAACCGTCGTCTCGATCCGACGACGGTCATGAGTTATGAGGTCGAAGGCGAACGTGTTGCGATTCCATTTGGTGAACTGATTGCAGAGCGTGAAGAGGATATTCGGACGTATGAGTATCAGACGGATGTAGACCCGGATCTGTTCGTATCAGAGACACTTCCTCTCTTCCATCTCGTTGAAGAAGGTGAATCGGAAGTCACGATACCACTCGAAGTCATTAATTCGACAAATGGTGAATAAGAAACAGGCGATGTTGTCGAAAATCGCCTGTTTTTTTGTGGAGATTAATTCGTTCTATCCGATAAAAAGAGTAAGAGGAGAATGGAGGAATTTTGAGATGAAACAAAAATCAGAGTCGTTAAAGACGCACATTTTAGTAGTGATGTTAGTCTTCGTTACGTTGCTCATCGTCACATTCGGAGTGGTACAGTATTTCAGTACGAAACATTCCGTACTCGATACGTTACATGCGACGTTAATTGAAGATGGTGAACGGATTAGTGAATCTTTGGATGTCGATGCCTATGCATCCTTCGTAGCGAATCCGTCAAAAAATGAGCAGTATGAGCAGTTTCGTGAATACTTAGATGCATATCGTCAGCAAATCGGTGCGATGTATGTATACACCATTGCCACAGAGGGCGAGGAAGTTCGAATAATCGTGGACGGATTGAGCGAAGCGGATGCTGCGGAGATTGGTTCTCCGACTACAGCGATGACGTATGAAGGAGCAACGCCCGCATTCCAAGGTGAGACCGTCGCAACCGATGTCATCGATGATCCGGAGTACGGGAAGTATGTGACGGTGCTCGTCCCGATTAAACAAGGGAACGAGGTAGTTGGGGTACTTGGAATCGATAAGGCAGCTACCGAAGTCTCTGCAATTACAGGTGACGTCTTGAAGGAGAGTTTACCCCCAATCTTGATTGGTCTCCTCGTTTTACTTGTCGTATCAGCAATCGTCATCTGGCGTTATTTAGGCTGGAAATTACGTCCGCTCCAAGCATTAGAACGTGTGGCCACATCCATTGCTGAAGGTGATTTGGCGACAGCGACGACTGCGGTTGAGGGTATTAAGTTAAAATCTAATGACGAAATCAAACGTCTGACGGTGTCGATGGAGAAGATGACACACATGTTGAAAGATTTGATTTCTGGCATTCAAACGTCGGCACAGACGGTACGGGATGAGAGCGGGAACGTCTCGAGTATCTCTGAAGAAGTGAACGATGCCTCTCGTCAAATTGCCTACACGATGGAAGAGATTGCGAGCGGTGTTGAGAATCAAAGTGTCTTGACAATGCGTCTATACGGACATATGAATGAATTTTCGACACTTGTCGAGCAAACGACATCGGACGGAGACCAAGTGAGTGAGCAGGCGGAAGTCGTCAGTCGGATGACGATGGATGGTCTACGTTACATGGAGAGTGCCGTCAATCAAATGACTCACATTCATGCGCAAGTAAAAACATCACAAGGACAAGTCCGCGACTTTGAACAGCAAGCGGACGAGGTGACGGAACTGGTCACGATGATTCGTCAAATTTCACAACAGACAAACTTGCTTGCACTCAATGCAGCGATTGAAGCGGCTCGGGCCGGTGAACACGGAAAAGGGTTTGCCGTCGTCGCCTCGGAGATTCGGAAACTCTCGGATAGTGTCGCTGAGTCTGTCAGTGAAATTTCGGAAATCGTCGGAAGCGTCAAACAAAACTCGATTGCGCTCGGTCAAACCTTTACAGAGAGTATGACGGCGGCAGAGGAAGGAAAAGCGACACTTGAATCGACGAAACGCGCGTTCACTGAAATCGAACAGAGCGTTCGTCACATGCAACAGTTGACGAGTTCCATGCGTGGTCAACTCGATCGAGTGAAAACGAACCAAGATCACATCCAACATGGACTGTCTGAAATTGCTTCGATTTCAGAAGAAAGTACGGCCGGAAATGAGGAAGTGGCTGCTGCGACGGAACAGATGTCCGCGACGAGTGAGACGATGAATCGTCTCGTAAAAGATTTGTCGAGCACGGCAGAGGACATGCAACGAATGAGTCAACAGTTCAAGTTATAAACAGTCTCACTTCAGACAGACCTCTCGTGCGTCCGCTATAATGGGCGCAAGGGAGGTTTTTTCATGCAACAATTCTCTAGTGAACTGACACAGTTTCGGGGAAGTCATTATGACTTCGGACGATTTCAAGGAAAATATATTAAGCGCAGTCAATTGCTCGAAAATCGGACGGATCAGTGGAAACTACGCGTTCCGCGATTTGAGATTGATGCGACTGAGGCGAAGGCTGCCTTCGATGAATTTGCTCCAAAGATTTGGGAGGAGTTGATTGGGTTACAAGATGAGCTGAAGCTGTCGCTCAATGACACGTTACTTCATTTCGGACATTTTCGAGTCAACAATCCAATCAGCGGCTGTTCGATTTTGACGGGGGATAACTTTCTCGTTCGGAATTACGATTATCACCCGATGACGTATGACGGTCGATACAACGTCTTTCAACCGGATGACGGGTATGCGGTCATCGGACCGGTCTCTCGTGTCACCGGACGTATGGACGGAATGAATGAAAAAGGACTTGCCATGGGCTACAATTTCATCAATCGTCGTCGACCCGGGGACGGATTTGTCTGTCAAATGATTGGACGAATCATTCTAGAAACATGTGCGACGGTGGAAGAAGCAGTCGATTTATTAAAAGAGATTCCGCATCGCGGGTCATTCACATACGTCGTCCATGACAAATCATCGAAAACACGTGTAATCGAGGCGACGCCTCGAGACATCCAAGTACGGGAATCGAATATCTGTACGAACCATTTTGAACTACTCCAACACGAGAATCGCTATCATCTTGATGATTCGACTCGTCGCATGATGGAAATCAAAGTCGTGCAACACTTGATTCAAGATGCGGAGAGCGCATTCCGTCTCATGAACGACACCGACAAGGGCGTCTTTTCAGAATTGTACAGGAGTTGGGCGGGAACGATTCATACGGCTGCTTATTTCCCTGAAACGCTCGAGACCTGGTTTGCGCTCGGTGGAGACCGTGACCCGGTCATCTTCGACTTCCAAAAATGGCTCGATGGGGAAGATTTCGATCTTCATGCACTTGACGGTGAATTGGCGACAGATATCGAGTTTGCGAATACGGTTCAACTTTGGCGCTGACGTTTGTCAGTGCTTTTTTTAGGAGAAACGGGAATACCCATTATAGGAGGGATGAAAGATGAAACGATTTGGAATCATACTCATCATGCTGACACTTGTTACACTACTCGGAGGTTGTGTTCCGGGTGACGGGACGTACACGACGGATCCGGCAGGTTTTTTCTGGGGCATCTGGCATGGATGGATTGCACCAGTGTCACTCATTTTAGGATTGTTCAATGACACATATCGCGTGTATGAAGTGAACAATACCGGTTGGTTCTATGATTTAGGATTTTACATCGCTGTCATCAGTGGATTTGGTGGATTGACGTTGACACGGAAGAGTCGGGGATGAGTCTGATTATATGAAAATGCCTCATGACGTAGGGGTTCCAATCCGCGTCCGAGGTATTTTTTTATGTTGTTCGATGTAAGTAAAGGAAACGGTTGAAGAGTTCGATATAATGAGTATGGATGATTTTTTTCGAGTGGAGGTGCCATATGCACTCATATGAGTTTCAAATGTATCGGAATTTTGATGAGCTAGCGATTGACTTGATTGAGTTAGCAAAAGAAATAGTACCAGATAAACTAGTCTATCTCACGTCAATTGAGAATGACACCCAACATATACTCAAACTATCCTCACAAGATTCTCCTATCCTACTTGAAGAAGGCATGTCCTTTGATTTGAAGGATACGGTATGTAATCGAATCGATTTCAATCAACGAGAAGTTTTGATGTATGAAGACATCGAATCGCAGATTGAATCGACGCGACTTCAGTCATTACTACGCGAAGTGAACATCAAGTCGTATTTGGGAATCCCGATTCTGACGAAGAACGGGGATATTTTCGGTACGCTCTGTGTCGCCAATCATAAAAGCGCCCAGTACGATTCAAAAAGTGTCCGCTTGTTGAAGCGCGTGGTTCGTATGTTCAGTTACTATTTAGAACTTGAACGTCGTGCCTCACGAGATGAATTGACGGATCTTTATAACCGACATTACTTGTCTAACTATTTTGAGACGAATCCGAATCAAGGTGGGGCACTGTTTTTAATTGATTTAGATGGGTTCAAATGGGTGAATGACACATTCGGTCATGATGAAGGGGACCTCGTCTTGAAAGAAGTGGCGCTTCGTCTGAGACGTTTGATGGAGCCGATACCTGATTCGAGAGTGTATCGTTTAGGTGGGGATGAATTCCTTATTAAAATCGCACATGCGTTATCCAAAAAGACTGTCATTGGGTATGCTGAACAGATCTTGTATGTATTGAAAGAATGGGACGACCATCTCCCGTTATCAGCGAGCATCGGCATCGCTCAATATGATTCCGACGAACAGGCGGACCTCGGTCGATTATTGAAAGAGGCAGACATTGCACTGTATCAATCTAAATCGAGCGGGAAGAACACGTACAAGTTTTATAAATAACGTCAGAAGGCTAAACCGATGGATTGCGATTGGTTTAGCCTTCTGTTTTCGCATTCAGCACCAACGAACCGATTGACGTGAAAGGATCGAATGAAAAACGGGTAGTGATTAAGAGCTCGGTTTGCATCCCGTAACGGCGACCGTATGATAATCACGGGAGTCCGGTCCACGTTGTACCGATACGTCCTTGAATCCGAGGTTCACCGCCGCGGGGATGAATTGATTCCGAACCATCTCGGAGATGTCGTTCCATTCGACATCACCTTTCCCGTCACAGTAGGTGATGACAAAGGTGCCATTCGGTTTCAAGACGCGTTCGATTTCAGACAGAACGGTCGTGACATCTCTCCAGAAATATAGTGTGTGAATGCTGAACACGTGATCGATGGATGCGTCCGTCACCTCGAGCTGATGCAAATCTCCTTGGATCAAGTTGGCCCGTTTTGTATGAATCGAAGCCTGATTGCGCTGTCTTGCTGAATCGATGATTGTTTTAGATCGGTCGATACCCATGACATGTACGTCAGGATGTCGTTGAAGGATGGTTGCCATCGCATCGCCGGCCCCGCACCCGATCTCTAGAACGGTTGTACCAGGTTGAATGTCTAACTGTTCAATCGTCCATTCGACTTCGACCCGGTGTTGGCGTACCATCTTTTCCCCGATATACTTTCCGACGGGACCCCTTGGATTCTCGTATTGACTGTCAATCCATTTCAGTAGCACTTGTGGTAACACATCATCACCTCACTTCGAAAGTAGCTCGATTGTAGCACATCGATGAGACAAAGGAGTCAACAACATGCGTTCATTTTGGATACTCGGCAACCAACTCTCGCACGAGCTTGCGATGCTGAAGGATATGAAAGAAGATGATGTCATCGTCATGATTGAGGCGACGTCGCGCGCGACGTGGCGTCCGTACCATAAACAAAAGCTCGTCCTGATCTTCTCTGCGATGCGCCACTTTGCGGAAGAATTGCGTGATAAAGGATATACCGTGGATTATCATGAGGCGGATTCGTTCCAAGAGGCGTGGGACAACCATGTGAAACAGTACAATCCGGACGAAATTCATATCACCGCCGTCACGGACGAACCGATGGCGAAAAAACTGAAACAGTTCGGTAAGAAACATCACCTTGTCGAACATACGGATGTCCCGCTCTTCTACTTATCAAAAGAGGAAGCGACCGAGACGCTCGGGAATGAACCGTGGCGAATGGATCGTTTTTATCGTTACATGCGTAAGCGATTCGACGTATTACTCGAAGACGGGAAGCCTCGCGGTGGAAAATGGTCATTTGATACGGATAACCGAAAACCACCGAAAGAAGGACTATCGTTTCCATCTGCCATCCATTTCCGTCCAGATTCGATCACGAAAGACGTCATCGAAAAAGTCGAGTCAACGTTCTCGGAGCATCCAGGAGAGGTGACCCCGTTCCATTGGCCGGTCACACATCATGAGGCGAGACGTGCGCTAAAACGGTTCGTAGAAGAGCGTCTTGAGACGTTCGGCCCGTATCAAGATGCGATGATGACGGATGAACCCGAGATGTCGCACAGCCTGTTGTCAGCTGCCATCAATATCGGTCTACTGACACCGCGAGAAGTCGTTGATGCGGCATGTCAGGCGGATGCACCGCTATCGTCGATTGAAGGATTCGTCCGGCAAATCCTCGGTTGGCGGGAATATATGCGCGCCGTCTATCTCGCTGTCATGCCCGGTTATGAAGACGTGAACACGTTCAAGCATGAACGCGACTTACCGTACTTCTTCTGGGATGCGAAGACGGATTTGAACTGTCTGCATCAAAGTTTGAAACCGGTCGTCGCGCATGCCCACAATCATCATATCCAGCGACTGATGGTGCTCGGAAACTATGCGACATTGTTCGAGATTTCACCGCAACAGACGAGCGACTGGTTCAACGAGATGTACATCGATGCCTATGACTGGGTCGTCTTACCGAACGTTCTTGGAATGGCCCTTCATGCGGACGGTGGAAAGCTCGCCACAAAACCGTATGTCGCTTCGGGAAAATATATCGATCGGATGAGTGACTATTGTCGAGATTGTCCATATAACCCGAAACATACAACAGAAGACGATGCCTGTCCGTTCAACGCCCTCTATTGGCGATTCATCGATCGTCACGAAGAACGATTCTCGAAAAACCAGCGGATGAAGATGATGGTCCGCAATTGGCAAGGGCGGGATGATGACGTGAAAGCCGACATCTTAGCGAAAGCCGAAAAGACGTTGACCGATTCCCCGTGAATCGGTTTTTTTTACGTTCTCTTCATGAAACTTAGCAATTCCTTTATCATAGCTTTACAATCATTCGTTACGATAAGAGCTGTGAGACCCCCTCACTCCAAGTGAATAGTTACCGGTAGAACCTTTGAGAGACCAACAGAAGCCCGTACGTTGATGACGTGTCGTTTCTGTTGGTCCTTTTTTGAAGAGAGGATGATTCAAGTGAATGATGCGATTGAACGGATTGGGCAAGAACGGATGATTGCCTCCATCAAAAGTCCAAAACAAATCGAGACGTTTTTACGGACGGATGTGACGACGACGTTTCTCATGATGGGAACGCTCAGTACGCTCGACCGCTATGTGGCGCACTTAAAGCGAGAGAATCGAACGGTCTTCCTCCACGCTGAGCGAATCAATGGCATCAGCCTCGACCGGGACGGAATCGATTATCTTGCCAAACGTGTCGGTGCCGATGGGATTGTCACGACGAAAGCATCCGTGCTCCAGCATGCGAAGCGAGCGGGGCTCTTGACGGTACAACGACTCTTTCTCGTCGACTCGGACGCGGTCACGAGCGGACTCAAGCTCGCAGAGGCGCAACAACCGGATGCGATTGAACTTATGCCGGGTCTGATTCCGAGCGTGGTCGAGAAGATTTCCCAGGAAGTCTCCTTTCCGATTGTGACGGGTGGCATGATTCGTCAACCGATTGATGTGCATCGCGCCCTCGATCATGGGGCATTCGCCGTATCGACCGGGGATGAACGACTTTGGAACGTACAAAGTCAGAAGGAGGAATTAGCATGAAATCGATTCAACTACAACAACTGACAAAATCATTCGGGGAGACGGAAGTCATTCGAGGGATTGACGTGACGATTGAAGCAGGAGAGTTCTTCGCACTCGTCGGTCCGTCCGGCTGCGGGAAGAGTACGATGCTTCGGATGATAGCCGGGCTCGAATCCATCACAAGCGGAACGCTTCGCATCGACGGTGTGGCGGCGAACGGGATGAAGCCGAGTGAGCGTCACTTGTCGATGGTGTTCCAAAACTACGCCCTTTACCCACATATGACGGTGGAGAAAAATATCACGTTCGGTCTACATACGAAAGGACTGACGAAGCTTGAACAGCGGGAGCGTTGCCTACAGGCAGCGGAAACACTCGGGCTCACCGATTACCTGAAACGGAAACCGCGTGAGCTATCTGGAGGTCAGCGACAGCGTGTCGCCTTGGCACGTGCCATCGTGACTGAGGCACCGATTTGCCTGATGGATGAGCCGCTCTCGAACTTAGATGCGAAGCTACGGGCAAAGATGCGTTCAGAGATTCGCCAGTTACAGCGAAAACTCGGATTGACGATGATTTATGTCACTCACGACCAAGTCGAGGCGATGACGATGGCGGACCGCATCATGCTCCTCAATGAGGGGGAAGTGCAACAAGTCGGAAAGCCGCTCGACTTATATAACAAACCGGCGAATACGTTCGTCGCTTCCTTTATCGGGTCACCTCCAATGAACCTAGTTGAGGTCACGCGACAAGAAAAAGGCTGGATGGCATCGGACGGTCGCATCTTCCACCCAAATGCCTTGACGGAAGTATCACAGGCGACACTCGGTGTCCGTCCTGAGCAAATCAAGCCAGCGGACAAAGATGTGACATTTTACGCAGAACTGAAAAATATTGAAGTGCTCGGGACCGAGACGATTCTCGCCTTTGACGTCGGAGGGAACGAATGGTTGGCAAAATGGCCGGGACAATGGCCGCTCACGGTCGGCGAAAAAGTAGCGTGTTATGTGGATTCGAAACAGATGTCGCTATTTGATACGAACGGACAGCGCATCGAGCCACGACAACCGAAACTATTTGAGGCGTTGGAGGTGTTCCAATGACGGTCGCCTTACCGAGAGAGAAAGCCCGGACACGGCTATCTGACGCGGCGAGCGGTCTGTTGTACTTGTCTCCGTCCATCATCTTGTTCGGTGTCTTTCTCGTCTATCCGCTGTTGCGAACGATCTATTTAAGCTTTTTCCGGACCGACACACAGGGGACACCACTCGAATTTGTCGGAGTCGGTCATTACAGCACGCTGTTCACGAGTGCCGCATTTTGGCAAAGCATTCAGGCGACAGTCGGATTCGTCCTTTTGACGGTCCCGCTCACGATTCTCATTGCGCTCGGTCTCGCACTCCTCGCCAATGAGAAACTGAAGGGCATTGGCATCTTTCGAACAGCGTTCTCGGCGACGATGGGGATGAGCGTCGCGGCGTCATCGGTCATTTGGATGTTCATGTACAATCCGTCAATCGGTATTTTCAACCGGTTCCTCGAGGCTGTGGGGGCAAGCGGTGTACAGTGGCTCCTCGATCCACAATATGCGCTCCTTTCCGTGTCACTTGCGACCGTTTGGATGAACATCGGCTTTACGTTCTTGATTCTACTTGGCGGTCTGCAAAACATCGATCGGACGTTATATGAGAGTGCGGACATTGCCGGAACGAGTTATTGGACACAGCTTCGGGCGATCACCATCCCGATGTTGTCGCCGACACTTTTCTTTGTCGGGATCATCTCGCTGATCAACGCCTTCCAGACGTTTGGACAGATTGATTTATTGACGAAAGGTGGACCGACGAATGCGACGAATGTCATCGTCTATGCCATCTACAAAGATGCGTTCATCAACTATAACGTCGGCAGTGCCAGTGCCCAGGCCGTGCTCCTATTCATCGCCGTCCTTTTGTTGACATGGATCCAATTTAAATTGGTTGAAAGGAAGGTGCATTACCAATGAGACTACGGAATGTTGGCGTCTATGTCTTACTCGTCTTGAGCGCCATCGTCATGCTGTTTCCAATCGCCTATGCGTTTTCGATCAGTCTGATGGACGGGAAGGAAGTGCTCCAGGGACATCTCCTTCCACGTGAACCTTCATTGGAAAACTATGTGGCCGCGTTCGAACGCATCCCGATGATGACGTACCTGCTCAACAGTTTGATTGTCGCGCTCCTCGTGATGGTCGGACAGGTCGTATTATCGAGTCTTGCAGCATTCGCGTTCGTCTTCATCGACTTTAAAGGAAAAGGGCTCATCTTTATGCTCTTCTTGGCGACGATGATGGTGCCATGGGAAGCGACGATGGTCCCGAACTTTTTGACGATCCAGTCGCTCGGCTGGCTGAATAGCGTCTGGGGACTGTCTGTGCCGTTCTTCGCACTTGCGTTCGGGACGTTCTTACTTCGGCAACAGTTCAAAACGATTCCGTATGAAATGTACGAGGCGTCCCAAATTGCCGGGATCAGTCGCTTCCGATTCTTTTGGAACGTCGTCTTGCCGGTATCGAAGACACCGCTCGTCACATTGTCGGTGTACAGCTTTTTGACGACTTGGAATATGTACTTATGGCCGCTTCTCGTCACGAACACGGAACAGGCGCGGACGGTCCAAATCGGCATCAAACAGATGCAGTCGAACGAAGTCGCCTCGGATTGGGGCGTCGTCATGGCAGCAGTCATCTTGATTATCATTCCGACACTTGTATTGTTGTTCGCAGGACAAAAGCACTTGCAAGAAGGATTGACGCAAGGCGCTATCAAATAATAGGGGGATATGACAAATGAAAAAGTTAGGATTATTCGCAGGGTTGGCAAGTTCGGTGTTATTACTCGGGGCATGTGGCAGTGAAGAAGCGGCACCAGTCGCGGCGACGACAGAAGACGGAAAGACAGAGGTCGTCTTTTGGCATGCGATGAGTGGGGACTTGGAGACGGCTTTAAACAGTCAAGTCGATGCGTTCAACGCTTCGCAAGACGACTATGAAGTCAAACCGGTCTTCCAAGGAACATATGAGGAAGCGTTGACGAAATTCAATGCGGTCGCCGGTTCGGAAGACGCGCCAGCCATCATGCAGACGTTCGAGGTCGGGACGAAATACATGATCGATTCGAACAAAATCACACCAGTTCAAGAGTTCATCGACAAAGAGGATTTTGACACGAGCGTATGGGAAGAGAACATCTTGAGTTATTATCAGGTCGATGGGAAGCAATACTCGATGCCGTTCAACTCTTCGACACCGATCCTCATCTATAACAAAGAGGCGTTTGAAAAAGCAGGGCTCGATCCAGAGAAAGCACCACGCACATATGACGAGTTGAAAGAGGCGGCGAAGAAGTTGACAACGGACGGTCAGACCGGCTTCACGATGCTCAACTACGGTTGGTTCTTTGAACAGCTCTTGGCCGCACAAGGTGGACTGTATGTCGACAATGACAATGGACGAAGCGGAGACCCGACGAAAGCCGTGTTTGATGGCGAAGAAGGACAGAACGCGTTCAATCTCATCAAAGAGATGTACGATGAGAAGACATTCCTAAACGTCGGTCAAAACTGGGACGACATGCGCGCGGCATTCCAATCTGGAAAAGTTGCCATGTACCTTGATTCGTCAGCAGGAATCCGTACGGTAGCAGACAACGCGGACTTTGAAATCGGCGCATCGTACTTACCGGTACCGACTGAAGCGGAGCGTCAAGGCGTCGTCATCGGCGGGGCATCGCTCTGGATGGGTGATGGCATTGCCGAAGAGACGAAAGAAGGCGCATGGGAGTTCATGAAGTATGTCGCTTCAACGGAAGCGCAAGCACAGTGGCATGTTGACACAGGCTACTTCGCCATCAATCCGGAAGCATACAATGAACCGATCGTAAAAGAAATGTGGGCGAAATATCCACAACTGAAAGTGACGGTCGACCAACTCAGTGAGACGAAACCATCACCGGCGACACAAGGAGCGCTCATCTCGACGTTCCCGCAATCACGTCAAAGTGTCGTCAACGCGATGGAAAGTTTGTATCAAGGGGTGTCGGTCGAAGAAGCATTGAAGCGTGCGGCCGATGAGACAACTTCCACCTTGGGGCAGTGACATGTTGATTTACGCACATCGCGGCTATAGCGCCAATTACCCGGAAAATACATTGTCCGCGTTCGAGGCAGCTCTTCCCTATGTGGACGGAATCGAGCTGGACGTACAGCTATCGAAGGACGGGCGTCTCGTCGTCATTCATGACGAAACCGTCGACCGGACGACAAATGGAACGGGATGGGTGAAAGACATGACGCTTCAGGAGTTGCGCCAGTTGAAGATTGACGGCTATGAACGCATCCCAACGTTAGAAGAGGTGCTCGGACTGATTGAACGAAGCAACGTCACCCTGAACATCGAATTGAAGACGGATCAATATGCGTATCCAGGGATCGAACGTCTCGCTTGGTTTGCTGTCAACGAGTTTGAACTCGGTGACCGTGTCGTGTTCTCCTCATTCAATCGTGAAACGCTCGTCCGAATGCGAGATGTGGCACCAGTCGCCCGGCTTGCAGTGTTGACACTCACGGGTGAGTCGGACACCGTCTCGTTCGCTGAAACGATTCGGGCCGAGGCGATTCACGCCCAGCCTGCATTTATCGGTTCGAAAGCATGGGATCAGATACAACAGACGACGCTCGAGACACGGCTCTACACGATTAACGATGTGAAGGACCTGCCCCTGATAGCGGTTTCGGCCATCATGACAGATGAGGTTGAACGGTTTACAAAATGAGTACAACAAACCCCGCTTTCACTTGAAGCGGGGTTTGTTCATGTCATGATCGGTTGTGGTGTGTCATAGGTCGAGACAACAACTTGATTGCGCCCTTCATGTTTTGCTTGATAGAGCGCCGAATCCGCAAGATCGACCATCCGCTTGATGGGAAGCGAGGTCCCGTGTGCGACCCCGACAGACGTCGTGATTTGAATCGGTGGAAAATCGTTCAAGTGGAATAGTTCACCAGCAATCCGTTCTCGTATCCGGTTGGCCACTTTGTCTACCTTCTCTGGCGTCAAGTCGTACATCAAGATGACGAATTCTTCGCCACCGATTCGTGCGACAGTGTCATGGGCACGCGTCTCGACTTTTAAGATGTTGGCGAACTGTTGTAAGACGAGATCACCGTTTCCGTGACCATATGTATCGTTCACATGTTTAAAATGATCGATATCGAGCGCGAGTACATTGTACGTCCGATTCTCTTGCCCGATGGAAGCCGTATATCGATCCCACACACGTCGATTGTATAGACCGGTCAAATGGTCTCGTTCAGACGACTGTTTGTACTCGATGGCACGGCGGGTCGTCTGTTCTAAATCGATGGTGAGGATACTCGAGAGTAGACCGACGAGCATGCCAATCATCCAAATGGACAAGACGAGGGATACATAGGCTGTGCTCCAACCCATATTGATATAGACGGCAATCGAAATAATGAAGAGCGCCCATACGTTCAAAAAGATACTCTGTAAGAAGAGTCGCTCCCGAAGCAGCCGATGAATCCAGAGCATCCCGATGCTGACGATGAACGTCGCGATAAACGCAATCACGGCCTGCTCGGTCATTCCGAACAAAAATCGTGTACTGGCGATGACAAGTGTCGCAATGAATAAAGGAAAACGAGCACCATAAAAAGCAAGCAACACGAGCGGTAAGTGACGTAAATCCACACGGACCATATCGTTAGCTTCTACGGCGTTATACATCAAAAACAGACCGAGTGCACCGGCGAGTATTCCAATCACAGAACTACGAAGACGGTACGAATTAAAAAGCGAAGAATGATAAATCTTCGAGATGATATAAAATCCGGTGAATGCGACACAAGCATTGAGCAACAAGACGGTGAGCGTCATTCCTTCACGACCTTTTCGATAGACTATACATTAACGGTAGCAGTCTTCAAATAATTGTCAATCTGAAGGTGTGTAAATGTTCATTATCTTTTCACGCTTTCTTCTTTGTTCCTCGAAACGCAAAAAACATAGCGATACCAATTCCAATGCCGAGCCACCAATTATCGAGGGTGAGCCCGAAAACGACGGCGAATACGACGGCGACGGGAATCGATAAGTAGCCACGTTGTTTCATCTTCATTTCCTCCTCTCTTCGACACTTCTTTATTCCCAAAAGGTAGACACTTCATTCTCAAATTGAGGTAAGACAAAAACGTTCGACCGAGTGAACTACTCACCACTTATTTGCTTCACAAATTGAAGTGGGAGCTTCTTGGGAAGACCGTACTTTTATTAGCCACGATTGTTTACCAAGCTCGTCGGGTGGTTCCCACCCTGAAGGAATTCGTTTTAGTTTGCCAACATCAACAGGTTGATGCTCGCGTTGATGTCACGGTCATGATGCGCGCCACAGGCACACGTCCATTCACGGACATCCATCGCCTTCTTCTCGCCTTTTACACCGCAAGTGGAACAGATTTGAGTGGATGCGAACCATTGATCCGCCTTGATGAGCGTCCGTCCGTAGAAGTTTGATTTGTATTCGAGTTGCCGGACGAACTCGTACCAACTGACATCTGCAATCGATTTGGCGAGCTTATGGTTTTGCATCATGTCCTCCGACTTCAATGTCTCCACGACGATGACTTGGTTCTCGTCAACGATCCGTCTTGACAGTTTGTGAAGGAAGTCCTTGCGTTGGTTGGCGATCTTTTCGTGTTTCTTGGCCAAAAGTAATTTGGCTTTTTCACGATTCTTGCTTCCGATCTTCTTTCGCGACAGCGCCCGTTGCGCCTTCTTGACCTTCGCCTCGGACTTACGAAGGAGACGTGGGTTTTCGATTTTCTCCGAGACCATCGCATCGTTCGTCATGACGGCGAAGTGCTCCAAACCGAGATCGATCCCGACCTTGTTCTCGGCTGGGATCCATGGTGCATCGTCCTGTTTGACGAGGAGGGAGATGAAGAACTTGCCCGTCTTGGTCATCGACACCGTCGCCGACCGGATGACGCCCTCAAACGAGCGATGTTGTTCGAACTTCACGAAGCCGATTTTAGGAAGTCTCACCTTGCCGTCCTCGATGCGGATCGTGCCGTGCTGGTTGTTCGTCGTGTAGGAGGCGCGCGACCGCCGTCTCGATTTGAAGGCCGGGAAGCCGCCCGTCCCGGCGAAGAACTTCGCGAACGCGGTGTCGAGGTTCAGCTTTGCGTTCGCGAGCGCGAGGCTGTCCGCCTCGGCGAGGAACGGGAACAGTGGCTTGTAGGAGGCGGGTGTCGCCGGTTTCCGTCTCGTCACGATCCCCGCTTTCGCCTCATCGCGGATGGCGATGCGGTCCTCGAGCAGCTTGTTGTAGATGAACCGGGCGCAGCCGATCGTCTTGATGAGGAACTCGGCCTGTGCAGGCGTCGGGTGGAGCCGGTATGTGTAGCCCTTCAGCATGTCCGTCCCTCCTCCCTTCCGAAGATCGTGATGTGTCCTCCTCATCCGATACCCGTGGAGGGGAGGGAGAATCTGACGGAATCACGAACCTTTGTTCGTCACATCTGTCACAAGGGGAAACGAGTATTGGACCGGGCGATTCATCTCCCACCTACGCCGGGCTTCGCCCCGAGACGCTTAGAGGAGGGAGAATTCTCGCCTGATTTAGTTAAATCAGTCGAACGAAACCGAATGTTTAGGGGATGGCAGCAATGGACAGCTCTGTCTGGTATGAAGCTCGATTGTAAAGGTGGTGCCTTCTCCGTATACCGAGTCCGCATGAATTACCCAACCGTGGGCTTCGGCAATTCGTTTGCAGATTCGTAGACCGAGACCTGTTCCTTTTATGGCTTGGTGGGCGGCGGATTCGACACGGTAATATTCATCAAATACGTAGGGAAGTGCTTCTTCTGGAATCCCAATCCCGGTATCGGATACAGATAAAGTTACCGTGCCAGCACTTTCAAATACGCTCGTATGGACCGTCCCGCCATCAGGAGAGTACTTGATGGCGTTACCAATGAGGTTATGGAGCAATTGCCGTAACTTTTCTTCATCTGCTTGAATCAAGACATCATTCGTTTCAAACGTCACCGTATGAAGCGAGGAGGTCGTCTGATAGCTCGACATGACATCCTCTAAAAGAGGACGGAGTGCGAACGTCGTCACGGTCAGTTGATCAGCCGTGTATCGTTCTTTTTGATAATCGAGGAAGTTATCGACGAGCCGCTCCAGCCGTTCCGATTCTTGTTTGACTTGTGTTAGCATCTGATACGATTTTTCCGAACCTTGATGGCGTGTCATGAGTAGCTCCGTATATCCATGGATGGCAGTCAATGGCGTGCGGAAATCATGAGACAGTTCGGCAAGGAAACTGTCTTTACGTTCTTCAAAGCGGACGGCTTCCGTTTGGTCGCGCCACATGATGAAAACGCCACGTGGTGTCCGCGTGAAGTTGAAAATCAAATGTAGCGTCTTGTCATTAGAACGCAGACGACGTGAAGTCATCCTTGGATCCGTTTCGGTCGCACATTCGAGCAATTCCTGGATGAGGTGCATGACTTGTGCGGAATCCGCCCCATGCTGTTCCAACGTGGTATATACATAACGAGTCAATGTTTCCAATGTGTCAAAAGATTGTGTTGTCATAGAAGGGTACCATTGCCGAAGAGAATCATTCGAATACAGACGACATCTTGAGAAATCGATATAACACATCGCATCCTGTACTTCTTCCACGATGGAAGCGATGGAGAACGTATGGCGTTGCTGTTTTTGACGAGCGGAGCGTTTCTGCCTAATCCTATGGAATCGGCGCATGGACCTACCTCCTCGCGAACATTTGTACATGCATTCACAACTAGTATACGACATTTGAGAAGGAATCCCTATACAGGCAATAGTCCTAGCAGAAACGTATCGAAATCAGGACGGATACAAAACACCTCTCCGCTGATAGAACAGAGAGGTGTCGGTCATTCGGTCACGTTTACTTGTCCCATCATCCCATTTTCTTCATGCTCGAGGATGTGACAATGATACATAAATGTGCCGGTTTTCGTGAAGGTGATTTCAATCTTTACTCGTTCATCCGGAGCGACGGCTACCGTATCTTTCCACCCTTTTTCCTGATCGGATGGTGGGTTGCCGTCTCGACTAATGACTCGGAACTGGACGCCGTGGATGTGGAAAGGATGTGTCATCCCACCCATCATATCCGGCTTATTTTCAATTTCCCATACCTCGGTGTCTCCGCGTTTCGCTTCGATGTCGATACGCTCCGGATCATAGGTCTTTCCGTTGATTGAAACCATGTTACCCATTCCAAAAAGGGTGAGGCGGCGGTCTGCTGTCTCATCTGTCAAGCGCTCCATCGTTTCGGTCACCGGAATCTTAATGGACGCCTTGTCAAGTTCACCGACACGAAACGTGGTGAATGTCACCCCGTCCGCTTTTAAGGCGGCGACATCTTCAACTTGTGAAAAATCAATCAGTACCTCGGCCCGTTCACCTGGTGTCAACGTGAGGGTCTCTAAGGGAATCGGGCGTTCTAACGGCCCTCCGTCTGTCGCAATCTGCGTCATCTCGGCCTCGTTAGATAACGTAAAATCAAAATCGCGCGCATTCGAACCGTTGACTAGTCGCACTCGTAACGTCTCGGTTTGAACGTCGAACGTCGTGTTGATGGCTCCATTCGCAAGAATGGTATCCCCCGTCGTTCCATCAACGTTCATATGGGCATCATAATCCAACTCACCGTTCGGCGTGAAGAGTCGATCTTGTACGATGAGCGGGATGTCGTCGACTCCATATTCATTCGGGAGACCGTTCTGTGCATCGTCGGTCACATAAAGAAGACCGGCGAGCCCTTTATAAACTTGTTCGGCTGTCAATCCCATCGGATGGGGGTGGAACCACAGTGTACTAGGTTCTTGATCGATGTCGAGTCGAACTTGTGCCTGTTCACCTGGTGCGACGGTCTGATGAGGTCCCCCGTCCATGTCGGCAGGGATGACGAGTCCGTGCCAGTGGAACGTTGTCGGTTCATCCAATCGATTGATGGTATCGATTACGACTGTTTTTCCTTTCGGTAACTCGATCATTGGTCCGAGTAAGTCTCCATTATAGCCGAACGTTTCCGATTTCTTGCCGTCTTTGAAAAATTGTGACGTGCCTTTAGTTGCTTCCACCGTATAGTAGACCGTGTCTCCCGTGACACGATTTGGCTGTAAGGCAGTCGGAATCGGAAGCGGCTGTGTCGGTTCATCCGTTGCTTGGAGCTCTTGCATCGCTCCGTGTCCCATCGGTCCGTTATTGCCACCCATTCCATTATCACCCATCATGTGATCATCCATCTGACCCGTTGCCGAATCGTTTCCCATCATATGATCTTGGTCCATATTGTTGTTATGGTTCCATGTCCCGTTGAAAAGGACGATTAGTAAAACGAGGATGCCTCCAATTAAAATCCCCGTCAACAGAAACCATATTCCTTTCGATTTCATGCTATAACACTCCTTCATTGTTCAGTCCTCACTTTGTTGTACCACCTAATTGTGAAAGAAACATGAAAGTCCAAATCTGTTTAATCGCATACCGAATAGAGGTATACAATCCGTGTAAAGGAGAGGATGAATGATGGAACATGCACACGATCAACACCATGGACATCATGAGGAGAGTCACGAGTCTCATCATGGCGGACACGGACACGAGCATATGATTGACGATTTCAAACGACGTTTCTTCGTATCGCTCGGGCTGATGATTCCGATTTTATTGTTATCGGACATGATTCAAGAATGGCTGCGGTTTGAACTCGATTTTCCGTTTGAAAAGACAATCTTATTTGTATTGGCGACGATTGTGTATGTATACGGCGGGTGGCCGTTCTTAAAAGGAAGTGTGGAAGAGTTAAGAGAGCGTAGCCCGGGCATGATGATGCTTATTGGCTTGGCGATCAGCGTCGCTTACTTTTATAGTGCAGCTGTCGTCTTTGGCTATGGAAGCGGACATGACTTCTTTTGGGAACTCGCTTCATTGATTGTGATCATGCTACTCGGCCATTGGATTGAGATGCGTTCTGTCATGGGAGCGTCGAACGCGTTGGAACAACTCGTGCAGCTTCTACCGAACGAAGCGCATCGCATCAATGGGGAAGAAACGGAAGACGTTCCTATCTCTGAACTGAAGGAAGGAGACCGAATCCTCGTCAAACCGGGGGAGCAGGTACCCGTGGACGGGAAAATCATCAAAGGACGAACAACCATCGACGAGTCGATGTTAACCGGCGAATCGGTACCGGTCGAAAAAACAGAAGGTGAAGATGTCATTGCGGGTTCGATCAACCAAGAAGGGAGTTTGACGATTGAAACGATTGGTACGGGAGAAAGTACGTACTTGTCAAAAGTGGTTGAATTGGTGAGTGAGGCACAAAAATCGAAGTCGCGGGCTCAAAATCTGGCGAACCGGGCGGCAAAATATTTGTTCTATATCGCAATTGCCGCTGGGGTCATCACGTTCACCATCTGGTTCATGCTCGGCTACTCAGTCGGGACAGCGATCGAACGGATGGTAACGGTCATGGTCATCTCATGTCCCCATGCACTTGGACTGGCGACACCCCTGGTCGTCGCCGTCTCGACAGCATTATCGGCAAAACAAGGTCTTCTCATCCGCAATCGGACTCAATTTGAAGAGGCGCGTCGACTCGATGCCGTCATTTTCGATAAGACCGGTACGCTGACGGAAGGGAATTTCGGCGTCACGGACATACAGGCGAACTCGCCTTATAAGGAGGAAGACGTGTTGCAACTCGCAGGAGCAGTTGAGCGTGAGTCGCAACATCCTCTCGCGCAAGGGATTTTAAGAGAAGCCGAGAGACGGGAATTGAAACTGGCGGCTGTCGACGACTTCGGTTCGATGACAGGTGTCGGATTGGAAGGAACGGTTGACGGTGCGCATATACAAGTCGTCAGTCCGCGACATATCCGCGATCAACACATTCAAATTGATGAGGAGACGTTTGCACGACTCTCGGAAGAAGGAAAGACCGTCGTCTTTGTTTTGAAAGACGGAGAATGGGTCGGGATGATTGCGATGGCCGATCTGGTGAGGGAAGAAGCGAAAGAGACCGTCGAGGCACTTCATGAAAAAGGCATTCGCTCGATCATGTTGACGGGTGACAACGAGAAGGTCGCGCATTGGGTCGCGGGTCAGCTCGGTATCGATGACGTGTATGCCGAAGTATTACCGGACGACAAGGCGAACCAAGTGAAAGACGTCCAAAAAGATGGCAGCAAAGTAGCGATGGTCGGAGATGGAATCAATGACGCACCTGCCTTAGCACAAGCGGATGTCGGCATCGCAATCGGGAGCGGGACAGACGTTGCCGTCGAAACGGCAGATATTGTCCTCGTCCGCAGTAATCCGAAAGATGTCCTATCGATTTTGGAGCTTTCACAGAACACGTATCGTAAGATGATTCAAAACTTGTGGTGGGCAGCCGGGTATAACATCGTCGCCATCCCGCTTGCTGCAGGCGTTCTGGCTCCGATTGGAATCATCTTGTCCCCAGCCATCGGTGCCGTCTTGATGAGTTTAAGCACAGTTATTGTCGCAATCAACGCTCGACTTTTGAAGATTTAACATTTCTTTCACCTTTAGTCAGTATGCTAGACGGGATGCTAGAGATGGAGGGATCAAGATGAAACGAATGTTGATACTATCACTATTCCTGACTCCACTGCTTTTAACGGCTTGTGGAACGGAAGAAGCACCGTCGGACACGAGTCAATCCGAGAACGTGACGACAACTACAAAAGACGAGTGGCAGCGTGTGAGATCCGATGAAACGGTTTCTCATATTCACGGGGCTGGATTTTGGCAAGACGATAACCGTCCGGTCATTGCAACGCATGCCGGATTGATGGAATATCGTGAAGATGGCTGGTATACACTTCCGACGAATCGTCATGACTATATGGGATTCGAACTCGTCGAGGATGGATTTTATGCAAGTGGTCATCCCGACCGACGTACCGACTTCCAAAATCCACTCGGTGTGTTATACGGGAAAGACCATGGCATGACATTAGACGTACGGGCACTGGAGGGAGAGGCAGACTTTCATTACATGAGTGCGGGTTATGCGACGGAAATGTTGTACGTCTACCTTGAGGAAGCGACGTCAGAGCTAGAACCTGGATTCTATCGTTCGGACGATGGCGGAAGATCGTTCGAGTCGATGCGAGGATCTGGGGTAGAGGGTGAGCAGGTGGCAGGGATTGTCGCCGACGCGACGGAAGCGGAGCGGGTCTTCTTATACGGACCGTCCGGTATCCTCGTTTCGAAGGACTTTGGAGATTCGTTCGAGCCACTCGTTGAATCAGAACAGGTGATTACGGTCGGAGCGGATGAGGGGCAGTTGGCATACGTACGACAGACAGATGGTTCTTTCGAAGGGGTTCGTTTCAATCTAGACGATGAGTCTACAGAGACGTTCGATCTTCCAGAGTTTCAAGCGGATGCTGTGCCGATTAAATTGGCGATCAAAGAGGAGCGCATGCTGCTCGTCACATCTGACAATAGCGTATATGAGCTCATAGACGAGAAGTGGCAGACACAACTTGATGCAGGTGAACTCGACTGACGAAAGACGCCTTTCCATTACTGGAGAGGCGTCTTTTTGCTGAGTGGTAGGGCGACGGTGAACGAGGTACCTGTTGTATCCGAAGATACCGTCAACGTCCCACCATGCCGTGTGACGATTTGCTTGGCGATGGCGAGTCCGAGTCCGCTTCCACCAGTTTGACGAGATCGTGATTTTTCAACACGGTACAGACGGTCGAAAATGTGTGGGAGATCTTCTTCAGGAATTCCCTTTCCGTCGTCAGTGATGGTCAAGACGAGATAAGCGTCTGAAGTATTAGAATGAAGTGAAACATGTGTCGCCTCACTATGCTGAATCGCGTTGTGGGCAATGGACCGGAAGACCTGAAGCATGCGATGTCGATCCAATGTGAGCGTGATGTCTGCTTGTTCTATGTTCGGAGAAGCAGCGAACCGAATCGTCGTCATTCGGAACATCGTATCGAGCATTCGTCGTAAATCCTCACAAAACGTCGTGACAGAAACTTCTTCTCGATGTAACAAGAACGTGTTTTCGTCGAGTTGAGCCAATTGAAACGCATTTTCCACCAGTTCTGTGAGCGAACGACTCTCATCTAAAATTGTCTGGATGGATTGATTGCGTAGCGGTTCGGGTGTGCTTTCTTTCGAAGCAATCTCGGCATATCCCCTCAAATAAGTGAGAGGGGTCTTGATTTCATGTGAGAGATCGGACAAAAATTGATGTCGTTCGCGACGTAAGCGAGCCAACTCCACGGACATGGCCTCGATGGAGCGAGCCAACTCACCGATTTCGTCAACGCGATTCGTTGGTAGCTGTAGGTTATCGGGATTCGTCAGTACGTTCTCGGTCGCTTGTTTCAGTGACTGAATTGGTTTCGAAATGAGGCGGCTCAGCAGGATGAAGGTCAGCACGGTCGTCACCAGTGCGATGGTCGTGATATACAGAAATCGCAACTGAAGGCGATGACTGATTCCATGAATGATCTCAGTCGGTAAAAACATGTAGACGTACCCATACCGTGTATCGAGATCATCCGTGATCGGCGTACGAACGCTTAAATACGGCTCGTTTTCCCAGTCGTCCTCTAGAACAGTCGTATCATCGAATGGACCTGCACGTCGTTTCGTTTCGACGGTATCGACCAGTACCTGTGGAAAAGAACGGGACGTTTGAAGAAGATCATGTGCTGGGTCAGTGATGGCAACTTTTGTGTCCGTCTCACTTTCCATGGTAGCCACATGACCGATTGTCTCTTCGGAAAAGTTCATCGCCAATACATTCGCATGACTCTCAGCCCGTGATTCTAATCGATGGACTTCTTCTGTCACGCGTTCCCCAAGTAGTGTGTGGTAAAGGAGCAAGAATAAGACTCCTTCAATCAACAACGTAGACAACAGGAAGACGAGGCTGATTCGGAACGGTAAGCTATTACGACTGCGTCTCATCCGGAACGCTCCTCGGTCCATCGATACCCACGTCCCCATACCGTCTTCAAATAATCATCGATTGGAAAGCCTGCGTCCCCTAACTTTTCTCGAATCATGCGTATGTGTGCATCGACTGTACGGGGGTCAGATTCGGCAGAGTACGGCCAGACGAGATCATACAAATCTAAGCGATTGAACAAACGATTCGGGTGCTGAAGAAATAGCTTCAAGATGGCTGTTGCTTTTGGCGTCAGAATGATTTCCTGTTCTTCATATAAGATGCGCCCACACTCTTCATCGTAACGGAGTGGACCGTATTGTAGGTTAACGACCCGACTTCTTCGCAGGACGGCTCGAATTCGAGCGAGCAACACATTTCCATCGAACGGTTTGGTGACGTAGTCATCCGCTCCGGCATCTAGCCCTTGAATGGTGGTCTCGTTGTCTGAACGTGCCGTCAACAAGACGATGGGTAATGCCGGATCCATCGTTTTCAACTGACGACAAAGTGAGATGCCGTCCACTTCCGGCATCATAATATCTAAAAGGATGAGGTCCGGTCGCTCTTCAATCTTATCGAGTGCGGAATCGGCATCATTTGCCTCGATGCAAGCATACCCATCGCTCTCAAGAAACAAACGAATCAAATGTCTCATTTTTTCTTCATCGTCTACGATGAGAATCTTCATCTTGTATTCCTCCTTCCTCTTATTATTATCGTTCCGTGTGCTTTGCGTGATTTCCTTCCATGGCGAAAAGAGTCTGTAGTTGTTCACGTGCGCGTTCGACGTCTCGACAGTAAATGACGGGTACTCTCGCGTCAATCGGTCGATCCGTGACGATGGCTACTGCACCATTTCGGATGGCGGCCCTCACTAAATCGACGCCACGTTCATTGATTGGGCGCTTGCATATATATAAAAACATTTTATTTATTTTTTCTGGTGTCGTTCCGATTCCGCGAATTGTCATTTTTTCCGGGTGATCGAGATAAGACCAAGATAAAACAGAATCAAGTGTTGCCAGTACGTCACGCAATGTCCGCTCTTGCATCATCGTTCTCCTTCCTTGCATGAACTCAATTTCACTAGTGTACCCGATGTTTGTGAAAAAGAAGTGAAAAGTGTTAAGAGTACGATTAGACCGAGAAATAGGCGGGTTTGAGTATAGAAGAAGTAGGTAAAAGAGTTTTTATACGCACAATAAGAAAGGATGAATAAGATGAAACAGTACGGTAAATTTGGAATCATGATTGCGGTCTCGACATTCATTATGTATTGGCTCATGTATTTGAACGTGTTTCAGTTCAATCATATCTTCTTTAGTCAGACGAGGTTGTACATGGCACTCATCATGGGATCGGTCATGGCGTTCGTCATGCTTCTCTTCATGTGGGGGATGTATAAGAACAAAACAGTTAACTTTATCATCCTAGGGGTCAGTGCTCTCGTCTTCAGTGCCTCGCTTTGGCTCGTACGTAGCCAGACGACCGTCGATGATGTCAGTTGGATGAAAGCGATGATCCCTCACCACTCGATTGCCATTTTGACAAGTGAACGCGCTGAAATTGAAGACCCACGCGTGAAAGAATTGTCTGAAGAAATCATCAAGGCACAGCGCCGTGAAATTGAAGAGATGAAGCGATTGATTGAAGATTTAGAGGATGAAGAGGAGAACGCCGAGGAAAATCGTGAGTAACAGACATGCACAGTCGAAAACGGCTGTGCATTTTTTGTATGTTGAAAAGGAAAAATAAAGAAAGTAAGTTATAATTTGTTTTCCTTTATTTGAAATATAAATGACATATTTGTCGGTTCGTTTTGGTGGTAAAATTTTTTCAGTTAGATAATATAAAAAAAAAATTTAAATACATAATTGAAAGGATTTACCACATCATGAAACGAAAGATGCTTTCTCTCTTCTGTGCCGTTCTTCTCACAGTCGGAATCTTCACTCCGACAGGTACCCCGGCTGAAGCTGCTACCACGTATTATGTCAAAGTCACGACTAACAGTTTAAACGTCCGTTCGGGTCCGGGCACGACGTATGCAATCGTCGGCAGTGCGAAGTTGGGACAATCCTTCAAATATCTCGGCGTGAGCGGGGGATGGACAAAAATCAATTTCAACGGGACATCCCGCTACGTATCCAGTACATATGTGAAGAAGTACAGTGTCTCCACGCTTTCAACCACATCGGCTGCGAAAATGATCATCCCGACAAAAGGGACGTTGACACAAAAGTATGGTCCGGCGAGCGGGCAGTACGGTTATACGTTCCATAACGGTATCGACTTGGCTGCTCCAAGAGGAACACCGGTCGTGTCAGCCGCTTATGGAAAAGTCATCGTTTCTCGGAACTATGGGGCTTACGGTAACCACATCATGATGAGCCACCAGTTGAACGGACAAACATACATCACAGTATATGCACACCTCGATCGTCTCAATGTCGTCACAGGACAGACGCTAGCAAAAGGAGCAACGATTGGAACGGTGGGGAATACCGGTAACTCGTTCGGGAATCATCTCCACTTCGAAGTGCATCGGAACAGCTATGTGTATAGCAGTTCATCTCCTGCTAACAGTATCAATCCGTATACAATGTTTTGACATAAAAGCACGCGCTCTCAAACAATGGGAGCGCGTGCTTTTTGATTAATGCCATGTTGTTTGTTTGTTTCGTTCGATTTGGTTGGCGGCGATGAAGCTGACACCAAGGACGATACCGAACACCAATCCGAATAGATTATTGAAAAGTAACATAAGGATGATCCCGAAGACGAGACCGATACTCATGAGGCCAATCCGATCAAACATATTGAATCCCCTTTTCTGTAGTTGTGCACCTCAATGATTACCCGATTTTCAAAGAAAGAACACCGACGAAATGGACTGATTGATTCATTATACGTGTTTAGACGAACCAGGTTTCGTTTTGTAGAAACTATAGAGGACGCTAATCAGGATGACGAGAACGATGGTTCCAAGAGACATCCAAATCGGCATTTTGTACACATCACCGAAAATCATCTTCGCCCCGATGAAGACGAGCATGAAGCTGAGACCGTGTTTCAAATAGTAGAAGCGGTCGATCAAGTTGGCGAGGACGAAGTAGAGGCTACGAAGTCCGAGAATCGCCATGATGTTCGCATAGAAGATGATATACGGGTCACGTGAATACGCGAAACTTGCAGCGACCGAATCGACAGCGAAGACGATATCCGACAATTCGATAAAGATGAGCGCGATGAAGAGTGGCGTGAAGAACAACTTCCCATTGATGCGCTTCGTGAACTTCCCGGATGAGATATCCTGTGTGATGGGCAGGCGTCGCTCGAGCCAACGAATCGTCTTGTTTTCTTCAAGTGACTCGTCTTTCCCGATATTCTTATACATCATCCACCCTGTATAAACGAGAAACGCTCCGAACACGTAGTAGACCCAACCGAAGTTTTCTAAAAGGGATACGCCAGCGACGATGAAGACAGCGCGGAAGAAAATCGCTCCTAGAATCCCCCAGAACAGTACCTTGTGTTGATACTTGAGTGGGATGGCGAAATAGGCAAAAACAAGTGAAAAGACGAAGACATTATCAATCGCGAGTGCCTTTTCGATAAAGTAGACGCTCGCATATTCCGTTGCGGCTGTACTTCCTTGCGTGAAGAACAACCATCCTCCGAATGCGATGGCAATCCCAATCCAGACAAACGTCCATGTCCATGCTTCGCGGAGCGAGACTTCGTGCGCTTTACGGTGGAACACCCCGAGGTCAAGTGCGAGCATGAAGATGACGATGAGTAAGAACCCGATAAGTAGGGTCAACAACAATTCCTCCTTTTAAGGTCATATGAACTTCTATATATTTAATTTAAGTTCATAAGAACTCAAAGTCAAGCGTAAAAATAAACAACCACTCGAAAAAGAGTGGTTGTTTATTCCTCAATCTATACTTTGTTCAATGTTTTGTACAACATCTGCAAGCATAATTTGCTCTAGGACTCGTTCCATGGCGGATTGAGCTGTTATAAAAATGGGCTCAATCGTTGCTTGGATGTTTCTTCCGACCGGGCAAGCCGGATTTGGTTGATCATGAATTCCGAACAGTTCATTTGGTTCGACGACAGCAACGGCTTGATAAATTTCAAGAAGTGAAATGGTGTTTAGTGGTTTAGTAAGAATTGCACCAGCAACACCTGGTTTAACTTGAATCAATTCTGCTTTTTTTAACATGGCCATGATTTTTCGAATAAGAGCAGGGTTTGTATTTACGCTCCGCGCTAAAAAATCTGATGAAATCACTTCTGGTGGTGAAAGCGCAACAAGAGTCAGCATGTGGATGGCAACCGAAAAACGACTACTGATTGTCATAAATATCTCCCTTTCGGTTTTTATAGATGTAAACAACTTTGTTACATGCTTAGTATAACAGGGAAAGAATAATTGACAAATCAGTTACCTGTAATTATCATAATTACAGGTAAGTGATTCGATTACAGGTTAGGGGAGGAAAAAGAATGAAATATTTAGTCACAGGAGCAACGGGGAAACTCGGCTCGAAAATTGTAGAGGAACTACTTAAGTCGATTGATGCGAGTGAGCTCGCTGTAAGTGTACGGAATCCGGAGAAGGCGGCGTCTCTTAAAGAGCGTGGCGTTGATGTGCGACATGGTGATTTTGATCAGCCAGACACACTCGATGAAACGTTCAAAGGTGTTGAGCGTCTTTTGATCATCTCGGCAGATGGCGATAACGATACGCGGATTCGTCAACATACGAACGCGGTTGAGGCGGCGAAACGGGCAGGTGTTTCATTCATTGCCTACACGAGTCTAGCCGATGCGACAGACAGTGAGAACTTGATGGCACCTCCACATGTCGTCACAGAGGAAGCGATTGTCGAGTCCGGTATTCCACATGCGTTCTTACGGAACAACTGGTACTTAGAAAACGAGTTATCAAGCATTCAAGCGGTAATTGACGGGGCGCCATGGATCACGGCGGCTCGGGACGGTAAAGTCGGTTGGGCTCTACAACAAGATTATGCGGAAGCCGCAGCGAATGTTCTGTTGAAAGAACAACAGGATCATGTGATCTACGAACTATCAGGACCACTTCATACCCAGCAAGATCTTGTAGACGCACTCAGTGAAGTGTTAGGTCGTGAAGTGATGATGCAGGAGTTGAGTCTCGAGGCATACGAAGAGACGATGCGCGGGGCTGGGTTGCCAGAGGAAGTCGTTGCGATTCTTGTGGGGATTCAGCGAAGCATTCGTCAAGGAACGCTCGAAATTCATGAGAGTGACTTCGAATCGGTTCTCGGACGCCCGGTCACACCTCTTCAAGAAGGAATTCGTCAATTGCTCGGCCGATAAGGAAAATGCCCTCGACCAAGTGGTCGAGGGCATTTGTGTTAGGCGCGAGTGGCGTGATCCTCGAGTTGAGAAGTCACGTTTTCAAGCGAATTCGCGGTTAGCGCGAGTCGGTCCGACATCGAGCTGAGTTCTTTTTGAATAGCGACTTGCTCTTCCGTTGCTGCGGCAACATGGTGAATCTGTTGTTGAAGTTCATTCGCCGCATATTTCGTCGATTCAAGTCGTGTTTCGAGTGTTTCCATCTGTGTCGTGACCCGCTGGCGCGTCTCTTGAATTGAAGCGATTTGTTCGTCGATTTCTGATACATCTTCTGTAAGACGGCCAAAGACAGCCGTCACATCGTTCGTGACCGTTTGACAGTTTTCGGTCGCTTGTTTGAAAAGATGCGCTGATTTGGATACGACGGTCGTATCTTCCATCAATCCACCGAGGACTCGGGTCATCTCGGATGCATATTCACGCGATTGGACAGCGAGTTTCCCGACTTCGGAGGCGACAACAGCGAATCCTCGTCCAGCCTCACCGGCACGAGCCGCTTCAATAGATGCATTCAAGGCGAGCATGTTCGTCTGTTCACTGATTGAACCGACTTGTTGCAAGATTTCTTGGATTTCGGTTGAACGATTCGACATTGTCGCGACAATCCGGTCGAGCTGCTCCGACTCGGTGATGATTTCTTGTACTTTTGCTTCCATCAGTCGCATGTCTTTGTTCCCGGCAAGGGCATCTTTGGCGATACGCGAGGACGCTGCGGCCGTCTGGGCCATTCGTTCTTGAATGAGCGCTGTCAAAGAACGGATTGAGTGAATTTCATCTGCCCCTTGCACCATGGATTCCTGTTGGGATGAAGCATGCGCGACAATTGGATCGACCGTGACAGCGATTTGCTCACCAGATTCAAGAGACTGGTTAGCAGCAGATTCAAGCTCTTCGGCGTGACTGTTTAACGATTGAACGAGGGCGCTGACATCATGAATCGCTTGTTGTAACAACTGTCGTGTTTCTTGCTCCTGTGCCTCGGCATGTTGCGTCTCTTTGTTACGGAGGTGGATTTGCGCGACAAGCACGACGCTGAGAAGAATCAAGTACACGGCATGGACGAGTAGTAAACTGAACGGATAGTCGCTCGTCCCACAAATCATCTCAGGGATTAAAAAGTATCCGACTAGATGTTGCACAGCAAAGATCCCCGCACTATACAAAATCAAATCGGTTCGACGCATGAACGACAAAATCGCCAAGACGACAAAAATGGAGAAGTGATACTCAACGAGTCCTTGCCCTCCTGCGACGGTCGAGATGCTAGCGAAGGTGAGCGTCAGCATCATCCAATAAGGAAATGCTACGGATTCTCGCTTCGAGGCGACGACCATCATCCCAAAGAAGAGGATTGGAAGGGCGAACAAGACCCACGTCACACCGGAATACACGTAACCGTCCGCACCGTTTCGTAGGATCGTATACGCATAGGCAAAGTCCGTGAAACGATGTAGCAAATGGACAACAACCGACGTCATCACAATCAATAACGTCGTCAACAACATCAACTGATTTCTTTTGATCAAACTCATCATTCTTTCCTCACATTCTCGTGTTCATTTGTTGTAGCTCTATACATATCGGATGAAGTTGACGGAAGTTAATATAGATTGCACATTTGGAACAAAAAAAGGAGCACAGGGCTCCGATTGAGGTAATCAATGTGATGTGCCGTACCACTTGTTATAGAAATGATACGGTTTTTTTGCTTGATCCGTCGTCAAAAAGAGAAACTTCTCACGTGTCAAATGTCTCAGCATATAAGAGAGTGATTCTGGAGAAGTGGCGTGATCATGCATCAAGACGATAGATGCTTGATAGTAAGCGCGATGAGCACGTACTTGTTTGATCGTTTGATAGCGCATCGTTTTTTGATCCTTTTTATATTTCCAATCGAGCGTATCAACGTTCCAGTCCCACATGTCAAAACCGGCCTTTTCCATCGCTTGACGATGTGCTTTGGTCATATGAGGCACACTTCCATAAGGGACGCGAATGGTCGTTGACTTTACGCCGGTGATATCAAAAATCAATTGTTGAACTTGTTTCATCTCATTTACTGCGGTTTGAGGGGAACGATAAAATGTTTTCTTATCGTGAGTCATACTATGTAATCCGATTGTATGACCCTCGTCCACGATTCGTTGGAGAATGGCTTCATTTCCTTTGATTTTCTTGCCCAAAATAAAAAAAGTTGCCTTCACATCATATCGTTTTAAGACATCGAGCAACTTCGGTGTGTATTGATTTGGTCCATCGTCGAAGGTTAGATAGACCATTTCTCCTTTATTATATCGAGAATGAAATTCTTTTGCTGAAATTGAAACAGACGAACTACATAACATGAAAATAACTAGAAGACAGGCGATAACTTTTTTAAACACGTGGTGATTCCCCTTTAAATAGTATATGTGGATATTATTCCCACATATAATTTACAATAAAAGGGATTGTGTGTTCAAATGCCTTTTAGTGAGATAGGAGAATCGATTTTTCAATTTAGGCCTAACCACTTTTTCACCGGTTCCCGGAAGATATACGTCACGACAATCAAGCCGACGAAGACGAGCGCGGCGATGAAGATCGTAGTGACACTGCCTGAGGCGAGGCTCGCCCCGAGGAAGCTGTAGGCGAACGTACCTGGAATCATGCCGAGCACGGTCGCCGGTACGAAGGCACGGAAGCGAACACGTGAGATTCCGCCGGCATAACTGAGTAAGTCGAAACTGACGAGCGGGATGAGCCGGAGGACAAATACATATAAAAAGCCACGACGCTCCATTTGTGTGAACAGTTTCTCTGACCATGGATAGCGGTCGACGTTGATGACTGAGCGTCCGAAAAAACGCCCCATCACATAACCGGTCGTCGCAGCAGCAGTTGCACCAATAATGATATAGAGGACACCTGGCCATACGCCGAACGCGAGTCCGGCTCCGAGCGAGAGGACGGATGTCGGTAAAAATGCGACCGGACCGATGGCATAAAGAAAAATAAAGAAGAGTGGACCCCAAAATCCGAATGACAAGACGATGTCCCGGATGTCAGACGGACGCAACTCATAGTGGAAATGGGTGATATAGAACAAAGATCCAAACACGAGAAGAAAGAGTGTGAGTTTAAGTGGTCGTGACAAGTTGTCCGCTCCTTTCGTAACCGAATGTATCTGATGTTAGTATACTGCATCTCCATACAACATAAATGCGAGCCGGCTTACAAAAGGTGTAACGAGATGGAGCAAAGAGGCAGCTATTCGAATTGAAACTTAGGTCAAGGCTTTCTAAACATTGCTTCATTTTTCACAAATTCGACACGATAAATAGAATGGGAGGGAAAATGATGAAAAATTTAACTAAAATCAGGCGAGAATTCTCCCTCCTCTAAGCGTCTCGGGGCGAAGCCCGGCGTAGGTGGGAGATGAATCGCCCGGTCCAACAGTTTTCTCTCCCTATGACAGATGTGACGAACAAAAGTTCGTTATTCCGTCAGATTCTCCCTCCCCCTCCGTGGGTATCGGATGAGGAGGACATATCACGATCTGCTGGAAGGAGGAGGGACGGACATGCTGAAAGGCTACAAATATAGGCTCCACCCGACGCCTGCACAGGCCGAGTTCCTCATCAAGACGATCGGCTGCGCCCGGTTCATCTACAACAAGCTGCTCGAGGACCGCATCGCCATCCGCGATGAGGCGAAAGCGGGGATCGTGACGAGACGAAATCCGGCGACACCCGCATCCTACAAGCCCCTGTTCCCGTTCCTCGCCGAGGCGGACAGCCTCGCGCTCGCGAACGCGAAGTTGAACCTCGACACCGCGTTCGCGAAGTTCTTCGCCGGAACGGCCGGCTTCCCGACCTTCAAATCGAGACGGCGGTCGCGCGCCTCCTACACGACGAACAACCAGCACGGTACGATCCGCATCGAGAACGGCAAGGTGAGACTTCCTAAAATCGGCTTCGTGAAGTTCGAACAACATCGCTCGTTTGAGGGCGTCATCCGGTCGGCGACGGTGTCGATGACCAAGACAGGCAAGTTCTTCGTTTCCATCCTTGTCAATCAGGATGACGAGCAATGGATTCCGGCTAAGAACAAGATCGGCATCGATCTCGGGTTAGAACACTTCGCCATCATGACAAATGATGACATGGTTTCTGAGAAGATCGACAACCCTCGCTTTCTTCGCAAGTCCGAAGAGAAGGTCAAGAAGGCGCAACGCGCTCTGTCTCGTAAGAAGATCGGGAGCAAGAATCGTGAAAAAGCCAAATTACTTTTGGCCAAGAAACACGAGAAAATCGCAAACCAACGCAAAGACTTCCTTCACAAATTGTCAAAACGAACCGTTGACGAGAACCAAGTCATCGTCGTGGAGACATTGAAATCGAAGAACATGATGAAGAACCACAAGGTCGCCAAATCGATTGCCGACGTCAGTTGGTACGAGTTCGTCCGCCAGCTTGAATACAAATCAAACTTCTACGGACGGACGCTCATCAAGGCCGACCAATGGTACGCATCGACGCAAATCTGTTCTTTTGCGGCGAAAAAGGCGAGAAGAAAAAATTAGATGTCCGTGAATGGACGTGTGCCTGTGGCGCGCATCATGACCGTGACATCAACGCGAGCCTCAACCTATTGATGTTGGCTGACTGACAACCATTCAGGGCAGGGACTGCCCGGTGAGCTTGGTAAACAATCGTGGCTAGTAAAAGTGCGGTCTTCCCAAGAAGCTCCCACTTCAATTTGCGAAGCAAATAAGTGGCGAGTAGTTCACTGATTCGATTTCGACAGAAGATCCTGAATTAATGAGTCGAATCGAAAAGCTGAATGAAGAGACGAACGCATATTTGGAAAGCATAGACGTCGTATTGCAACCTGCATTACGAAATGAAAATGAATCTGCTTACCGACAATATGGAATAGAATTACGACCAATTCGACTTGCGCTTGTTGAGACAGCGAAAGAAGTTATGGATCAGTTGAATGTGGATGCGGGAACGGCCAGTGATACGATGCGGTCTGATCGAGAGCGTGCTGTGTTTATCTTTTGGGGTCTTGTCATTCTGGGAGCTGCGCTTTCAATTGGATTAGGCGTCTACATCACGCGCCTTGTGGTTGGTCCGGTGAAAGAATTGAACGTATTGATGAGTCGTGCCGGTGAAGGGGATTTGACAGTCAATAGCACATACACATCACGCGATGAAATCGGGGCGCTCGCACAGTCATTCAATCAGATGAAAGAAAGTTTACGAGAGTTGATTGGTGGAGTGACTTCGACTGCTGGGCGTGTGGCGACTTCATCGGACGATTTGAAAAATAACGTAGAAGAAACGACAAAAGCGACAGAGATGGTAGCTGTGACGATGGAAGAAATCGCTTCGGGTTCACTCCATCAGTTGAAACGGGTCAAGTCTTCAAATGGTACCCTTTCAGAATTGACGAATGGCATTCACCAAGTCTCTGATCGTGCTCAACAGATGACTGTATTATCGGAAGGGGCATTGGACAAAGTACAATCAGGGAATGAGCTAATCGAAACGCTTGAACATCAGCTTGAAGCGATGAATGAAAAAGTGAAGACGTTGCAACAAGTCATTGAGCAGCTTAATACTCGTTCTCAAGAGATTGGTACAATCAGTGGGACCATTTCAGGAATTGCAGAGCAAACGAACTTACTTGCATTAAATGCAGCAATCGAGGCAGCGCGCGCAGGAGATCAGGGACGTGGGTTTGCAGTCGTTGCTGCAGAAGTACGAAAACTGGCAGAAGAATCAGCCGATGCGACCAAACAAATTTCCTCTTTAATTCATCATACACAGACAGAAACAAAGCATGCCGTAGAGACGATGCATGTCGTAGAAGGTGATATGGGACAGAGTGTGACGAACGTGCGGCAGACAGGTGTTGCGTTTGATGAAATTAAAGTAGCCATTGAAGAAGTCGGGCAACAAATAGAAAAAGTGTCCAGTGCTGTACAAGAAATGGCGGCGGGAGCGACAGAAGTGTTGAACTCCGTGAATGAGATTCAAGGAATTACTGAATCGACTGCTACAGAAACGGAGAACACATCAGCAGCTACTGAAGAACAGATGGCATCAATGGAAGAAATTACGGCAGCCGCTCAAGAATTATCGAATATGGCGGATGAGATGCGAGAGATGACGAATCGATTTACTGTGTAAATGAAAGAGGCGGGGACATAACTAACCGGTTTTAAAAATTTTTGATAAAAAGAGGGGTCCGGTCACCGATTTTCGGTGGCTGGACCCCTTCTTTCCTGTTTAGTCCGAAATGCACGAACCCATAAAAATGACAAGAGGTCCCGTGAGCGAACAAGTCGCTCATGGGGCCTCTTTCTTATAAATTTACTGGGTTATGTCCCAGCCTCTTTTATTATTTCGTTGTCCTTCGTAGTGCTGAATCCATTCCTCGACAGTCATCTTCTCGACGAGTTCTCCGACCAAGTCAAACGGGATTCGCTGCACGTTATTGAAACGGATACAGCTTTTCCCTATATCAAGTTTCGTCGGGACACGACTCGCATACTCCCGTTCGAACCAAGCGAGTAATTCAGGGTCGGCGTAAATGCCCATGTGATACAGTCCGACATGGCGCTTTTGCGCGATTACACTGATAAACGGTAGTGGCGTCCCCGGTGTGACATGATACCCGGACGGATATCGATCGAGTGGAACGACGTAATGGACACCATGTCCGTCCGTCGTTTTTTCAAATCCGCCAGGTAAATGATCATCGATGACCTCGAGCAGATGAATAAATGAATCGAGCCGTGCCTCGTCGACGAGTGCTGTCACATCCATCATGATTCGCCTCCTCGTAAGATCTTCTCCATTTTCTTTCTTTTTGCCAATTCATCGATGAGTTTGTCCAAATAACGGATCTCACGCATGAGCGGTTCTTCGACGTTCTCGACACGAACCCCACAGACGACGCCTTTGATGAGGGCGCGGTCTTCGTTGAGACGAGGTGCTGAAGCGAAAAATGTATCAAAATCGACTTGATTGGCTATCTGACGTTCGAGTCCGGTCTCATCGTAACCGGTCAACCATTCGATGATGGTGTCGACTTCTTCCTTCGTCCGTCCTTTGCGTTCGGCTTTGGCGACGTAGAGTGGATAAACGCTCGCGAAACTCGTCGTATAGATTCGGTGACCCATCTTTCATTCATCTCCTTCTTAGCGAAAATTCTTACTTCCATTCTCTCACAAATTACGATACGCTTATATAAAGTATTTTGTTGCGTTTGCAACAAAAAAGTAGAGGTGTCTCATAATGCATGACCATTTACGAGAGATCGGGATGATTGCGCGTGCCCTCGATTCAATCAGCAACATTGAATTTAAGGCACTCGGTTTAGAAAAAGGGAAGTACTTGTACGTCGTTAGGATTTTTGAACACCCAGGTATCATTCAAGAGCGGCTGGCAGAGTTGATTAAGGTAGACAGGACGACCGCCGCACGTGCCATCAAGAAACTGGAGCAAGAGGGATGGATTGAGAGACGGTCAGATTTAGAGAACCAGAAAATCAAACGGTTATACGTGACGCAGAAGGGCGAGACATTGTACCCGCTCATCATTCGGGAACATGAATATTCTACATCGGTCGCGTTATCAGGACTCGATGAGCAAGAAAGTGAAGAGTTGTTACGCCTTTTGAAAAAAGTACGAAGCAATGTGGAAACAGATTGGACCGAGGTGAAGAAAGGCAAGCATCGAGAATATTGAGAGGAGCGAGGCCACATGATTGAAATCTCGAAAGCGACGGACGTAGAAGCCTTACGTCACATTAGCATCCAGACGTTTACGGAGACGTTCGCACGTCACAACACAGAAGAGCATTTGAACGCTTACTTAGAAAAAGCTTACGCGACTGAGCAGTTGAAGCAAGAGTTGGCACACCCTGACTCTCATTTCTACTTTGCGCACGTAGATGGCGAGTTGGCAGGGTATTTGAAAGTGAACGTACGCGACGCTCAATCCGAACCGATGGGCACCGATGCGATTGAAATAGAACGAATCTACGTACTAGAAGCGTTTCAAGGTCACGGGGTGGGGAAAGCATTATTCACTCAGGCAAGCGAATTGGCGAAGAAGTTGCATAAACGGAAGATGTGGCTGGGCGTATGGGAACACAATGAAAAAGCGATTCAATTCTATCGGCGCAATGGGTTCGAACAGACGGGCGTGCACACCTTTTTCATGGGAGAGGATGCACAAAACGACCTCATTTTCACGAGGTCATTCACGGACTAGAGCTATTCTGGCAAGTTGTTCAAATTCGGATAGACGGTATCCGGTTCCACATCGAACGCTTCAAACGGTAGGTCGTTCCGATTGATCCAGGCGGCATGAAAGCCAAAGTTTTTGTCCCATCCGTTCGACGATAGGAAGAGCACCTCGTCACGACGAAGACCGGACGTCTTGAACCAGTGTATGTAGGCGGCAGGCGTCGGTTTCGGTTGTTTGATGCCGCCGAAGCTGACGACCTCATCGAAATAATCGGTGAGACCGGCGTTGCGAAGCAGTGCCTCAAGCATCTCGTCCGTCCCGTTCGAGAGGATGACGGTCTTCACGTCATGCAACTCCTTTAGGACCGACGCGACCTCTTCATACGGGGTGAGGTACGCATACGATGCGATCAGACGTTGTTCAATTTCCTCCGTCGATGTTGCGTCATGCACGGCTAATGCGTAACGGAGTGCGTCCCGGGTCACTGTATCGAAATCTTCGTAACGTCCCATCATGTGGCGCCAAAAGAAATACTCGAGTTGTTTCGTCCGCCATATTTGGCTGATGGCAGCTCCTTTTTCAGGGAACACAGGCATCCTTCACCGAATGGACGTCGAATAATGTGCCATATACGTCAAAGACGATGGCTTTGATGGTTGAGTTTATAAAAACATTCCTCCTTCTGTGTCGTTATACCGGTCTTGTTCAGAATATAATAGGAGAAAGGAGTCCGGCATGTATATTCCAAATCAATATTCCGTCAAAGAGCGATCAGAAATTTACGCGTTTCTCCATGCCCATCCATTCGGTACAATCGTGACGCATGACGGGGACAAACCGATTGCGACACATGTCCCGTTACGATTCGATGAGGCGAACGGTCAACTGACGACTCATGTCGCAAAAGCGAATCCTCAGTGGCGAACAATTGAAGTTCAAACCGTTCTCGTCATCTTTCAAGGGCCAGACGCTTACGTGTCAGCGTCATGGTATGGTCATGAGGACGTCTCGACATGGAACTATCAAGCCGTACACGTATATGGACGTGCGACGATTCTCAATGAAAACGAGTTGGTTGAGGAACTAGCCGGATTACTTCACGAGCATGAAGGCGAGCGTGAGCATGCGGTGCGTTGGGATGCATTATCCGAACCGGTGAAGCGACAAATGAACGGCGTCGTCGGGTTTCGGATCGACATCACCGATATGCAGGCGACGTTCAAGTTAAGCCAAAACCGAAACGACGTGGACCATGAACGGATCGTATCGGAGCTTGAAAAACAAGATGAACCGATCGCAGACGTGATGCGACGGCATCGCAAGTCCTAAGCAACCTGTCCTGAAAAGGCAGGTTTTTTCATATTTCTTTCCTGAGTAGCGGTTGACATGGCTTAGGAGCAGGTCTATACTCATAACTGATAATGATTATCAGTAACGGTAAAATACAGAGAAGTTCGAAAAGGGGAAAATCACGTGAACAACACATTCAAGAAATGGTTACATATGTTCATCTTTGTATCGGCATTTGCACTCATCTTAGCCGGTTGTGGTTCGGAAGAATCTGAGAACGCTTCCACGAACGAAGGGACGCAAGAATCGGCAGAAGGTTACCCGATCACAATCGAGCACACATTCGGTGAAACGGTCATCGAAGAGAAGCCGGAACGGGTCGCAACAATTTCATGGGGGAACCATGACGTCGCCCTTGCCCTCGATGTCGTACCGGTCGGATTCTCAGCTGCGAACTACGGTGTACAAGATGATAGCGGGATGCTTCCATGGACAGCAGAGAAGTTGACAGCGCTTGGCGAAGAGAACCCGAACATCTATCAAGATACGGACGGATTAGACTTTGAAGCAATCGCAGATTCAAATCCCGATGTCATCTTGGCCGCCTACTCAGGCATCACGCAAGAAGACTATGACACGCTTAGCCAAATCGCACCGGTCGTGGCATATCAAGAAACACCTTGGGTCACCTCATGGCAAGACATGGTTCGTTATGACTCACTCGCAATGGGACTTGGTGAAGAAGGCGAACAGTTAATCAAAGACACGGAGCAGTTGATTACTGACAAAGCGACAGCCGTTCCTGAGATTGCTGGAAAGAAAGCCGCTTTCGTCTCGATGAGCGCAGAAGATCTTTCAAAATTCTATATCTATACAACAGGTGATCCTCGTGGTGCCTTCATCGAAGAACTCGGCATGGAGTACCCACAAAACATTGTCGACGAAGCTGAAAAAGCAAATAGCTTCTATCTCGAGCTCAGCAAAGAGAACGCCGACATTTTGAACGATGTCGACATCTTCGTCACATACGGAAATGAAGACACGTTAAAGGCGCTTCAAGCAGACCCGCTCTACAGTAAAGTACCAGCCATTGAACGCGGATCGGTCGTATTGATTGAAGACAATACGCCACTCGCAGCGGCTGGAACACCGACGCCACTCTCGATTGAATATACGATTGATGAGTACGTTTCACGCGTATCGGATGCACTTGCGAAAGTAAAATGATGCAAAATCAGGTGAAACAGATGCATACCCCGAAGTACTTCCCGCTCCTGTTAGTTGGGACGCTCGTACTGACGGTGCTATGCATCGTGGCATCCCTTGCCTTCGGCTCTCGAACAGTCGGGTGGAATGAACTGCTGGACGGTTTATTCCGTCCGGCTGTTCAGTCGTATGAGGCAGACATTGTCCGGGAGCGGGTCGTCCGGACAATTTTCAGTTTTATGTGTGGCGCAGCACTCGGTGTGGCGGGTGCACTCATGCAGTCGGTGACGCGTAACCCAATCGCTGACCCGAGTATTCTTGGGGTCAACACGGGAGCAGCGCTCGCCGTCGTCATTGGCATCGCATTCTTCAACATCGCGACGGCGAGTGCGTTCATCTGGTTTGCGCTCGTCGGGGCGCTATTGACGGCCATTTTCGTTTTCGGCATCGGTTCACTCGGAAGGGGAGGGGCGACCCCGCTCAAACTCGTCTTGGCGGGAGCGGCGACAAGTGCAGCATTATCGTCGCTCGTCATGGCTCTTATGATTCCACGCTCAAACGTCATGGACCAGTTCCGCTTTTGGCAAGTAGGGAGTGTCGGTGCGGGAAATCTGGATTCGATTTATACATTTTTACCGTTTCTTCTAATCGGTCTCGTGATTGCGGTAGTGACCGCACCTTCCTTGAACGCACTTGCGCTCGGGGAGGAGATGGCGAAGAGTCTTGGTGTTCGGACGGGGACATTGAAGTTGACCGCCTCGTTCGCAGGCGTGATTCTGTGTGGGGCTGCGACTGCACTCGCTGGACCGATTGGGTTTATCGGACTTCTCGCCCCACATTTGATTCGACTCGTGCTCGGTCCTGACCAACGCTACCTCATGCCGATGTCTGCCTTAGCAGGTGCCATCATCTTGACCTTCTCGGATGTCATCGGACGTTTGCTCGGAAGTCCAGGTGAACTTGAGGTCGGGATTGTGACGGCGTTCATCGGGGCACCGATCTTGATTCTATTGACAATGAAAGTGAAAGTAAGAGGACTATGATGCAACCAGCGATTGAACAAATCAGACAAGGTCGCATGAAGCGACGCCGTCGTTATGTCGGGATGACGATTCTTTTGACCATCATAGCGGTAGCATTGAGCGGGTTGATGCTCATGTTGGGCAATACGATTTATCCGGTTCAGGATGTCATCCGCGTCTTGCTCGGGGAAGACGTAAAAGGGGCGACGTTCGCCATTGAAGTATTGCGTCTACCACGTATGCTCGCTGGTGTCTTTGCCGGTGCAGCATTTGGTGCCGCGGGAACGATTTTCCAAACGATGCTTCGAAATCCGCTTGCCAATCCAAATGTCATCGGGATCACAACGGGGTCCAGTGCGGCGGCTGTCTTCTGTATCGTCGTCCTACAATCGAGTGAAGCGATAATCTCGATCGCTTCGATTATCGGAGGGCTCGTCACCGTGCTGGTCATCTATTTCCTATCCAAAGGGGCGGCTTTCTCCATCGGTCGTTTGGTGTTAGTTGGAATTGGGATTCAAGCGATGTTAACAGCCGTCATCAATTATCTATTGCTCATCAGCCGACAAAACGATGTCGCGATGGCGATGCGGTGGTTGACAGGAAGTTTAAATGGGGCGAAACTTGAAGAGTTGCCACCTTTAATCATCACGGTACTTATCTGTTTACCGATTGTACTGTTACTCACTCGTCAGCTTGAAATGCTCGAGCTCGGAGAAATGGCGGCGACAGGGCTTGGAATCAACACGAACCAGACCAGACTTCTGCTCATTGTGGCAGCAGTATTCATGCTCGCCCTTGCAACAGCGACAACGGGACCGATTGCGTTTATTGCCTTCTTGGCAGGGCCGATTGCCAAACGGCTCGTCGGAACGAGCCACGCGGGAATCTTGCCGGCAGCGCTTGTCGGAATCATTTTAGTACTAGCGGCCGACCTTGTCGGACAATTCGCCTTCACGGCACGCTATCCGGTCGGTGTCATCACCGGCATCATCGGCGCGCCTTATCTCTTATACTTGTTGATTCGGATGAACCAGAAAGGGGACTTCTAAATGGCATCCATTATGAAAGTGGAACATCTCACCTCGGGATACGAGGACAAGATGATTTTGAACGATATCAGCCTTGAAATTCCGAGCAATCAAATCAGCATCATCATCGGTGCGAACGGTTGCGGGAAGTCGACGCTCCTGAAGACGATGGCACGCCTCATCAAACCGAGTGCCGGTCAAGTGACGCTTTACGATAAGCCGATTTCGAAAATGGCACCGAAAAAGCTAGCGCGTGTCCTTGGGATGTTGCCACAGTCCCCGGTCGTACCGGAAGGGATTACGGTCGCCGATCTTGTCGGTCGTGGTCGTTACCCTCATCAATCATTCTTAAAGGGCTGGACGAAAGCCGATTACGAAGCTGTCGCCGAGGCGATGGAGATGATGAACATCACGGAGTTCGCGGATCATCCCATCGACGAGTTGTCAGGCGGGCAGCGCCAACGCGTCTGGATTGCGATGGCACTGGCTCAACAGACGGACGTGCTCTTTTTAGATGAACCGACGACGTATCTTGATATCACGTATCAGGTCGAGATTCTCGACTTGTTGACGGACTTGAACCGGAAGTATGGGACGACGATTGTCATGGTCCTTCACGATATTAACTTGTCGGCGCGTTATGCGGACTACATCTTCGCGCTCGACAAAGGAAAGTTGATCGCCGAAGGAAAGCCGTCGGACGTCATCACGTGTGATTTGATCCATCATGTGTTCAACCTTCGCTGTTCAGTCATGTGTGACCCGGTATCCGGTTCACCTTCCGTTATTCCGATTGGGCGTCATCATGTGCAGACGGAAACGGAAGAGGCGGCTGTCGCGCAGCTTGAATTGGTGTGACCACGTATAGAGAGTCAAGAAGGGGCGAGCGCTCCTTCTTTTTTTGTTTATCCATGAAAGCGTTTGTAAAAAGTCATTGACTTCTCTTTGAGGCGGGTGTATGCTATAAATCCTGCCCAAAATGAGAGGCACGGGGACTGGCATCAGTTCATTCGATATTCGAGAGGAATGACTTAAGATGAACCAACAACAATTAGTCGAGCGCGCACGCCAATTGAAAGACAATGCGTATTCACCATATTCGAAGTTCCGCGTCGGTGCGGCACTTCTCATGAAAGACGGTACGGTCATCGACGGCGTCAACGTCGAGAACGTCTCGTTCGGAGCAACGAACTGTGCGGAGCGTACGGCCATCTTCACAGCGGTCGCTCAAGGATACAAAAAAGGTGACTTCGAAGCGGTTGCCGTGTCTGGGGACACGGAAGACTTCTTGCCACCATGTAGCATCTGCCGCCAAGTCATGGTCGAGTTCGGCGATCCTGACTTCAAAATACTCCTCACAAACGGCAACGCCGATGTGAAAGAAGTGACGCTTGGAGAGCTCGTCCCGCTCGCGTTCACTGATTTGGATATGTGATGTTGAACCCCCTCAGATTCCTGAGGGGTTTTCTTATCCAAAAAAGCGAAAAAATAATCGCGGAATGGCCTGTACAACATAAAGGAGCAGTTCTGAAAAATCGAGGGCTGCAATCCCATACGACCATCCTTCTTCCTCGCGGGAAGTGACTACTTTTCCACGCACAGGTCGTAATCGACCTTTCCATTGAATCGGGAGGGCGGTCGCGCTGTCCACATCCGGGTGATTCATGACACGCATATGCAAGCGTGGCTCAGGTGTAATTCCGGAACGCCCACAGCGCCCAATCAACTGTTTGGTTTTGACCGTATCTCCCACATTCACGGCAATGGAACCATTCTCAAGATGGGCGAGAAGGCAATATTCATCGTTCGCATGTTGAATGATGACGTGATTACCGAATGGATGATCAGCATCTAGTTCGTCTGACAACCCATCCACGACTTGATGAATCGTCCCGTGTAATGGAGCAATCACTCGTTCTCCAAACGCATACGAGCCATCCATCCCGATTTTTCTACGATTGTAAGGTTGTTGCTCTTGTGTTTTCAAAAAGTCATAGCCATCACGCTTTTTTCGGGTTGGATCATGATGATAAGTTCCGAGGGTTGTGCCTTCTGAGACGACGAACCACTGCTCTTTGAATGGAAGGTGGTATTTGTTTTTCGTGAAAGGATTGGTCTCTTTTGAAGAGGATGTGACCGTCATCTGAATGGATTCAACCTGATTCACGCGATTGAATTGAACGGACAATAACTTTTCTTTTCGGAAATCCGACCACAATACATACCGATTCCCGTTCAACATCATCTCATTGAGCAGACGATAGCGCCGAATTCCATGATGAAACGAAGACGCTTCGTGATGAAACATGGCCATGGAACAATGAGATTTGCAAGAATCGGTCATTTGATGATAAATGTCATCGAACTGACCGTCTTTGAATAAGAGAATGAACTGTTTGTTCTCGTGATGCATGTACATACCGCCTTTGTTGATGATTGATTGATCTTTTATACGGATGTAGAAACATAGATGTTTCGTCATTCATAAAAAATCATAATATAGTGGACATAAATGAGGAGTGATGTGAATGTCTACGATTGCATACCGCAAAGCGCAAAAAAAGTTGAACCACTTGCTTTATCAAGTATGTAAAAATGACGAGACGATTTTCATCTCGAAAGAAGGCGGGAAGAATGCTGTTATCATTTCTGAACGAGAATATAATAGCTTGTTAGAAACCATTTACCTGACGAGCAGTCCAAAAAATGCTGAGCGTCTATTTGAATCCCTAAGGCAGCTTGAATAGCATTAGTCTAATGTTGAAACATATGATTTTGCATTAACAAACACCCAGTGAATCGTTGAATTCACTGGGTGTTTGTTGTTTCATGTCTTCGACCGGCACGGATGATAAAGCGATACTCTTCACTCTTGAAATACGTTTCGGTGAACTCAAAGCGATTGCCATCCATGAGAAACGAATAGAGTTCGACTTTGAGTATCGGTGTTCGATCGCTCACCTCGAGCATTTCAGCAATTTCTTTCGTCGGCAAGACCGGGATAAATTCCTGAACACTGTCTGCAATCTTCAGGTTTTTGACATTTTCAATGTAATCATACTTCGACCGTGTCATTACCTCATACGTTAAATCGGGAAATAATTGGAGTGGAAGATACGTATCTTCGACGATGAGCGGTTCTCCGTTCGCAAAGCGTAACCGGCGAATATAGTAGACAAGAGCGTCTTCATCAAGCTCGAGTATTTCCTTTATTTTTTCAGTCGGAGGTTGAACGGTGAAAGTAAGTACTTTACTCGTGACGTCCTTTCCTTCCCGTTTCATGTCTTCAGTGAAACTTTTTAATTCGTACATATTATGTTCAATCTTTTCGGATTGTACATATGTGCCGCTCCCTTGTCGTTTCCAAAGCAATCCTTCTTCTTGAAGTAGTTTGACGGCTTGTCGAACGGTGACTCGACTCGCTTTAAATTTCTCGACGAGTTGTGCTTCTGTCGGAATTGCTTCACCGGGCGCCCAATCGCCGGTCTCGATAAACGTGCGCATCTCCTGAGCAATCCGCTGGTATAGCGGAGATTTAGCTTTCATGTAGATAACCTCCTGATTGTATGCGTTCCTTACTCATAGTATACAAAAATAAAACGTTTTAAAAAAGGTGTTGACTGTTCAGATAATATGTATTAAATTTGTATTGTAATCAATTAGATATGTATTGAAAGGGGAACGCACACATGAAAACACTACAGCGTCTCGTAGTCGTCGGTGGAGGTAGTACGTACACAATCGGCATGATCATGAGTTTGATTAAGGAAAAAGAACACTTCCCACTTCGTTCTATCACGTTTTACGATACAGATGAATTACGTCAAGAACGTGTCGCGAAAGCGAGTGAAATCATCTTGCGTGAGCATTATCCAGAACTCGAGTCGTTCGAATATACGACGGACAAAGAATATGCTTTTAAAGATAAAGATTTCTTCTTCGTCCAAATTCGGACAGGTGGTTTGGAAATGCGCGAAAAAGATGAGCAGATTCCGCTTCGACATGGCGTGGTGGGACAAGAGACGTGTGGACCGGGCGGAATGTCATACGGGATGCGCTCAATCGGAGATATGATTGAACTCGTCTCTGACATTCGCACCGGCTCACCGAATGGCTGGATCTTAAACTATACAAACCCGGCTGCAATTGTCGCCGAGGCGCTCAAACGTGCATACCCGGACGATCAAAAAATATTAAACATTTGCGACATGCCAGCAGCAATCATGGTGAGCTATGCGAAGATTCTCGGTAAAGAGATTTGGGATCTCGTTCCGGAATATTTCGGACTCAACCACTTTGGTTGGTTCACAGGTATCTTCGATAAAGAAGGAAATGAATTGACTGAAGATATCAAACGCGCCATTTTAGAAGACGGTTTCATCCCGGAAGATTCGGAGATTGCGAATGACCCATCTTGGATCAAGACGTTCAAACAAGTAGAGAAGATGCTGACGGATTTCCCGGAGTACTTACCGAACACGTACCTTCAATATTATTTATATCCATCTGACATGGCAGAAAAAGAAGATGTCACGAACACGCGGGCACGGCAAGTAATCAACGGACGTCAAGAACGTGTCTTCTCGATGTGCGATCAGATTATTCAAGATGACTCGCTCGAAAATGTTCACCTTGAGGTCGATATCCACGGCTGCTATATGATTCGGGTCGCTGCTTCGCTAGCCTATAATAACGGTGATATTTTCATCGTCATGGTGAAAAATGAAGGGATTATTTCGAACCTGCCGGACGATGCGATGGTTGAAGTGCCTGCGATGCTTACCAATCGTGGACCGAAACCATTCGCAGTCGGAAAGATTCCTCGTTTTTACAAAGGAATGATTGAAGGACAGCTTGCTTACGATCAACTTGTCGTCGACGCATACTTCGAAAACAGTTATGAGAAGGCACTTCAGGCGTTGACACTAAATCGTACAGTCATCGATGCACCAATAGCTCGTCGAATCTTAGATGATTTGATTGAGGAAAACAGAACGTACTGGCCGGAATTAAAATCGGGCGAGACAGTAGCAATACGGTAACTAGAGAGGGGAGGCAATCCCCTTTCTCATTGTTCAGATTGATAACGCTTACAAGATGAGGAGTGAATCGAATGAGTCAATAGTTTGGAGTTTTTCAAAAGTTTGGAAAGGCGCTCATGGTACCGGTCGCTTTATTACCGGCTGCCGGAATTTTGCTAGGACTAGGTGCGGCACTCACGGGACCATTAGCCGAAAGCTGGACGTTTTTACAGAATGGAACAGTAGAAGCGATCAGTGCTGGAATGTTACAAATTGGTCTTAGTATTTTTGCGAACTTACCAATCATTTTTGCAATCGGGGTCGCAGTTGGTTTGTCAGGAGGATCAGGGATTGCCGCACTCGCAGCACTCGTCGGATATGTCATTATGAATACGACAATTTCAATCTCCCTCGGCATCACGGCAGAAATGGCTGCCGAGAGTGGAGAATATGGCATGTTACTCGGTATTCCTTCCCTTGAAACCGGTATACTCGGAGGGATTGCGGTCGGGTTGCTCGCAGTATGGGTGTATAAAAAAGTTCCATACGTTCAATCCACCAGAAGTGTTGGGATTCTTTGCAGGTGATCGTTCTGTCGGAATTGTAATGGTCTTCTTCTCGATTTTACTTGGATTTGTCATGATGCTCATCTGGCCGCCAATCCAATCGACACTCACTTCAATGGCAAACGTCATCGCGAGTGATGCGACCAATCCTGCATATGTTGGGTTATATGGAATGTTGGAACGATTATTGATTCCGACAGGATTACACCACATTTGGTATGCCCCGTTCCTCTGGACATCTCTCGGTGGAACGGCAACGGTCGGTGATGCGGTCGTGAACGGTGATCAGTATATTTTCCTCGCTCAAATCGCGGAAGGTGTCGAAGTGACGGCGGGACGTTTCATGTCTGGTAAGTTCCCAATCATTATGTTCGGTTTACTCGGGGCGGCGCTTGCGATGTATCGTCAGGCTGACCCAGACAAACGTCCTGTCGTTCGAGGCTTATTGATTGCAGCAGCCGGTACAGCTTTTCTAACAGGAATCACAGAACCGATTGAATTCACTTTCTTATTCGTGGCACCTATCCTTTATGTCATCCATAGTGTGTTGAAGGGGATTTCCTTTGCGCTCATGTATGCGCTCGACACACATATCGGTTGGGCTGGAGGATCAGGGTTGATTGACTATATTTTAGTGAACGTCTTACCAGGAACACCACGCTGGTGGATGAATGTCGTCGTCGGCATTGGTTTCTTCATCGTTTACTATAGTATCTTTACTTTCGCTATCAAGAAGTGGAATTTGGCAACACCAGGGCGTGGCGGACAAGAAGCGAAACTGTTTACGCGTAAAGACTACAATGATAAAAAGTCAGGTCAATCAGTGATTCAAACGACAGCACTTGCGATTGAAGAGGCACTTGGGGGACGAGAGAACATCCGTGATATCGATGCATGCTTCACACGACTTCGTGTTGAAGTAAGTGATGTTTCTCAAATCAATGAGGATGAACTAAAAGCACTCGGAGCAGCTGGAGTCGTCAAAGTGAAAAATAACATTCAAGCGATTTTTGGAGGTCGCTCTGATTTATACAAAAACGAATTGCTACGTATTCATAAGGAAATGGATGAAGCAAATTGAAATCGGGCTCAACCGCATGGGTTGAGCCTTTTCAGTTTTCATACGTATAATGTTACAAGACGTTCCGCATGCTCCTTCATCATCTCCCGCAACGCATGCGGTGCCTTGACCTTCACTTCGGCTCCGGCCTTCAACAGCTGTCTCGACAAAAACGGCAGCTCTTCTTTAGGTACGTCCCATTCATTCTTCTCTTCGATATCGGGTAATACATCTTCAAGTAAACGACGACCGAGTGACGTCAGCTCGAGTTGAACGATCACACCGCCCCGTTCATCACTTCTCTGAAGCAAGGTCACCAAATCCTCGGACTCGAACGATTCCTCGAGCACTTGGACCGCTTCGATGCGATCAATCCGATATTGACGGAATCCGAGTTCGGAGAGCCCGAAGACATACCACTTTAAGTCAAGGAGTGCCATACCGACCGGTGCGATGGGGAACGTACGTGATCCGTTCGTCGATCGATACGTCATCTCGATCTTGTTTTTGCGCTCGACCGCCTGATAGATGTCCTTTGTGAACGGCGCTTTTGGAATTTGTTTGTTTCCAAGCCAGAGAATGTTTCGCTCCAATCGTCGAATTTTCGACTCTACGTCATGTGGTAACTCATTCACGTACCAATCGGACAACGTACTTCGTATGTCCCCGAACGGCACATCAGGAATGTGTTCCATCCATTTGAGCGTGAGATAGAGTGCGACGGCTTCTTGTTCGCGGAGATGGAGCGGGGGCAATAAACGATTCGGCAACATTTCATAGCCGCCCCCAGTTCCAGGAACACTCCAAATCGGATAACCGAGTTCTTCGAGCGAGAGCATATCCCGTTGAATCGTCCTAATGGAGGCGCCTGTCTCTTGGGCCAGTTCTTCCGCCGTGAAACGTCGTCCGCGATTGAGTAGCCGAATCAGTTGCAAGTGTCGTTTTTTCATATCTACCATTCCCGTCATCTTTTGTCGTGTTTGTTCGTTAAGCTGAATGTATCACGAATCAAGGAGGAACACATGATGCCGAATGTTGTGTTATATATTGCGATGAGTTTAGACGGAAAGATTGCCCGGTCGAACGACCAACTCGATTGGTTGTTCGCTGTAGAGGGGGATGGGGACAACGGCTATGCTGATTTTTTCAAGACCGTTGGTGCTGTCATCATGGGACGGAAGACGTATGAGGAAGTATTGAAGTTAGAACAAGGAGAGTATCCGTATCCAGACATCCCGAACTACATTTTGACACGTCAGGCTGACCGTGAGGCCGAGCATGTCACATTCACGGACGAACCAATCAAAGAACTCATCAATCGGTTAAAGCAAGAAGTTGATCAAGATATTTGGCTCATCGGCGGGGGAGAAGTCATCAAAGCCGCGATGGAACATGATTTGATTGACCGCTATGAGATTGCGATTGCGCCGGTCGTGTTAGGAGGGGGAATCCCTCTTTTCCTAGAAGGCACGAAAGAAACGAAGCTTCGACTGACGAGTCACCACGCCTCCGGTCAATTTGTGATGGTGACCTATGAACGACAAATGAGCATCGAGTCCACATAAGGGCTCGATTTTTTATAATTCATCTCATTGTATAAAAACTGCAGACCATTAAGATGATCTGCAGTCATGGGGTCGCTCGTTCGCTTAAATGCGGTTCCCATACATCAGAAAAGTTGTGAACCGGTTGGACACCCTCTAACGTACGGAATTCATAATCTCGTTCTTTCGCATAACGAATGATTGTATCGAGTGCTTTCGGCGTCATCGAGTGATCGTGCGCTAAAATAATCGAAGCAATATTGGCGGCGCGATTCGCTTCGAGTCGGTCGAATACACGTTGCTCGACACGGGCATTGTCTTTCTTATACACATGGTCGAGACTACCGACGTTCCAGTCCCAAATCTCAAAACCGGCATCGGTCATCGCCTGCCAGTGTGCGGGTGACATGCCGGCGTCGCTCCCATAAATGGTGCGGGCCATGTTCGTATGAATGCCGGTCACTTCATAGATAAGTGCTTGTACTTCCTGCATCTGAAGCACGGCCGTCAACGGTGTTTCATAAAATTCATCCCGGTCGTGTCGCATCCCGTGTAAGGCAATCAAATGACCTTCCGCAATGATGCGGTGAAGCAGATGCTCATTTCCTTCGATGTTCTTTCCGAGGATGAAGAAGGTTGCCTTCACTTGATGTTTCTTCAAGACATCGAGTAGCTTTCCCGTTTTCCAGTTCGGTCCATCATCGAGCGTCAAATAGATGAGACTCGGGTCGTTATAGGCCTTCGGCTCCGGAATCGCAGCCTGTGACAAAGACCCAATCAGTAGAAAGATCGACATGAGCAAAAGAACGCGTTTCATCATTCCATTCAAAACTCCCTCAAATCAAAACCAAGCGACATGTGATACATACTTTATCATATGTTGGAGACATCGAGACGATAAATCTGTTCGTCAAGCTCTGTCTCGAAAAAGGTGAAGTTCAATTTCTTCAATAGCGCGATGGATGCCGCGTTCGTCCCAAGCACACCGGCTTTGAACTCTTTCGCTCCTTGGTAAGTCAAGTGACGAATCAATTCCGACATCACTTCAAATGCATAGCCTTGCCGAGCGCGCGTAGGGGTAATCGTGTAGCCGATCCAATGCGTCATACCTTCTTGCTGGATATACACGTCCCCAATCAATTCATCGGTCGCTTGGTCGATGATGGCGAGTTGCATGCCGTGTTGAAGTGATTGTGCGCCGATTAGGGCGTTCTCGTATTCTTCAAAGCTGAGTCCTTTGAATGACTGATCTTTCATCCAATCCAAGTCATTCCGGTAAATCATGAATGATTCGATGTCTTGGCGTTCGAATGGGCGGATGAGGCAACGGGTTGTCGTGATCATGGTTGTCTTACCATTCAAACCAACTTCTTTTCTTTTTTGAAAAGACCAATCAATAGCAACGCCAGACCACTCAAGAAAATCACAGGGAAAATAAACCACATGATCAATCCAGCCCATCCGTTCTGTACACTGATTGCGTACGAAAGGCCGATGGAAAACGCTAAGGCTGGTGATATAGGAATCATAAGAGCGATTCCCCATATTTTCAATTTTGTGTTTCGTGCTTCGCCGGTACTGAACCAATATGCCACGAATGCACCTAGACCTGCGATGAGATATCCGATTGCAATCGCCATTTAATCAATCCCTTCTTCGATACGATGATTGTTTGACCTCGTCCTTAATTTCCGTGTATATCACGAAAAATCCTGTCATAAATCAAAAAGACCGAGCCCTTCAAGGACTCGGTTTGACATCATACATGCTTCCGCTGAAACGCTGAAATCGCTTCATACTCTTCAGACAAATGGCGCGATAAGCGAATGTAGATCGGCAAAAGTTCACGATACACATTCGTCGCTTCCATGTCCGGTGTATGCTCATGGGTCACTTGCGGTACTTCTTGGAACTCCTCGATGTCCCCGAAAGCGTATTCCCCGAGCATGACAGCCCCGAGACATGAACTTTCATGACTCTCCGGCACGACGACCGGTGTATCAAAGATGTCTGCCATCATTTGACGCCAGAGACTCGACTGGGCAAACCCCCCCGTCGCATGGATGCGGTTCGGGGCGCCCGTCAACTCATCGAGTGCGAGCATGACCGTATAGAGGTTAAAGATGACTCCTTCCAATACGGCACGGATGAAATGTTCGCGCTTATGGTGAATGCTGAGCCCGAAAAATGAACCGCGGGCGTTTGAATCCCAGAGCGGAGCCCGTTCACCCATCAAATACGGATGGAACAACAGTCCGTCGGCACCCGGTTTGACCGTCTCGGCGATTCGTGTCAACACATCGTACGCGTCGATCCCGAGTCGTTTCGCCGTCTCGACCTCACTTGCTGCGAACTCGTCACGGAGCCAGCGGAGGATGATGCCGCCGTTATTGACCGGTCCACCAATCACCCAATGCTTGTCCGTCAGCGCATAACAGAAGATGCGACCTTTCGGATCTTCGACCGGTTCCGAGACGACCGTCCGGATGGCGCCGCTCGTCCCGATGGTCACGGCGACGACGCCTTGTTCGAAGGCGCCGACCCCGAGGTTCGAGAGCACGCCGTCGCTTGCCCCGATGACGAGCGGGAAGTCCCAGCCGAGCGTCTCGGTCACCTCAGGTGTCACCGGTAAAATCTCTGTCGTCGGCACGAGTTCAGACAAGCGCTCTGGTGTCACACCGGCGACATCAAGTGCTTCCGTGTCCCAGTCTCGTTGCTTTAAATTGAAGAGTCCGGTCGCCGAGGCGATGGAGTAGTCAACGACGAAGCGACCCGTCAAGCGATAGAAGACATACTCTTTGATGGAGACGAACTTGGCTGTCTGTTCAAAGACGTCAGGATGTTCTTTTTTCAACCAGCGCAGTTTCGACAGCGGTGCCATCGGATGGACCGGGGTGCCCGTGCGCATATGGAGCGCACTCGCATCAACATCGCGTTTGATTTCTTGCGTATATGGATTCGCGCGACTGTCGGCCCACGTGATGCTGTTCGTGAGCGGACGTCCTGATGCATCGAGCGCGATTAAACTGTGCATCGCCGAACTGAACGATGCGAAGCGAATCGGACCGTCCGCTTTGGCGCGGACCGCCGAGACAGCTTCGAGCACGGCCCCATAGATGACGACCGGGTCTTGCTCGGCCGTCTCCGTATCGGGCGTGAGAAGCGGATACAACACGTTATGTACCGCCAGTTGTTGATGACCGTTGAACAGGACGGCTTTCGTACTCGTCGTCCCGATATCGACCCCAATCGTAAACACACAATCACTTCCTAACTTAGATGATAAATAGGCTAATCAAGAACACGACGGCAAAGCCGGTGAGTCCGATAATCGTTTCCATGATCGTCCATGATTTGAGCGTGTCTTTCACGTCGAGACCGAAGTACCGGTTGACGAGCCAGAAGCCTGAGTCGTTGACGTGTGAGAGGACGGTCGCCCCTGAAGCGATGGCGATGACAATCAATCCGAGCGCCGCGCCCGTGATGTTTTGGATTTCGAGTAGCGGTGTGATGAGTCCGGCCGCTGTGACCATAGACACCGTTGCCGACCCTTGGGCGACACGGACGACCGTTGCGATCAAGAAGGCAAGAACGATTGCCGGAAGTGGTGAGCCAGCCATCATTTCACCGAGCACGTCACCGACACCAGAGTCGATGAGTACTTGTTTGAACACACCACCGGCCCCCGTGACGAGGATGATGATTCCGGCTGGCTCGAGTGCTTTCGTTGCGATCTCTTGTACTTCGTCACGTGAATATCCACGACGTGTCCCGAGGAAGACGAACGTGAGGAGCGTCGCAATCGTTAAGGCAACGAATGGATGTCCGAGGAACGTCAAGAAATCACGGACAGCGTTGCCTTCGTTCAAGAGAACCGCTGAGAGCGTGTTCGCTAAAATCAACACAAGTGGGATCAAGATGAGCGACAAGATCATTTTGAAACTTGGTAGTTCTTTCGATGTATCGATTTCTTCAAATTCCATGTAATCCGGAATCGTCACATGAATTTTCTTAGCAATATACTTCCCAAAAACCGGACCGGCTAAAATCATGGCCGGAATCCCAGCGAGGACACCGAACAAGATGACCCAACCGAGGTCGGCACCGATCAAGTTCGCAACAGCGATTGGACCAGGTGTCGGCGGGATGAAGCTGTGTGTGACCGCGAGACCCGCAAGGAGCGGAATCCCATAGTAAAGAAGCGAGCGTCCCGTCTTTTTTGCGAGACCGTATACGATTGGAACGAGAATGATAAAACCGACATCAAAGAAGACCGGGACGGCGACGATGAATCCGGTAATCCCGAGCGCCCATTGTGCCTTGTCTTCCCCGAACTTGCTGACGAGTGTCTGGGCAAGACGTTCCGCGCCACCCGATACTTCAAGCATCTTCCCGAACATCGCGCCAAGACCGACGACGACGGCGACGAAGCCGAGCGTTCCGCCCATCCCGTTTTGGATGGAGGCGATGACATCCCCGAGTGGCATGCCGGCTGCGACCCCGACGATTAAACTGACAAGTAACAACGAAACGAATGCATGAAGCTTTGTGCGAATGACCAAAAATAAGAGCAAGAAGATCCCGGCTAAGGCGATCAAAATAAGTGTTGAGCCAGACATTGAGTATTCCCCCTAAATTCCGAATATGTAACCGTTTACAGTTCCTAGCAAAGGAAAAGGCCATATCCCCGTGACCTTTTCCACAGATGTTACTTCTTGACGACCGCGTGGCCACCGAACTCGTTGCGGAGCGCGGCGACGACTTTTCCTGAGAACGTGTCGTCTTCGAGTGAACGGTAGCGCATCATGAGCGACAGGGCGATGACCGGTGCCGCGGCTTGAAGGTCGAGCGCCGTCTCAATCGTCCATTTACCTTCACCGGATGAATGCATGACCCCGCGAATCTCATCGAGCTTCGCATCTTTCTTGAAGGCATTCTCTGTGAGTTCCATGAGCCAAGAACGTACGACCGACCCGTGATTCCATACACGAGCGACTTTTTCATAGTCATAGTCGAACGGGCTCTTCTCCAAGATATCGAATCCTTCGGCGATCGCCTGCATCATCCCGTACTCGATGCCGTTATGGATCATCTTCAAGAAATGACCGCTTCCGGCAGGACCTGTATACAAGTAGCCGTTCTCGACAGACAGATCTTTGAAGATTGGTTCAATCGTTGGCCACGCCTCCGCGTCACCCCCGACCATCGTACAGGCACCGTTTCGTGCCCCGTCCGTGCCTCCGCTCGTCCCGCAATCGAAGAATTTGATCTCTTTCTCGGCGAACTGTTCGGCGCGTGCGACCGAGAGTTTGTAGTTCGAGTTCCCGCCGTCGATGACGATGTCGCCGGGTTCGAGGCGCTCATATAGTTCAGCGAGTACCGCTTCGGTGACGTCGCCGGCAGGGACCATCGTCCAGATGACGCGTGGCGTCGACAATTTGTTCACGACATCTTCGAGCGTCGGCACGATGGAGAACGCGTCCGAAGTGACATTCCCGACGTCCGTCCCGACGACCGTGTGTCCGTGGTCGCTCAAGTTGAGTGCCAAGTTGTATCCCATCTTACCTAAACCAATCAAACCAATTTCCATATTGTCACCCCTGAAAAAGAATTTTTTTCCGTCTCTAGATTTATCATATCAAAATAAATTCGACTTACAAGTCTAATGACGGAATTTTTTTCGAGTAATGCAAAAAAAGCGTCCCGGCTTAATTCGTAGGCGGGACGACGGACAGGCACTCTTATATAGATACAAGAACGAACGATCAATCTTTGAGAGTGAATAAAATTCCCGAAATGCGATACAAGCGTTGATTAGTAACAAAGTGATTGCGGTAACCCTAAGACGAAACTTTCATTTGGTTCAGCTTGTCAAATAGCTTCGCATACAGCCCCATACCGATGAGTGCCGACAGCAAGATGAGTGTGAACACAGCGAGAGGGGAGAGAAATCCTGATGCAAATACCGTCACCGGTGCGAGGAACTTGCCGATTGTGTTTTGGAGCGTATCGGTCGCGAGGTATTGTCCACGTGACTCGATTGGTGCATAGTGACTAACGAAACTCTGACTGACGGGAGAACGAATCAGCTCCCCGAACGTGAACATGGTCGTGACGATGAGCAAGTACCAGATATTTGATGAGAAGGCGACGAGAAACGTCCCGAAACCTCCTAGGAAAGTCGACAATAGTAAAACACGCCGTTCGTCCCACGCCCGAAACACACGTGTGACAGGAATGATGAAGACGACGAACAAGAGGCCGTTATATGCAACGAGCCAGCCGAATAAGACTGTATTCGAGACGTTGAACGTGGCCGGAGTTTGTTCAATCAAATAGACAGGTAAATACACGTCTAGCTGCATGATTGGGATTAAGGCGAATACGCCAGCAATCAGATAGAGGCGGAAAAGCGGGTCAATCAAAATCGTCGCATACGACCGCCCTTGGGTGAAAAATGTCGTTGCGACCGTCTTCTCGGTCGAGACCGGTCGTGTCTCACTGGTTAGAACCGCGAGCAAACCCCCGTAACCAAAAAGAACAAGGGCGCAGCCGAGGAGGAGCGCCTGACGATACTCGAAAAAGAGGACCGCACCAAGAAGCGGACCGAGAACAGCACCGATATTGTTCGAAGCCATAAACGTCGCGAATACATTCCGTAAATGTTCAGTCGGAACGAGGTCGGCGACCATCGCCGAACTGGCCGGTTTGTAGATGGCACCCATAAAACCGATGCTGATGTAGGTGATGTAATCGACATAGGCGTTCGTTGATAAAGCGAAAACGAGGAATAGGAAACCTTGTGAGAACGTCCCTGCGAGCATGACGGGGCGGCGACCAATCTCATCTGCAAGCGAACCGCCAATCAAGCTGCCGACTAGCAGGAACAACGGTGGCACGGCCATGAGTAGTCCGGCTAGCTCGACACCGAGCGTCCGGGCGAAATAGACGGTGATGAATGGAAAGTACATCCAAAACAAGAGGTTGAATAAGCCTTCGCCGAATAAGCGAACTTTCAGATTGAGGTCCCAACGGTATAATTCCATAGATATGCTCCTTTCAAGAGTCTCTCTTTAATGTAAGAGGTCGTGGAGAGAAAGAATAGACTTATGTTGCGGGATTTGCTAGACTAAAAATAGAAAAAGCGAATATATAGGCGCTTGTTTGCGTTGTACTATAAAACGAACGTATGTTTGTAAAATGACCTCCGATATAATCATCGGAGGTCATTTTTATTGTGTCGTCTTCATCGATTTAAAGCTATGGGCGAAAGATCCCTCAAATAGTTCGTCATTTTCAGGCAACAATTTTCCAATCATCGAGAGGTGTCGGGTAACCTGTTCGCATTGCTCGGTGTGACTCAGCGATCGTCAAAATCCTAGTAAAAAATCGACCCCCGTCACGGAGGTCGAACGAATTAACTTGATGATGCTTTCTTATATTGTTGGAAGAAGACTTCGATTTCTTCCGCCGGCAAAGGACGATTGTAGAAATATCCTTGTGCCTGGTTACATGATTCGGCTTTCAGAAAAGCGACTTGATTCTCGGTCTCGACCCCTTCCGCAATGACGTTCAAATCGAGCTCGTGCGCCATGCGGATGATCGTTTTAACGAGGGCAGCGTCTTTCTCGTCACTTTCGATGTTCTTCGTGAAGTGCTGGTCGATCTTCAGCGTATCAATCGGGAACAGCTTCAAGTAACTGAGTGATGAATAACCGGTCCCGAAGTCGTCGATGGAGAGGTGGACGCCGAGGGCGACGAGCTCATGCATCGTCTCGATGGCGCGGTCTGCACTTTGGATGACGCTCTCGGTCAACTCGAGTTCTAAATACTGCGCGTCGAGACCTGATGAGTCGAGTGCGCGGCTGACGACTTCCGACAAGTCTTTTTGAGCGAATTGAATGGCCGAGATGTTGACGGCGACCCGAAACGGGGGAATGCCCGCATCTTGCCACGCCTTGTTTTGGCGACACGCCTCATTCAAGACGAACTCGCCGAGGCGATGGATGCTTCCCGTCTCTTCGGCAATCGGAATGAACTCGCCAGGCGAAATCATCCCGAGGTCTGGATGATTCCAGCGGACGAGTGCTTCCATACCAATGACCATTTCTGTCTCTAGCTGGATCTGCGGTTGATAGTGGACGGTGAACTCGCCACGTCCAATCCCTTTCCGGAGTGCCATCGACAAGTTCGAACGACGGGAAACGGACTCGTTCAGTTCGTTCGTGAAGAACTGATAGCCGTTCTTGCCGTCGGCCTTCGCCCGATACATAGCGATGTCAGCGTTTTTGATTAAATCCTCTGCCGTATCCCCGTCGGATGGATGGAGACTGATCCCAATCGAGGCACCGGTGAACACTTCCTCGTTCTCGAGTTCGAACGGAGGATGGAGGATGTTGATGAGCTCCTGCGCACGATGGGCAGCGAGGTTACTTTTCGTATGTGGCGACAAGATGATAAACTCATCTCCGCCGAGACGGGCGAGCGTGTCCGACTTTTGAATCGTCGATTGGATGCGGGTCGTCACTTGTTTCAAGAATTGGTCGCCGATCGAGTGGCCGAACCGGTCGTTGATGACCTTGAAGTTGTCCAAGTCGATATAGTATAAGGCGAACGATTCTTGCTGGGACTGACCGAGTAGCGCGTCGAGTCGGTCGCTGAATAGACGACGGTTCGGGAGACCGGTGAGCGGGTCCAAATAGACGAGGTCGTTGATTTGAGCCTCGATTCGTTTCCGTTCACTGATGTCACGGATAATGCTACTGAAGAAGATGCCCTTGTCCGTCTTCCACGTTCCGAGTGACATCTCGATTGGCACTTCGACACCGTCTTTTCGTAATCCGATGAGCTCGACCGTTTGACCGATGACGCGTTTTTCACCTGTCGCTTCATAACGCTTCATCCCGCGCTCGTGCGCATCTCGGAATCGTTCCGGAATGATGGCGACAATCGATTGCCCGATCATCTCGTCATACGTATATCCGAACAAGTCGGTCGCCCCTTGGTTCCACTGAAGGATGGTGCGATTGTGATCGGCGACAATGATGGCATCCGAGGCAGATTCGATGATGGATTCGAATTTTAATTCTAGTTCTTCCGACTGTGCCTCGAGTTGTGATGCCGTCCGGAGCGAGATGTACATCAAGATGAATAGTGTCATGACGCTCGCCGCAATGACATAGGCGAGTAGGGTGCTGTCGACGGCATAGTCGCTGACCGGTTTGGCCGCACCTTCCATCGGGGTGAAACGGGCTGCGCCCATCCCGACATAATGCATACTAGAAACGGCAACACCAATCAAGACCGAACTGACCAGACGGCGCCAATGGAACCGCGAGACGTTCGGGATATAGAAGAGGATGTACAATCCGACGAGTGACGCGACGAAGGCAACGATGGCAGATGCAATCCACATGATGGGGTCGTATGTGAGGATGGCGTTCATTTGCATCGCTTCCATCCCGATGTAATGCATGGAGACGATGCCGACGCTAATCAAGAAGGCACCGAAGACGAGCTGGATGGGTCGCGTCTCCGGATGGCTGATCATCCAAAAGGCAAGTCCGGAAGCGACGACGGCCGGCACGATGGATAATAGTACGATGCCGAGATGGTACGTCACATCATCGTGCAAGTGAAACGCCAGCATACCGATGAAGTGCATGGCCCAAATGCCGAGACCGAGGCTGAAGGCACCAGCGACGACCCACCTGAGTCGCGAGGCGTGCTTCGCATATTTCAAACGACTGCTAATATCGAGAGCGACACCGGCAGCGAAGATGGCGACAGCGATGGAAAGAATGACGAGTGGGAAGTTATATGAGCTACTCAGGTGATGTTCGATGAGAAACAGTCCTTTCAATTTCAAATGGTACAAAGAATGAATGAAAAAGTGCTTTATTAGAGTAGCACACTCTGGAATCACGCTTCTTGCCTACTTTTGTAAGGTGGGTCAATCATTTGCATGAATCACACATTGCGGAATTTTTTTCGAAACGGTATCGTTAGATGAAGAAGAGAAAGGGTGATGCTTGATGGAAACGATGAACGGGACGGCCCGCATCCGTGGTGCCTATTCGACACTGAGCAAGAAAGAACAACGTATTGCCGACTATATTTTGAAGCAACCAGAAAAAATCATTCATCATACGATCAATCAGGTGGCAGATGACCTCGATGTGGCAGAGTCGACTGTGTTTCGTTTTTGTCAGCGTGTCGGATTCAAAGGCTATCAGGCGCTAAAAATCGCACTCGCCTCAGATGTCGTCGCACCGCTTCAAGATATTCATGAAGATATTACCGAGACGGATACGGCACTCGAAATCGCAGAGAAAATTTTTTCAACGAACGGGAAGACGATTGAATCGACCCGTCAGATTTTAGAGGGTGCCTCTCTTGAGAAAACCGTTGAGCTGTTTCTTGGGGCGCGCCGCATCGAATTTTTCGGGAGCGGCGGGTCGGCCGTCGTCGCGCTAGATGCCTATCATAAGTTTGTCAGGAGCGGACTTCAAGTAAGCGCGATTCTCGAGTCGCATATGCAGCTCATGTCGGCCTCACAATTGACGACCGCAGACGTCGCCGTCGTCATCTCGCATTCCGGTGCCTCGAAAGAGACACTCGATATCGCCAAACTCTTAAAAGAGAAGGGCGTGCCGATGATTGCCATCACCAACTATGCGAAGTCCCCTCTCTCGAAACTGGCGGATGTGTCGCTCTATACCGTATCTCAAGAGACGGCATTCCGTTCTGAGGCGCTCGCTTCTCGCATCGCCGAACTGAGCCTGATTGATGCGTTGTTCACGGCTGTCATGATGCGTCGAGGCGAGGCGGCCCGGGCGTCGCTTCAACAGATGCGTGAGGCGATTTCGCTGCGCCGAATCTGAGCGAAAGAGGGTTAGTTTCTACAAAAAGGTGGAAATTATAAACCTTGAGAGCAAAGCATGGCTTAGAGAGAGAAGGTGGACCGATGAACCATATTGATTTTTTATCTTCCGACCATTACAACGAGTTCAAACGGTTGGCACAACGGCTCACGGATCCGGGGAGTACCGGTCGAGAATATTTCGCCGCGCTGTATGTGATTGCGGGAAATGAACATATACGTGAATGCCTACTTCCTTATATGGATCTTGAATCAGGTAAGATTCGCACTTCGACGATTATCGATGACAATACGTTTGATAAACGAGAGTTTGTGCTCGCCAAGCTCGTCATCCATCTGTATAACTCAAAAGAATGGGTCCTTCCGACCGAGTTGATTGCCTTGCCGGAAGAAGACTATAAGTTGGCGATGCAAGCAATCACGCTATGCCGCAATGAACAATTTGACGGGGTCACGATCCCGAACGACTGATGACACCCTGTTTTGTTGGAAACAGGGTGTTTTTCGTCGAGCCATAGAGGAGGGAATTCCGTGTCACTCACCACATCGATGTTAACCATTTTACTGATGCTCATGTTGCTCATCATGATCACGCCACCGCTCTTGATTTTTTATCTGTGGCGGCGTGACCGGAACCAACGCGAACACTCCGTCCTCCGGAACTTCCCGATTCTCGGAAAGTTGCGCTATATATTTGAGAAGATGGGACCCGAACTTCGGCAATACTTGTTCCTGAATGACAATGAGGCGAAGCCGTTCTCACGGAATGATTATGAGTCGGCCGTCATCGCAGGGAAGTATAAGTCGCGCATCATCGGATTCGGCTCGGAGCGAGATTTTGACGCGGGTGGGTTCTATCTTCAAAATGCATTGTACCCGACAAATCGGAACGAGTTACGAATCGACAATTCAACGAAAGTGTCGACATGGGTGTATGAACTCGATGAAGACAATCTGTTCACCCGAAAAGAACATCTCGTCGAACGAGACATCTCCCCGTACTTATTAACAGAAGAAGATACCGTCATCATAGGCGAACAGACGTGCCGGGAACCGTTCTACGTTCGGGGGCTTGTCGGTCAGTCTGCCATGAGTTTCGGGTCGCTCGGAGACAGGGCCATCACAGCGCTTTCGATTGGGCTCGGTCGTGCGGGTGGCACGTGGATGAATACTGGGGAGGGTGGATTATCCGACTATCATTTAAAAGGGGACGTCGATCTCATCTGTCAAATTGGACCGGCGCTCTTCGGTGTCCGGGATGAAGACGGTAGGTTTTCAGTCGAGGCATTCAAACAAAAGAGTGACCTTCCGCAAGTGAAAGCGTTCGAACTGAAACTTGCCCAAGGCGCGAAGACACGTGGTGGACATATCGACGGATCGAAAGTGACCGAGGAGATTGCCCGAATCCGTCGTGTACGAGTCGGGGAAACCATTGACAGCCCGAACCGCTTCTCTGAATTTCACACCCATGTGGAATTGTTGGCATTTGTTGAGAGGTTACGTGAAATCGGTGGGAAGCCCGTCGGCATCAAACTTGTAGTTGGGAAGTTGCAAGACATCGACTCGCTCGTCCGAGAGATGGCGAGATCTCAAATTGTACCTGACTTCATCACCATCGACGGGAGTGAAGGGGGTACGGGTGCGACGTATCAAGAGCTTGCGGATACAGTCGGTTTACCGCTGAAGGCGGCGCTCCCTTACGTGCATCACCTTCTCATCGAGCACGGTTTGCGAGACCGAGTCAAACTGTTCGCCTCTGGGAAACTCATCACGGCGGATAAAGTCGCCATCGCCCTCGCGCTCGGTGCAGACCTCGTCAATATCGCCCGCGGACTCATGTTCAACGTCGGTTGCATCCAGGCACAGGTTTGCCACACGAACCGCTGCCCGGTCGGTGTCGCGACGACTGACCCGAAACTGCAGCGTGCTCTCGTTGTCGACGAAAAGAGCTATCGGGTGACGAACTATATCATCTCGCTTCGGGAAGGGCTATACAATATGGCGGCTGCGGCAGGCGTTCGCTCACCGACGGAACTGACACAAGAGCATGTGGTATATCAGGAACCGGACGGCCGTGTGAGAACAATCAAATAGCACATTCATTGTGTGTTAGCAGTAGCTTTATAACTTCTTTGAATGAACGATTCCAATAGTATAGGATCATCTAACAATCGTTGGCCACGCATACACATTCGTCGAGGACGCAACTTGGCGTGACTAGGGGTGACAAAATAATCATCCGGAGATGTGCGAAGAACCTGACGAATGACCTCTTGAATCGAAATCGGGTCATCTTTCACCCACTTCTCATGTACCGACGGGACATTGTCGAGGATGAGTTGAATCTTGTCATTGTTACGAATGAATGGATTCACGCAAACGCGTCTAGTTTGAGCTCCTTGGAACACGTGAAACGTGTGTGTAACGGTATCACCATCAATCGAACCGATGACATATCCGGTTTCCCAGGCTTTGCCGCAACCATCCCATACAGAAAAGAGGTGTCCCGGATACACGATTGTCGTATTCGATCGCTCCATCACTTTATACCGATGATAATCGCCGAGCGCGACATAGGCAAAAGCATGAGGGTGAAGTCGGGTATTCGAAAAAGCACTTGCACGTCCGTGACTGAGTAGCAGGTTAGGGTGTGATGGTTCGAGCGGAGGAATGTGATTGAGGACTTCAATCAATCCGACCTGGTTCGATGTGCAACTCACCCCGTATATACCGGCGCCTAAGGCTGGGTCGAATCTATACCCTGGTTCCGCAAAACAATAGACGTGGGGAACCGTCTCCCACACTTCCTTATCACGATGACGATTGACGTCATGTTCGCCAAAGACGATATAGATGGACGTACCAAGAGATGTCCATTTTTCTAAATAAGGCATAAGGTCATATGAATCACTGACCTCGATGTCTCCGGCGATCAATACTGCAGCAATCTCGTGTTCACGAATGACTGATGCGAGTTGCTGGAGTTTGTCTCGTTGAATGTCAAAGCTTGTCCTTTCAGCATGAATCGCGTTCCCTGTATGGCGAGCGTGATGCAAATCGGCAATATGTAAAAATTTTGGCATGCGTTTCAACTCCTCAACCTAGCATTCTGCTTCGCATGAACAAAATCCTTCGAAAGGTAATAAGAAGCGGAGAGAACGGGAACACCTAATAGAACATCATTCACTTAGGAGGGATCGGATGAAAGCCTTGTTTTTGAACTGTACGCTAAAAGGTGGCGATACGACATCGCATACGGAAGGGTTGATTCGTGACATCATCCCGCACTTCGATGCGCTCGATGTCGAAACCGAGATTGTACGAATTGTTGATTACAACGTCGCGTTCGGTGTGACGGAAGATGAAGGGGATGGGGACGAATGGCCACAGATTTTTGAAAAAGTGAAGGCCGCAAACATCGTCGTCATCGGGACGCCACTTTGGCTCGGGGAGAAGAGCAGTGTCGCCACTCAAGTGATTGAACGTCTTTATGGGGGTAGCGGACTGACGAATAAATCAGGACAGGCCATCTACTACAACAAGGTCGGCGGAGTCGTCGTCACGGGGAATGAGGACGGGGCGAAACATGCCTGTGCCTCGATTCTTTATGGATTGTCCCATATCGGTTTTACTGTGCCACCAAACGTCGACACGTACTGGGTCGGAGAAGCGGGACCGGGTGACTCGTACCTTGACGCCGGACGGGAAAATGAATTCACCAAGTCTCACGGCAAGAGGATGGCATATAACCTCGTCCATTTTGCGAGAATGCTCAAAAATCATCCGATTCCGGCAGAAGGGAATACGATGGAATGAATCAAGGTCTCGACCGATGTTGGTCGAGACCTTGATGATTTACTCTTTCTTCTCCACCGCATGCCCACCAAACTCGTTCCGTAAGGCCGCAACGACTTTGCCTGAGAACGTATCGTCTTGAAGCGAACGTTGACGCATCATAAGGGAGAGCGCGATGACGGGCGTCGGGACGTCGTACTCGAGTGCCGTCTCGACCGTCCACTTGCCTTCACCGGACGCATGCATGACCCCACGGATGTCATCGAGCTTCGCATCTTTCGAGAAGGCACTCTCCGTCAGTTCCATGAGCCACGAGCGAATGACCGAGCCGTGGTTCCACACATGTGCGACATCTTCATAGTCATAGTCGAACGGACTCTTCTCAAGCACTTCGAACCCTTCTGCGATCGCCTGCATCATCCCATACTCAATCCCATTATGCACCATCTTCAAAAAGTGACCACTTCCACTTGGTCCCGCATACAGATAACCGTGGTCGGTCGAGACGTCTTGGAAGAGCTGTTCGATTTTTCCGAACGCTTCCAAGTCGCCTCCAATCATCGTACACGCTCCGTGACGGGCACCTTCCATCCCACCACTCGTCCCGACGTCGAAGAAATAGATCAGTTTTTCTTTAAAGTGCTCGGAACGTCGCATCGACTCCTTATAGTTCGAGTTTCCTCCATCGATGACGATGTCACCTGGGGAGAGAAGATGGTGCAAGTCGTTCAAGACGTGCTCGGTCACGTCACCCGCTGGCACCATCACCCAGACGACGCGAGGGGCCTGAAGCGTGGAAACGACCTCCTGCAAAGAGTCTTTCGTCTCAAATTGACTCGTCGATACGTTTCCCGGTTCATACCCGACGACACGATGCCCATTGTCTGTCAAATTCAGAGCCAAATTGAGGCCCATTTTACCAAGTCCGATCATACCGATTTCCATTCGTTCCACCCCATTTGTAAGATTTAGTCCTCTATAGGGCATACCCGAAATAACGATTGCTCAAAAGGACAGGTTGCCCGAGATGTAGAATGATATAAAAGTAGAAGTGATGAGAGGAGGGTGGCGATGTTTGAAAGTATGTTTCGACTGGCCGTGGACGTCAGGCATCGATTCAAAGACCATCACATTAATGATTATAGTGCCACACTGGCGTTTTTTTGGTTTTTAGCCATCTTTCCGACGTTTGTCGTCCTCTTCGCCGTGATGGCATGGTTTCAAATCGATGACGCGCTTCTCATCGAGCAGATTGAAACGCTCATTCCCGGTTCAAGTGTGCGTGAGCTGTTATCTATCGTCTATGATGTGAGCGGAAACTTGAACGGTGGATTGTTATCGGTCAGTGCCATCATCGCGTTTTGGTCCGCTTCGAACGGGACGGCACGACTCGTCAAGCTGACGGTGTTCGCATATGGGGAGACGGAAGCGCGTGGCTATATCTTCCGACGGTTGATCGGGTTGCTCGTGATTTTAGCAGGGAGTATCGGAGCGGTCATCTTGATCGTGTTTCATCTATTCGGTCAAGAGTTTGTCGAACTGATTTATGCCCTCTATCCACAAGTTGAGGAATTCGACCGCTTGTCGACGGTGACGCGTTATACGGTCTCGACCATCATTTTGATCATCGCGTTCTCGCTCTTTTATAAAATCGCGCCACAGCAGCGAGTGCGCTTCATCGAAACACTTCCCGGAGCCGTGTTTGCGGTCATCTCGTGGCAATTGCTGTCGACCGGATACAGCGTCTATGTCGAACGTTTCTCGATTCTCGGGGATACGTATGGCACGATCGGTGCGGTCATCCTGCTACAGATTTGGCTCTATCTGACGGCGGCGACGATGCTGATCGGGGCAGAAATCAATGCAGCCTGGCCCTACCATATGACCCGTCAACCGATCCGGACCCATTTCCCATAACAAAAAAAGGGATATCGTGATTATTCTTTGTGAACATGCTTTAAAACAACCCGTGGCATGGGAATAAACTAGTACTATTTCACGGAAGAAGGTGTGGCCACATGGCGAAACATCGTAAACCATCAAAGTGGAAAATCGTACTAGGGGTTGTAGCAGGCGTCATGGCCTTGGTGCTCATCACAGGTGGCGCGTTCGTCTGGTCAATGGTAAAAGAAGTCGATGACACCGTCGCACAAGTGAATGACAACTTGAACATCAGCAAAGAGCGTAAACAGGTCGAGACCATTGAACGCAAAGAGTCGGTTTCCATTCTCTTGCTTGGAATCGACCGACGCGGGACCGAACAGGGACGAAGTGACTCGATCATCGTGCTGACACTCAATCCGGAACTGGATGAAGGCGCGATGCTCTCGATTCCTCGGGATACATTGACCGAAATCGTTGGGAAAGGGACGCGCGATAAGATCAATCATGCCTATGCGTTCGGTGGAGCCGAAATGGCTATGAATACGGTCGAGAATTTCCTCGACATCCCAATCGATTATGTCATCGAGACGGATATGGAGGCATTCAGCGACGTGGTGGATGCACTCGGAGGCATCACGGTCATGAATAAATTCGCGTTCTCGACAGAAGATTACACGTTTCCCGTCGGTGAAGTGACGCTAGACGGAGAAGCGGCACTCGATTATACGCGGATGCGCTATAACGATCCAAACGGTGACTTCGGTCGTCAAGAACGTCAGCGGGATGTCGTCGCCGCCATCATCGAAAAAGGACGGACGGACTTCTCGCTCGACAAGGTCACCGCGTTACTCGAGGTGGTCGGCGATCAGGCGAAGACGAATATCGAACTAAATGAATTCGTCTCATTGTCGACAGACTATATGAACGCGTTCCGCAATGCGAGTGTGTTGCGGCTCGAGGGTGCGGGCGGATTAGAGGGGGACGGCATCTACTATTGGAATCCGGAATCATCTTCCTTGAATGGCGTTCGGGAAGAGTTGAAACGATTGATGGAGTAAGCTGTCTGACCCGAGTCGGACAGTTTTTTTGTGTTTCAAAGGGAACGGAAAGTGGGAGAAATAAAGAGATGCCAAGGAGGGATGAGCCATGAAATGGGAAACGATTGAAGAGGTGCTCCACGAACTCGGGGAGACCTCGCAAGAAAAGTGGGGGCGGTTGTTTGAGAAGTGGTCGGATCATCATTGGCACGACCATGAACGCCCTTCTGAAAAAACAAACGTCTTGTTGGTGGATGCCGGTTTTATCCTGACGGACGGACGAGCGAATCTCGAGGCTCTCCATCAATGGTTAGCCGATCATGTCCAAACGACGGTGAGTGATCTCTATCTCGTCTCCCTGTTTCCGTATCAAACGAAACAACAGGACACGGCGATCGACTCGCGGGTGCAACTGTTCGAAGACTTGGGACGTTTCAAAGACGCGTTCGATTTGATTTACGAGATGACGCCTGAAGCATGGAATGAGGCGCAATTCGACCTTGTCACCGTAACGGATGAACTGATCGAACGTCTAGCGTACGGAGCGACGAAAATCCGCGTCCATGTCGAGTCGTTTCGTGGAATGGAGCCGGAACGAGTCAAACACATCCTCAAGCTATGGCGGACGGTCATGCATACGTATAAGCCGAATGCGCAGCTGATTATCGCCAATGAGCGTGTGGATTCTGCCCTCATCTATGAGGCGGAGGCGGACGTCGTCTGCCATTTCGACTTATCCAGCCATGTGATTTTAGCGTTTGCGCAGGCGGATGTGACACGTTTGAGTGATTGGGCGAGTCAGGTGCATCCGCTGAGAGCCGATCAAACCTATTTCAATTTCCTCTCTTCGGCGGAACGTGATCCGTTTGAGAAAAATCTGATGGACACTAACCCAGATGTGATTCTCGCAGCCCACAGTGTATTGTTGTCGCTTCAAGGGATTCCGTTGATTGATTACCGAACTTTATTTGGGGTGTCGCAACCGGTTGAACAGGAAGATCTCGTCCGAGCATTGAAGCGCGATCCAGATCGACTTCGTGTTTATGAAGGGATATTGAGCCAATTGAATGTGAAACGACTCCAACCTGCCTTGTCACCGTATACCGACCAAGAGATCGTACGTCTCGACCGCCGCTTATTCGCCGTCAAGCGGAAGCACCAAGAAGAGACCCTCCTGTTATTGACGAACATGAGTGAGGAGACGGTGCAGACGGATTGCGAAGGAACGAGTCTCTTTACAGAAGAATGGATGAGCCATGTGACGCTTCGCCCATATGAATACGTTTGGCTAAAACAAACACACACTGGAGAGTGAATCCTCATGATTGATATACATTGTCATTTGTTGCCTGAGGTAGACGACGGACCACGCACGATGGAAGCGTCCCTGCAACTCGCAAGGCGTGCAGTCGAAGAAGGGGTGACGTCGATTGTCGTGACCCCACACGCGTATCATCCGTACTTCGAGACGGAGCATCATGACATCACGAAAGAAGTCGCGCATCTACAACAACAACTCGATGAGGAACAGATTCCCTTGACCTTGTATGTCGGGCAAGAGATTCGAATCTTTGGGGAGTTGATTGATGCGCTCGAGTCTGGGGAGGCACATTCGCTCGCCGGGTCCCGCTATGTCCTGGTGGAACTGCCGAGTCAAAGTCTGCCTGCTTATACGGAATCCTTATTCTTTCAACTGCAGGCGGCTGGATACGTTCCGGTCATTGCGCATCCAGAGCGGAATCGAGAGTTTGCACTCCATCCCGAAAAATTGTACCATCTCGTATCAGCGGGTGCGCTGTCGCAAGTGACGACAAGCAGTTTGACAGGGCAGTTTGGAAGACAGGTCCGGGAACTCGCGCTCACGTTCATCAGTAACGGGTTGAGTCACATCGTCGCCTCCGATGCCCATAACGTGGAACATCGTGATTTCAATTGGTTAGCAGCAAGACAGGAAGTCATCAACGAACTAGGAGAAGAGATGTGGCAACAGCAGCTCCACTTTACGGAGGCGATATTAGCCGATGAACCGATTGCAGTGAATCCGCCTCATTTGCCAGAAAAAAACTGGCGAGGGCGCTGGAAGTGGTAAAGACGGGGTAGAAAGGTGATGGCATGAAACAAGCGACGATTCAAAACGCCAACGGCATGATCCTATCCGCCATTGACTATGGTTGTGCGATGACGGAACTGACGGCCCCGGACCGGAACGGCAAGCTCGACTCGGTCATATTAAAATATGGGGACGTCTCTCAATACTTAGAAAACCCGGTCTATCTCGGATCAGTCGTCGGACGGATCGCCGGACGAATTCGCAACGCGGAGATTGATGGCGTCGCCTTGACCCCAAGCGAGGCGCCCCATCATATCCATGGAGGCGACAAAGGTATCACAGCCCGTCACTGGGAGATGGACGCCGACGAACAGTGCATTCAGTTCACGTATCTCAGTCCGGACGGGGAAGAAGGATACCCGGGGAACGTCTTCTTCAAAGTGTTGTATGAACTGACGGATGACAATGAACTGATTGTCACGATGACAGCGGAGACGGATCAACGGACGTGGATCAACTTAAACCATCATAACTACTTCAATCTCGGCGGACGCCCGACCATCCACGACCATGAGCTGACGCTACCAGCCGATTCAGTCGGGGTACTCGATGCGGAGTCGCTGCCGACAGGAGCGTTGCGGGATGTGGGCGGGACGCCGTTCGACTTCCGAGACGGAAAACCGGTCCGAGAGGCGCTCATGTCGGGAGACGAGGCGATTGAACGGGCGAGCGGTCTCGATCATCCGTTTATCTTGAAGGATGAACCGATTCGATTGCATGACCCGGTGAGCGGACGGACGATGACGGTCGAAACGAATCAACCCGTCATGGTCGTTTATACAGGGAATTTCTTGAGTGAAGAGACACCCGTGACGCTCAATGGTCGACAAAAACATAGCGCGATTTGTCTCGAGGCACAGGCGTTCCCGGACGCCCCGAATCATCCGGACATCGCGACCTCAATCGAGCTGAAGCCGGGTGAACTGTATCATTCTCGGACAGTGTATCGATTTGGGGTGGAGCAATAAGAAAGGTCATCTCCTTGTTCTAAACGAAGGAGATGACCTTTCTTATACTTTGCATATCTATTAAGCGGTACGTAATAAAGGATTAAGGTGTTTTTTTATTGCGTCTCATATAGAAGAGAATGGCAATAATGAAGACGATTAACACAATGAAACCAACAAAATACCATGTAGAGTCTATTGAAGTAGAAGACTCGTCATTAGATGTTGCTTGGTTATTCGAAAGTTCATTCGCGATACTTGAACTATTTGTAAAAATAGCGCCATTTTGATTCTTCACTGCCACGCTAAATGTTTCATTTGGAAAAGCTAACGTTTCAATAAGTGTTGAATCAATCGAATGTTGAGTTGACACAACAATCATTGCTTTTTCATCGTTCCAAGGAGAGGGTTGTATCCAGGCATATTCCGAAGAAGTTTCTGGGACGAACCCGTACTGAGACAAATCAATTTGATTGTCTGTTGTAACAATCCAATCTTTCTTTTGTTCGTTGAAGAGAGGACTTTGCTCTGGATTTCCAATAAAGAATACAGAACGGTTTGTTACCATTTCTTCAGTAACTTGGCTAGAACGAGCAAACTCGACTTGTCCTGTTAAGGGAGTGACGGGTAATCCATTCATCACACTGGCCATATTTTGAAGTGATTGTTCGCTCATATCGTCAGGAATCACGAATAAGACACCTGAATCCGTTGCAAAAAGACTAGCCATGTTTGAGAATACTTCATTATTCGCTTGCCCATTGTTCGTTGGTAACGTTACTTGGCTCTCACTAGAAATAAAAATCCAGCGATCTAAATCACTCGCATTGCACGGAGCTTCTGAGCGGAGTCCATTTGCTTCAAAAGATACATCTAAAAATGAAGATTTTTGGAGCGTGGAAGCATCGACTTGAATAGTATGTTGCTGCCATTCACTATGATCTTCTTCCGTGTCTGTCAAAGGAATAGAGTGGGGTACCCCGTTTATCAAAGCAATCAATTCAGGAGGAAGTCCCCCTTCTTGTTCAGGCACTAGATTCTCAGACGCTTTAAAACGTAAATCTAGTTTTACTTGAGATTGTTTATCGATGACAGGCAACGGATAAAAGTAGTTCGGACTAACCGCTTGGCTACCGCTCAACATCAAGTCTGATGCACCGAGAGCACGTAAATCAACAATGTTGTCATTTTTTTGCATTACGGGTGCACTCGTTAGAGTCAATCGTTCGCCATTCAATTGTTGTCGCTGTGGGACGAGTAGCAAATGGTCTAGTGTCCCTTCAAACGCATCTGCGTTCTCAGCGAGAACGAACATGGCTTCGGTAGATGTTCCGTTATTCACGAGACGGACTTGCTCTAGCAAAATTTCATCGCCTGTTGGGAGTTCGTTCAATTCTTGAATGAAGTTTTTTACAGGACCTGTGAAAGAATCAGTCTGTCCTACGAAAACATACCGGCCATCCAATGATTTTAATTGTTGTTCATATTGAAGCGATACATTATCTGAATCGGCCGCATCTCCTTTTAACTGTCTGTATAGAAGAAGTCCTGCCTCTATTGATGCTGCGCTCGGCGAACTTGGAAGCACAACGGTCAATTTTTGACTTGTTGTTTGTGTAAACGGATTCGGGTAATCCTTCAATGAGAGTTCTGCTTTGTTTCCGGCAGCGACAAAACTCGAAGGGCGGACAGTTAACCAGCTTCCGGATGTATTTCCTGTGTCACACATTCTCCCTTCGATAATTCCCGTGAATCTTACCGTGACCTCATGTGTACCCTTCGTTAAATGTTTGTTTTGGAGCGGCACTTTCACGTTTCCCTGAGATGATTTTTTTGTCAAAGCGACTGATTTGATGGGCTCACCATCAATATCGATTGTAAGTGCTGAAGGCGGAATCAATAACTCCGAATGTAACCAGTCAAGCGACAGATACTTAGACGAATTAGCTTGCTCATCTCCGACCATCGTATACGTATACGTACGGGCGGACGTTTCTCCAGGTAGGACGTCATCTTCCGTCGTTAATATACGCTCTCCTTCACCATTTTCAGAATCAATGGATAACGACGAACGAAGTTCAGTGGCAGCTTGAACCGAAGTTGTAGATAAAATCAGGAATGAACTTAGTAAGTAGGGCAAGTAAGGTTTCATAATATCCTCCTCTTCAGTCGAATCGGTCTGTTTTGTACCATTTGACTTCTTGATTAAATAAGACGCGTTTTATTTCGAGATAAAGCGAGTAGATGACAAGCACAATCCACAATTGGCTGTACGTGAAGTACATCAGAATAACGGTAAAAAAGTTCTGCACATTAAATTCGGAGCGTTCGATACTGAGTGTGACGAACACTTCGGTCACAAATAGTAAAAATGCGAGAATCCATAAGATGAGTGTGATATTTCCAACTTCTAGACCGATATCCACAAACAAATTAATCACAAATAAACTATTCGACAGAATCACGCCGAAGAAGAATAAAAAATAAGTGAAAAAAAAGTAAATGATATCGAACACGATTTTCTTTCGTTTCAGTGAAAATAATTGACGCATGAATTTGAGAACAACGTATTGATTTCCGCGTGCCCAACGCGTCCGTTGTTTCCACCAAACTTTTAACGTTTGAGGTTCTTGTTCCCATGTGATTGCGGCAGGAAAGAATCGGATATGCCAACCAAGTTCATAGACCCGAATCGTGAGTTCGGTATCTTCTGCTAGCGCTGCTTCATCCCAACCGCCAAGCTCTTCAATAATGGAACGACGGATGGCAAAGTTGGTTCCAGGAATTGTGGCAATGTTAAACCACTTCCATCTCCCTGCTTGTGCCATCCATTGAAAACAGATGGTTTCGATATTGATCAAACGCGTAAGCAACGTTTCATATGCATTTGTGACACGAAATTTTCCTACGACCGCTCCTGCTTTTGGGTCATTCAAAAGACCCATAACCAGATAATAGACACTGTCTTTTTCAGGTGTGTTATCCGCATCATATACAACCAGTACATCTCCCGTTGATTGGGTCAGACCATAGTTCAAAGCAGACGATTTTCCTTTTCCTGCATATGCAGGTGTCGTTTGTACGACATGGATAAATGAAAACTTCTCTTCAAACTGTTTGGCAATTTCTCCGGTCTGATCTGAGGAGTTGTCATTAATTAAAATAACTTCGAGTTTGTCATGGGGATAGTCAATTCGAGACATTGCTCGAAGTGTTGCTGCTATGACAACTGCTTCATTGTGAGCTGGAATTAGAACAGACACTTTTGGTAAGTCTTTCATATGTTTCGTCCATTCTGGGATTGGATCACGAAACGTCATGAAGTGCCAGAACCCGCCTTGCATCAAAAACATGTGGTATAGAAGCATCGTCCAAATCATGACGAGTGAGAACAGAAAGAGTAGATTTGCCATGATTAACCACGCTCCTTAAATAGTCGTTTTTTACGTTGCGTGCGAAGATAGAGGGTATAGGTCAAAAACATCAGAACGGCAGTGAATGTGATGATCACCAGAGCCCATAGTGATTTTTCAAGAAACGAGTTTGGCATGTTCAACTCTAACTGACTCCATAGAGGAGAACGATTGTCTTGAAGTGATATCGTTCCATTTGAGGCTTGAATTGACACATCCTCTGTACGAACCCACTCATCTTGATCACGTAAATCTAACCACTGGAAGCCAGGTGTAGATTCCATCATATCTACAAGATCTGCCAAATGTTCCATGCCGATATATGGGTGATAGAATCCTCCAATCATTGATTCTCGAACGATCAGTAATTCATCGCGAGCCCGACGCATTTCTTCAACTGGCCGTGGTAAGTCGGTTCTGACATACCCGATAGTTTCAGGGTACAACGTCATCCCATGTAATAAAGAAGGTTTTGATACGTAAGGGGTTGTCCCCATAACTTCCCATTCCGTATTGCTCCATTGAATTTGACCGAATACGTTTGAAAAATAAGTTGCCGTTAGCTGATATCCTGAATGCGACATCGTATAATGCGGTGCTTCAAAGGCTAGCGGATGAAGCCCTAAAGAAACTAGCTCGTGAACAGATTTCGTTAATTTTGATTGAATGTAGGATGCCTCTCCTTCTAAAACATCACGTAAATAGGTGTTGTAGTCCTTTGTATTACTGAAAGTTTCTTCTGGTTTTAAAATAATTGACTGCTCATCTGAAGGGGTGAGAACGGGTTGATTGTTCTCAACATCCCAGAATTCAAAACCTTCACCAGTTTCAGAGGAACGATATTGGTGAGTGTATCCATGGGCGATGACCGAGGCTCCACGCTTTTCAAGGTTCTTTATCACATTCAGTAATTTGGGACGATCATTGAAGTGAATGGCTTGCCCACTATCTGGATCTACATATACCGGAATGACTGCTAATAGAACTGGGATGTTACGATCAAGTAAGTAGTTCCCGGTTTTTTCGAGTAATTTTGGATCCGTGCTTGGGTTAACATCTTCTAGACGTATATACCCGAGGTGTTCTGGTTTTGCTTCTTCTTTAAAAAAGTCGTACAAACTATCGGCGAAGAGTAAAGAAGAACGATTTAATAAGTTATAAATACCAGAATAAAAATGCTCGTTGAGTTGGATGATTGTCGGGTACTCTTTGTCTTTTTGTGCAATACGTGCATGTACATTCTTCATTTGATGATTTACAGAGAAAACCGTATCCGCTAACGCGAATGTCAAACTTGTATTAGTCCGTTCTTGATAAAACTTTGAAACACCTTGTATGCGAGTGACGTCAATTTTTTCGAATGCTCTGAGTTGATTTGCATTAAACCCAATTCCATAAAGGGCAGCATTCGACTCATTGATTAGTTTACGAGTAGACGCTGGAATCGTTGCAGCATTTAAACCAAAGTAGAAAAGATGACTCGTTTTTTTAAAAGAAGTTTCTGTCACTTCTGTATCTCGAAGAATGTGAATGTCTTCAGAAAAACGAGAGACCAGTGCATCAAGTTTATAAATTTCAGGAGGTACATCGTTTGAGGTTGAACTATAAACAATCGTGACGTTTGGACTGTTTGCGAGTGCAACATGCGGAAAACCAATCAACGCGAACAGGAGGATGAGCACTTTATAGCGCATAACTTTTCAACTCATTTCTCATTAAACCGAGAACATCATCCGGGGATTGAATGCTTGCCTCTTTTGTAACAGTGTAGTGAGCAATATGATTTGTGAAAGAGACCGTTTTACCGTTCTTGATCACATAATCTCCAATCATATGTTTAAATCGATTTAATATAACCTGCATGTTTTCTTCAGAAGCATAGGGCAAAATTAGTGCGAATTCTTCGGTAGACAGTCTGAATTTTTTATCTGTTGTTCGAGTTGATTGATGTAAACGTTCGCTAAAGAACTTTAAGAAACGAGTGGACTCATCGGCTCCATATAGTTTTCTGAATTCAGTGAAGTGGTCAATTTGGTATAGGAGGACGGTAAACGATTCATCGTGACGGTTCGTTCGATCAATTTCTAACTGAAGTTCAAGTTCGAATCGATCTTTATTATCCAGTCCTGTCTCATCATCGATGGCGACAAGACGTCTTATTTTTTCTTGTAATACAAGATTGTTTTGAACCAATTGCTTGACTCGTTCATAAATACTGCCACTTAAAATAACAAGACCAATTAACCAAAGACCGAAATAGAAGAGCGTTGCCTCTGAAAAAAGGAAAGATTGGTCTTCAGGTCTAAAAAACATATTCCAAAAATATAGACTTCCAAACACGAATAGGATGAACAATGCAGAAAATAAACCAGCACGGATACCTGCAAATAAACTTATAAAAACGGCCGATGCGAGTAGCAGAATTCCTTCAGTCTGTACATTTCCTAGATCAGGAGTGTAAGTAAATAATATAGCGACAGCAATCAATAACATACCGACTTGTAAACTGATGAGACTTGTTTTACGGAATGACGTATCCATCTAAAAGTCCTCCTTCTGCTAATAAAGGTAATAAATTATCAAATGAATGGGTTTCTTTATTCGATACGTCAATGTATCCACCGTAGTATTCGGATGACGAATCGGAAATCATGAACGTCTTTAAATGTTTCATGATTGTTTCAGCAAACTCCTTCTCGTCACGTTCAAGTAAATAAAAAATAGCTAATGCGTATACGGCCTGCGATTCATAATTGACAGCAGGTTCTTTGGAATCAAGATCGTATCGCCCGTAAACAAGACCTTGATTGAACTGTTCTTTAAAAAAATCATAAAAAACGTCAGTTTCCAGATTGAATTGTTCATATCGAATGGCAACATAAAGTTGGTCAATCATATTGATTTCATCATCGAAGTGATATTTTTGGTCAGATATCGAGTATGACTTGGCGAAAAAAGGTCCTTGTAAAGGTGCCTCTTCAAGGAGTTGTTTGCTATTAAGATACAAATTATTCGAAGAAGGCATATAGCGTAAAGCTGCTTCATCCAAATAACTAAGTGTCAACACATCCCCCGTTTCATTCGTTGTTAAATCCACATAATCAACGGGGAGACCATCTTTCACGCCTTTAGTCGTAAGGGCTGTCGAGATCTTTTCAGCTAACTTTGTGTAAGTAGGTTCATTAAACACTTCTGCTGCTTTCGATAATGCGTGAATGATGCGCGCGTCATCAATCCAAGCGTTGACCGGACTTGCTGTGATGTCATCCCCTGTTTGTTCAAGGCGCCAACTGACTAAATTGGATTCATCTAAAAAATAGTGTTTAAAAATATCGATTTGATTGGCGAATTCGTCTTCTCGCTTTTGGTCTACTAAAAAGAGTAGATAAAGACCGATGGATTCAGATAAAAATTCATGTTGTCGATCCGAAATATTTGTCCGAATGAGCCCTTCTTTGGTCAATAAATGTTTTCGAACGAATGATTCGGTTGCGAATGTACTTTCATATGACTTCAGAGGTGGAGTTTCATTGGAACATCCACTTAATGTTAAAAATAATGCTGCTGAAAGCAAAACAAGTTGTCGCATAAGTAGCCCCTTTGAAATTAGCATATATACTATTAATGTAAATTACCCATTTTATTGATGGATATATACACTTAAATGAATGAGATAATTTAATATATGTCTTTTTTAGGTATTTGAATATTATTTTCATAAAAATATTAATGGTCGATGATTATATTAGATATCGGCAGGTCTTCCATCAGTTTTAAGTAAGAAAACAAAGAATGAGTACTCATTGGAATTTCGTCCCTTTGACATAGTATTTCATACAAAGAAGATAATTACATCACGTATGTCGTATCAGCGATGAATTTAAAAAGTGAGGGGCTAACCCTCACTTTTTTGTTTTATCTTCAAGACTGCAACGTAAAAGAAGAAAGCGGAACGGCATCATGACATGATGTTGCGAAAAAATGATAAATCCTTCTTTTCAATTATCAAGATGAAGGGGGTAAGAAGGTACTACAGTTAACCTGCGCCTGATTTCGGTCATTTAATCTGTCTGTAGGGAGGAAACCAACATGAAGGAACAAACGACGATCGTGGGCGATCTCGTGGAAGTTCTAAAGAAAAGTAAGAAATGGATGTTCGTGAGTATGGTTCTCGTCGGACTCTTAGCTTACTATTTGAGCACTTCATTCATCCAGCCGAAATATGAGGCGTCCACACAAGTGCTACTCGTTACACAACAAGAAGACAACCGCGTAGACAGTTCGGAAGTGTTATCCTCGCTCTCACTCGTCAATACGTATCGCGTCATCATGAAGAGCCCGGCTGTTCTTGAAAAAGTCAAAGAACAGGTGCCGAGCGCACCAGACCCGCTCTCAGATGCGCTCACCGTAGAAAGTGAAGAGGAATCGCAAGTCATCAATGTGTTCGTCACCGCGAACGATCCGGTCGTGGCAGCGGAAACGGCCAATGTGATCAGTGAAGTGTTCGTTTCTGAAATCCCGGATTTGATGAACATCGACAACGTTCGAATTTTATCTCCAGCCGAAATTCCGGAAGCTCCTGTCTCACCGAACGTGCTGCTCAACACGGCAATCGGTCTATTCGCCGGATTCTTGTTAGGTGGATTCATCGGTCTGTTACGCCACGTCTTTGATAAACGCATCCGGAACGAGCAAGAAGCGGAACGGTTGCTGGACTTGCCGGTCATCGGGTCGATTCCGACAATCGAACGTCGGGATTTGAAAACGAAAAATGTGAAGGAAGCGACACCCCAAGTGAAAGGAGACGTTTCGCATGTTCGGTCGAAAAAAGAACGCCAATCGTCTTGATTATAAAAAACGGGATCTCGTCACGTTGGCGAATCCGAAGTCACCGATCTCTGAACAATATCGGACGATTCGAACCAATCTGGAGTTCACGTCCGTCGGTCATAAATTACAGATGATCACCATCACATCCGCCTCGTCTGGGGAAGGGAAGTCGACCACGGCGGCGAACCTAGGGGTCGTCTATGCGCAACTCGGAAAAAATGTCGTCATCCTCGATTGTGATATGCGCAAACCGACGGCACACCAAACGTTCCAGTTGTCAGCCCATGCGGGACTATCTACCGTATTGGCCGGTCGGGTCACCCTCGAACATGCGCTTCAAAAAACGGATATCCCGCGCCTGACTTTGCTTGCGGCCGGTCCAATCCCACCGAATCCGACCGAGTTGATCGCCTCGTCACGCATGACGGACCTCCTCAGTGATTTGCGTGAGCAGTTTGACATCGTGATCGTCGATACGCCTCCGATGATGCACGTCGCCGATGCTCGACTGTTGGCCAACGTATCCGACGGGACGATTCTCGTGATCGGCTGCGAGAACTCAGATCGTCAGCTCGTCCTGAAGGCGAAAGAACAACTTGAACGGACCGGGTCACAACTTCTCGGACTCGTGCTCAACAAGCGTTCTTCTCGTAATACGAACACCTACTACGCATACGAGTGAGGTGTCGGACATGAATATTCTTCACATCAATGCCATCAACGAAGTGAAAAGCACCGGTCGGATGTGTAAAGAGCTTGCATCCGTTCATGCCTCTTCTGGACACCACGTCCGAATCGCTCATGCGACCGGACCAGTGACCGAGACGAGTGTGGTGGTTGGACAGGCGTGGGAAACGAAGCGACATGCGCTCCACGCCCGCGTGACGGGGCGTCAAGGATATACGTCCAAACGGTCGACCGCTGACTTGATTGCCTTCATGGACAGCTTTCGACCGGACGTGGTTCATCTTCATAATCTTCACGCCAATTACCTTCATCTTCAAACGTTGTTTGAGTATTTGGCGAAGCAGGACATCGCCACCGTCATGACGCTTCACGACTGCTGGCTATTCACCGGGAAATGTACCCACTATACGGCGGTCGGGTGTGAGCGCTGGAAGGACGGGTGTGGACAGTGTCCACTCTTAAAAGAAGACATCCCGAGCTGGTTTTTAGACCGGACCGGCGAGATGTTGACGGACAAGCGTAAATGGTACGACGCCATTCCACGCTTGGCAATAGTGGGAGTGTCGGATTGGATCACGATGGAAGCCCACTTCTCGATTCTGCAACATGCGTCCATCATTCGTCGCATCCACAACTGGGTCGATTTGGAGACGTTCATGCCGAAAGAGCCAGGCCCACTTCGGGCACGCCTCGGGTTGACGGGACAACACATTCTTCTCGGGGTGGCAAGCCATTGGACCGAGGCGAAAGGATTGTCTGCATTCATAGAGTTGGCCAAGGCCAGACCGTCCGACCAAATCGTCTTAGTCGGACAGATGCCAGAACAACATGATCTGCCGGCGAATGTGCTTCACATTCAAGAGACACATGACCCGAGCGAATTGGCTTCGTACTATGCCGCGGCAGACGTCTTGTTGAACCTGTCAGAGGAAGAATCATTTGGAAACGTGACGGCAGAGGCACTCGCCTGTGGCACGCCAGTCCTCGTCCTCGATTCCACGGCCAGTCCGGAACTCGTGACCGAACGAACCGGCGTCGTCGTCGCCACACGATCGGTCAACGATGTGATGGACGGACTCGATCGTCTTCATCACGCCTCGATCTCACGAATCGCTTGTGCGAACGAAGCGCGTCAACGGTTCGACTTGTTCGACCGGGCACAGGATTACCTGCACGTGTACGAGGAGCTGCAAACCGAGAAAGTGAGGAACGCTTTATGACACCACTCGTATCCATCATCATCCCTGTCTATAACGGGAGCGATTATTTACGGACATGTATCGACAGCGCCTTGGCCCAGACGCATCCTTCGATTGAAGTGATCGTCGTCAACGACGGTTCGACTGATGACGGGAAAACGGCGGCGATTGCGACAAGTTACGGTAAGCGAATTCGCTACGTGGAAAAGGAGAATGGGGGCGTCTCGAGTGCGTTGAATCGTGGAATTGAAGAGATGAACGGAGACTATTTCTCTTGGCTCAGCCACGATGACGTGTATGCGCCGACAAAGATCGAACGACAGCTCGCCGTATTGCGCGAGCAACATCTCCCGATGAACCAGACTATCGTCGTCACAGGGACGGCGTTCATTGACGAAAATGGGGAGGCGATCCGACGGGTGCAACGGAAAGTGAGCGGATTCTATTCGAGTCAGGACATGTTCCGTCATTTGTTGTTGTCGTCGACTTTGAACGGATGCGCGCTCTTGATTCCGCGACAAGCGTTCGAACATCGGCGTTTTTCGTTAGAGGACCGCTTCATTCAAGACTGGATCTGCTGGGTCGAGTTGGCGCTCGATGGGTTCGACTTTTACGTGATGCGTGAGCCGCTCGTCTATTCACGGATTCACGGCGAGCAACAGACGAAAAAAATCGCACATCGAGCCACGATGGAATCGAATCGCTATTTGAAGCGGCTACTCCAGGACGTCGAGGTGCGTGATAACGGAGAGGAATTGACCGCCATCATTCTGAAACACACGTTCAAGGAAAATGCGGCGGACGTACGGGAACAGTACTTAACGACACATGATGTGAATCGTTACTTTGGACCGATGGAATATCGGTGGCTTCGCTGGAACGGCATCTTGTTTTCAAACCTGCTGTCTCTATATCGGGGGATGACCAATCTGATCTATCGCTAGAAAGGAGGGATGGAGATGACGATCTATTTAGTCAATATGGCGCTGTTGGTCGGTTGGGGAATGTTGTTGATCCGTCACGAGATTCCGAGTCGCCGGGCTTGGTTCGTATCGTTCGCCACGATTCAATGGATCGTCTTGTCAGGCTTCCGAGACGTCACGGTCGGGGCCGATACGGCGCAGTACAAGGCACTCTTCCTGCAGTCGCAAACGTTGCCGCTCGGTGCGTTCACCGACCGTTTCTTTGAAATCGTCTTCACGGAGAGCGAGGACCCGGGGTTCTACCTGTTCCAACGTCTCATCCAGTACGTGATCACGGACTATCAAGTGTATCTCGTTCTCATCGCGATGATCTTCATGATCCCGCTCGGCTATTTCATCTACAAATACTCGAGCGAACCGCTCATCAGCTTCCTGCTCTTTTCGGTCCTCTTCTACGAATTCTTCGCCGTCACCGGGTTACGGCAAACGGTGGCGACCGCGCTCGTCGTGCTCGTCGGCTACCATTTCGTGCGGGCGCGGAAGTTGGGCTGGTTCCTCCTGCTCGTATGCATCGCCATGACGATTCATAAATCTTCGCTCATCTTCGTCCCGTTCTACTTTTTAGCGAACAAGCAACTGACCAAGGCGTATGTGATGACCATGTTCGGGGTCATCGTCGGATTGTTCGTCTTCCGGAATCCATTCTTCGACCTGCTCGTCCAAGTGTCTGGCTACGATACGTACAGCGCCATGGACGGCGCCGGGGCGGTCAACTTCAGTCTGATGTTGCTCTCCGTCCTCTTCGTAGCATTATGGCGAAAAGATCAAATTCTAGCGAACAATCCATCTGCCATCCATTTCTTCAATGCGCTGTTACTCGCCGCCTGTCTCTTGCCGTTGACGTTCTTGAACCCATCCATGATGAGGCTCGTCCAATACTTCTCGCTCTTCCTGCTGTTGATGATTCCGGAGATTGTCGGCACGTTCGAGCGGCGGGAACGACTCGTCGTCTATTACTCGGCGGTCATGTTGCTCGGTCTCTTGTTCATTCGCGAAGCGCCGGTGTATTCGTTCTTTTGGTAACACGAGGAGGTGAAGCATATGTCGACACGCATGACGCTAGACGAGGCAGCCAGTAACCGCAAAATCAAGATCGGGGCGGTCATGTCCTACACGCAAATCTTTTTCGGCATCTTATCCGGTCTCATCTATACGCCGTGGATGATTCATGAGATCGGGCAGGCGAGTTACGGGTTGTATATGCTGACCATCTCGCTCATCAGTATGTTTGCGATGGACTTCGGGCTCGATGCGGCCGTCTCACGATTCATGAGCAAGTATATGGCGGAGGGGGACCACGAGCGGGCAGGACGATTTTTAGGCATCGCCTATAAACTGTTCATCGCCATCTCGCTCGTCCTCTTCCTCATCCTCACCGTCGTCTACTTCTTCTTGGACTCGATTTACTCGAGTTTGACGGCGACCGAGCTCGAACAGTTGAAAGTCCTCTATGTGATCGCGGGACTGTTCATCGTCGTCTCGTTCCCGACGAAGCCATTCTCTGGCATTCTCGTATCCCATGAACAATTCCTCTTCTCGAGTGCCCTGCATCTCGCTGAGAAGGTCGGGACGGTCGCTTTGATGGTCACCGCGCTTCTTCTCGGCTATGGGTTGTATGCCCTCGTCATCGTCAATGCGTTGGTCGGCACCATCGTCTTACTCATCGAGTACGTCTTCATTCGGCGCAAGACTCTCGTCCGTGCCAACTTTCAGAATCGAGAGAAGGGGATTTATCGGGACATCTTTAGCTTCACGTCCTGGAGCACGATCACGCTCGTCGCCCAACGCTTCGTGTTGAACATCACCCCGAGCCTACTGGGGATTCTAGCAGGCAGTGCCTCGATTGCCCTCTTTTCCGTCGGGATGGTCATCGAAGGGTATGTCTGGACCATCGCGGCCTCGCTCGGTTACTTATTCCTTCCGAAGGTCAGTCGGATGTTGTCCCGAAACGATCGTGAGGCCATCGGGTACCTCTTCGTCCGCATCGGCCGGATTCAACTGTATATCGTCGGACTCATCCTCGCCTCGTTTTTCATCCTCGGTCGCGAGTTCATGCACCTATGGGTCGGACCAGACTTCACCGACTCCTACGTCATCGCCCTTCTCTTGATTGCACCGAGTGTGATCACGTTGACGCAAGACATCGGCAATACGACACTCATTGCCGAGAACAAAGTGAAGTATCGGGCGTTCGCTGCCCTCATCGTGGCCGCCATCAGTATGACACTCTCACCACTGTTGATTCCACACTTTGGTCCGATCGGTGCGGCCATCGCCATTTGTATCGGCAACATCGTCGGACTCGTCTTCTATATGAACGTGATTTACCATCGGGTCCTCGGTCTCGACATCCTCGACTTTTTCCGCAAGTGCCATCTGAAGCTCTTGCCCGGTATTCTCCTGTACACGCTCATCGGCTGGGGGATCCAGTTCTTCTTCCCGTCCTCGAATTGGTTCGGCTTCGGGGTGAAGGGAATCGTGCTCATCAGTATTTACGCCGTAATCATGTGGGGACTCGCATTTGATGAGACGGAGAAAACCATGTTCCGCCAAGTGTTCGCTCAATTGAAACTACGCATCCTATCCATTCACCACACATCCTAGGAGGGAACAAGATGAAACGACTCAAGGTTATGACGATTGTTGGGACCAGACCCGAAATCATTCGATTGTCCGCCGTGATGGCACGTCTCGAAGCCTCCGAGGCAATCGATCATGTGCTCGTTCATACGGGACAAAACTATGACTATGAATTGAATGAGATTTTCTTTGAAGACTTCGGACTCCGGACACCGGATTATGTGTTAGACGCCTCGGCGGATGGTCCGATGGCGACGATTGGGAATATCCTCATCACCATCGATCCCGTGCTCGCATCTGTTCGTCCGGACGCGGTCTTGTTACTCGGGGACACGAACAGCTGTCTCGCAGCCATCGCCGCAAAACGCCACCACATCCCCATCTTTCACATGGAGGCGGGGAATCGTTGTTTTGACGAACGGGTCCCGGAGGAAACGAATCGTCGCATCGTCGACCATATCGCCGACATCAACCTGACCTATAGCGATATCGCACGCGAGTATCTACTTCGTGAAGGGTTACCGGCGGACCGCATCATCAAGACGGGGAGCCCGATGTACGAGGTACTCCACCGTCAACGGGATAAGATCGAGCGGTCAGACGTGCTCGAGCAGCTCGACTTGGAGCGAGATGCCTATTTCGTCGTATCGGCCCATCGCGATGAAAACATCAGTGATGACGAGAACTTCTTCGATCTCGTCGACACGCTCAATGCGGTCGCGACCACGTACCAGCTTCCACTCATCGTCAGCACCCACCCCCGGACGGCAAAACGTATTCGTGAGAGCGGGGTGCGTCTCCATCCGAACATTCGTACCCTCAAACCGCTCGGCTTCAGTGACTACGTCCACCTGCAACTCCATGCGAAGGCCGTGTTGTCGGACAGCGGCACGATTAGTGAAGAGAGTTCGATTCTTGGAATCAAAGGATTGAATATCCGCCAAGCGCATGAACGTCCGGAGGCGATGGAGGAAGGGGCGGCGATGATGGTCGGATTGAAGCGGGAGCGAGTGCTGCAGGCGCTTCGAATCTTAGAAGAGACGGATGGCTCGATGCGACTCGTGAGCGATTACGCCATGCCGAACGTCTCTGATAAGGTGCTGCGCATCTTGTTGTCCTACACGGACTATGTGATGCGAGAGGTGTGGAAACAGCACACGGTGTCGACCGAGAAGAAAGAGGTGTGAGCCATGGACTATATGACGTTCAAACGAATCTTCGACGGGACGCTCAGCGGAGTGGCGCTCCTTCTTCTCGCACCGTTCCTGCTCCTCATCGCCCTCTTGATCAAAATCGATTCGCCGGGTCCCGTTTTCTTCAAACAAAAGCGCATCGGGTTACGGGAGACACGCTTTTGGATGTATAAGTTCCGGACGATGCATCAGGACACCCCGAACGATGTCCCGACACATCTGTTTAACGACTCCACGAAACACATCACGCGCGTCGGGGCGTTTCTTCGCAAGACGAGTCTCGATGAATTGCCACAGCTCGTCAACATTTTAAAAGGCGAGATGGCCATCGTCGGACCGAGACCCGCACTGTGGAATCAAGATGACTTGGTCGAGGCCCGTCGACAAGTGGGCGCGACAGAAGCGCTACCGGGGCTGACCGGGTGGGCACAGGTGAAGGGTCGAGATGAGCTTCCGATTGAGGTGAAGGCGAAACTTGACGGGGAGTACGTGCGCCAGATGAGCTTTTGGTTCGACCTGCGCTGTATCGCCTTGACCGTTCGGAACGTCTTGCTCCGGGAAGGAATCGTGGAAGGGGCACCCCCACCGAGCCCGTTGTCTGAAGAAAAGAAGATGATGCATGTTGCGAAAAAATGATAACGGTTTCCATTAAGTTACCAATTTAAGTGAGACCAACCGGGTAAATGATGACATACCGCTCTTCCTACATCTGAGACTAGACATCTACGAAAGGAGCCTTCTTATGTTTTCCAACAAAACATTGCTCATCACGGGTGGGACGGGATCGTTCGGCAATGCCGTGATGGAGCGATTCCTCGATACGAACATCAAAGAGATTCGCATCTTTTCACGGGATGAGAAGAAACAAGAAGACATTCGCAACCGCTATCATCATGACAAGTTAAAATTCTACATTGGTGATGTAAGGGACCCGAACAGCGTCAAAAATGCCATGTACGGCGTCGATTACGTCTTCCATGCGGCGGCACTGAAGCAAGTTCCCTCGTGTGAGTTTTTCCCGATCGAGGCGGTGAAGACGAATATTCTCGGTACGGAAAATGTTTTGAATGCCGCCGTCGAAGCGGGTGTGGAGAAGGTCATCTGTCTCTCGACGGATAAGGCGGCCTACCCGATCAATGCGATGGGGATCTCCAAAGCGATGATGGAAAAAGTCTTCGTCGCCAAGGCCCGTGCGGTCGGACCAGACCGGACGCTCATCTGCGGGACCCGTTACGGGAACGTGATGGCCTCGCGTGGGTCGGTCATCCCATTATTCGTGGAACAGATTAAAAGAGGGGAACCGCTCACCGTGACCGATCCGCTCATGACGCGTTTCTTGATGAGCCTGGCCGATGCGGTCGAGCTCGTCGTCTTCGCATTCCATCATGCGCATGCCGGTGACATCATGGTCCAAAAATCACCTGCCTCGACGATTGGTGTACTCGCCGAAGCGGTGAAGCAACTGTTCGGGGTCGATCTTCCCATCAAAGTCATCGGGACCCGCCACGGCGAGAAAGCGTTCGAGACGTTGATGACCCGGGAAGAGAAAGTCGTCTCCGAAGACATGGGTGGATTCTTCCGCGTCCCGGCCGACAATCGAGACTTGAACTACGAGAAGTACTTCAGTGAAGGCAGCCAGGAACTGACGGCTCAAGGGGAGTACAACTCGAACAATACGAGACAGCTCGATGTGGAGGAAGTGAAGGAACTCTTGTTGACATTACCTTACATCCAGGAAGAACTCGCGAAATGGACAATTCCCGCTTCCGCGAAACGAATCGGGTGAGCGTGATGACCAGACAACGACTCGTCTTCTTATCCAACATCGCTTCCCCGTATCAAGTAAAATTCGCTGACGTGCTTCAAAAGCACGTTGATACCGAGTTTTGGTTTTATAAACAAATCACCGATCAGCGACCTGACTGGTGGATTATCCCACTAGGTAAACGCTGTCGCGTCTTGAGAGGATCGTATTTCTCGAAAAAGACGAACTATCTCTCGTTCGACGTCTTTCTCCAACTCATCCGATTTCGACCGCATATCTTGCTACTAGCCGGCTTCACCCCGTTCCATGCCCTGCTCTTACAAATCGTCAAACTGTTCGGGGTGCGCGTCGTCGTCATGAGTGAACCGATTCGAAACGTACGGGGCGAGACGAGCGGCGAATCGACGTTATTGACAAGAGAGAACGGCTTGCACAAGACGACGCGGATTCATCGATTGTTCAAGCGGACCGATTTGATTTTTGGAATGGGGAACGTCGCACGTGATCAATTTATCAAGGAACTCGGCTTTCCTTCCGAACAAGTCGTCTCGGCACCCTATCCGATCGATATCGAGACGCACATGTCGCACCCGTTACGTCAGAAAGGACCAAACGACTCGATTCATCTGTTGTTTGCCAATCGCTTAGTTGAACGTTATCAACCGCTCGTCGCCTTAGAAGCGTATCGAATCTTGAAAGAAGAATATCCGAATCTTTCCATGTCGCTCAATCGCGACGGACACCTCGCGGATGCATGTCGACGATATATCGAAGACGAGCAGTTGAAGGATGTCACGTTCCTTGACGAAATCGAGTCGTGGGACGGATTGAATCTCGTTTACCGGAGTTCAGATATTCTCGTGTTACCGGCGACTTATTCGAATGGGAACATCAGCATCATTGAAGCCTGCGCGTCGGGGATGGGAATCGTCGTCAGCCATGACGTCAACAACGTCGCGCGTCATCTTCACGAAGGAATCAATTGTTACAAGTGCGAACCGACCGTGGCATCGCTCGTGACCGAACTGAAACACTATCTCGACCATCCCGAACGATTGACAACCCACGGACAGCAATCGAAAGAACTCGTGACGCCAAGATTGAACGCCAACACGGCTGCCGTCTATGTCGATTTACTCCAACCACTTTATCGCAAAGGAGATTCTCACCATGCTGAAGCTGCTGTTGCTCGGGGGAGCGATGCATCAAGTTCCCATCATCCAAAAAGCGAAACAACAAGGGATATCCACCGTCCTCTGTGACTATCTACCGGATAATCCAGGTCGCCTCGTGGCCGATCGCTATTACTGTACGAGCACCCTTGATCGGGAGGCAGTCCTCGCCATCGCGAGAGAAGAAGGCATCGATGGGATTGTCGCCTATGCGTCCGACCCGGCGGCGCGAACGGCCGCCTATGTTGGAGAAGCGCTCGGGTTAGTGACGAACTCACTTGAAACGGTCGAAACGTTGACGAATAAAGCGAAGTTTCGGACATTCCTACAGCGACATGGATTTGCCGTCCCGAAAACCTTTGCGTTCACCGACGTGGAAACGGCGGTCGAGACGTTACGGGAGCGAACAGGTGATTACATCATCAAACCGGCCGACGCCTCCGGGAGTAAAGGGGTCAACAAATGGAGTCGTGGGAAGGGGATTGCGCAGCTTCGCCACCATCTCCGAGTGGCATTTACGATGTCATTCAATCAGGAAGTGGTCGTGGAGGAGTTCATTACGCGAGACGGCTATCAATTAGCAGGTGATGGATTTGTCGTCAACGGGGAGTTAGTGTTTCGCTGTTTCGGAAACGGACACTTTAACGTGAACGGAGTCAACCCGTTCGCCCCGATCAGTGCGAGTTTTCCGAGTGTGCATCCGCCTCACGTGCTTGAGCGAGTCCATCAGACGTTGCAACGTATGTTGACTGAAGTCGGCTTCAAGCAAGGAGCGTTCAACTTCGACGTCTTCGTCAAAGGAGAAGACGTCTATCTGATGGATATTGGTCCACGGAACGGAGGGAATTACATCCCACAAATCATCGAACAAGCGACAGGCGTCGACTTGGTTCAGGCGACGATTGATGTCGCACTCGGGATGCCGGTGACGCTCGAGATGAAACCGGTCACCGTACCGTCCGCTTATTTCATCGTCAGCAGTCAAGAAACGGGGCAGTTCATGGGTGTCCATTTCGATGAGGACGCATATACGATTCGACAAGCGAACATCTATTACAACGTCGGAGATGTGGTCCCTCGCTTCGAAGGGGCAAATCAAGCGCTCGGTAGTTTGATTCTGGAGTTTGAAGACGTCGAGACGATGCTTCGACTCGTCGAACATCCCGGGCGATGGCTGACCTTACACATCAAGTCAACCGAAGAAACGGAGGGAGAATCATGGACATCGTCGTCACCGGTGCGAACGGTTTTTTAGGCAGACACCTCGTTCACGCCTTGGAGCGGGCTGGGCATCTCGTCCTCCCGATCACCCGTTCGACCTCATTCATGGAACGAAGCAGCTATCTGCGTCGAGCGGACGCCGTCTATCATGTGGCCGGAGTGAACCGTCCCGAACGAGTCGAAGAATTCACGACGGGAAACGTCGACTTGACCGAGGCGATCGCCACCGAATTGCTGTCCTATAATCCGGTCCCCGTCTTTTTTGCCTCGTCGATTCAAGCGACTCAAGACAATCCTTACGGAAACAGTAAACGAGAAGCGGAGGACATTTTGCGGCTGTACGGTCAACGGAGCGGGGCACCGGTTCACATATATCGGCTCCCGAACCTGTTCGGCAAATGGGGGAGACCATTCTATAACAGTGCGGTTACGACGTTTTGTTATCAGATTGCACGAGGAGAGGACGTCACGGTCACGCATCCCAATCATGTGTTGACGCTCGCCCATGTCGATGACGTCGTCGCCTCGTTTGTAGGGGCGCTGCATAAAACAGAAAGCACTGATTCAGACGTCCCGACACACCAGATCACATTATTCGACCTTGCCCGAATGATTGAATCGTTCGAAGCGGTCCGAATGGCTAGAGGGGTACCGGATGTATCGGATCCTTTTACGAAAAAGCTGTACAGCACGTACTTAAGTTACTTGCCGAAAGAACGGATGGTCACGCCTCTCTTGATGCATCAAGACGTGAGGGGATCGTTCACAGAACTGTTCAAGACGCCTGACCGTGGTCAAGTCTCCGTCAACGTGGCCAAACCCGGAATCACAAAAGGGGAGCACTGGCATGAGTCGAAACATGAACAATTCATCGTCGTCAGCGGTGAAGGCGTGATTCGGCTCCGGTTGATGGACCAAGATCAAATCATCTCGTTCCATGTTAGTGAAGAACAGCTTGAAGTCATCGAGATTCCGCCAGGTTACGTCCATCATATCGAAAACACGGGCGTGAAAGATTTAGTGACGGTGATGTGGGTGAACGAGCCGTTCGACGCGAGTCAACCGGACACCTATCGAGCCACTGTCGCACAAGACGCGGAAGTCTCATAAAGGAGGGATTCATCATGGTCATGGTGAGCATCAACTGCATCACATACAATCACGAGAAGTACATCGCTCAGGCGATTGAAGGCTTTTTGTCACAGCGCACGAACTTCGAGGTCGAGATTCTGATCCATGATGACGCCTCGACGGATCGGACGGCAGACATCATCCGGGAATACGTTCAGAAATATCCTGAAAAATTCAACGTCATCTATCAGACGGAGAATCACTATTCAAAAGGCGTGTTCATCGGTCGGTTGAACGAGGAGCGGGCACGCGGCAAATATATCGCGGTTTGTGAGGGCGATGATTACTGGACCGACCCGTACAAATTGCAAAAACAAGTCGACTATATGGAAGCCCATCCGGACTGTACGCTTTGTTTCCACGATGCGTACGTCGAGACAGGTGGGAAGCTCCACACGAATTGGCACGTCATTCCATGGATGCCGGAAAATCGAAAGCTCGCTTCATCCGTGCCCCGGACGTATGATGCCGGAGAATTACAGTTACTCGGGTTCGTTCCGACGATGTCCATGTTGTATGTGAACGATTTCCGTGACGCCCCGCGATGGCTCGAGGAGACGCCGGCGCGAGATGCATCGATTCGCTTGTATATCACGAGCAGGGGATACGCCTACTACATGCCGGAAGTGATGAGTGTCTATCGCTACGAAGTCGAAGGGTCGGCGACGACCATTTGGAACGAGGGGAATGTCGAACGTGACGTGAAGCGACATGAGGAGTTCATTCGTTTCATCAACTTATTTGATGCCTATACCGATGGGAAATACCATCAGGAGCTGGAGTTGTCCCGGATTTCCTTTGAAGTGGGGCTCCACCGATTGAAGGGGGAGTATGATGCGTTACGTTCTACTCGATATGACGCGTATCTGAATCGATTCGTCGGAATCGATCGAATCCGACCTTACTTGATGATCAAGCAGCCACATTTAACGGAGTGGCTGATTAAAATACGAAATCGGGCATTCGCTTGAACGAAAGGAAAAGGGGTGATTTCACCATGAGTGGTTCAAATATAGAAACAGATGCCGTCATTCCCGTCACGCGACCGAGTATGCCGGACTTTGATACGTATGTCGAGATGATTCGTCCCCTTTGGGAATCGCGTCACTTGAGCAACCGTGGCGAGCATGTGCGAGCGTTAGAAGAAGAGTTAGAGCAGCGTCTAAACGTCCCGCACGTCTCCTTATTGACGAACGGTCACCTGGCCCTCGAGACGGCGATTGATGTGCTCGGGTTAACGGGTGAGGTCATCACGACACCATTCACGTTCGCCTCGACGACGCATGCGCTCATCCGAAAACAGATCACTCCTGTCTTTTGTGACATCAACCCGATAAACTACACGATTGACGTCAACAAAATCGAGGCGTTGATCACGGAATGGACGACGGCTATCCTACCTGTTCATGTGTATGGGAACGTATGTGACGTGGAGGCGATCGAACAACTCGCAAAACGCCATGGACTTCATGTCCTCTACGATGCGGCGCACGCGTTCGGTGTCCGGCAAGACGGGCGCGACGTCTCGACGTTCGGCGACCTGACGATGTTCAGCTTTCATGCGACAAAAGTGTTTCACACGATTGAGGGTGGTGCGCTCACGTTCCGGGATGCCCGTTACGTCGAAGCGATTCATCAAGCCGTCAACTTTGGGATTACCGGACCAGAATCCGTCGAATCGGTCGGGGGCAACGCCAAGATGAACGAGTTTCAGGCGGCGATGGGACGGTGCAACCTCCCACGGATCGATGCCGACATTGAAAAGCGAAAACGTTTGGTCGAGCGATACGACACCCGTTTAGCGGACGCTTCGTTTCTACGCTTGAACCTTCGGGATGAACGGACGGAGTCCAACTATGCGTACTATCCAGTTCTCGTCAAGAAAGGGAGAGCGGCACGCGATGACATGATGGCATCCTTAGCGCAGCATGGGATTCTCGCCCGGAAGTACTTTTATCCACTCGTGACCGATTTTTCCTGCTACGCATTCGACGCATCCGTACCGAACGCCACGTACGTCTCGGATCGGGTGATCACGTTACCGCTCTATCCGGACATGACAATGGAGATGGTCGACCGCATTTGTGACGTAATCCTTGAAGGAGGGAATGAACGATGAAAGGAATCATTCTAGCGGGTGGGAACGGGACGCGTCTCTACCCGATGACGAAAGCAGTCTCGAAACAGCTATTGCCGATCTACGACAAGCCCCTCATCTATTATCCGATGTCGGTGCTGATGCTCGCCGGCATCAAGGAGATTTTATTGATCTCGACCCCGAAAGACATCTCCGGGTATGAGCGACTGTTCGGTGACGGGCATCAACTTGGAATCTCGATTACGTACCAAGTACAAGAGCGTCCGGTCGGTCTCGCGGATGCCTTCATTCTAGGAGAATCGTTCATCGGGGACGACTCCGTTTGCCTCATCTTAGGGGATAACGTCTTCTATGGGCCGAACTTGACGCGCTTTTTACAGGATGCGAAAGAGCGACAGTCAGGCGCGACGGTGTTCGGGTATCCGGTCAAAGACCCACGGGCATTCGGTGTCGTCGAGTTCGATGCGGACCGTCGTGTCTTGTCCATCGAAGAAAAGCCGGCGGTCCCGAAATCCAATTATGCGGTTCCAGGGCTCTACTTTTATGACAATCAAGTCGTCGAGTTCGCGAAACAAGTGAAGCCGTCGCCACGCGGCGAGCTCGAGATCACGTCGATCAATCAAATGTATTTGGAACGAGGCGAGTTGAACGTCGTCTTGTTCGGTCGCGGGATGGCATGGCTCGATACCGGGACACCTGAAGGGATGATTAAAGCCTCCATTTTCGTACAGACAGTACAGGAACGGCAAGGTTATTACATCGCATGTCTGGAGGAGATTGCATGGCGTCGTGGGTTCATCACACGAGAGCAATTGGCCGACATCGGTCAGACGCTCAAGATGACCGATTACGGACAGTATTTGATATCGCTTCTAGAGGAGGGAGAACAGACCCATGCATACGATCCTAGTGACTGGCGGAGCCGGGTTCATCGGTTCAAATTTCATAAAACACTTTCGGGACAAACATCCAACGTCACGCATCCTTAACGTCGACGCGTTGACCTATGCCGGCAATTTAGAGAACGTCCAAGCGTTCGAGCACGACCCGCTCTACGTGTTTCGGAAAGTAGACATCCGTGACCGTCCAGCGATTGATGAACTGTTCTCTCTCTTTGAGATTGACGAAGTCGTGCATTTTGCGGCGGAATCGCATGTCGACCGAAGTATCCTTGAGCCGGAGTTGTTCCTCTCGACGAATATCCTGGGTACACAAGTGTTGCTCGACGCGGCCATGCGGCATTGGAAACGGGATCCGGACGATAAAAACAGTCGAGACTATCGAGACAATGTCTGTTTCGTCCATGTCTCGACGGATGAGGTGTATGGGTCGCTAGGGGAGACGGGATTCTTTACTGAAGAGACCCCCCTCGCCCCGAACAGTCCTTATTCCGCCTCGAAGGCCGGGTCTGATTTGCTCGTTCGTTCCTATCATGAGACGTACGGCTTACCGATCAAGATCACCCGTTGCAGCAACAATTACGGTCCGTATCAATTCCCTGAGAAATTGATTCCGCTCATGGTACACCATTGTATGACTGATCAACTACTCCCAGTATATGGGGACGGAGGACATATCCGAGATTGGTTACATGTGCAGGACCACTGTGAAGCCATCGATCTCGTTCGACAAAAGGGACGAGTCGGAGAAGTCTATAACATCGGCGGACATAACGAGAAGACGAACCTGGAGCTCGTCCGAACGATTTTACAGACGTTTGACTTACCCAATGACCGTATCCAATTCGTGACGGATCGCCCTGGTCACGACCGTCGTTATGCCATTGACGCGAAGAAAATGCAAGACAAACTCGGGTGGGTGCCACGCTACAGTTTTGAACAAGGAATCGAAGAGACGATTGAATGGTACCGGTCACATCCGGAATGGGTCGAGCGCATCGTTTCGGGAGCGTATAAAACTTATTATCAAGACATCTATTCTTCCTAAGTCTGAGTCGTTCTATCGTCCCGGGGAAAGGAGGGGATCGACATGGTGATGGTCAGCATCGACTGCATCACGTATAACCACGAACCGTACATCGCCAAAACGATTGAAGGATTCTTGATGCAGGAAACGGATTTTGATTTCGAGATCCTGATTCATGAGGATGCCTCAACGGATCGGACGGCGGACATCGTGCGCGAATATGAAGAACAGCATCCGGACCGGATTCGGGTCATCTATCAAACGGAAAACCAATATTCTCAAGGGGTCATGGTGAATCTGTTAAACGAAGAGAGGGCGCGTGGCAAGTACATCGCCCTTTGTGACGGGGACGACTACTGGACCGACCCACACAAGTTGCAGAAACAAGTCGACTATATGGAAGCCCATCCGGACTGTACGCTCTGTTTTCATGATGCGTATGTCGAAACGGACGACACACTCCATACCGGATGGCGCGTCATCCCGTGGATGCCTGAAAACAGAAAGTATGCCTCGACGGAGCCGCGGACCTATCATGCCGGGGAGTTACAGCTACTCGGTTTCATTCCGACGATGTCCATGCTGTACCGGAATGGACTGACAGACGATCTGTTAGATTGGATCGGCGATACGCCCGCCTTCGACGGCGCGCTCAAACTGCACGTCGCAAGCCAAGGTTACGCCTACTACATGCCTGAGGTGATGAGCGTATATCGATTCGGTGTGTCCGGGTCGGTCACCACCAAGTGGCGTCAACGAAACAGGGAGCGCGATATTGAGCGGATGGAGGCATTCATCCGAATGATGGATGCATTCGATTCCTATACGGATGGCAGATTTCATCAAGAAATCGAAATCTCTCGCTTATCGTTCGAAGTCGGCTTGCATCGGCTCCGACGAGATTTTCAAGCGCTGAAGTCTCCCCGGTATGACCGATATGTGGAGCGTTTCGTCGGGAGAGAGCGGCTACGTCCCTACTTGATGGTACGACATCCGCACTTGATGGAGTGGTTGATTCGCATGCGCTCGTTCCAGCTGGGCTAAGGGAGGCGGCTCAAATGAAATTAGGGATTATGCAGCCGTACTACTTCCCATACCTCGGTTATATTCAATTGATGAACGCGGTGGACCAGTTCGTCATCTTGGACCATGTGCAATTTGCGAAACGAGGATGGATTCATCGAAACCGCATTTTGGTCGAGGGACATATCAAACCGATCCATCTGAAAATCGATCATATGACACAACATCGTACGATCCGTGAGCATGAGCGGATTCTCGATCCAGTTCATGAGAGCTATCAACTGCGCTTATTACACCATGCATATCAACGCGCACCAAGTTATGCCGACGTCATGCCGATGGTGGAACGAATCATTCAAAATCAGGAACGCAATGTCGCCACTTATCTAGAAACGTTATTGACGGAAGTGCGTGACTATCTCGAGATGGATACGGAGTTATTGGTCGCCTCCTCGCTCGACTACGACAAGTCGCTGAAGTGTGAACAACTGGTGCTCGAGATTTGTCATCACTTGCGTACCTCGCATTATATCAATGCGATCGGCGGGCAGGAACTTTATGACAAACAGCGGTTTGCGGAATCCGGGGTGCCGCTTGATTTTATCCAGATGGATGCGGTGGAATATGCTCAATTTGGTCATCCGTTCACACCCAACTTGTCCATCATCGATGTCTTGATGTTCAATTCGAAGACGAAAGTGCGTGAATTGCTCCACGCCTATACACTCGTCTAATCAGGCGAGATAGAGGACGCAACGATTAGAGGAAAGGGGATGAACACGTTGAACACATCATTTGAATGGACCAATCGACGTCTATTCTTCAGCCCTCAGCGAGACGCATCACTCGACTGGATGGATGCGTTCGCACAAGGACCTTGTGTGTTGGAACGCGATACCTATTTGCGGATCTACTTCAGCTGTCGACCGAAGCCGATCGATGGACGATACGTCAGTCACAGCGGGTATGTGGATGTCGCAAAAGAGGATTTCTCGATTCTTCGGGTGAGTGAACGACCGATATTGGAGCTCGGTGCACGTGGGACGTTCGACGAGTTTGGTGTCTATCCGTTTTCGGCGATTGAGGTCGGGGATGAGGTGCATGCCTATTACGGGGGCTGGACGCGTACGGTGTCCGTTCCGTTTAATGTGAATATCGGAAAAGCCATCAGTCGGGACGGCGGACGTACGTTCGAGCGCGTCGGTCCAGGACCAATCTTATCGTATACACTCGATGAACCCTTCATCTTGAGCGGACCGAAGATTCGACGTTTTCAGGACACGTGGGTGTTGTTCTATATCGCCGGACGAGAGTGGATCATGGATGGCGAACGTCCGGAACCGGTGTATAAGATCCGGTTGGCCACGTCGAAGGACGGGGTCACGTGGGTGAAGGCGGGACGCGATTTGATTGAAAGCGTACTTCCAAATGAGGCGCAGGCTAGTCCAGACGTCTTTTATGAAGATGGGCGCTATCATATGTTTTTCTGTTACCGGGACGCGACCGATTATCGGAAAAATCCAGAGCGGACGTATCGAATCGGATATGCCTCTTCTCCGGATTTCCTCCATTGGACGCGTGACGATGACGTGATGAAGTTCTCGCGGACAGAATCAGGATTCGATGACGAGATGGTCGCCTACCCCCATACGTTCACGTTGAACGGGAAACGATATTTACTTTACTTGGGCAATGAAGTCGGACGAGAAGGATTCGGCATCGCGGAGCGCAAGGAGGGAGCGAGATGAAGTGGAAGAAACTCGGACACATCTTCGACCCGGCGCCGTACGGATTTTTCGGGGAGTACTCCTCGTTCGCCCAGTCCCCTCAGGCGCTCGTCTTCGAGGATTTTGTGCGCATCTATTTCTCGACCCGTGAACCGGACGGTGACATGTTCAAGAGCCACGTCCGATACGTGGACATGACACGTGATTTCAACATCATCGACGTGTCCACAGATGAGATCATCCCCCTTGGAAAACGGGGGACGTTCGACGAACACGGGATCTTCCCATTTCACGTCACGCGGACGCGTGATGGGCTTTATGGCTATACGAGTGGCTGGAGCCGTCGTGACTCGGTAGCTGTCGAAACGGGGATTGGCCTCTCTGTCAGTCGGGACGAGGGAGAGACGTTCGAACGACTCGGAGACGGGCCCGTATTATCGGCGAGCATCGAGGAACCGTTTCTCGTCGGCGACCCCTTTGTCGTCACACGGGAACAATACTATATGTATTACATTTACGGGACGACATGGAAAGAGGGGCCGGATGGCGTCCAGGAACGAACGTATAAGATTGCGCTCGCCACGTCAGAAGATGGACAGTCGTTCAAGCGTCACGGAAGAATCGTTTCGGATACGATTGCGGACGAGAGTCAGGCGCTTCCGACCGTGTTCGAAGCGGACGGACGTTACCATATGATCTTCTGTTTTCGAGACACATTCGGCTTTCGGACCGACCCGTTACGCGGATATCGATTAGGTTACGCCTATTCGGAAAATCTGTTGGACTGGACGCGGGATGATGCGGCGCTCGTCTTCGAGCGAAGTTCCGACGGGTGGGACGCGGACATGGAGTGTTATCCGCATGTCTTCGAGTGGGGAGGTCGGCACTATCTTCTCTATAACGGGAACGAGTTTGGGCGACATGGATTTGGTGTCGCAATTTTGGAGGACGTATGATGACTCGCGACCAAGGGACGGTCTCTGACTATGTGGCGCATCTTGAGGCGTGTGATCACCTGTTCCCGACCAAGCTGTCGGAGCGGGTAGCGCTAGAGCCATACGCTTTGAAGCTCTACGAACGGGCGACGTCATATGAAATTTGGAATGACGGGTGTCTCGTCGGGCTAATCGCAGCATACATGGATACGGACATCGTCTTCATCAGCCATATTTGCGTGTTGCCGAAAGCGCCGTCCGGTAGTGGGCACGCCTTATTGGAAGCGTTATGCGAAGAAGCAATCGAGACGAACAAAAGGAAGATTCACTTGCACGTCGAGGCAACGAACGAACGGGCGATTGCCTTCTACATGCGGCACGGCTTCAGCGAGCTCGACCGAACGGGTGATGTGCTCGTCATGGAGTGTGTGTTGTGAAACGAATCCATATCTCGTGTTGTAAAGAAATTTAAACACAAGTCGAAGCTGATCCTCGTCCATCGTACGAGGATTTTTTGATGAATGCAGGAAACTGATAAGCTTTATCGAATACGACAAAAAGAAAAAGCGCCTGACCGAGGTCAAACACTTTTCTTGAGCTCTCGTTTCCGATCACGTTGTACTTTCCAAATCACCGATCCAACGATGATCAGGATTGGCGCGATGACCCATGGATGGGCTTCGAGAATCGAGACGAGTTCAAAAATGGAGAGCCATCCGCTCACCATGATCAAGACTAGCAAAAAGGTTTTCAGTCTCCCCCGGACCGGAAGCCAAAAATAAACGAACAATGTCACTAAGAAGAAAGCGATTAAGCCCATGCGGTTTGTCCTTTCACCCATCATTTTGACTCATTATAGCAAAGAACATCGAGAGAGTGTTAGAAGCTTCACTTCTTCGGCGTGTTTCGGTACGCTTATAAAAGATGATTGAAGGAGGAACTGATGTGAAATTTGGAATTATTGGTTTAGGATACGTTGGATTGGCTACACTTTGTGGTTTGGCAAAAGCCGGTCATCACGTCATCGGGGTTGAAGCGGACGAAGAGAAGCTACGTCTTCTCATGAGTGGACACCCACCATTCCATGAACCAGGCATGGCAGAGGTGTTGCAAGAGCACGCCGACCAGATCACCCTGACAAGCCGAATCGCGGATACGGAGCAGGTCGACTATTTGATTCTTGCGGTCGGGACACCGAGCAAGTCGGATGGAAGCTGTGACTTATCTTATATCGAAGCAGTCCTATCGGAACTAAACACGAAGCATAAAATCGTCATTCGTAGCTCGGTCCCACCCGGCACGACAGATTTACTGAACATCATGTATCCCTCTCATACGTTTGCAATCGTACCGGAATTTTTACAAGAAGGACGCGCGCTCGCAGATGTCATGAAACCACACCGGGTCGTCATCGGGTGTGTAAACTTCGAAGTCGCAGAAGAGTTGGCAGGAATCTACGGACGCCTTGGCGTTCCGCTCATCTGTACAACACCGATCAATGCAGAACTCATCAAATACGCCTCGAACGCCTTTTTGGCCACGAAAATTAGCTTCATGAACGACTTGTCGCGTCTAGCCGATCAAGCTGGCGCTGACATTTCGACGATTGCGGACGGGATGGGACTCGATCCGCGAATTGGGCGTTCGTTCTTGAACGCGGGCATCGGGTACGGAGGTTCGTGCTTCCCGAAAGACATGAACGCACTCCTACACGTCGCGAGTGAAAACGAGATCGATCTACGTGTCATCCGGGCGGCGACGAAAGTGAATGAGACGCAAATCGAGTACGTGCTCTCAAAATTGAACGTTGAACCGAACATGCGCGTGGCTATCCTTGGTTTGGCATTCAAACCAGGAACAGACGATATGCGAGATGCCCCATCAATTCTACTCGCTCACCACATGGTGGCCCGTAACGTAGACGTCATCGGGTATGATCCGATTGCGACGTGGGACTATCCACAAGCGACGACGGTCGAAGAGGCGCTGAAGGGAGCCGATTATGCCATTCTCGTCACAGAATGGGATGAGATCGTGAACTTGGCACCGGATGCTTTCAACGGCATGCGCCAGCGTCGATTGATCGATGCACGAAACGCATGGAAGTTCGCACGCGATCCGGGCGATGTGTCATACGAAGGAATCGGACGGATGCAACGTCCGTCGAACACACCGACTTCAAACTAAAACTGTTCAGGACCGCTCATATAGGCGGTCCTGTTTTTGCGAGACGTGAATCTTTTGTAGCAGTCATGACGTATAGAAAGGAGAGGAGGCGAGGCATATGTGGATTCTCATTCTAGCAGCAGGAATCGTCATCGCGTTAGGCTTCGCGGTTGACAGGCTCGGTTGGTATCACTTGATCTCTGGATACAATACAATGTCGAAAGAGAAACAGGAGCGGGTCGACATCAAAAAAGTGGCGCGACTGATTGCCTGGATGTGTTACGGGATTAGTGCGCTTTTTCTCATCATTGCGCTCATCGAACTGTCTGGTTGGAACGTTCCGCTCGAGCCGTTCTTTCTCGCCCTGATGGTATTCATTGTCGGGATGCTTTGGCGGATGCAGCGCTATGACGGTAACATCTACGATGGAGCGGGGCGCTTGAGGCCAGATGGGAAAAAACGTCTCATTCCAATCATCATCGTCTCTGTCGTATTACTCGTCGGTGTGCCGGCGCTCATGTTTTGGTTCAGTCAACCGACTGAAGTGATCGTGACGGATGAAGCGATCGTGATTGAAGGCAGTTATGGTCGTGAGGTCCCGTTTGATGAAGTGGAAGACGTGACATGGACGACATTGCCGGATATCGCGCGTCGAACGAACGGAGCAGATACGGGAACGCGTCTGACCGGACATTTTCGGACGGAAGCAGGGGAGGATGTACTCCTCTTTATCGACCGTGATGTCGAGCCGGTGATCCGACTCGATTGGTCAGACAAAACAATCTATCTCAATCAGTCTTCGTTTAAAGAAACGAGGCAGTTATATGAGGACATTCGTTCACGCTGAAAAAAGGGACACTCAACGCGAGTGTCCCTTTGTGTTGACCCATGATTCGAATGAGGCTGCGTCCAGGGCGGGTGAGAAGTAGAAGCCCTGTCCGAGTTCGACCCCTTCACGAAGCATGCGTGACAGGTCGCTTTCGGTCTCAATCCCTTCGGCGAGAGCGGTTAGTTGTTGCTCGTTCGCAAAGCGAGAGACGGCACGTAAGAAGGACGTACTTTCTTTCGCCTTTCCACTCACATACATCCGGTCAATTTTCACTTCTTGAATCGGTAGGTGCCAAATCGCTTCGAATGAGGCGTATCCGGTCCCGAAGTCGTCGATTGATAGGCAATAGCCGAGGTCAGCGATATCTTCTAATCGTTCGAGTTCACTCGCATACGACATGATGTCAGAGGACTCGGTCAATTCAATCTTCAATCGGTCAGGTAGCCACGGGTATACCTCAATCGAATCCCGAAGCTTCGCCACGATGGAAGGGTCGACCGAATGGGCCGACAAGTTGAACGACAAGGAGATGTCTTCAAATGAAGTCCCTTGCCATGCGACGAGCTGGGCAATCGTCTGATCGAGAATATTGTGTGAGAGCCATAAGATTTGATCGGAACGTTCCGCGATGCGAATGAACTCGTTCGGTGGGATGACTCCGATGTCAGGATGTGTCCAGCGAGCGAGCACTTCCGCGCCAACGACGCGACCTGTTTTCAATTCGACTTGCGGTTGATACGCGACCGTCAATTCTCCTTTTCGGATGGCATCCGGGAGCGCTTGTTCAATCAGTGCGGCGAGTTGCATCTGGGCTAAAATTTCCGAGTCATACCAAACCGAAGGGGTACGTGTCTCTTTGGCGTGCTGTAACGCCTTCATCGCCTTGAACAGACAGTCGTTGTATGCCCCTTCCGTTTCGGTCGCCCCGATTTGAATATGTACGTTTTGGCGTTTATGGTTGATTGTCACTTCAGTCGGGAAGAGCTCCAACAGCTCATGCTCGTCCTCGTATGAGAAGCCTCGGACATACAACATAAACGTGTCGTCTCGGTATCGACCGAAGAGATGTTGGGCATATTTCGAAAGACGGGACTCGACGGCTCGCGCAAACTCAATCATGAGCAAATCAGCATACGCAGGGTCGTACCAATCAACGAGATGATGATAGTCATGAATCCGGATAAGGATAAATGCACCGTCAATCTCTTGCTTTTCCCACTTGCGAACAAAGCCATATTCATTATAGAGGTTGGTCGCCAAGTCGAAACGGACGAGACGGTCGACCTTCCGTTCCCGTTCGACCCGGTCCGTCTCATCTTCGACGATGAGGTAATACGTCAACTTTTCCTCACGCTTGAGCGGCGTCAGTTTCACATTCAGATAACGGAGATGTTCCCCTTTCAGATGAATGATGAACTGCGCACTCGTCCCATGTTCAGTCACACCTTCGAGCGCTTGCTCGAACAAGCGGCGACCCGTCTCGGTGAACAATTGGTTGATCTCATATAAGTTCCGATCACCGAAAAACTGCCGGAACATCTCGTTGCGCTCAATCAGGTTATACGAGTCATCCATGAGGGCGATGGCGAGTCCCGTCTCAGAGAAGAGAGACGACCAGCGCTCATGGTAACGCACGAGGTCTTGTGAACGATTCTCTAGTTCGTGAACGGTCGAATGGACACTCGTGGCAATCTCGCGTAACTCGTCCTCGATCCCTCGGAAATCATGTGTTTTCGGAAACATCGCTTCGACAGGTTCTAGGCTAGGGTCGATGGCGAGTGCGCGTGCCTTGAGATGCGCCAAATCGTGATTGTAGCGATTGCGTGTATAGTAGAGCAGAAATAGGAGTCCGAGCGATAACAGCAACGTCACCACGAATGAAGTGGTGGCTAAGACTTGATAATGCTTACTTTCTTCTTGAAGCATCGTCTCAGAACTCGAACGGATGGAACGAAGGGCACCATAGGCGTCCTCGTAGACATTCGTTGAATTGACGTAACGAGCTTCTAGAGACGCCTCGCGATTCGCCATATTCGCAAAGGACTGTCCGCTTTCCGCCACGTCGATGACCGCTTTCGACTGCAGTGTCTCATTCGATTCAATGATGGTTTGAACAAGTTTTGCTTCGCCGACAATCAGATCCACGGTGTTTGTGAGTTGACCCGCATCAATCGGGTTACGGAAGAGGGCTTCACGATTCCGCATAAGAATCGATTGCATTCGCATGATGGCATCAGTCAGTTCGTATGCCGCATTCGATTGATTCGTTTGCTCGAGTGCTTGATATAGCCAGCGTCGATTGATGGAACTGATGACATCGGTTGGGACCGCCTCGAATTGTTCAGCCTCGAGAATTTGATTCAACTCATTTGAGAACGTCTGGAGCGTCTCCCGTTCCCGTTCGTTCACACCGTCCTCAAAGTCGTTCAATAAACGCTCATTGTATTGGAGTGCCCGTTCTTTGTACGGTGTGGAGAGGAAGGATGTCGTCGGATTCGACTGCTCCTCATACCGGGTCGCCGCTTCGAAAAGAGAGACGTATGCTTCGACACCAGCTAGGTTTGCCGCTTGATTCAAATTCGTAATCGTCTGGTCGATGGCTTCTTGTTTTTCATGCCAATAAAAACTCGTGCCAAGTCCAAACAACAGGACACCGATGAGACAAGCAATCGCGAGCGCCATCGTGTAGGTACGGTATGGAATTTTTGCAAAACGGGGTTGGCCCATCCGGCACCTCCTTTTTTCCTTCATCATACTTCCGAATTCGGGTCAAGCGATAAAAATCCTGCAATACGAAAGAAAAACCCGACTTTTGTCGGGTTTTTTGGCGTGACCAAAGTCACGGTCGCTTATAACCGATTAAGCGTGACTGCCAATACGGTTCTTTACTGATTTGGTTGTATCCTAATCCAGATGAACCGGCATGGATGAACGTATCGGAATTGATCATGATACCCATGTGCGATGGCCCGGCGGTATATGTGTTTTCGAAGAAGACGAGGTCACCGGCTTGCGGGACGAATGACTTGGGCAATTGAGGTCCGAAATAAGCACCACCCCAATAATTAGCCACGTTTGTCCGTGGGATGCTGACGCCGGATTGATTGAATACATAATAGATGAGTCCTGAGCAATCGAATCCACCATTTGCCGGGCTTGATGATGCCCATACGTACGGTGTGCCGACGAAGCGTTTTGCCACATCGATGGTCGAAAGCCTAGTAGCTTGGGCACTTTGCCCTTTGATTTCAGCGACGGCTGATTTTGCGACGAATCCTGATGCGAGACGATAGTGGGTCGATGTCTCCCCGATTACGTTCAAGAGTTCTCCCCGAAGTGTCGAGCCGACCGTGCTACTCGACTCGTTCGCCTGTGACCGAATCGATGTTGGATAGTACGTATAATATGAATTCGAATCATAAGAACCTTCAACCCAAGACGGGCCGTCTGCCGAACCTTTCGGGATGGTTTTCACATAAGCCGAGGCGACAAATCCTACCGTATTCCCGTAATAGATTTGAAGCCAGCCTTTTGACGACTGGACGACGCGCAACGTCTGTCCTGCTTTGACACTCCCGATGATGGTCGCGCTCGTCGATGCGCTCGAACGTACGTTCAAGGACGGTGTGTTGACGATATAATCGACAGCCGCATTACCAGCACCGGCATCGCCTTCGTTCGGAGCCGGGTCACTCGGTGTCGTGGACGTCTCTTTCAAATAGCCGGCACTCACGTATCCCGACTTCCCGTTATATGTGACATAGTACCAGCTACCGGACTGCTTCGTCGCCTTGACGACGGTGCCGTTCGGGATGGTCGTGACGAGGGCGTAACCGATGCCCGCACCTTGCCGAACGTTCAAGTTCGCGGTCGTGACGAATGATTGGTTCATGGTTTGTTCTGTACTCGGTGTTGTCGGTGTCGCCACTCCTGATGTTGTTAAATATGTATTGGCGACATATCCTGTTTTCGACCCATACTTCACTTTCGACCATGACCCTTCGACAGATAAGACGGTCACGGTTTTGCCTTTTGGAATCGTGAGCAATACGGTCGTCTTCGTCGACTTCGACGAACGCAGATTCAAGTTGGCTTTCGTTTGAGCTGTAGTCGAGCTCGGTGTGACCGTTGTTGGTTTGTCGGTACTGCTCGACATAGATGCCTTTTGCAAATAATCGTTATGCACCCAACCGGTCTGTCCGCCGTAACTGACTTTCGTCCATGAACCGTTTGATTGGATCGGTGTGAGCGCCGTACCTTTTGGAATCGTCAAGAGGACACGATGCCACGTTCCCCCGGCGACCCGCATGTTCAATGCGTGTGTCGTCGTGACGCGGTTCGTACTCGCCGTGGTTAACGAGGAACCACCTGTCGCAGCAGAGGGACTGCCTGTGAGCTTTAGTTTTTGACCGATGCGAATGTGATCGGAAGAGAGACCGTTCAACGATTTAATCGTCGCAACGGACACATCATAGGACCGACTGATCGACCATAACGTATCACCCGAACGCACCGTATGTGTGCTCGCCGCTGCTGCTTCGTCTGCGTGGGCAAGCACGCTGACCGCTGCGAGTGCCGCGAATGAATAGGTGAGACCAGACTTTGGATTCATAGCGTCACATCCTTTCAAAGAGTGAGAACGAAACAATTTAACAATTGAAACAATACAAGTTCATTGTACGGTGCAAAGAAATAGGCAAGCAATGGGACAAAAGGTCAATTCGCGTCTCTTTCTTAAAAAGAAGGTCAATAATTTAGAAGTGGGAATAAATCCCTGTTTCATCACTTGAAAAAAGAAGGAAGTATTGACTTTCTGTTGAATTTTGAAAACCGTTGAATCGGTTGATTCGTGCTATCATTAGGTCAAATTTAAATGGGTGAGGTAGCAGACTGATGATCGAGAACAACTTTTCAAACCGAGTATATCGTAAACATCAAGAGAAACTGTTCGCGCTCGTACGGATGCCGATTGTAACGGAAGAAACGGTGCAGGAGGCAATTCTGTATATGTGTGAGATTGTCGCCGATATGTTGGCAGTCGATACAGTCTCGATCTGGCATTTTGATACATCGTATCGATCTATTTCATGTCAAGTCGCTTATTCTCACGAATCAGGGACACATCATCCGAAGTTGACGGTCCAGCGTGAACTTGCGCCTGACTATTTTGATGCGCTTCAAACAGAGCGAATCCTTTCGTTTGAGGATGTTCGCAGTCATCCATGGGTGAAGGACTTGTACAAAGAGTACTTTGTAGAAGGAAAGCGTGTGTACTCCATGCTAGATGCTCCGATTTATGCAAACAATCGTGCCACAGGTGTGATTTGTTGCGAGACGTTTCTGCCTCGGGAGTGGAACTATCTTGAGGAATTGATTGTGAGTACACTTGCGGATTTTATTGCCATCCTGTACTTCCGGCTTGACCGGCAGCTTGTGGATGAACGGATTCATCAGTTAGCCTACACGGACGAACTGACAGGTTTGATGAACAAATATGCATTTGTCGAGGAAGTCGATCAATTACGTCAACAAGCGAGAGGGTTTTTAGGAGCAGTTTTATATATTCGAGCAGACGATTTTCGGTCTATTGAGGATGCGATTGGAACCGAAACATCGAATTTGATCGTGAAAGAAATGGCGAAACGACTACGAGCAGTAATCGATGAATCTAGGATGGCACGTACCTCGCAATCGGGATTTGTCATTTGGGTACCTTACGGGGAACGGAGGAAAATACGTTCGTTTGCAGAACATTTATGCGAGCAAGTGACGCGTGCGCCATATCGAGTCAATGAATTAGACGTTGTACTGACGACGAGCGCATTCATCTCCATTGAACATGAAAGTCGATCTACTTTGGATATGATTCATACAACACGTGTCGTTGCAGGTCAATCAGATGAGAAACGTGGGGTCATCAAGTTTTTTGAAGAGGCCATGGCGCAAGAAGCATCTGAGAGACTCTTGTTAGAGATGAATTTACGTACTGGTGTGATATCAGGTCAGTTTGAACTGTATTTCCAACCGAAAGTGAATGCTTCCTCAGGTAAACTGAAAGGGTTTGAAGGGTTGATGCGCTGGAATCACCCAGAGCGAGGTCTCGTGCCGCCGCTCGACTTCATTCCGCTTGCCGAATCAACTGGTGTCATCATCGACTTAGAGGAATGGGCGTTCGTGACGGCCTGTCGCCAACTCAAACGTTGGCATGAACGGGGAGACCGGTATGAACTCGCCCTCAATTTATCGGCGCGTCACTTCTTATCCGAAGGGGTCGTCGAAAAGTTTGCCCAGATCGCACGGGAAGAAGGGGTCAGTACGAGTTATTTGACCTTAGAAATCACGGAAAGCGTCGGGATGGAGAACCAGAAACACGTCATCGATCGTTTTGTTGCATTCCGAGAAGAAGGTTTTTCCATCTCGATTGACGACTTCGGGACAGGGTTCTCGGCGTTCGTCTACTTGAAGCATTATCCGATTCATGAGATCAAAATCGATCGCCAGTTCATTCAAGTGACCGAGAATGACCCGACCGGCAACGTCATCGTTGAATCGATTGTCGATTTGGCCCGTGGCTTGAACTTGAAGACGGTGTGTGAAGGCGTCGAGACGCTTGAACAGTGGAACGCGTTACGCGAACTCGGCTGTGACGAGATGCAAGGATATTATTTCTCTAGACCGTTACCGCTTGAAGAACTGGAAACATGGATTGTTGACTATACGACACAGACAAGGGACGCCTGAGCGTCCCTTTTAGAATTGTATATCAATATCGTTTACTCTTATAACTTACTAAAGTATAGATTGGGGACTCAAATACAGATGAATAGCTCGACGCCACAACAGTCAACTCATGAACTTACTTTTTTTAGCCAATTCAAGAATTGTATCTTGTTAGGGTTATTGGGAATTTTGTTGGGATGCTTGGATCAATATGCGAGTAGTTCCCCCTTGATTGATTTTGATACTACACTTGAGTTTTGGCTATTCCTAGTGACATTAGTAGCTGTGTTTAGCAAGTCACGATTAAACGCTTCCATTCATTCGATTATTTTGCTTGTTTCCACAGTTTTAGCTTATTACCTAATGTTCTATTTGAACTTAGGATTCTTACCATATCAACTATTTGGAATATGGCTAACTATCGCAGTCCTATCCTCTGTCTATGCGTTAATCATTTGGAATGCCGGTCAAAAAGGGATAGGCGCCGCAATTTTAAGCTCAATACCTACTGCCTTTCTATTCAAACGAGGCTACTATTTTCTTCCAGATCTTTTATTTAACTCTGAAGCAGCTCAAGTACGTATTCACTACTTTGGTATCGATATTCAAAGTGGATTTAATCTTGTGACTGCGGTTGTGCTTTATTCAATATTTTTTAAGATAACAGAACATCGAATCATTTTAACTGTTTCTACAGTGATCATATTCTTCATTTTTAAAGAAACTGGCATCCTCTCGTTTCTTCCCTTTTAAGTTGAAATGAAGTGGGTGCTTTTTGTATACAGTCTGCAAGGGACGCCTGAGCGTCCCTTTTGTTATGTCATGAATGTGATTCGAATCGAAGTGCCGTGTCCCGGTGCACTGTCGACTTCTATTTTCCCGCCGTGGGCTTCGATGATGTCCCGTGAGATGGCCATGCCGAGACCACTTCCGCGTGCATCGTCTGTATTCGTGCCTCGGTAATAGCGTTCAAAGATATAAGGCAATTCGGATTCTGCAATCCCATTTCCATCATCTCCAATCGTCACGACGTCACCGTCGACTCGAACGGTCACCTCATATGTGGAAGTGTCCCGTGCGGACGTGCCGCAGTCGATTACGAAAAAGTGAGTAAAAAAAGCCATTCGTCATGACCTTCATGGCGGATGGCTTTTGCCTGTTCAGACGACAGGCGCCTCATAAGCGTTTAGTTCGAGTTTTAATATGTACGTTAGTTCATGATGCACCAATTCGGAGAAGTTCGTCTTTTTGACGTGTGTTCGTGGGCGCAATCCGCATTCCAATGCGATGTCGACAATGGTACGAATCTGATTTTCCGTATAGAATCGCTTCCGACCAAACGTGAACGGGGTCGGCGGCAAGACGCCATCGGTCTCCCACTTGATCAATTGCTGTTGGCTGCGTGGGATGCCGGCCACACTAAAGGCGCGGCTCAATTCTTTGAGCGGATAGACAATCAAATGTTGCTCTTTATACGAAATTGGTTTTCCTTGTTCCGGCCGGTATGTATCCCATTCGGTCGCTGAAAACGTCAGGTCGGCTTGGTCGAAGTCGTGTTGAGCGGAAGGAATTGAGGCAAAGCTTGCGAGGTCTAGGCTGTTCATCGTGTATGTCTCCTTCTTCAAGACTGACTAGTAAAATTCAAAAAATGCCCTCCTACGTATCGTACCCCATTTACAAGAATTTAACTTACAGTTTTTTCAAATATGGGGAATAAATCATGGTACTTTTGACGTATTTTTGAATGCTGTCTGCCGAAGATTAAGATACCCTAATTGGTATGAAAACTCAAGGGAAGCAGTCAACATTTGAAAAATGAATAAAAATTCAGAGGTTTTGGGACTATCGTCACTCATTGTTATATAAAAATAGAATGAGCACTTTCTTTGTGAAAGCGGTTAATAAGGGCGAAGGAGGTGAGACAGATGGCAGCATATCGAGAAACAGCGACGATACTTTATTTGGATGCCCGGCGACAACTCGACGGCAAAGAGAAAAAGCAACTCGTTCGCTATGGACCGCTTGGAAGTCGGATGGATGAGGCACGGATGAAACAGTTTGGTGACTTGATCAAGGCACTGATTGATGTGGAATCCGCCAACTACATCGTGGCCCAAGAATTTCTAGTGTATTAACAGGGAGGACTTATGAAGAACCGCACTCGTCCCGCCGCCGATCCTCGGCACGATGAGCAGGTGGTCACATGAGTTGGCCCGAACTCATCTCCAATTTGGGGTTCCCCATCGTCGTCTCACTCTATTTGCTTCATCGGATTGAGACGAAGCTCGATCGCATGATCCAGCTGCTCGAACGAATGGATACCTCGACCGTATCAGAAACCTAATCCCCTATTGAAAGGAGCCATCCCCCCATGGCTGTCTTAACAGAGAAGAAAGCAACGTTCGTGTTGACGACGCATCATGACGTACAAACAGCAAAACCGACGAAAAAAGCACAACGGTTCGGTCCGATTCGTGCCGACCTGACGGCAGATACGATTGACGCGTTCGGTCGTCTCTTGATCGACCTCGTCATTCAAGAGGAAGCAGACCTCGGCATCGTCCGTGAATACGATTTAGTCTAACCCATACACTAAGGAGGAGAATCACCCATGACTGACACAAAACTTGAAATCTCATTTTTAGATGCATTCCATAAGGTCGTACGCTTCCGCTTGAACAACGTGAAACAACCGGTCGACGCCCAAAAAGTAGAAGCGCTTGCTGACTTCATGGTCGCCAACGATCCGCTCGCGAAGAATGTGATGGAGTGGACCGAAATCAAGATGATTGAAGGTACGCAGACGGTATTGAGTGAGAAATAATCGATGGAAAGGTGACTCTTGCAGTTTGAGTCACCTTTTTTTAAGTTTGGTCAATCCTCTTCATTATTTTCTGAAAATTGTCGATAGTATAGGAAACACTGCATGATTGAGAGGGGAATACATAGATGGCATGGAAATCAACATGGTCTAAAGCACTGAACCGGATCAAACGAAAACCGACATGGACGTGGAAACCGACACTCAAGTGGAAACGCGGAGAGAAGCGTGAACGGACCACATCTTTCGGGGCGAACATCGGGAGGAATTTAACGATTCGTCAAAAATTATGGGGTCTCGTCATCGTATCGCTCGTCATGGTCATTGGCGTCGGCGGCTACGCGCTATTTTCAATGAGTGGCGCGAACCGTCAGGTGGACGACATCGTCAACAACTGGAACAAAGGACTCGACTACGCGCACGAACTCAATACGCTCGCTGCGAATTATCGGACGCTTGAGCTCGATCATATCGTGACGGAGGATGCGGCACAAAAAGAAGAACTCATGACACGAATGAAAGAGATTCGTGACGAAATCAATACGATCGCACCAAAGTATGAAGGACGAGCCGTAAACGCAGAAGACAAGGAACTTTTTACGAATTTCTCGCGTCAATGGGAGATGTATCAACGTGTCTCGGACAACATGTTGACGTTCAGCTCAACGGGTAACACAGGGATGGCCCGCTCATACTATGATGCGCAGTCCAAATCTACATATGACAACTTCACACAAAAACTAGCAGACCTTGTCGCCTACAACTCAGAAGGGTCGCAACGTGTCGGTCAGAACATGGAAAGTGAATTCATGCAGTCTCTCATGGCGTTGATTGCCGTGACGGTTGGGGCCGTGGTGATTCTCTTGTTCCTCGGACTCAGCCTGTTACGCTCGATTATTCGACCGATGCAAACGCTCCAGACACGCTTTGATGAACTCGCGACACAAGGTGGGGATTTGACGATGACGATTCCCGTCACGTCGAACGACGAGATCGCACAAGTCAGTCGTTCGTTCAACACGTTCCTCGCCACACTTCGTGAGATTATGATCGATGTCGACGAGACGGCGAAAGTCGTTCTCTCGTCTTCAAAAGATGTATCCGCTGAAGTGACGCGACTCAGCCACTATATGGAAGAGACGTCGGGTACGGTCGAAGAATTGACGGCTGGTATGGAAGAAACGGCAGCCTCTTCACAAGAAATGAGCGCCTCGACGACCGAGATGGGTAGCTCGATTGACTCGATTGTCGATCTATCAAACGAGAGTGCCGATACGGCGAATCGAGTCGAGACACGAGCACACGAGATGCGGGAGCAAGCCGTTGTTTCGAAAACAGAAGCAGTGGCAATTATCGAGAAGAAACAGGTCGAGCTCGCAGAAGCCATCAAAGGGGCCAAGTCGGTTGAAGAGATTCGCGTCTTGACGACAGCTATTCTTGCGATCGCCGACCAGACGAACTTGCTCGCCTTGAACGCATCGATTGAAGCGGCACGGGCAGGGGAAGCGGGTCGCGGATTCGCGGTCGTCGCATCCGAGATTCGCAAACTGGCGGAAAACTCACGTCAGACGGTCAACGAGATTCGTGACGTGTCAAACACGGTCATCGATTCGGTCGAACGACTCAACACGAGTTCGGCAGACATGTTGACGTTCCTCAATACGAAAGTCATGGCCGACTACGATCGTCTCGAAGATGCCGCAACGCAATACGAACAGGATGCAACAGTATTCGGTGAGACGGCGAAGACGTTCGAAGGTAACGCGCTTCAACTTCGCCATATGACGGACAACATTCTTGGGGTCATTCAAGAAGTAGCGACGACCGTGACAGAGGGCGCGGACGGAACGCAGTCGATCTCAGAGAAAGTTCAACTCTCGGTCGAGCGTTTCAATGACGTTCAGGCGAAGATGGGCGAAACAGAAAAACGGGCGACCGAACTCTCAAATCGCGTGGCGCAATTCAAACTATAAGCAAGTCTCAGAACCAGGCAGATGTCTGGTTCTTTTTTTATGTATGCCTCGGAAAATAAAAAGATAGGTCAATACGTAAATGAATTTCAAATTGTTGGTACAAATTAGGCTGTTGCGTCCGATATAAAAATGGCAGTACATAAAACAGAAAGAAAAAGAGGTGGAAGAGGAGAGGTCTCCTCGTAGTACGTGAAAAAGATGTGGAACACATGGACGTTATCAAGAAAAATCATGGCAAGTGTCGGCTTGATCCTGATTCTGACATTGGTCGGGATGGCCTATAATCTGTGGACGCTCGACCGGATGACGAGTCAATATGAACACATGATTTCAAACGATGTCATGAAGATGAAAGCGGCGGACGATTTGGCGCTCGGGATGGTGCGCCAGGCGTATGGGGTTCGTGGGTATGTGCTCGTACAAGACGATGAACGGAAACAACAAATCACTCGTGGTGGAGAAGAGAAGAAAGCCGCCATCGAATCGTTGATCGAACTCGCGGACAACGAGTCCGAACGAAAAGAATTTGAATCGTTACTCGAATATGCGACTGGATATGACGAGTTGGCGACTCAAGCCATCACGGCAATCGACTCAAAAGATCAAGAAGCGATTGATCGTTTGACACTACGTCTCATGCCAGACGTGACGAAATCGATCGCATCGACCGGAGACGCATTGCAGGCCGAGACGGAAGAGAAGATGTTGGCGATGCAGATGGAGCTCCAAGAAGCGAGTCAGCGTGCCTTCTGGTACTCGGTCTTCATCGCCATCGTCAGTTTCGTCCTGACGATGGGCGCCGGATATGCCATCAGCCGTATGGTGACGACACCGCTCCGTTTCTTAGCGAAAGAAGTAGAAGTAGTCGCGGAAGGTGATTTGACACGTGAGGATCTTCAGACGCTCACACAAGATGAAATCGGACAATTGATGACCGGCTTCAACCGCATGAAGGGTAATTTGCGTGAACTCATTGACCGCGTCACCCAAAACGCACAGGAAATCACAGCACAATCGGAAGAACTGTATGCGAGTACGGAAGAGATGGCGTCACAGACGGAGGAAACGACACGTCTCATCGACCGAGTCGTGGAAGAAACGGTCGCGCAGGCGAAAGAAGCGACTGGAACATCTCAAGCGGTGGCTGCTGCCGATGAAGGCATCGGTCGTATCGCTGGATCGATTGGCTCGATTGACGATGATGTGTCACAGAGTTTGAAGCTCGCCGAAGAAGGTGGTGCGACGATGGCTCAGGCGAAAGACGAGGTGCTCGCACTGGAGCGGGAGACACGTCTGACGGGAGAATCGATTTCGGCATTGAAGCAACAGTCTGACGAGATCGCCCTTATTACCGAGGTCATTCAATCGATCACCGACCAGACAAACTTGTTGGCATTGAACGCGGCCATCGAAGCGGCACGTGCCGGTGAGCAAGGAAAAGGGTTCGCCGTCGTTGCAGAAGAAGTGCGTAAACTTGCCGAGCAGTCGAAGCAGTCGGCGACACAGATCGCCGGGTTGATCGAGTCGATTCAGACACAGTCGAACGCCGTTCTCGACCAACACGTCGTCAGTGCGAAACGCGTCGAGACGAACACGTTGTTGCTCGAACGAGCGACACGCGCGTTCGAACAGATTGTCAGTCAGCTCGAGACATCAGTCGATAATACGTCACATATCCGCATCGCCTCGCATGAGATTGCGGAGACGACGAAACAAGTCGCGACGTCCTCTCTTCAAATGTCACAAGACAGTGAAGGGATGGCCGACACAATGCGTACGGTCGGTGAGACGGCTGACGCCCAACTCGCGATGATCCAAGAATTGAACGGTGTCGCTGAATCACTCGGCAATATGACGAGTGACCTGCAGACACTGATTGGTCGATTCACGACATAAGTTGAAAGCCCTGTCTCCTTGGAGTCAGGGCTTTTCGTTCACATCGGAACGATTCGCGATGAAGAAAGTGGGGAATCAACAACAAGGTAAACGACAAAAAGGAGTGGATTATATGAAGTATACGGTCATTACAGGAGCTAGTTCAGGAATCGGCTATGAGACAGCGAAGCTACTCGCCGAAAAAGGCAAGTCGCTTGTGCTCGTCGCAAGACGGAAAGAAGAGCTTGAGTCGCTACGTGATGAGATCAAATCCATCTCGCCAGATAGTGATGTCATCATCAAATCGACCGACCTATCATATAGCGAAAACGTGTATGGTCTCTATGAATCGCTCGCGGACCTCGATATCGAAACGTGGATCAACAACGCCGGATTCGGGGATGCGGATCTCATCAAAGATGTCGACCTCGGTAAAATCGAGAACATGATTCGTCTGAATATCGAAGCGCTCACCGTCTTATCGAGTCTATACGTCCGAGATTATCATGACGTCGAAGGGGCGCAACTGTTGAACGTGTCGTCTGTCGGGGGCTATCGGATCGTCCCGAACTCGGTCACGTATTGTGCGACGAAGTTCTTCGTGAGTGCGTATACGGAAGGGCTCGCGCAAGAGTTGAAGCAGAGTGATGCCAAGCTTCGGGCGAAAGTACTCGCACCGGCTGCAACCGAAACGAGTTTCGCCGACCGGGCTCGCGATACGGAAGGGTTCGACTATAGCGAGAACGTCGCAAAGTATCACACGGCGCGCGAGATGGCAGAATTCCTATGGGAGTTACTTGAAGGCGACGAAGTCGTCGGGATTGTCGATCCGGAGGACTACTCGTTCAGCCTGCGCGGACCGATTAAACCGTATGCCGGATAAACAAAAACATCACGCCGCGCTGAACTGCTCCCCGTCAAGTAGACAGGGCAAATAATGAATACCGACCTAGGCGGCTTGAGCCCTGTATTCGACAGGGCTCAAGCCGTTTAGTCGTTTCTGAAAACGATCGTGGTTGTAGAACGATATGTAGGTCTCGATGGCCGATGTGAGTTCGCTATATGCTTGGAACTCACGCAAGTAGTACATCTCCACTTTCAAGGTGCCCCAAAAACTCTCGATCGGCGCATTGTCGATGCAACGTCCGACCGGGACATGCTTCGGGTCATTCCCGCGTCTTCTACCATCCGTTTGAACCCTCTCGAGGTATATTGGAACCCTTGGTCGCTATGGATCATCGGACGTGCTCCCGTACGGAGCCCCGCGATGGCTGGCATCATCGTATGGAACACGAGCCCGTTGTTGTTGGACCTCCCGATGCGATAGGCGACAATCGAGCCGTCATACAGGTCGATGATCGCGCTCAGGTAGGCCTTCTTCCCGGCGCCGTATTTGAACTCGGTGACGTCGGTGCACCATTTCTCGTCCGGTCGGGACGCGCTGAACTCTCGGTTCATCAGATTCTCGGCCACGTGCTGCGGCGTTGACTTCTTATGCTTCTTCCGCTTCCGGCGGATGATCGATTGGATCCCATGGATATGCATCAAGCGATAGATCCGCTTTTCATTGAACGGGGACAGGCTCTGTTGCCGGCGCAGCCGATTGATGGTCATCGTGATCCGACGGTACCCGTATGTGCCGTTCGCCTGGTCATAGAGTAGACGAATGTCCTCCAGAAGCTTCTCGTTCTCTTCTTGACGCACCGGTATGGTACGATTCAACCATTTGTAATAGGCCGCCCGTGAGATGCCGGCGACTCGACAGAGGAGCACGATCGAAAGGGCCTCCTCTTCGTTCAATTCTTTGATGGCGATATATCGTTGCTGTAGCCGTACCTGGCTGATCACGACTTCCTCTCGATCTCCTCCAACTTTTTTAGAAACAAGATGTCCGCACGAAGAAGTTCGTTCTCAAGCTCCATTTGCTGGATACGGCGCTTAAGCTTCTCTTCTTCCATCATGCGCAGCGCACTCAATTTTTGTTCGATCGTATGCCGACTTCTCGCCATAAAAAACACTCCCCAATAGATAAACAGATTTTTTATTTCATCTGTCTACCTATTGGGGAGCATATCAGTATCGATACCAGGTCGCAGCTTAGGTCTACCCTTTTTTCTTTTTTACTGTCTACTTGACGGGGAGCAGTTCAAAAACCCCTGGGGTTGATTTTTGTTCATTTAACTCTTCGCCTGCCTCAAGTACCGCGGATAGAATACGAGCGCTGTGACGATACAAATTGTTCCGAAAACCACAAGAATTGCTAGAGATGCCCAAACATCTAGTAGAGTACCTTGCTCCAAGAGCACGGTCTTGTAGCCTTCCAGTGCCCAGTAATGTGGTAGGAACCTCGCAATGTTCTGCATCACCTCCGGCATAAATTCAACGGGCATCCAGAGACCACCGAGCATTGCACCACCGAGAGCAATGACTTGCGTGAGAGCAATTCCCATGTTTTCCGTCTTGGCGAGCACTGCCATCGCCATTCCACAGCCTGTCGCAACAAATGCCAGGCCGACAGAGAGTACAGCGAGCGCCACCGGGTCGCCGAGAGGAAGGTCATAGACAACTACACCAAACCCGAACAGCACGATGATCTGTAACAAGACCACTGCGACGAACGGCAACCATTTGCCAAGGAAATACTCCATCCGCGACAATGGTGTACTGGCCATACGCGCCGTCATGCCACTGTCGCGATCTTTGATAAACGCGATGACGATGGAAATCATGATGTAGAACGAGAACATGACTGTATACCCCGGCACGATCTGGACGACAAGTTGCTCGGGCTCTGCACCCATGCTCTCTCCGAATATCGTGATAAAGCCGACGATGAAGATGATGGGTAACAGAAATGTCCAAAACCATAGTCCCTTATCCTGTGTCTTCTTTTTCAGCTCTAGTAAGGCAATCGCGTTCATTGCACTCCCTCCTGTCTCGTGTCGCGTAAATGCGTGCCAGTCAGCTTGAAGAAGATGTCCTCGAGCTTCGCTTGACTGAGTTCAAGGCGTTCCGGAATGATGCCCTCAGCGGCAAACTGTTTGGCGATCCGCTCCAGAAGACGTAAAGGTTCTGCACTCTCAATCACAAACCCCTTATCCCGCGCAGTCACACCCTCGTATCCGTTTAACCCTTCTCGCGTCACGGACGGACCTTCCAAATAGATGGCCGCGTGTCGGTGTTTGGCGAGAACCTCTTGCATGGTTCCGTATTCGACGACGTTTCCTTGGTCTATAAACCCTATCGTGTCACACAACTGCTCCACTTCTTCCATGTAATGACTGGAATAAAGAATCGTCTTGTCCTGCCTTTTCAAGTCATGAATCAATTCGAAGATGGCCCAACGTGACTGAGGATCGACGCCTACTGTCGGCTCGTCGAGTACAATGATGTCCGGATCATGAAGTAAGGCACATCCGATATTCAATCGCCTCTTCATCCCTCCAGAGAAGGTGCGGACAAGGGATTTTTCTCGATCAGCTAAACCGATTAGTGCGAGTACCTGTTGTATGCGTTCTTGAAGCTTAGAACCCTTCAACCCATACAGCCTTCCGAAGAACAGCAAGTTATCACGCGCCGTCAACGTCTCTTCTAAACAGATGTCTTGCGGGACGTAACCGATGCGCCGTTTGATGGCTGTGACATTCTGTTTAAATGGTGCTCCTTGCACAAGGACATCTCCTTCATAGTCTTCCACCACACCGACTAAAATCTTCATGAGCGTCGACTTTCCTGCTCCGTTCGGGCCGACCAAACCGAAGCAGCTTCCCCTCGGTATATCGAGGTTTACTGAGTCAAGCGCTTGCCGTTTGTCATAGTTCTTGCGGACGCCTTGAATCTCGATCATATTTGTTCCCTCCCTTTATTTTCGTTGTTGCAAGGATTCATTCATGCGCTTTTCCATTTGCTTAAAGTACGTAAACCAGCCGAGCCAGTTGAGGATGTAGGTGATTGTGAAAAATACAAATCCAATGGCAAGTGAACGTGGTGTGAGTGGAACCCAACCTGTGAGCCAAGTAAAGACAGGAAACAGCACAATCAGCGACGTTACATAATGAAACAAGGTCTGCTTCAACATGCTCCATTCGTCTCTTTCGAATAATAAAGCGCTTATGCTAAAGTACGCACCGATCAACATGCTGCCGAGTAAGTTCAGAGCAATCAGGTGAGAAGAAACGGTATCTTCGGGATTATTTAGTACAACAAGCGCAATGAGCGTCACCACAGCCCCTACACCAAATCCACCAAACATACGGACAATCAATTTACTCACCACGGCCGCCACCTCCTTCCACTAATTGCTTGCGCAGATGCTGCACATAGCTTCGTGTGACGTATTCTTTATTACCGGATTTAAAAAAGACACACAGATTTCCGTTGAACGATAGTTCGAATCTGTCAATCCGGTCCATGTTGCCGATGACCGATTTGGAGAAGCGAATAAAGCTGTAGTTGGTCAAGAATTCTTCTAGTTCATATAGTTTGAGCTTCAACTCTAGCGTTTTCGTCTGCATCTGCGCGTACACCTTTCGATTTGCCGAATAGACATAGTCAATCTCACTCGGCTGCAAGATCACAGACCCCTCGCCGTCTACAGCTACAAGTCGCTTCGGTGAACCTTCTGATTTATCGAGTTCCTTCAGATGCCGCACAATCGCCTCTACTTCTTCGGTCCACTCGCTTGCCTGGATGGTCACCATGGGAGTGTCTTCGTGGGCCGGGTCAATATCAATTTTGATTTTCATGGAGGCCTCCTTCTCTTCTTTTACAGTATGTTAGAAAAAGTCACAATTGGTGTATGTTTATGTATGAGTTGCAAAAACGGAAGCCTGACATGCACAATTTGTTGCATGAACGCCCCTCCTCGAACGGGGACAGGCTCTGTTGCCGGCGCAGCCGATTGATGGTCATCGTGATCCGACGGTACCCGTATGTGCCGTTCGCCTGGTCATAGAGTAGACGAATGTCCTCCAGAAGCTTCTCGTTCTCTTCTTGACGCACCGGTATGGTACGATTCAACCATTTGTAATAGGCCGCCCGTGAGATGCCGGCGACTCGACAGAGGAGCACGATCGAAAGGGCCTCCTCTTCGTTCAATTCTTTGATGGCGATATATCGTTGCTGTAGCCGTACCTGGCTGTTCACGACCTCCTCTCGATCTCCTCCAACTTTTTTAGGAACAAGATGTCCGCACGAAGAAGTTCGTTCTCGAGCTCCATTTGCTGGATACGGCGCTTAAGCTTCTCTTCTTCGCTTAGTTCGTCCTCTGGCTTCGTACGCCCACGGCGGTCCACGAGCGCCTCTGCACCGCCCGTGTCATACTTTTTGATCCAGCCATAGACCTGGGCATAGGACACCTGAAATTGTTCCGCGGTCTGCTGGTAGTTGCGTCCATTCTCCAAACAATATTTCACGATCTTAAAGCGCTCTTCGAATGTAGTTTTTCTTCCTTTTGTCATAGCTCGATCCATTCCTTTTCTCGAATCAGTTAACTCGATATGACTAGTATACTTCTTAATCCATTTACGAAGAACAGACCAATTACTGATCTGATACTTGGAGAGTACCTCCATTCTAGTGAACCCATCGAGATAGTCGCGGACGGCCGCGATTTTCAGTTCCTTGGTGTAAGATTTCCATGCCTTCGATTCCTTCAACGCATCGATCCCACCGGTATCGAATTTCACTTTCCACACCTGGAGGGTGTGCCTAGAGACGCCATGAGCCCCCATGATTTCCTTCCAAGTATATGTTTCTTCTTCCATCATGCGCAGCGCACTCAATTTTTGTTCGATCGTATGCCGACTTCTCGCCATAAAAAACACTCCCCAATAGATAAACAGATTTTTTATTTCATCTGTCTACCTATTGGGGAGCATATCACGCTGGCGTGATGTTTTTTCATGACGTCGGTACAGAGTAGCCACCCGTGAAGCGGTGTGTCAGGCGACGTGTCAAGTAACGCAACCGGAGGCGCCATACATAAAACTGTGACGTGTTCGGAAGAATGACGTTGTCGACGTATTCCGCGAACATATGGCGAAACATCCGCTCTTCACTGCGGTCATAGGTCGCACTCCACATCCCGTGATTCTCGACTTCAAGGAGCATCCAAATCATCTCGTCGGTAAGCGGGTCATCGTCCTTCAACTCGGCCGTCAGTGCAGCGAAACGATGGCTACACATAGACGCGTATAAGGAATGGGCATGTGGGTCATGCGGATTTAATGTTAAGTAACCGCTCGAAGTCTTCATCAGTTCATCGACCATATCGAGCGGAATGTTGTCATACACTTGGAAAAATTCGAGCAACATCGGGACGGTGTCCGGACCAAATCCGGCAAGTCGGACATAGTTCATGATATGAAGACCGGCCTCGCCATGGAACTTGCGGTCGAAGTAGTGGACGGCAAGGGCGCGATGCATGAGCGGGACGTCCGGATAGCGTTCGACGCCACGGAGAAAGTGTTGTTCCGCTTCGAACGTGAACCCGGTATCTTCACTGACAAATCCTTTCAATATATGAAGAATGTAGTGATCGCCGAGTGTGCTCGCTTTCTCGAGCCACGGTTTGGCCGAATCAGTGTCACCTTCTCGAATGTACGGATAAGCGCGCATCGCCGGGAAAAATGGGTCATCCGGGAACGCGGTCTCGCCCCGTGTCGCCATGTCATGGATGGCTTCAGCGTTATAAGCTTCTGTTAATTCTGCGAGGAGCATCATCTCAAGGAACGTGCGCTGGAACTCTGGGGTGTGTAAATCGATCGTTTGTGTCATACGGTGTCCTCCTCACAAGTACTGGTGTCGCTCTATTATACTTGTTCTTGCAAAAGGCGAGTAGCATCTTTTTTGACACTCCCACGATTAAAACCGTGGGATTCTGAAGTGCTTGTGCGAGCGCAGTCCATTTCTGTTTTGCTCAAACCTCCAGATGAGGGTGTGCCATCACCCCTCCTGAGACAGATCATATAGATTCTCAGGCTGGTGGACTGTTACCATCCACCACAGGTCGTTGCAGGTGTGTCCATCTGATGTTTTAGCGTCTTTTGCATGACGACAGGCATCGTTTTACCGGTCATATGTTTTCATGACCGAACCGTATACGATTTTCAAGGGGCGATGGACACAGGCGTTTTAGAGACTTGTTCTTGTCTATGGGATAAGTATACCCGAACGTCGGATGTTTTCACATCCGAACTCACTCTCATCCCATGCCTAAAGGCGGGCTATGTCCGATATGGGCTTTCCCGTTCGTAAAATCTTGTAAAAACGGGAAATGGAAAGGTAGGACTGGAAAGGAGGGGGAAGGCATGGCGACGTTCACTGGATATGTCGCAGAGGTGATGGAGGAAAAAATCCGCGTCACGCCGACGCGGGAAGCGGAACCGTTTGATGGCATCGTGTTTCATGTAGCGAGACCTCTTTTGGACGAGACACAGCTTCTCGTCGGACAACAGGTTCGAGTCGAGCATGATGAACGATTGACACGCTCCTTGCCGCCACAAACAACGGCATATCGAATCGTTGTGTTATGATGAGGACGAGGTGAATGACATGGGACAACGGAACTTTCTATGGCTCGGAGCCGTCGTCGGCTTCAGTGCCCTCGTCGTCTGGTTGTTGCAAGATGCGCTCCCGTTCTGGGCGCTGTCGATTCTGCTTCTGGCATTAGGAGCGGTGCTCGGCAATCTCCAACGACGCTTCACACGTGACGAATAACGAGCACTCCATCAATCAGATGGGGTGCTCGTGTCGTTTTCCTCTTCAATCGGTTCTTCTGAATCTTCTTCGACGATGTCTTCTTCGACGATGGAGTCCTCATCCCCGTCTGCTTCGAGCGTCGTCGGTTCTTCTGGCTTCGTTGGCTCTTCCGGTTCGGTCGGTTCCTCCGGCTCAGTCACCGGAGGATCGTCTTCAATCGGCTCTTCCGTTTCCGGTGGGTCCGTCGGTTCCTCTGGTTCACTTGGCGGTTCCTCTGGTTCATTTGGCGGTTCCGCAGGCTCTTCCGGCGTCACTTCCGGTGTCGTCGGTTCGGACTCTTCCACAACTTCCTCTTCGACTTCTTCCTCGACCGGCGCCTCCGGTTCAGTGGCCGGTGGGATTTCAGGTTGCGCCTCGGGAATAGGGGGTGCTTCCGGAACGACGACCGGTTCTTCTGTCAAATCTGGTTTGATCGGTTCGATCGGTGCGAGTTCGATAGGTGGCGGTGCCGGTGCATCTTTTGCGATGAACGTCCGGATGTCTTGCTCAAATAGTGCGGTCGGCAAGGCGATTCCACGCAAATGGATGGCGACGACTCGCCCGGATGCTGAAAGGAGAGGACTGCCATACGCATGACGAGGCAATTCAAAGTTTCGGCTATAGCCGTTCTCGGCGAATGTGACCGTACCGTTGATGCGTTCTTGCATCGTCAAGGTGGTCAACGTCTCGTCCTCTGCGGCGATTGCTTGCGTGAGTGTGTATGGTGTGTTCTCCGTCTCTTCGATTCGAATGACAGCAATGAGCTTCGTCCGACCGACGACGGTGCCGGAGACGGCCTCACCGTCATGGTACATGATGATATTCGTCAACCCGGCCACATTCGAGGCGGCGGTGACGACATCGCGTGAGCTCACCAAAAATCCCGTTCCGTAACTGACGGTGAAGAGGCTGTCCTGTAAGGCGGCGAAGTCGACCGGTGTCGCTTCGTCAGCGGAGACCGTATCTTCCCTAATCGGCAAGTTGACCTGATCGGCGAGCGAGTCGGTCGAACGTAGCATGTCCGTGAAATAGGCGTTTCCAATGAAGGTGACAAAGGCAATGAGTGCGATAGCGAATGGGGTGGCAAATAACCAAATCGTGCGACGTGAGCGGCGGCCGCACGTCGGACAGACCGTTTTCGATCGTGTCTTCTTTCCGCAGTGGGGACAAGTCACGGGGGCACCTTCTTTCTATAAAGTTCGATGCTATGCTTATTCCTTCATTTGGAAAGAGGTAAACAAATATTTTGGAGGGGTCACACATTTTAAGTCACATGATAAAATCTTCAAAAGATATAGGGGGAAATCCAATGAAATTCATCATCTTATTTGGTCCGCAAGCCGTCGGCAAGATGACGGTCGGGCAGGCGCTCGCCGACAAAACCGGACTGAAATTATTCCATAATCATATGACGATCGACCTCGTCGGACCGTTCTTCAATTACGGGACGCCGGAAGGGAAGCGACTCGTCCAACACTTTCGTCAAGAACTGTTCGAGGCGGTCGCCAAGAGTGATCTACCCGGCATGATTTTCACGTTCGTCTGGGCGTTTGACATGCAGGAGGACTGGGATTACGTGAAGAAAGTGACGGATTTGTTCGAGTCACACGGGGCGGACATCTACTATGTCGAGCTCGAGGCCGAGATGGAAGAGCGCCTCGCGCGCAATACGACGGAGAACCGTCTTGCCCATAAACCGTCGAAGCGTGACATCGCCTGGTCCGAGGCAGAACTGAAGCAGACGGCAACGATGTATCGATTGAACTCACGTCCGGGAGAATTAGACGTCGAGCACTATCTTCGGATCGATAACACGAACTTAAGTCCGGAAGAGACGGCGGCACAGATTCAACAAGCATTCGACCTATGAAAAAGCGGGTCCCCGTGAAAGGGAACCCGCTTTTGTCATGCCCACCAATCGGGGCGTTCATAGTCGACCAACACCTGTTTTTCGAGGAGGCGTGGCTCGAGGTAAGACGTGACGCTCGGAAGACGATCATCGAGGTCGGCCGGATGGACCATCACTTCGATGGATTCACCTGGTTCGATGGCGTCGAGCGTCGCATGGGAGACACCGTCCGCGTAGAACTGATCACTGAACCGTTCGGTCACCCACAAGTCTCGGCGTGACCCGAGCGTCGTTAAGGCCCGAAACGTCGTGTCGTATTCTTCAGCGAGACGAATGATGACGTCGTGCAGGACCGGCCAACCGTGAATGTGATGGTGGCTGTCGAGATGGTCGAGCGGAAGTCCGGTCGCAAGGAACGCCTCGATTTGGGCTTTCCACTCCAGATAGACGAGCTCCGGGTCAGGCGAGTCTTCAGTCAAGAAACGGCTCGTGTAGCGGAACGTGCCGTCTTCTTTCGTGAGAGGGGCGCTCGTGTCGGCGAGCGGTTTGCCCCAAGATAAGACGAGATGGACCCCGACGCGGAGCGACGGATGTTGTTTCGCGAGTCGGACCGCTTCCTCGACGGCATACCCGTTCATGATCATCGTCGCCGAATTGACGATTCCATTCAGATGACTCTCCAAGGTGCCGGCGTTCACACCTGTCGTCAATCCGAAGTCATCAGCGTTGACCAAGACGAACGTGTTAGGCATTGACGAGACCGAGTGCCTGGTCGAGGACCAGGTCACCTTTCATCATCCCGTACGCCATGTTATCGATGACCGCGACCGGTACGTCGACGGACGATTTGATTTTGCCTTCGAGGTAGCGGACTTGGGGTCCGATCAAGATGACGTCGACGTTCGACTGTTCTTTCAAGCGCGACTCTGGAATCGCGTCAATGGATGCGTCGAGTCCGCGTGCAGCGGCTTCTTTCCGCATTTTTTCCACTAAGATCGATGTCGACATTCCTGCCGAGCAGACGAGTAAGATGTTCATGTCGTTTCCTCCAATCGATTCAAACGGGTGATCATGTCAATCATTTCGACGGCGAGCTCTTTCACGGTCATCGCCGTCATGAGGTGGTCTTGTGCGTGGACGAGGAGGACGCTCATGTCGCTCGTCGTCCCCCGTGCCTCTTCTTGTAACAGCTCCGTTTGTAGCTTGTGTGCGTCCAAGAAGGCCGCATCGGCTTCTTTCAACTTTGCCGCCGCTTCGTCCGCTTCACCGCGTTTCGCGGCAGCGATGGCCTCGAATGCAGAGGAGCGTGCGTTTCCGGCATGTAAGATCATCATAAACGAGAGTTCTTGGATGGTTTCGGTTTTCACGAAATCTTTTCTCCTTCCTCAGTAGCAGATTTGTTTTTATTGATTTCGGCTGTCATCGCCTTCGCTCCTGCCATGACGAATGGAATATACATCGCTGTCGCAATCGACAAGTTGACGATTTGGAGCAAGACGCCGCGGACGCTACCGCCTGTGACCAAATAGCCGCTAATGATCGGTGGCGTTGTCCAAGGGACGATGGCGACTGTCTTCGGAACCATGCCTGTCGAGAGCGCGACATAAGAGACGATGGTGAGCGTGACCGGCACTAAGATGAACGGTACGAGCATGATCGGGTTCAATACAATCGGAAGACCGAAGATGACCGGTTCGTTGATATTAAAGAGACTGGCTGGTGTCGACAGTTTTGCGACTTGGTGATACGGGTGATTCCGTTGTTTGCGGACGACGATGAAGATCGCGAGTAAGAGCGCGAACGTCGTACCCGATCCACCCATGAAGACGAACGCATCCAAGAACGGTTTTGTGACTGTGTACGGTACATCAAACGCTGACGTTCCAGCTTGGAAGGCAGCCAAGTTTTGCTCGATGAGCGGGAGATAGACCGGTTCGATGACCGAGCCGATGATGTTCGTCCCGTGAAGCCCGAAGAACCAAAGGATGTGGTTCAAGAAGGCGATCAGTAAGGCAGCCGGGAGTGAGTCACCGAATCCTTGGAGCGGTTGTTGGATCGCTTTAAAGATGACTTCAAATACACTGAGTTCGACGACGAGCGTCATGAAGAGCTGGAATCCTGCGACGACCGTCAAGATAATCATTGATGGGATGAGCGCTTGGAATGAACGTGTGACCCCACCTGGTACACCTTCTGGCATCTTGATCGTCAGTTTCGTATTGATGAGGTAGCGGAACATTTCTGTGACGACAATCGATACGATGATAGCGACGAAGAGTCCTTGTGCGCCGAGCCATGCGAAGTTGAGACCCCAGTCAGCAGTGACCGGTACGAGCATGATATACGAAGCGAGCGACAAAATCCCCGCCGCGAGCCCGTCAATCCCGTATGAACGGGCCAAGTTATACCCGATGGAGAAGGCGATCAGGAGCCCGAGTATCGCGAAGGACGCGTTCCAAATACTACCACCGAGTCCTTGCCAGTTGCCTTCGCCAAACATACTGTTCATTGATCCGACGAAGTCGAGTGAGAGACCACCGATGTTGACGGCTGGGAAGTTGTTGATAAGGACCGCGAGCGACCCGACGATGATGAGTGGCATGACGGAAACGAATCCGTCACGGATGGCGACTAAGTGCCTTTGGGACCCGATACGTCCCGCGATTTCAATAAACTTGTTCATGAGTAAACCTCCTTTTTGAATTGGGGTAGGTACGCCTCGTGCGCTGTGAACAGCTCTTTGAGAAGCGGGTCGATCCGTTTCTCGTCCTGGATGAGCGGGTTCATGAGGCAGGCAAGATAGGCGTCCTCGTACGTGCCAGATACAGCCGCTTGGATGGCGAGCTGTTCAAACGTTTTTAAGTTCGTGATGAGCCCACGGATCGGCAGCGGCAACGCGCCGATGGAGATGGGGCGAGGCCCCGACTTCGTGATGACGGCGTTCACTTCGATGACCGCGTCGTCTGGTAAATCCCGAATCGTGCCGTTATTGAGCGTGTTGACCGTCTGGATGTCACCGCGGTCGTTGTGAATCGAGTCCATCAAGTTGCAGGCGGCGTCTGAATAGTAGGCGCCTCCACGTTTTTCAAGCTCTTCCGGTTTGACGGCGAGATCGACGTCTTTGTACTTCTCGAACAACTGTGCCTCGACTTGTTGCACGACTTCGGCACGGGTGCCGTTTTGTTCGTACGCCTCGAGGTCTTTCTTCAATACATCTTTCGTCTGGAAGTAATACTGATGATACGGGTTCGGTAACATGCCGAGTGACGATAGGAACGATTCGCTCCAACCGAGCCCGACAATGTTCGCCGGCGAGTAGTCGTTGCCTGCGTTGAGCGAGGCGAGGACGTCACTCGTCCGGTCCACACCGTCGACCCATACGTGACGACCGAAGACGAAATGGTTCAATCCGATAAATTCAATCGCGACTCGTTCGACAGGCGTCTCGAGGATCTCAGCGACCGAGTTTCGCATGTTGAACGGGATGTTGCAGACACCGATGACCTTCTTATGAGATGAGTGCTTGAGTACGGCCTCGGTGACGATGCCCGCCGGATTGGTGAAGTTGACGAGCCAGGCGTCCGGACAAATCTCGGCGACTTCGTTTGCCAAGTCGATCAAGACGGGGATGGTACGGAACGCTTTGAATAATCCGCCTGCGCCGTTCGTCTCTTGCCCGATGAAGCCATGCTTGAGCGGGATGCGTTCATCGAGCGCACGTGCCTTGAGTCCACCGACCCGAATCTGTGTGGATACAAAATCTGCGCCGACGAGTGCGGCTCTTCGGTCGAGCGTCCAACTGAGTGTGATCTCGGCCTTTGCCTTCTCAATCATCCGCTTGGCGAGACGACCGACGATCTCTAATTTCTCCCTCCCTTCTTCGATATCGACGAGCACGATCTCCCGAACGGGGAACGTTGCCTGTCGATCAATCAATCCTTCGATGATTTCCGGGGTGTAACTGGACCCACCGCCGATGATGACGACCTTGACTGCCATGGTGCCAACTCCTCCTTTTGAAAGCGATTTCTTTTTGTCGTAACAAATATAACAAATGATACAACTTTCAGCAATATAAAAAATACAAATAATACAAATAAGTTTTTGTATTTGCATTTGTATGCTTGCTGTATCACAATAAAGGAACCAACCCAACGTAAAGGAGATGGAGACATGTCGCAATCGACGCTCCAAACCGCAATCAAGGATGAACTGCTGTCCCGCATCAAAAGTGGGCACTATAAAGAAGGGGAAAAATTTCCGACCGAATACGCGCTTTGCGAGGAGTTCGATGTGAGCCGGACGACGGTACGGGGCGCACTTAACCAGTTGACGATGGAAGGCTATCTAGTCCGTCAACAAGGACGCGGGACGTTCGTAGCCGGGAAGAAAGTCCAACAAACGTTGTCGTACACGCCGAACAACTATGCGGCCCAGCTCGCCGTCCAAGGAAAACGTGGGCAAGTCGCCTTGATCGACATCTCGGTCATCTCGGCGTCTGGTCAAATCGCATCGGTGTTTGAAGCGGAAGACAATGCCCCGATCCAGAAGATTGAGCGGATCCGTCATGCGGACGGGGAACCGACGCAGTATGAGGTCTCGTTCATCCCGTGGCAGATTGCACCGGGGATCACGAAGGAACAGGCGGAGCATTCGCTCTTCCGCACACTCGCCGAGGTTCACGACGTTCATGTCGCCAAGACGACAGAGGCACTGGAGATTGCCTTAGCTGACGAGAAGGTGAGTGCGCTCCTCGACTGTCCACTCGGGTCGCCGTGCTTCCATATCGAGACGGTGACAGAGGATGAGTCGGGACGAGCGATTGAATACTCACGCTCCTACTTCCGTGGAGACAAGACGAGCTTCGTCATCGAACGGGAGTATAATTAACAAAAGCGCCCGACTGTTTCGTGTGGAAACGGTCGAGCGCTTTGTTCGTTTAACCTGTAACAAAAAGAAATATGGTCATTTTGTTCTGAGATGACTATGTTTATCAAGAAAATGAGTATGAAATGAACGCATTAGACGGACAAGGGATTTCAAAATATAACTCGAATGTTGTAACAGATGACATGATTCGAAAGGTGACAAAATATGACCGTAACTACATTTGTAGGTTTCCTGATTTTTGGTCTCTTACTTTTAGGGTTGGGAATTCGCTCAAAAAACCGAAGAAAATAAATTCAAGTGAATGACGAGTGGGTGGGAGCTAGATGAATGAATGGGAAAAATGGATTCCGGTAGAGTCTATTCCAGCACGTCTGCATAAAGAGTCCTTAATGGATGATGGTGATTCTTTGCGAATAATAGTAAGTGACGCAACAGAGGGACAGAAATATTCATTTCTGTTTGATGGTCTTTTGCTTTCTTATCGAAACTCGGATGAAGGTTCACGATTGAGGATGTTAGAGCATTTAGATAGGTATTATGCACATCTTGAGTACGGGAATTGGACATTATTCAAAATGAAAAATTCTAGTTATCTGGAATGGTTTGCCCAAGAGTCTCTTGAACGATATGAGGGGATGGGTAAAGTGGAGCACTATGTCTTTCTTACATCAAATGATGTGATTGAAGTTCTATCCGCTGATCCTCCAGCAATAACAAAGATGGTCTAGCATAGATTTTATTTGCAAAGAAGGTGTAAGGAATGGCGATTGTAGAGCGTGCTGGATTGTTTTTTGAACTCTTTCCTCGAAAATATGAAGAAAAGGAAGACGATCCATTTATTTTTTCAACGTTAGCGTTATCGGTAGAATCGAGAGGGAGTTTTCATTTTTATGGTGCTTTACTTATGAAATCGGAGTATGAATATCTGATTTCACAAATTGCGCTCATGTTAGACGGAGAACTGAACAAATTCATTCTCAATCCTGTTGAACCGATTTTTAGAATGACAATTGAACGTGAAGAGGTAATTCTTTATAGGTTCATGGTCCGTTTCCAGACAGGTACACCACGTGAATTAATCTTTTATATGAATGATTGTGAAATAAATAGATTCAAAGAGGAATTGAAAGAAGAAATGACTCAAATCCTTCCTCCGCCATTTCTGCCTTAGAAATGTACATACCGAAACAGTAAACTGCTAATGATTGATTTTCTTGGACAGCCGATTACAGATTGCATTCTTGACCACCTTATCCTCTCTTTTTTGTACACTAGAATCAGGAGGCGAGAGAAGCATGTCAATCATTGAATTCAAAGATGTGAGTCATCAAGACATCCTGCACCATGTGTCCGGGTCGTTCCGGGAAGGACGAATCACGACGTTCGTCGGACCGAGCGGCGCCGGCAAGACGACGTGTCTGAAGCATATCAACGGATTGCTGTCACCGGACACGGGCACGATTCTTTTTAAAGGGGAAGACATCGCGGAGATGGACATCCTCGAGCTACGAAAGAAAATCGGGATGGCGTTCCAAAGTGCGCCGATGATTCAAGGGACGGTGTACGACAACTTGAATCTCCCGAAAGCCATCTTCGACGAGACACTTGACCGTGACCGGGCTGCCGAATTGCTCCATCGCGTCGATTTGAGTGAGGCGCTCCTCGACCAACCCATCAAATCACTGTCGGGTGGGGAACGGAGCCGGGTCGCCATCGCCCGGACGCTCGTCAATAAACCGGACGTGCTCTTGCTCGATGAGATCACGGCGAGCCTAGATTACCGGACGGTGAAAGAGATCGAGCGACTCATTCGAAAACTGCAACAATCGTACGGTGTGACCGTCATTTGGATCACCCATGACCTCGACCAGGCACGGCGGGTGAGTGACGACATGTGGTTCTTGAAGGACGGGGAACTACTTGCATTTGGGGACGCATCGTTCATCGATGAGTCGGACAATCCCGTCATCCAACGATTCGTCAGGGGGGAAGATTGATGTCATATATTGAACTTGCGACGGCGCTCATCTTCGTCGTCATCCCGCTTGCCTTGACACTCGTCCTACGACTTGGACTCGAGCGTGATATTATCATTGCGACCGTCCGCTCCATCATTCAACTATTGATCATCGGCTATATCCTGACGTTCGTCTTTGAGAGCGACAGTCCGATCTTCATGCTGTTGATGATTTTACTTATGATTGTCGCCGCGACACAAAACATCCGACGGAAAGGGGACGGCATTCCGGGCATCATGTGGATCATCGTCTTGACGCTCGTGACGATTGAAGCGCTGACGATGGGACTCATGCTCGGGCTCGGTATCATCCCATTCGAGCCGGAAAAAGTCATTCCGATCAGCGGGATGGTCATCGGGAACAGCATGGTGTTGTCACTCCTGTTCTTGAATAAGTTCAAAGATGAGGTCGAGCGGAGTGACGATGTCATCGAACTCATTCTCTCGCTCGGCGGAACGCCGAAAGTGGCCATCGACCGCAGCTTGAAGAATGCGATTCGGACGAGTATGATCCCGACCGTCGAGGCCCAAAAGACGATGGGACTCGTCCAGCTACCGGGAATGATGAGCGGACTCATCATCGGAGGAGCCGACCCGATGGAAGCGGTCTTGTATCAACTCTTGATCCTGTTCTTGATTTTGACGACTGCCTCGATCTCGGCGACGCTCGTCGGCTATCTGGCGTACCCACGTTTGTTCAACGAGAAGATGCAGTATATCGGACTGACCTATCGGAAGGGGAAATGAGGCATGATCACAGGGATTCATCACGTCCAGATCACGATTCCAACTGGAGCGGAGCAAGAGGCGAAGGCATTTTACTGCGATTTTCTCGGTCTACGTGAAATCGAGAAGCCGGATTCATTGAAGGGACGAGGTGGATTTTGGCTTCAGGTCGGCGACCGTTCCGTTCATGTCGGGGCAGAGGACGATGTGGAACGACAGAAGACGAAAGCGCATATCGCATATGCGGTGACGGATTTAGATTATTGGAAGGAAGCGCTTCGAGAGAACGAAATCACCTACTCCGAAGGTATTCCGATTCCGGGGTTCGACCGGTTCGAGTTTCGGGACCCGTTCGGCAATCGGGTCGAGATGATTCAAGCGCTCTGACGAAAGGGAGCATCCATTGCGGATGCTCCCTTTGTCGTTCTTCAAGCAATACCGAACAGGCGAGTCACTTGCTCCCATTCGGACGGGTAGGCGTTACTGCCATGATGTTCGTGAATGAGTGTCCCGTTCGTGTATACGCTGAGGCTCCACTGCGTACCGTCTAGCGTGCGAACCCCTTCGAGTTCTTCGAAAACGGGTGGCCACCAATTTGTTCCAAGCAGATGAAACGCGACACGCATCTGTTTCGCTTCCTCGCCCTCATAGTATTCGAATTCAAAGGGCTCGGTGATCGCTCGGTCGGACCGCTCAATGTGACGAAGGACAGTGCCCCTCTCAAAAAAGGTGATCGTACTCACATCATACGTGCCGAACCCACCGACGCGGAAGATGACCTCGACCATCGATTCTTGATTCCGACCGACTGCCTGTAGGACGCGCTTTTGAAGCGGATGTTCGACGAAAGAGGGAGGGATATGATAAAGGGCGCGAAACGTTTTGTCTTTCATGAAACTTCAACCTTTCTCGGACATAAGATGCTCCGAGTATAGCGGAATCTTCCGGACGAGGGAGACAAAATAAAGTGCAAGGTACGAAAAAAGTACCTCCTAAGAGATGCTTCAAGGTTAATACACTTCGTACGTCTTTCCGGTCTGCGCGCCTTCGACACTCTTCACATAGGCGAGGGCGACCCGTTCACCTGGTACCGCCGCGTAACCACAGAAATACGGTCCGTACGCATCGAGTGCTTCGACGAGGATGTTCAGCAATCAAGTTGCCTCATTCGGGACGATCGTTCCCTGATGGAATCGCATCTTCCAACGTCCATCCACGAATACCCAAATCGAGCTGCGACGTGTCACACGATTTAGTTTCGGTTGAACGAGACGGTACGTCACCAAAACGTGACCTTCCGTCAAGGGATACAGCGTGAATTCGGATAACTCGGCCTCAATCGAGTCAAGCTGGAGTGTCGTCTGATCCCAGTCTTGATACAGCAACCGTCCCGAGCTACCGATTTCAAAGAAGTCGTAGGTCAATAGTTCACGCAATCGCTCTGTCGACTGCCTGACTTCCGTCGTCAATAACGCTTCTTCTAGTGTTTGAAGATGATCTGCCAACTCGTTCATGTCACGACTTCCTCTCTTCGTTGATTCATCACGATGACGCCGAGGACGATCAACAACAGACCGATTCCGTTCAATGCAGAGAGAACTTCCCCGTATATAAACACTCCGATGAGTCCCGTCGCCACCGTCCCGAGTCCAGCCCAGATGCTATAGGCGATACTGAGGGGGATCGTTTTCAACACGATGCCCATGAGGGTGAACGAGGCGGCGAAACTGACCAAGAGGATGGCACTCGGCACGAGATTCGTGAATCCATCCGACAGTTTCAACATCGACGTTCCGAGCACCTCAAATCCGATAGAAAAGAACAGTAAAAGATAGGATTTCATTCCGATTCACCTCACACTTTCATCAAGATGAGCCCGATGATGACGAGCCCAATCCCTGCAATTTTTTGACGGCTGATTTGTTCCCGGAAGACGACGAATCCGATCACCGCCGTGAGTGCCGTCCCGACCCCGCTCCAAAACGCATACGCAAAGCTGAGTGGAATGGTAAAGAGGGCGAGCGATAAGAGATAAAACGCCGTCCCATATCCGAAGGCGACGCCGAGAATCGGGAGTCGACTCGTCGAGGTGGCGTTCACTTTCAACATGCTCGACCCGAACAGTTCCGAGGCAATGGCCCCAATCAAATAGATGAATCCCATACTACAATCCTCCTAGAATCAACTCGTCACATGCTTCCCGAATGAGTGTCGCCGCGCGGTCCTTGAACGACTCGCTATATCCATACAAGACAGCGAACCAAAAGCCGTCGCAGAGGAGACGAAGTTTCAAAATCGCATCCTGGTCCGGTCCGTCGGCAGCGAATCGCTCGTCCCAACCGGTCGACACGTCACTCCAAATCGACTCGCTCGTCGCATCTTCTTGTGAGGAGATGAAGACGGCGACGAGGTCCATATCTCCGTGATCGACATCATCTAATGTCGCCAGTGCATAGGCACGGGTAAACGAATATGGACCGTCCGATAGATGATCACTGATTCGTTTCTCGAACGTCTCGATGGCGAGCTCGTTCATCTGGCGCAATAAGTTGGCCTTATTGTCGAAATGATAGAGGACCCCGGCTTTCGTGATTCCTGCTTTCGTCGCCAACCGTTCGAGCGACAACTGACTAATTCCGTCTTCTCGAATCATCTGGGCGGCAGTCTGTAGCAACAATTGTTTTTTACTCATCCCATCACACCTCTCTATACTTTACTGACCGTTCAGTAAAGTTAGTCTATCAAAATTTGCGAGGGGTTGTCGAGATAGAACGTTGATGGAATAATCAGGGAAAAGGGGGGCGTGACATGGGTTCACATTTGATGCATCTCGTCATCGCGAACGAGATGTTACCAGCGTTGTCGGAGGTGGATGAGGTCGCATTTTTGCTCGGAAGTCTCGCACCGGATGCAACGACTGAAAAAGAGGCATCCCATTACTACGCAGGACGCCATGATGATTTATCTCGTCGCTTGGATTTGTCCCAATATTGGATTGACAGCAAGGAGGAAGACTTCTCGTATCGACTCGGCTATTACGCGCACCTCGTCGCGGATGAGGTCTGGTTGCAGGGGTTTTATAAAGGGTGGTTGAAAGAGCTCATCACCCAGGACCCGTCAAAACAGGCGGCCTATTATGCGGACTTTGATGCGTACAATGCTCGGCTGTCGGAACGCCTCGGGACGTTCGATTTTGAACGCTTGAAAGGAAATCCGAAGCTCGTTGAACTGGTCGAAAAAGTCGAGCGGGACGCGGCGATGACGGAGGAGGGGACATACACGATGTTCCTCCCGCATCAATTGGATGGTTACGTTGATACTTGTGTCCGTCGCTGCCTGGAGATGGTCAAACGGAAGCGGGCGATGCTCGTATGAACAAGCGATACGCACCACTTTACGCAACGCTCGGACTCTTTATCGTGACGGTGATCACCTTCTTCACCTTGAACGGTCGAGTGTTTCCGAACCTTGAGTTGATGACGGTCATTTGGGTATATCTCGCGATTGACATCGCCTTGTTCGCCACGTTGATTTGGGGTCTGTTCACGAAGGATCGAATCATAAAAATCTACACGCTTCTTGCAACAATTGGCTTGATGATTCCGTTGTCGATTTGGATTTTCCTGTTGCTGTTGGCGAACGGGATTTCGGAGGCATGAGTGGGATGGAACTGCCTAAACCAACTCCATTTTTGATGCGCCGCGTGCCGTTTTTCTTTTTGTATGCCCTTTGCGGCCCGCTCGCGCTTCTCATCTTGATCATTTACTGGCGAGACACGCCGACTGACGATCGAGGACCGTATTTGTTTTTCTCGGTCGTGTTTTCGTTGTTCTTCATCAGGAAACTCATACCGGACGGATTGTTGAGTATCGTGATTTTCTCAGCGGCGTATACGTTCGTCTTATTCGTAACGTACATCATTCTCAATCGAAAACGAAATCGTGATGACAATGAGTAACTTTGAAAGTGAATTTCCCACTTTCTTTACGACAATCGGATTGATGATCCCATTGTCGATTTGGACTTTCTTGTTGCTGTTGGCGAACGGGATCTCGGAGGCATGAGTGAAATGACTGAGAACGAGAAAAAATTACCTTTTGTGGCTCAAGTAGTCCCATTCTTGATTGGTTGTCTGATTTTTGGACCAATTGGATGGGTTATCCTATTGTTTATTTGGAGACGCTTAGAACGAGATGAACGAATCATCTATTTGATCGTATCAATCTTTTTCACGTTACTTGAAGCTCTCGATTATTTTACGGATGGCATCATCTATTACTTCGTTTGAGAAAGTGGACCTCCACTTTCTTTTTTTGTGCGTGCATCTATAGAAAGAAAAATTTTCCTATCCGAATCTTGTCAAATTGGCATTGCGTATCCTTTTTTTGTTTGTTATGCTACTTGATGAAAACGACAATGATAATCATTATCACTGATAACGAGAATGCGAGAATAGACATACATAACCAACGTGGCTCGTTTTTTGGTGCGAGGATCATTGAAACTTACATACAGAGGAGATGGATGAAGTGGGGAAATTCAAGATTTCACTCATGTTGACGTTGCTCGTCTTCGTACTCGCCGCATGTGGCGGAACGAGTGAGACGAAGAAAGAAGAAAACGTCGACGGCGCAACAAAGACAGAGACGGTCGAAATTACAGACGCACATGGCACAATCGAGGTACCGGTCAACCCGGAGAAGGTCGTCGCCCTGGATAACCGGACGTTTGAAACATTGGCAGCATGGGACATCGACTTGGTGGCGGCACCGATCGGACTCCTTCCAGCGGAATCGCCATACGCATCAGACAAAGACATCGCGGACGTCGGCATGCACTTCGAGCCGAACTTAGAGGCGATTGCAGGAGTTGACCCGGACGTCGTCATCGTCGGTCAACGTTTCGCAGATTACTACGAGGACATTAAAAAGTTGGTACCGGAAGCAGCGGTCATCGACTTGAACATCGAAATCCCAGAAGATTCAGGCACACCGGGTGAGATTTTAGTCAAAGGATTGACTGACACGACGCTCACACTCGGAAAAATCTTTGACAAAAACACAGAAGCCGAAGCAATCGTCGCGGACCTCGACAAGTCGATTGAAGACGCGAAAGCGGCATACAACGGAAAAGATACAATCATGTCGGTCATCGTATCGGGCGGAGACATCGGGTTCTCAGCACCGGTAACGGGACGCGTGTTCGGACCGATGTACGACATCTTCGGATGGGTCCCAGCCCTTGAAGTCGAGAAGACGACAGGTGACCATGAAGGTGACGAAGTATCCGTCGAAGCCATTGCGGAAAGCAACCCAGACTGGTTGTTCGTTCTCGACCGTGACGCACCACTCGGTGACGCAGAAGGCGCAGTACCAGCAGAAGACGTGATCGACAACGCACCGGCACTTCAAAAGACGACGGCTGTGTCGAAAGAGCAAATCGTCTATGCCCCGAAAGACACGTACTTGAACGAATCGATTCAAACGTACGCGGAATTCTTTAACAGTGTCACAGAAGCGCTTGCGAAGTAAGGTTCCGTCATGCAAAAACCATTGACAGCCAGGGTTGAGACGATGTCTCAGCCCTCCTTTTCTAGATTGTGGACGAAGTCGTTCGTGTTCACCGTGATCATCGTCCTCGGTTTGGCGGTGCTGTCGCTCTTTACCGGGGTGTACGATCTGTCACGGACAGACGGCTTCGATATGTTTTGGATCACCCGTGTCCCAAGGACGGTCGCCCTCATGCTGACGGGTGCGGCAATGGCGATGGCGGGGCTCGTCATGCAGCTCATCACGCAAAACCGGCTCGTCGAACCGACGACGACGGGGACGCTCGAATGGGCGGGACTCGGTCTGCTCACCGTTTATTTACTCGTACCGGCACCGAGCCTCATGATGCGAATGACCGGGGCGATCGTCTTCTCGTTCATCGGGACGATGGTCTTCTTCTGGTTTTTACGTTCGGTCAAACTTCGTTCATCGCTCATCGTGCCGATCATCGGGCTCATGTTAGGGGCGGTCATCTCCGCCATCTCGACGTTCCTCGGTCTGTTCTTCCGGGCAAGTCAGGCAATCGAGGACTGGTTCGTCGGTTCGTTCGCCTCGGTGCAAATCGGGCGCTACGAATATCTATGGGTCATCATCGTCGTGACGGTGCTCATCTTCTTACTGGCGAATCGCTTGACGCTCGCCGGGCTCGGGGAAGACATCGCGACGAGTCTCGGCGTGAACTATAACCAGCTCATGATGATGGCGACGGGGCTCATCGCCTTATCGGTCGGTGTCGTGGCGACGGTCATCGGGAATTTACCGTTCCTTGGACTCATCGTCCCGAACCTCGTCTCGATGTTCCGCGGGGATGATTTGCGCAGCAACTTGCCATGGGTCTGTCTTGTCGGGATGGGTGCGATTCTCGTCAGTGACTTGATCTCGCGGACGATCATCATGCCGTTCGAACTCCCGGTCTCGCTTATTCTCGGCACGGTCGGGGCAATCGTCTTCATCATGATCTTGATGCGACAACGGAAGAAGGGAGGGGTTTGATGAGTACGGTCATGGAACGAGACGGTGTCGACGTATCAATCGGGGAATTGAGAGAAGAACGTCATGCTTCAGCGTTTCAATCGAAACGGGCGAGCAGGCGCTATTGGCTCTTCTTAAGTGCCTTCATTCTCGGCGGACTGTTGTGCGCGCTCGGGCTTCTCCTTTATAACAATCCGGTCCCGATGGACTCTCCGTCATTCGTGCCGGTTGTGGAACGGCGAATCGTCGCCATCGTCACGATGTTGATTGCGGCACTCTGTCAAAGTCTTGCGACGGTCGCATTCCACTCCGTGACGAACAACCGTATCATCACGCCATCGCTCCTTGGATTCGACGCGCTCTATTCGACGATTCAGACGAGCATGGTCTTCTTCTTCGGGGCCGGGGCGTTGATCGGCTTCTCGGGGACAAGCGCCTTCTTGACACAGGTCGGCCTCATGGTGACGATGAGTCTCCTCCTTTACGGATGGCTCTTGTCAGGGAAATACGCCAACCTGCAGCTCATGCTGCTCATCGGGATCATCATCGGGACGGGTCTCAACTCGGTGTCGTCGTTCATGCGCCGTATGCTCGCCCCGTCCGAGTTCGATATCCTGCAGGCGCGGCTGTTCGGTTCGGTGACGAATGCCGACGTGGCGTACTTTCCCATCGTAATCCCAATCGTCGTCATCGCTGGGACAATCTTGTTCCTGTTCTCGAATCGCTTGAATATCGTCGCACTCGGTAAGGACGTCGCGACGACGTTCGGGATGAACCATCGGAGGAGTGTCATCTACACGCTCGTCCTGATCTCACTCCTCATGTCCGTCTCGACGGCGCTCATCGGGCCGCTCACGTTCTTCGGATTCTTAGTCGCGACGCTCAGCTATCAGGTCGCCTCGACGTATGACCATAAGTACGTCTTTCCGATGGCGTTCGCCCTAGGGTTCTTCGTCCTGACGAGCGCATATTTCTTTATGTATCACATATTCCAGACGCCAAGTGTCGTCTCCGTCATCATCGAACTGTTCGGCGGACTCATCTTCTTGGCCGTCATTCTAAGGAAGAGGTCGCTATGATTCAAATCGAACAAGTCAAAAAATCGTATACAGACGACGTCCAGATTGGACCGCTCACGCTCGACATCCCGAAAGCCGGGTTCACCTCACTCATTGGGCCGAACGGGGCGGGCAAATCGACGACGCTCATGATGATCGGACGGTTGCTCAACTTAGACGAGGGGCAGATCCAAGTCGCCGGCATGGACGTGTCGAGCACGAAGTCGAAAGACTTGGCGAAAATTATCACCATCCTGCGCCAAGAGAATCACTTCGTGACAAGGCTCACGGTCCGACAACTCGCCGGGTTCGGGCGTTTCCCGTACTCGAAAGGACGTCTCACAAAAGAGGACGAGGCCATCATCTCGAAATATATCGACTTCCTCGATTTGACCGCGCTCGAGAACCGCTATCTCGACGAGCTATCAGGGGGACAACGGCAGCGTGCCTATGTGGCGATGGTGCTCTGTCAGGAGACGGAATACGTCCTCCTCGATGAGCCGCTTAACAACTTAGACATCGCCCGTTCGGTACAGATGATGGAGTATTTACGCCACGTCGCCGACGAGTTCGGACGGACGATCGTCACGGTGCTCCACGACATCAACTTCGCGGCGAAATATTCGGACCGCATCTGTGCGATGAAAGACGGACAGATCGCTGCGTTCGGAACGGTGAATGAGATCATGGACGCAAAGATCTTATCCGAAATTTTTGAGACGAAACTGGAAATCATCGAAGGGCCATATGGGCCGATTGCGGTGTACTGAGTCATTAGAAATTGAATCGTTGTACAACAGTAACTTTAAACCGCAGTATTATCAATACTTCAGTTACATCAAACTAAGGAGGATTCACATGAAAATTGACTGGACACCGATCACCAAAGTCGTGGCCGAGGCACCGGATACATACACGTTCCATCTCGCCTTGCCACCTGAGTTCACGTGGCAGGAAGGGGCGCACACGCACCTCGCGCTCGAAGGGTTCAACGCCGGGGACAAGCCGGACCGGAGCCTCGTCCGCCATATGTCGATCTCGACATTGCCGAACGAAGGGGCGATCGGCATCACGACCCGCATCAAATCCGAATGCTCGACGTTCAAATCAATTCTTCGCGACATGGTACCGGGGGACAAGGTCGCCTTGTTCAAGACACATTCGAACGTCCCACTCGAACGGAGCGGGAAGAATGTCTACCTCTTATCGGCAGGTGTCGGACTCGCGACATTCCGTCCAGTCGTCCTCGAGTACTTGGCGAACGGGGAAGGTGTCCCGCACCTCCATTCGTTAAACGTCGATTCGTCGAAGGCGTATCTGTTCGGTGACGTCTTCGAATCGAACGAGCACTTCACGTCAGAGTTCGTCCCGAGTCGGAAAGACTACTACGAGCGCCTGGAGATGATGGCATCCGACAAGGACGCCTTGTTCTACATCGTCGGCAGTGACGAGCTGTTGCGTGAAACGATCCACGTGCTCCGGACGAACGGGGTGGCATGTAACAACATCAAGATCGACAAACATGATTTTCAGCGAGAAGACTTTTTAGGCTGATACTCAAATCGGGGACACGTGCCCCGGTTTTTTCGTGCACAGTTGGACAAAGCGCTCGAAGATGCCACGTCCGTCCGGTGTCCCAATCGACTCGGGGTGGAACTGGACACCGTACGTCGGATGCGTCGGGTGCTCGAGTGCCATGATGACACCGTCTGTCGTCTCGGCCGTGACCGTCAGTTCGGTCTCTTGTACGACGAGCGAGTGATAGCGCATGACGTCCATCGACAATCCTTCGAAAAGGACGCCTGGCACCGTATTGATCCGTGAGACTTTCCCATGCATCACCTCGTTCGCCCGACCGACAATCCCGCCGAACGCCTCAGCGATGACCTGGTGACCGAGACAGACCCCGAGAATCGGGATGTACCCGGACAGTTGTCGCACGACCGCGAGCGAGACACCGGCGTCTTGTGGACCACCGGGACCGGGAGAAAGGAGGATGCCACTAGGGTTCATGCGACGGATTTCTTCTATAGTATGTTCGTCGTTCCGGATGACGCAGACGTCACTGAAGCGGGCGACGTCCTGATAGACGTTATACGTGAACGAATCGTAGTTGTCGATGAGGAGAATCATGCGAACACCTCCAAAAGGGATTTGGCTTTATGCAGCGTTTCTTCATATTCTGATACGGGATCTGAGTCATAGACGATGCCGGCGCCTGCTTGGACATGGGCCGTGTCACCTTGGACGACCATCGTCCGGATGGCGAGGGCGAAGTCGAATCCGCCGCGGACGTCGAGATAGCCGACCGCCCCGGCGTAGACTTCCCGTTTCACCGTCTCAAGCTCGTCGATCAACTGCATCGCCCGAATCTTTGGAGCCCCGGAGACGGTACCTGCCGGAAGACAGGCACGGAGCGCATCGATTGGGGTCACATCGTCACGTAAATCCCCTTCGACTTCGGAGACGAGATGCATCACGTTTTTGAATCGTTCGAGCTCGATGTGTTTCGGGATGGTGACCGTGCCGACTTTCGCGACCCGCCCGATATCGTTCCGTCCAAGGTCGAGGAGCATCCGATGCTCGGCGAGTTCCTTCTCGTCTTGAAGGAGTGACGCCGCGTGACGCATGTCTTCCTCGACGGTCTTCCCACGAGGGCGTGTCCCGGCAATCGGGTTCGTCGTCACTTTGCCGTTCTCGACCCGGACGAGACTTTCAGGAGAAGCACCGAGGACAATCGCTTCCCCGAGGTCGATGTAGAACAAGTACGGGCTCGGGTTTTGTTTCCGCAGCGTCCGGTAAAAGTGGAACGGGTCCCCGGTGAACGTCGCGTCGATTCGTTGCGACAAGACGAGCTGGAACACCTCGCCCGCAAGGATCGCCTCTTTCGCCTGGAGCACACGGTCGATGAATTCGTCCTTCGGCGTCAAGATGCGCTCGCTCGTCCGGACGACCGGTTCGAGGGCGTGCGTCTCCGGAGTCTCGAGCTGTTCCTGGATGGACTCGAGTCGCATCGTCGCATCCGTCTCGCTCGTATCGATCAAGATGGCCTGTTCCTCGAGGTGGTCGTATAAGACGACCGTCTCATAGCGCTGGAAGAGGGCGTCCGGCAAATCACGCATCACGGTCGGCGTGTTCGGGATTGGTTCATATACGCGAAGCAAGTCGTAGCCGATATAGCCGACGGCACCGCCGATGAATGGGTAGGGGGCAGTGAAGTCGTCACGGGTGATGCGTTTTGACAGGGCATGGAGCGGGTCGTCCGCATAGACCGTCCCCGTTGCATCTGTCACGTCGTTCCCATCGACTCGGATCGTCTCGACCGGGTTCGCCGCGATGATGGAGTAGCGACCGTGCTTGCCCTCCGCGCGACTCTCGAGTAATACCTTTCGCTCACCTTGCAGTCGGTGGAAGATTGCCACCGGTGTGAGTTCGTCACCATTGATGATCCGTTGTTGCATTGAAAAAACCTCCTTATAATGGATAGTAGAAAGGGGATATGCCGATGTCAGTCTTACGACCTGACCAATTTTCAGGTGAAGCGTTGACCGAGCACATCGAACTCGAGGACACGCTGTCACCTTACGTTGATATCAAATCCGATGAATTGAATCTTGAATATTTTGAGGCAGTCGTCCGTCGTGCCCAGCATTTGTTTGATGCGTTGTTCGAAGAGGGCGACCCCATTCGGATCGTTTGGCATGTATATGGACAGCCTGTCAAACCGACCCGTCTGTTCCGTTACATCCGGGACAAATCGGTGCGCTTCAAGACGACCGCCACATTGTGCATGTTCGATGACGAACCGTTATGGATGTTCACCGTGCCGGTAGCGGACAAGTCCGCAATCCGTGTGCGACCGCTCCTCGAGGCGATTTGTTCTCAAGATTTTTATACGAAATCGAAACCGCGTTTGAACGGAGCATTCACAACGTACCCGTTCGTTCAGTTCATCCACGAACGAGAAGGGCACGTCTTGTTCGTATACGATGACCGCGGTGCGTATATCCGTGGAACGTCACCAGCCCACCTCCAATCGCTCAAACAAAAAATCTCCCCGTCCCGCATGTCCAATCGGACATGAAGGACGAGGAGATTCCCCGTGTTGCCACCTTCGTTGAAAGACGCCTTGTCTTCCCACTCATCGCGAACCATCATTCGCTGTCCCCGATAACGGGAGGACCCGTCAGAGCCTACATGTCGGTCTGAACGCTCAAAAGCCCATTCACGCAAGGCACGACACCGGTTCGCATCGATCACCGGCTTTCTGAAGACGTCCCTTCGCGCTACTCTTCTTTCTCATCGCGAGTTCGTATGAATGTTATGGTTACTTTAACGGGATAAAGATGTATTGTCAAGCATCATTTGATTGAAGCGTGCTCCATCTGACGTTTTCCGATGAACGTGAACGTGATCCCCAATGCCAGGAGGGGAAGGAGCCACCACTTCGTAAAGAAGAAGAGGGTGCCCCGATACATGAACCACTCCATGCCCAAGTAGGCAATCAGGGTGACCAAGGGAGCGATAGACAAGCGCTTCAAGTGCAATGCGATGGCGACCCCTAGTCCAATCGTCAACGTTGGGACAATCACGAGTTGCCAAAGATATGGGTCAATATAGTGAAACATGGAGAGTCCTCCTTATAAAGATGAATCAAGACACATCAGATAGATTTCTTTGTTTTCAACAATCCGACGAAGATGAACGAGAACAAGAGCGAAATCAGCGGGAAGATGATATTCCACGAACTGAGATGGCTGATATCGAACGGACTGTGGTCATAATAGACGGCAAAGTACGTCAATTCGATGATGGCGTTCAACAAAAACGTCACCACAGGGCCGACCCAAATTCGTTTCATGATCATGGCGACCACGACACCACCGCCGATGGTGAGGACCGGGACGATCACGAGCTGCCATAGGAACGGGTCGATATAGTCAAACATGGAGCATCCCCCTTATAACGATTTGTACCCTAAGAAGTACGGGCGCCACATCGGGTCATGGATCGAGTTGATTTGAAGCATCTCGCCCCCGGCATGGATGAAAAACTCGTCATCGAGCATGATGCCGATGTGCGATGGACCGGATTTATACGTGCCGGCGAAGAAGACGATGTCCCCACGACGACCACTCGTGATCCCTGTCCGTTTGTTCTTGAAGTGTCCGCTATACCAATAGCCCGACACGTTCGTGCGCCCACCGATCTTCCCGGCTTGGTTCGTCGCATAATGGATGAGACCGGAACAGTCGAACCCACCGTTCAGCGGTGACTGCGAGCCCCACGTGTACGGTGTCCCGAGATGTTTCACGGCAGCGTTGATCAGACGCTCTTTTTGTGAGTTGTCCCGTTTCTTCAACAAGGCATCCTGCTTGATGCGGATGTCTTTCGTCTTGACGTAAACGGGGCGCCAGTCGTACTGGATGAGATACGAGTCGCCACTCTTCCCACGTGGGTAGATGCGACGACCGGCATCGAGATACCCGATCGGACGAGTGTCGTTCGGATTGGCGTAGAACGGCGTCTTCTTCGTCGTCCCGTAGTGGGCGGCCGTATAGACGCTCGCCGGTTGGATTGCCTTCGGTTTCGTCTCGGCGATATACGGGTTCAACACATACACGCGTTTCCCGGAGGGAAGACGGACGTGCCAGAAGTCGGCATCGATCGAGCGGAGCCCGACGAGTTTCGTTCCGCGTGGCAATGTACCGGCCGGACGACCATACGCGACGTCAGCCGAGAAATAAGGCGTCCCGTTGAACTGCGTATAGAAGACCGTTCCTACCTTCGGCTTCGCGGTCGGTTTCGAGACAGCGAGGTAGCCCGTCGCCACATAGCGATACGTCCCGTTCAGACGGATGCGCGTGTAGTACCCACTCGTCCCGAACGTTTCGACGACTTGCCCACGTTTCAAGGAACCGACTTGTTTCACGACAGACGTCGAGGCGTACACTTCGACCTCGTTATAACGAGAGTAGCGCATGCCCGTCGATTCGAAGCGAGGCGGTTTTTTCGTACTCGTCACGCTCGTCGGGATGAAGTAGTAGTTCCCTTGCGTGAAGATGCGGGTATAGTTGCCCTCCGTCCCGTAAATGGTGACGAGTTGTCCGCGCTTCAGGCTGAGGGACGTCTTCGACGACAGGACCGTCCGTGCGTAGACCGGCGTGTTTTTCGTGATGTACCGTTGTCCTGTTTTGAGCGGTGCCGGTTTTGTCGTGCCGAGCGATTTCGTCTCGACGAATAGGAACTGGCCGCGCGTATAGATGCGCGTGAAGTCGCCGTCCGTTCCGTAAATGGTGACGAGCTGACTTCGTTTCAGCGACCCGACGACTTGTTTCTTGTCCGTGTCCTGATAGATGTTGATCGCGGCGAGCGCATAGCGGCTGCCTGTCTTCGTGTAGCGCGGCATCTTGTCTGCGAGCACGTCGCGTTTCATATAGACGTAGGCGCCGTCCTTGAAGAGGCGGGTAGTGTCGCCGATGGTGCCATAGACGCTCGTCTGTTCACCGCGGACGAGGGAGCCGATGATCTTGCCGGACGCATCGGTGTAAGGCGATGTCGTCAAGACGAACTGGGTGCCCGTCTTGATCGGACGAGTGCTCGTCGCGTCAAGGGAGACATAGCCGAAGCCATCCGCCGTCTCGATACGAAGCATCGAACCGATCACTAAACCGTCAATCGTCTGCCCGGCTTCGAGTTCGGCGATTGTGTCCCCGTCTGGAGCGGACAAGACGACCGCACCTGCTTTCGCGTAACGGGTCACGGCTTCCGGCATCGTCTCGCCGAGGGCGTCACGGGCGACATACGTCCCGTCCGTCGTGAGGAGAAGGTCGCCTTCGAGGTCAAAGACGTCGACGGCTGTCCCGATTGGGAGGGTTGCGACGGGGTTACCGGAAGCGTCGAGCGCATCCGTTTCTGTCTGGGTGTAACGTGTGACGGCATAGCGGACGTCGTCATTTCGAACGAATCCGTTCTGTGTATCGACCGTGACGGACGTATGGGTCTCGGTCACGTCCTGAATGTTGACACGCTTCGGCTCATTCGTGACGAGCAGGATGCTGGATTCCTCCGGGTCGGCATAGAGCGTCGTGCCGGCAGGGAGCATGGCGTCGGACCCGACCGCCTGTGCGGTGAGAGTCAAATAAAAAGTAAAGAGAACAAGCAAACTGAAGATTCGTTTCAAGCGTTCCACCTCGATTCATGAAATTTACATTTTTTAGTATATACATAGTGGAGATGAAAAAGGTTGCTTATTTCGATAAAAGGGAAATGATTGAAGGAATCTGTGATCAGCATTCCACTCGTTCGTTTTCGACCATCTGTGCTATGATAAACGGGGAAAGGAAGGGACAACGATGGAGACACTCAACATGAAACAACTTTCTGACGACCGGTCGGCCCATCAGGTGGCCGGCGATCTCGACGCGATGCGGGCGCTCATGCACGACTCGTTCCGATATGTCGATTCGAGCGGGCGTCAGTTCGATAAAGAGACGTTCTTAGACCAGTTCGTCGACCCGACAGCGATTCAATGGATCGCACAGGACACGGTCACGTTCGATGAGACGGTACGCGGCGACCTCGCCGTCGTCCAACTTTTGTTAGAAGAAAAATTTATCCTCGGCACGAACGGCTACGAAGGCCGGTTCTGGATGCTTCATCTTTATGTGAAAGAAGATGGCGTCTGGTTATGGCAAGGCGGACAGGCGACGATGATCAACGAAGGTTAAGCCTTCAGGCACTCCAAACAGTGGGGTGCCTTTTTTATTAAATGAAGGAAATGCGAAATTGAAAAATATATGCCTATTTTAGAAAAATTATGTACCCTTTTGAAAAAGGACAGATTATAATAATTTTGTAAACGATTGTCATTATTCTTGAGGGGGACCCTACTTATTATGAAGCAACCGAAATATGCAGCACTTTTCTTAGCGACCACACTCGCATTCGGAGGTATCGCGCCTTCGACAATCGTCAACGCAGAGACGTCGGAAGACGTGACTGCTCCTGATGCACCTGTATTATCGGCACCACTCCACACATCGACATCACTCACGATCACAGGTGAAGTGGCTGCGAAAGCGGAGATCTTGATCAACGGCAAGACATACGTCCGTACCATCTTAGAAGGTGGCGAGGCCGTCTTCAAGATGTCACCACAATCGGTCGGCAAGGTCATCGACGTCCGTCTCGTCGACGCGAGCGGGAACATCAGTGAGACGACACGCGCCATCGTCGCAGAAGACCCAGAAGCACGTCCGGACGCACCGGTCATCAAACCGTTGACAGAGACGTCACGTGAAGTGCGCGTCGTCGGGGAGCCGGGACAATATGTCGAGCTCTCAATCGGCAGCAGCACGTATAAAGGGAAGTTCGATGCGAACGGCCTCTACCGTCGTGGCATCGCGCCACAACCGGCCTACTCATGGCTTTCAGCGAAGACGATCACGACGAAAGGCGCGACGAGCGACGTCTCGAAACGTAGCGTCTACAAAGACCGCATCGCACCGAGAACGGCGACATTGACTCAATCCGTGACGGCGGCATCCTATGGCGTCTTCGGTAAAGCCGAGCCATATGCGACGGCTATCGTCAAGATCGGTACGAAGTCATATACGGCACCGGTCATGTCGACCGGGAAGTTCATCGTGAAGATCCCGCGTCAAGCGATGGGGCAGAAGATGTCACTCGTCATCCGTGATGGTGCCGGAAATGTCAGCCAACCAAAGGCGATTACGGTACAGCACGCGCTCTACAACAACTTCCACCGTGTCTACTTTGAAGGGATGAAGGTGACGGTTCATAAAGAAGTCTTCTACGCAGATGCGACGACGAAATATGCGGACACGTTCGTGCCACTCTTCTTCGGACATCCGTCGAAGTCAGACCTCGGGTTCCTTCTCAGCAGCTACACAGAGGACGGATCGGTCGCTGGATTTGAGAAGTTGACGCTCCGCGTCGGTCGCGCGACGTATTCGCAAAACATCGACGAGTACGATGTCTACTATGACGAGTTCGATGACGGCTCGGTCGAAGAGTCATACTTGTTCGAACCAGATGCGAAACTCATCAGCTTCGTCGACAAGTACGTCCGTCCGGAAAACCGGATCACGGTCATCGTCCAAGGAGTGGACTACGACCTCGAGTTCAATCTATCGGGTGCAGAGAAACGCGCATTCATCCAATCGCTTCAATACGCAGGATACTAATTCCTTAGGACCGGTGGAGACACCGGTCTTTTTGGTGAACGGAGTTGCAACATGAAAGACAAGCGAGATCTCATCTATTCGCTCAAACCACTGCCGGTGACCCCGATCTCCTCAAGTCGATTCCTCTGGTGGATGAAAGCATTTCTTCTATTATTACTCCTCGCTTGGTGCATGACGATGCTGAACGTCGTGAGTGAGAACTCGACGGAGCGTTATATGAAAAACGAGTACGGTGTCGAGGAAATCTATTTCATGGAGGAAGAGCGCTTCTATTATGTGATCGATCGCCAGTTCAAATTCGAGCGGTTCTCGAGCGCGACCGAAGACCACGGGTACTTCCGGATCGAGCAGATCGACTACACGGACCGATACGGCAATAAGGTCGACTTTCGCTTCATCAAAGTCGCCGGGATCTTCTTTGACCGGACCAATCATGAGGCCAATTACCGTGTGCTCGAGCGAAAGAAATCAAGTGAGCGACCATTCGACGAGTGAGTCGACATCTTGTCGAAACATTTTTGTTACATTTTTGAAACATAAACCGATAAGTATCGTAGAACGATGTGGGGCACATGCTCCAAAACAAACGAAAGAGGGGAAAACATGAAAGCACGATTCAAGCAGTTCGTGGCGATGGTGACGGTTCTCGTCCTCGTCCTTTCGTTCCTGCCACCAGCACTCGCTGACAGCGGAAACGGGATGACCAATGCCACATTACTCACTCCGGGGGAAGCGGTCGAATTCACGACCGGCACGGACCCGGTCAACACGTATTGGTTCAAGATGGAACGAGAGACGTCCGCGATGACACATATGGAAGTCACGTTCGAATCTTCGAAGCTCGCGAACATCAGCGTCTATCCGAGCGCCGACATGGCGGCGAAGGATGAGACGTTCGACCGTTACCGCGCGAGCGCGACGAAGGAAGAGGAAGAACAGACGGCCAAGATCGAATTCCCGTTCGCATGGGAAGGTCCATACTACATCAAGGTCGAGTATATGCCGATGGATCTCGGAGAAGAAATTCCAGGCGAAGAGATTCCAGGGGATGTGCTCCCGGTCGACGGGGAAGAGCCGACAGACCCAGGCATGCCGGATCTCGCGTCAGACATCAAGCTCGTCGTCAACCCGGTCAAACTCCCGGTCAAATACGAGCAGGTCGGCGGCGACATGTGTGCCGTCGAATCGATCGTCCAACCGGCACCGGAACGTGACTCGATGCTCAAGCTCATCCGTCGCGTCCAAAGTGAAGTACTCGGCACGTCACAGGAAGGTCGCGACTTGTCGGCCCTTTACTACCGTGCCTCACCGTATATCGTCAAGGCGATCACGTTTGACGGCGAGAAGCGCAAAGCTGCCCTCACCGACTTGAAGACGCTCCGTCCGTTGTTGACGGCACTCGTCGACAAGAAGGCGTATACGCTCAAAACCCAGGACGCGGCGGCGATCAACCGTCTCCACGCCTTGGTCGACGCAAGTGTACCGGCTGCGCTACAAGGTGAAATCGGCGAAATCGCGACAGCGCTCGAGATGGATTCGCTCGCCGGGACTCCGGTGACGGACCTCTTCGGCAAAATCGGGATGACGATTCAAACGGACGGCAGTGACGCACCGCGTTACATCGTCAAATACAAATCGTCACCAAGCACATCGATCGGCAAGATGAACGCGATGAGCGACGTCTCGGCCGAGCGCATCGCCATCGGGAAACCGTCTGATTACTTCGCGCTCGTCGATGTGGAAGAAGCATCGACGAAGATGCAGGCACAGGCGAAATCGACGCTCGAGTCGGACCGTAACGTCGAGTATATCGAGCCGGTCCAGACGTATCAGTCGTTCGCGACCGATGTCAGCCTCGACTACCAATGGGCGATTAACCAGAAATCGGTCCTCGAGCCGTTCGCGAATGCAGGGATCGGCCTCGACAAATATGAGGCGTTGAACTTGCCGAAACGCTCGATCAAAGTGGCCGTCCTCGACACAGGGGTCGACCATCGTCTCCTTGACCTAAAAGGCAAGGTCGATGTCGCCAACGCGAAGAACTTCGTCGACCCGAACGGGGAAGGCGACGCGATTGATGACCACGGTCACGGGACACATGTCGCCGGCGTCATCGGTGCGACACGTGACAACGGCGTCTCGATGCGCGGGATCGTCCCGAACGTCTCGATTCTGCCGGTGAAAGTGCTCGATGCGGGCGGTTCTGGGGACACGGACCAAATCGCACTCGGGATCAAGTATGCGGTCGACGCAGGGGCGAAAGTCATCAACATGAGCCTTGGCGGCAACGAGAGCCGTACGCTCGGTTACATGTTGAAGTATGCGTATGACCGTGGCGTCGTCATCGTGGCGGCGACAGGGAACGATGCGCAGTCACGCGTGTCGTACCCGGCATCATCGAAATACACGATCTCGGTCGGCGCGACAAACGCCTTCGGGATCGTCTCGGATTACTCGAACTACGGAATCGGGGTCGACGTCGTCGCACCGGGCTCGAAAGTAGCGAGTCTCGTACCGGACGGGAACGTCGTCTATATGGACGGGACGAGCATGGCGACGCCACACGTCGCTGCAGCCGTCGCGCTCCTCAAGTCGTATCACCCAGATCTTTCGGTCGAAGAGGTCCGGACGCTCTTGCAACGGACGGCGGACCCGATTGCCTTCTCGGGTGGGGACGCACCGTACGACCCACGCATGAGTGACGGGTTCGAGTATGTATTAGAAGAATTGGGCATGACGCTCCCGGCGTACTACAACCCGGTGAGCGGATTCGGGAAGGCGAACGTCTACCGCGCCGAGTCGATGCTCAAATTGAACGCCTCTGGCGCGAAAGCACAGGACAACTCGTCGACGTTCAAGGCGAAAGTCGCGTCGGGGACGACAGTCCGTGTGTATAAAGGAGAGAAGTTGATCGGACGAGGCACGTCGAAACAGACGATGGCGGCCTTCTCGATTCAACCGCAAAAAGCAGGAGCGGTCCTTCGCGTCGTCTATACGAACGGGAAGTATGAGACGAGCGAACGCGTCGTCGTGAAAGCCGGCGCACGTCCAGGGCAACCGACGGTGAACACGCTCCGTTCTGGCGCGAAGTCGGTCACGGGTCGCGGCGAAGCCGGGATGCGTGTCGTCGTCCGCAACAGCAAGTATCAACTGTTGGGACGCGGAACGGTCCTCCCGAACGGCACGTTCTCTGTGAAGACACGTGCGCTCAAGAAAGGCGAGACGATCAACGTCCACATCGAGGACTTGAAAGGTCGCCCAGGCAAGATGAGCAAGACGATTGTACGATAAGGGAATTCAATAGAAGAGACGGGTATGCCGAGGGATCGGGATACCCGTTTTTTGATGGGTCGGGGGAGGAAGGCAAAACAAAAAGGGAGCAGGACTCCCTTAAACGTTAATAGGCAATCTTGTGACCGGTTTGCGTGTACGAGATGTAAATGTTGTTGGCATTTGTGTAGTCGACATCTTTTTTGTCATATGCTTTGTATGAAGACCCCATCCAACCTTCATCCACACTAAAGAGTAGTGCCGCATGTGTAACTCCATCTCCAATAATGACGTTATCGATACCTGCCAAATCGTATACCAATGATTTGACTTGTTCACTTGAATCGCAGTCATTTTTACCTATGAACAAGACGTCATACGCAGATTTGAGGTTTTTATCTCCAACCACATCTGTTGATTTATATTTAGAATGCACATACCTTAAAAAGTTATCTGTACGGTACATCTTTTCATACGTTTTGAGTGACATACTGCCGTCGAAATAGGGCTCTAACGCCTGCTCTGCCATCAATAAATCAACATTATCAGGTCTACGGAAATTAGGGTCATTTCTATCTTCAGTACCCCTCTCGCCATTCAATACACGTTGGATGTGAGCGCTAAACCCAAACTCAGCCGAATCATACTTCGCATCAAACTCCGCCTTCACTCGTTTGTAGACCGCATCGTACTCTGCCTGCGTATCGACCCCATACGTGTGACTACCATAAACCGTCCGAGTGATCCGATTGTTTGAATACGGCGCACGGAGATAAGAGGTAGGCAACCATCCTGTCTTCCCACCGACTCGGACACGGGACCACTTGCCGTACTCCCCGGTCTTGACGACGCGACTCCAGGATCGCACTGTCGTGACCTGTTTCCCCTTCGTCGACCACGTCGCGTACAAATCCGTCGTTCGGTCCACGAGATATTCCGTCGAAATCAATGACGGCATGAGCGTGGCTGACGGCACCCATCCCGTTCTTCCTTTATACGTGATCTTCGTCCAACCTCCGGACGTCGCGTTTTGATAGACGGTCGTACCGAACGTGAGCGGGAGGATGACCTTCGCTTTCTTCGACCGAGAGGCGTACACTTTCGTATACTCTGTGGTCACCCGTTCAGCCGTCCCGGTCGTCGATGCTGATTTGGCTTGAACAGTTAGATTGATTGTGGGAACGAACTCGGTCGGTGAGAGGACGAGGCATCCGATCAATCCGAACGAGATGGATGCTTTCAGTAGTTGTCGCATAGTGGAATCTCCTTTAAATCTTCGTTGATTTCAGTATAGGACAATCCCTTCCTAGACATCCGTCCCCTTTCAGACGAAAAGGGAATCGATTTTTCAGTTTCTCATGACAGAATCGGTGAGTAAGGAATCATGCCAGATTGTAAATCAAGGTTAGGCAAATAGTCCTCACGACCATGAATCTTCCGGACCAATCACCGATTCGTGTATAGTTGGAATAAAGGATGATATTTTGGATATGTTTGGTTTTGTGAAAGAGGTCAATGATTTTATGAGTTGGAAATATCGTTGGTGAAGATTGGTCTTGTAAATTCGATAATGTAAAATAAATGTTATAGGTAATTAATGGTATAAAAATGGTTTTCAACGAGTATTTTAGCTTAAATCGCATGAAATCAACAAAAATCGACTTGTTTCGACATTTCCAAAATAGGTAAACCTAAAAATGAATTAAACTAAAATCTCCAAAATTCAAAAACGTTACCATTTTTGCGAAAAAAAACGCTTGTGTCGCTTGGAAGGGTTATGTATATTATGGATGTAAGGTTTTCCAAGAACAGTCTTGGTAAATTGTTCAAGATGATTCTTGCAAAGACTTCTACCGGGGGAGAACGCCCGGTCTAAAGAAGAGTCGGTTACATAATCATTAGTACTTTATTCATTGTTATGGATACATGACTCCGAACGAGATCGGTTGGGCAAGGACGGTAGAAAAACCTATCTACCTAAGGGAGGATTTACATCAGATGGCTAAGAAGAAACAATTCGTTACTGCAGCGGCAGCGTTCGCAGTAGCAGCATCAGCAGTAGCGCCTGCAATCACGGCAGACGCAGCATCAACAACGGTCCGTCTTTCATCGGACTACGTACGTGGGGGAGACCTCAACGCAGCACTTGACAAAGAATACAAGGGCAGCGAGATCCACTGGTACAAATCTTCAATCGACATGAACAAACTTGGTGTATTCCAAACAGCGAAAGGTTTCGTTAAAGGAAAAGGCATCAAAGTTGAGAAGAAACTCCGCGTCTTAAACTACGCACAAGAAATCAAACCTGAATCTGAATTCGTATTCGAGCAAGGCGTTCCTGTTTCAGGAATCCGCGTTCAACCAGTTCTCTTCGCAGACGGCGTTGTATACAACAAGCCACTCTTCGTTGCTGGATTCAGCACTGAGAAAGTTGGAGAGTTCGAAGGAACACTCACTTACTCAAACAAAGCTTACGGTTCTGTAACAAAAACTGTTAAGTACAAAGTAGTTGCTACGAAAGTAGAACTTTCTGAAGTGAAGAGCGAAGTTATGGACGACGTTCTTTCAGTAACTGCTGACGTGAAAAACCTCAAAGACGGCGAAAAAGTTGAACTCGTTGTGTACGCTAACCGCGACATGAACGCAGCTCTTCCAGCTGTTGAAGCAGAAGTTAAAGACGGTAAACTTTCAGTTAAGTCTGCTAAGCTTCCTGCAGGTAACCACTCATTCATCCTCCGTTCAGGCGAAGTAAAAACTGAAGCAATGAACTTTGTTGTTGAAGCGCCAATGGTTAAAGAAGTTAAGGCGATTAACGCTAAGAAAGTTGTTGTTGAGTTCAACAAAGAAATGAACGAAACTTCAGCTGAAGCAACTGGTTCTTATGACTTTGTTGGCTTGACTGCTGGTACAACTTGGACACCTGAATTGCAAGCAGATGGTAAAACTGTCGTTCTTACATTGAACAACGCTATCGCTGCTGACTCTACATTCGTTGCAATCGTGAACGAGGTTTCAACTAAGGCAGACGTTAACAAGAAAACTGAGAAATTCACTAAAACTATCAACTTCAGCGATACAGTTAAGCCTACATTCACAGGTGTTACTTACCCTGAAGCAGGTACTGCGGTTCTTAACTTCTCTGAAGACTTGAGCACTAAAGGTACAGTTGCAGTTTATGATGGATCTACAGATGTTACTTCTTCTTTGACAGTAACTCATGCTGCAAACTCATCTAAAGTATCAATCTCTGGTCTTACAACAGACAAGGAGTACAAAGTTGTAGTTGTAGGAGCTAAAGATCAGTCTTCAAACTTGATTCCTGCACCTATTGAAGTATATGTTAAATCTTCAATCAGTGAACAAGTTAAGCCAATGATTGAATCAGTTTCTTCAGTAGACACAACTACTTTGAAAGTCAAATTTAGCGAGAAGTTGAAGCAGATTACTGCAGGTGTTTACGCAAATATCTCAATCAACGGAACTGCTGTTACTGGTGAGACTCAAACATTCGATGCTGAAACTAACACGTTGACAGTAACGAAAACAGGACTCACTACTCAAGGTGTTCAATCAGTTTCAATCGCTGGTTACAAAGATCTTTCAAATAACACTGGTGACACACTTACTAAAGCTGTAGCATTTGCACCAAGTGCGCCTGTGTTAGAGAAAACTGAAGTCGTTAAAGATGCAACTGATACTTACGTTCAATTGACATTTAACGAAACACCTAACTTGGCTGCTATTCGAGGTGAAGATATTACTGGAACTTACACGACTCCAGAAAACGTATTGAAAACATTTGGTACTGCTGCATTAGATGAAGCTACTGACATTACATTAGTCGGTAACACATTGAAAATTAAAGTTACTGGCAATGAAGCTGGTAAATACAAATTAACAATTCCTGCTGCTGGTATTTCAGATGGCACTACTGCTAGAACTGAAAACCAAGTGATCGAGTTCACTTTGGCAGCTTCAGCTGACACAGCTAAACCGGCTGTCAACAACGTGTATCTTCCAGGTGAAAATGCTGCTGCTGTTGGTCAAGGTACTGTAGCACGTAACGTTGTTTATGTTAAATACTCTAAAAACATGGATTCTTCAGCTGTAAATGCTGATAACTACATGGTTGATGGTCAACGTTTATTCGACTCAGCAGTATTTGTTGGCGATAAGACTTTAGTTAAACTTACTCTTAAAGAATCTGGAGTAACTTTAAGTGGAGATCGTTCATTCCAAATCACTACTGCTGTTAAAGGTGAAAACGGAGTTGCAATTAATTCATTCAGCAACACTGAACCTTTCGTTGAGAACGTTAAACCAGTATTAAGCTCTGGTATTGTAGTCGATGGAACGAACATTGACGTAACATTTACTGAAGCAGTGGTAGATGCACAATTAGTTGGTGCTGGTGTAGGAAACGATTTTGAGGTTTATATCGATGGAGTTAAGAGCACTCTTGCTTCAGTAGGAACTGGAGCGACTGCTAACGATTCTAAACTTCGTTTGGTTCTTGCTACTGGTATCACTCCAGCTCAACTTTCTGGAAGCACGATTACTGTTAAAGTACTTGATACTACTGACGGTACAGACTCTAACTTAAACCCATTGACTAAAGGCACAGTAATTACACTTGCTAAGTAAGTTGATGTAATTTAAAAATTCTTTAATCGAAAGAGGTCAATCGTTTGAAATAGCGATTGGCCTCTTTTATGTATTTTTAAAGTATTTATTGATTAACAAGATATAGTTCTATTTTGAAATATATATTATTTCTTTGATACACCCTGACCACCGCGGCTCAGGGTGCTTTTTTATGTCCAAAGGAGGAGAAACGATGAAACCGAATCAATCAGCAAAGCGTGTCGATATCGTCAGCATCAAACTCGTCGAAGAAGGGAGCGTCCGCTATAAGGGACGGACCATCCACCGACCGGATGACGGCTACACACTCATGAAAGAGTTCTTAGATGGGCTCGACTGGGAGCATTTCCTCGTCGTCAGCCTCGACACGAAGAATCAGCCCGTCTCCGTCAACGTCTGTCATATCGGGAGTCTGAACGCGAGCCTCGTCCATCCGAGAGAGGTGTTGAAGGTCGCGATCTTATCGAACGCGGCCTTCGTGATGGTCGGACATGATCATCCAAGCGGAAACACGGAACCGTCACGGGAGGACATCGAGGTGACGAAACGTCTGAAAGAGGCGTGTGAATTGATGGGCATCCATCTACTCGATCATCTGATCATCGATGATGAGACGAATCGCTCACTTTGAGATTGAGTAGCTATGAGCTCGCAGTAAAAAATAGATTCATCATTTGCCGAGAATCATGTTCGTTAGGATGAGCTTTTGATAAACTGAAAGGGGATTGAAAATATTGTAAATGGTATGGTGATGATATGGGATGGATCCAATCAGTACGTCGATTCTTTATGATACAACGTGTCTTACCGCAATTGAAGCGGGACGTGAATGTTTTACAAATCGGCTTGGACAATTTGAAGGAGCAGATCGTAGCGTGGGAATCTTCTAAGTCGCTCATTTCGCCAAAAGAAGTGATGCAGGAGAAGGATCGCTTTTATCATGTTTATGAACAAAGTGAGCGAGGATTCTTACTAGACGAAACTATGCATACCAAGCTGAAACATGGGGACGGTTCGCTCCCATCTTCAGTCGTTTCGCTGAATACGGCGTATGCGAGTATATCAGGCGAATTGTTAAACGTCTGGCACGAACTCGATGAACGAGTCGAGCGCATTAACAAACAACTCCGTACTTATTATGAACAGATGGAGTCTTTTCATCGAGACGTCGAAGTGGCGCGGCGTCATTATATCGGGAATTCATTACGTAAACGACTTCTCGACGATTATCGAGGTGCATATGACTTCTTTAAGGAGAATCCCGTTCCGGAAGCGATTTCGTTCATACAACTTTATCGTGGCCTTGATCGACAGGTGGAAAACTGGAATGAAACGTATGTGACCGAAGAGTTGAAGCGCACCCAATCCTTCTTTGACTCAATTGACGGGAAGTCGCTCGATGGCCAACAACGACGTGCGGTCATCGTCAATGAGGATGCGAACCTCGTCGTCGCCGGTGCCGGTTCGGGGAAGACGTTGACGATCGCTGCCAAAGTGAAATATTTGGTTGAACGAAAACAAGTACAGCCTCATGAAATCTTACTAATCTCGTTCACTAAAAAGTCAGCCGAAGAGATGAAGGAGCGAATCTGCGAACGGCTTCATATTCCCGTGGAGGTCAAGACGTTTCATGGGCTCGGGATGGGGATCATTGCCGAAGGTCGAAAACAAAAACCTCAAGTCGAGGACGAATTGAAAAAAGTTATCCGTGATTATTGTATGCATCAGTTCTATGAACATCCGCATCGTATGAAAGAACTGATCGACTTCTTCGGTTACTATTTCTACATTCCAAAAGGGATTGAAGAGTTTGAGACGGCCGGGGAATATCACGACTACAATAAGCATGTGGATTTAGAACCGCTACGCAGTAAAGTATGGAAATCCCTCACAGCTGCTGAGATGATTGCCACACAACAAAGACAGAAGATCACGATTCAAGAAGAGAAGGTCAAGAGTCTCGAAGAGGTCATGATTGCGAACTTCTTATTCTTGAACGGCATCGAATATGAATATGAGAAGAACTACCCTTATCAGACAGCGACTCGGTATCATCGTCAGTATCAACCGGACTTTTATCTGCCAGAATATGATTTGTACTTAGAACACTTTGGAATCAACCGGAACAATCGCGCCCCTTGGCTCAGTCCAATCGAGGAACAGAAGTATCTCGACGGTATGGAATGGAAACGACAGCTGCATCGTGAACACGGGACGAAGCTGATGGAGACGTATTCATATTACCGGCAAGAAGGGAATTTGTTAGATCAACTACGGTTGAAATTATTGAAGCAAGGTGTCGTCTTCCGGGAAGTGGACCTGAAAGTAGTATTCGAAAAATTATATCGTACGAAACAAAAGAGTCATTTCAACGACTTCGTCGATTTTGTGTCGAGCTTTCTTCAATTGTTCAAATCGAATCATTATACGGAGTCTCAATTTGATATCTTCACACAGAGTTTGAACAAGAAGGACTTGTTTCATTATCAACGAGCACTCCTCTTCTTCCGTCTCGTCAAACCGATGTACCGAATGTATGAGGAACATTTGCGACGAACGAACAAAATTGACTTCAATGACATGATCAACGAAGCAACCTCGATTGTTTCGTCCGATGCCGTCCACTTGTCGTACAAATATATCATCATCGATGAGTACCAGGATATCTCCGTCAGTCGCTATCGTCTGATTGAAGCGATCCGGAAGAAGACGGGATCAACCGTCATGTGCGTGGGAGATGACTGGCAGTCCATCTATCGGTTTGCGGGGTCTGATTTGAGTCTGTTTACCGATTTTGAACATTATTTCGGGAAGAGTGCTTTATTAAAAATTGAGAACACGTATCGAAACTCGCAACAATTGATCGATATCGCTGGTCGATTCGTGATGAAGAACAAGCGTCAAATCCGAAAGAATCTCTCTTCGGGAAAACGACTTACCACACCTGTTCGCGTGATGGGGATCAAGGGGAAGAACGACTTTGAAATCGCTTTATGTAGAGCGCTTGATCAAATCGTTCAATCACATGGTCCGGAGTCGGATGTACTGCTCGTCGGACGGAACAACTTTGACATCAAGTCAATTGAGGGAAGCGCTTCGTTTCGAGTGAAGCATTTGAAAGATGAAGTGCAAGTGACCGACCGGACGCATCCGAATCTTCGTATCTCCTTTTTGACGGCTCACCGTTCAAAGGGACTTGAGGCAGAGAACGTGATCTTGATCAATACGGCAAACAGTAAGAATGGTTTCCCGAATAAGATTATGGATGACCCGCTATTGTCATTCGTCCTTCAAAAACAAGAAGAGTTGGAGTTTGGGGAAGAACGTCGTTTGTTCTATGTGGCGTTGACACGGACGAAACATACAACGTATGTGCTGACGCCGGATGACCGCATGTCGACGTTTGTCCAAGAGTTGATCAAAGAACAGCAAGTCCCGTATGAAATGGGAATCGAGGAAGGTAAGAGCATCCGGGATAACCCGAAATGCCCTCGTTGTCTGGATGGTCACTTGGTCATTCGTGAACAAGCAAATCGAAAGTCGACGTTTGTCGGTTGCAGTCACTACCCGGGCTGCGACTATACGGCGAATCATCCGAGCATCATTCATGATCCGATTGTTTGTCCCTCATGCAGAGGATATCTTGTGCTGCGGGACGGGAAGAATGGTAAGTTTTATGGCTGTTTAAACTTCCCGCTCTGTAAACATACAATGGAACGAGAAGATGTGGAGCAGATGAGGCTGGTTGGGAAGAGAGTGAAATGAAGAAATGGAATCGCCGATGGCGGTTCTTTTCTTTTGGAGTAAAAGAGGAGGAGGGCGTGACGAATCTTGTCGAACGATTGCTGTTCAATTTTAAATTATTGATTGACTTAAAAATGATAAGTGTCATCCGACGAAAGACCTAAGTTGATACTATAAAAATGATGGACATGATTCATACAAATTGACTAATAAACGAAAGCGAGGTCGAGAGATTTGAAACGGTTCGTAACGCAGTTTTCTCTTCTTGCAATCCTATTCCTGTTACTCAGTACATGCTTACCTACAACGGCTGCCGCGGCAAGTTTGACGGTTTCTCCAAAAAGCGTGACGTTACAGGTTGGCCAAGCCAAAACGGTACAGGCAAAAACGAGTGGTGTGAAAAAACCAGTATACGTATGGAAATCGTCGAACACAAAAGTAGCGACCGTGAAAAATGGAAAGATTACAGCGAAAGCGGTCGGAAAAGCGACAATCACAGTCACCGTCCAGAAGACGAAGTTGAAGTCGACCATCAGCGTGACGGTCAAACCGAAGAAATTAAATGCACAAGCAGCGTTCAAGGCAGTCAATCCATCGGTCGCGACGATTGAGATGTACGATGCTTCTGATCGACTCACTTCAACTGGGAGTGGATTCGTGACGAAGAAAGGGGAAGTCATCACCAATTTCCACGTCGTTTCGGGTGAATCTAACCGATACGCGCGCATTCGGTTCGCAAACGGGACTGAAGTCGAAACACTCAAATTGAAGCGATTCGATGATACATTGGATTTGGCGATTTTAGATGTCCCGTCCCTTCAGTCTATCCCGACATTGGCGACAGCAAAAGCGGGAAGTACAGGATCAACCGTGTATGCCCTCGGGAGCCCGAAAGGTGTGGATAATACGATCACACAAGGAATTCTTAGTAATCGTGAAGTTTTCTTCAGTGGTCAACCTTATCTTCAATTTAACGCCAGTGTGACTCATGGCAATTCAGGTGGTCCTCTCATTAACGATTACGGACAGGTCATCGGCGTCGTCACATGGGGACTCCCGGATTCGCAAAATATGAACTATGCGGTTCCGATTCAAGAACTGGATACGCTGAAGTACGGGCGCGAAACGATTGCGAATGTGCAAATGCCGACTGAACCAGAATATGAATTACCTGTCGTATCCGGCAAAGGGGATACACGAGAACAGGAATTGAATGATTCGTTTGCGGATGCGGATGTGATTTCGTATGCTTCTGGAGATTTAATTGGTTCTGTTTATGATTTAGAAGATGTCGATACGTTCGTCTTCCGGACCGATAAGCGAATGACGTTGTCTGTATTTGGTTGGTGGATGAACAATCAGCAAGGCGAATATTGGGCATTCGGTCTATTTGACGCGAATGGTGAGGAAATTCGTTACAGTGAAGAGTACTCGAATGAAGGGCGTTATTATGGAACGCTAGACCTCGTTATTCCTGCCGGCGAGTATTACTTGGTCTCGTTCCCATTATCAGGTTTAGCTGAATCGGAATATTGGAATCAACCGTATCGAATGAGTTATGAACTGAAGTAACACGATTGAATAGAAGTAGAGAGACTGGCCATCGTGTCAGTCTTTCTCTATGACGTCAGGGGGAAAAGCGATGAAGCGTATTGTATTCATTTGTCTGTTATTGATTTGGGTTCAAGGGTCGATGTCGATCACGCCTATAACTGCTGCAACGACGACACATAATTTAGTTTTCGGAGAAGTACTAGAAGGAGAGCTCGTGAAAGGGGGAGCGAACCAGACCTTCGAGGTGACGTTACCTCAAAACGGAAAACTGACACTGGATTTGACGCTCGAGATGGCAAATACGTTAGTGACCCTAGTCGATGAAAACAATCGTTCCGTCGTGTATGAATGGGTTCGCGGAAGCCAGTATTCCCCGGCACGTTATCAAAAGACGCTTGATTTGAATCAAGGTACGTATCGACTTCAGTTCAGTTATGCTCTCGGTAAATACGCGATTCGGGCAGATTTCAATCCAGTGACGACTGATGACATAGAGCCGAACGATGGTACGCTCTTGGCTCAACCGTTGCCGCTTCAAAAAACGACAACGGGTCATTTGACGTTACAAGATCGGAGCGATGTGTATCGGATCGAACTGAAACAAGCGGGTCGGCTTCAATTGGAGTTGACGAGCTTTGTCTCGCAACAGGTCTACTTCGAACTAATGGATGAGATGAACACGTCGATTTATCAAAAATCCGTATCGGGATTGATGAACAATCCGGGGAAACAGAAGATGGTGGTCGACTTGGAACCCGGCATCTATTATCTGAACGTATACGATTTGACGTATCGGTCGAATACGGGTGTCTATGAGATTCGCAGTTCGTTCAAACCTGCGAAGAATCAAGAGCGAGAGCCGAACAACGGGTCAGTCGAAGCGGAAAGGTTCCCGTTCTATACATCACGTACCGGGCTGATCTCATGGAACGATTCGATTGATGTATACAAACTGTCGTTACCGAAAGAAAGTCGTGTCCGGGTGGAATTGTTGTCCTTCATCAATCGTGCCGCGAGCTTGACGGTGAAGAACGTTCAAGGCGATCAGGTATTGTCGACTTATCTATACAGTTCGTCCATTGAACCGGGACGCTATGACGAATCGGTGGTTCTTCCAAAAGGGGATTACTTTATATACGTGCAAGGCGGTATGGGCACCTCGCACACCGGAACCTATCAGTTGAAGGTATCCTCCAGTCACTTGCTGCCAGCGTTGTCGGTCAATCGCGTTTCGGTCCGTTCGACGAAAGTAAGTGGCAAGAGCGAGAAAGGGGCGACCATCACGATGACGATTGGGAAGAAGTCGTATAAGCGAAAGGCTGATGCGAAAGGGAATTACTCGTTCTCGATTAATAAGCAAAAAGCTGGGACGCTGATCAAAGTGACAAGCAAGAACAAATACGGGTCGACAGTGAAGACGATTAAGGTGTCGAGGTAGGTGAAGCATCGCTTTGATTTATTACATTGATGAATATGCGGGTCACTAGGCGGGTCACTAGGCGGGTCACTAGGCGGGTCACTAGCTAAGATGCAATTACCGTTGTAAGAGGTGGACGAAGTCGTTATATATGAATCCATGTTTAATTTTCAAGATAACCTAAATATTACAAAAATACAGCGATGAAGTAATAGGTTAAATATACCTTTAATGGTAAAATTAATAAAAATATTGAAGGGGTGTTTACATTTTGGTGACAAAAGATTTTATACGCGGTCTAAATGACCAACCGATAACTGAGCAAACGGAAGATAATTTTAAAATAAGCCCTTACATAGAGGCAATTTCGGACTTTATCATTCACTGTGAAACACCGATTACAATATCACTTCAGGGTGGATGGGGTACAGGGAAAAGTTCGTTTATGAACTTGATTATCAATAAGTTAGACCCTATTCAAACGATTGGAAGTAAAACAGACAAGAAAAAAAAACAGCATAAAAAACCTGGTGGTATTATAGCCATACAATTTAACACCTGGCAATATGCACAGTTTAACCTTGATGATCAACTCGGGATTTCTTTTCTTACATACATGACGAAAAAACTAACAGATAATCTCGAAGGTGTATCTGAAATTCAAAAAAAAGTTGACGCCGTCCTTTCTGTTCTGACAAAACTCAGTATGAGTATAGCTATTACAAAAATAGGGGCAAATGCGAACGATTTGAAGGAAACGGGCAAAGAACTTGATACGGCCAATGTAATTGAAACATTACGTGAGCAATTAAAAACAGTCGTAGACGAACACCTAAAATATTATAATGCGGATCGTTTAGTTATTTTTGTAGATGATTTAGACCGTCTTAATCCAACCATCGCTGTAAATCTTCTTGAAATTATAAAACTCTTCCTCGATATTGAAAACTGTGTGTTTGTATTAGCTGTAGACAGTCGTGTTATTGAGGAAGGGATTGCAAAAGAGAAAAACTTTTCTCCGGATAAAACAAAAAGCTTTCTCGACAAAATGATTCAAGTACCATTTAAAATTCCAGTTGAGACCTACAATTATCAATCATTCCTTCAATCCAAACTAATGGGTCTCTTTAATGAAGGTGAGGATATTACAAACATCCAATTATTGATTCAGCAAAGTGTTGGAAGCAATCCGCGAGCTATGAAAAGGCTTATCAATTCATACTATTTAATTTCTAAAGTGAATGAACTTACCGGGAAGACGAAGGAAATTATTCAGAACTTTGAACAAAAAAATAATAATACAGTTCTTAACCAAGAAGTAGACCCTAGTACCCAAATCAATAAAATGTTACTAGGTATCATCTGTATGCAATTGAGCTACCAACCACTGTACATCACATTTTTACATGAACCTGACGAACGTCTGAACTTGCTAGACATGTATGATGATCAAAAATCAAAAGAAATTTACCTCAAAAAAGTGAAAGAACTTCTAGAAAAACATGCAACGCTTCGTATTTATGATGTCAAAAGTGTCGAGGATCACTTGCTTGACTACATTCAGTTCATCTCAATATTTAGAGAGGTCATAAAACCTAACTCATCAACTGATGATACTGTCATTACAACAGAAGATGTCGAATTGCTCGATACACTGTTACATTTAGCCGAAGTCACTAGTGAATCTTCTACTCATTTTAAAAAAGACAATTTATATGAAGAAATTGATTTAAATGAATATGCAAACAACTCTAAGAAATATAAATTAGATCCGGAGGAACCGTTACAAGTGGATTGGGAAACAGAACTTGGAGAAAACCCACCAAACTCGACGAAACGAAAAATTATTGCACTTATCCAAAAATCGATTGACTCTAAGGAAAAGATTTTGAAATTCAAAAACCAACAAAATCTTGACGATACAGGATTTCCATCTGTTTTTACTTTTGCATTGAAAAATGAAAGTGAATGGACTCAAAAACAAAGGAAATACACCTTATTTACAGTAGGTCCAATAGAAGGGGAGATAATTGAGCTAGGCTATCACTTCAGCACAAGAGATGGCATTATCTTGTTAAACCGAGTTCTCAACTTTGTGAACAGCGAAAATCATCAAAAAATCAAAGTCCGCGTAACCGAAGAACTATCAGTAGACTGAATTGATGATAACTATTTGAGTCGATATTTCTTGCACACGTTTGATATTCTCGTAAACTTGTGCAAGGAGTATCGACTTTTATGTTGAATCAACCACAAATAAGATATGTTTCATCTTTGTTTGGAAAGTCAGAAAGACAATAGAACTATTGGTTCAAAGGAGGTCATATGAGCAATCAGAACCGTTCCTATCAGTTAATTATTACACTTATTCTCATTTCATTTTTAGGTACGTCTGGGTGGTTAGGTTATCAAAACGCTTCAAGTGATGTACTCGCTGATCAACTCCCACTGTCTAGTTTGAATGAACTTTCTCAGTTGAAAGTGGGTGAACCCGTAAAGGTGATTGGTGTCATCAAACGTACATATATTTCGAAGGAAGGCATATTAACGTTTACGCTTCAGGATGATAACAATGAAATTGCCATCTCTATTTTTCCGAGTTTTGGACGTCTGAATAAAGATTTTCAAATTGGTGATCAAATTCAAGCGCAAGGTATCCTATCCACCTATAAAAATCGATATCAACTTCAACCATTTTCGAAAGACGCCATTCAGTTCATCAAGCGGAACTTGAATGAAATTGGGTTGGTTCAGACACCACTTCATAAGATTGACGACCATCGAGATGAGAAGGTCATGGTTCGAGTGAATGAGGCATACAACGTGTATAGTTTCACCAGTCAAGCGGGGAAAACACATTTGAGCTTTATCGTAAGTGAAGGGGATTTAGAAGTAGATGCAATTATGTTTGAAGGATTATGGTCTGAAGAAGATCAGAGAGTTCTCAATACGTCAAAAGATCTCTATTTAATTGCTGAACCTAGAAAAGAATTTGATGAGTGGTCATTAATTGTATATGAGGTTTTTGATGATATTGAAAGCTCAGAGTTGGCAATTGATGAGCCATCAAGTGAAAAAGAGGCACATATCGAATTATCAAATATAAATCGTTACCTCAGAGAAAAAGTATCCATCGGACCCGTCACTTTTGAGGACTTTGAAATTTATACAAGTCAGTCGGGAAAAGAACATCTTCGATTTGGCGTACATCAAGATCGTTCTATCGTCCCCGCCATTTTATTTGAAGGAAGCTGGTCAGATCGTGACCTTGAAATGATGACGAGTAATCAAGAGTATTACATTGAAGCAACAGTGAGTGAATATAACGGTGCGATTTCACTTATTGTCAATGAAATCAAGGAGTAGACATGGAAATCATAGTGATCCTATTTTCAATTGTTGCTGGAATTATGACCGGCATTATAACTGGTCTAATCCCTGGTATACACGTTAATACAATCGCTGCCATTATGGTCAGTCTCTCTACAGTTTTATATGGATATGGGATGGATGGAACAAGTATTGCAGTTTATATCGCATCAGTTGCGGTGACACACGCCTTTTTTGACTATATTCCAAGTTTATTCTTAGGGGTTCCAAACGATGAGGTATTTGCCTTGTTACCAGGTCATCGGATGGTTAGAGAAGGTAGGGGGATAGAGGCATTACATCTTTCTATCAAGGGGAGTTGGAATGGAATTCAGATGGGTGTTGTGATATTAGTCATTGTGCTAATTATGCAATCAAGAGGGATTGATTTACTTGGAGCAGTCGACGCATACATTAAACCTTACTTGTTTTGGATTTTGCTGATTATTTCTCTTATTCTCATTCTAAGTGAAACACGAAAACTGTGGGCTTTCTTCATATTCATGCTAAGCGGGCTATTCGGAATTATTGTATTGGGATCGCCATTGGTCCCGAGCACAGGTTCAGCATTCAATGGTCTGTTTCCTGCGCTTGCCGGGATTTTTGGGGTGAGTGGATTGATTCTGTCTTTATTTGAAAAGACCGGTGATTTTCCTAAACAAAAAAATACTACGAAACTTCCTATGAGTTCATTTGAAGTATGGAGTAGTTCAGTTCGAGGTACAGGTGCTGGAATGGCAGTGGGATTATTACCTGGTCTAGGTGCTGCAAACGCAGCGACATTACTATTAATGATCGAGAATTTTCTAGGGAAGAATAAAAAACAAGATACCTCGACCTACAGTTATATTGTGACGACAAGTGCGATAAATACATCTGACACACTCTTTGGAATTGCAGCTCTTTACTTTATTGAAAAAACACGAAGTGGAGCATCAGTTGCTATGTCTCAGTTGTTTGGTGGAACATTTCCTTTACTCGCATTAGTTGCAGTAATTATTGGAATAGCGATTTCTGGATTTGTGGCAATGACAATCATGCAACGCTATAGCATGTATATCGCGCATTCAATTTCAAAATTGGATTTCAAAGGACTGAACCTAGCAGTATTAATCTTTCTAGGGTTATTCATTTATTTAACACTGGGTGATTGGGGTATTGTGATTTTAGTGGGTGGCACCTATTTAGGGCTACTTCCTCCGTTATTAAATGTACGTCGGGCGCAAGCGATGGGATTCTTTCTAGTTCCTGTAATGCTGTTCTATTCAGGCAATCAAGCCGATATCGTATCTTATTTACATCTAGAAGCAAACATTAAGTACTACGAAGAATTAGAAGTTACTAAAATGGCATTTTACTTATTAATTTCTTTAGGGATAGCCGGCTTGTCATACATTTTGAATGTATTGATGAGGAGAATTGTAGTAAAAAAATAACGATGATAATCACAATGAGGATACAATTGTGTATTAACCTAGTGTTTTTATTGTACAGGTATTAAAAAGCTTAAGGGATATAATGAGTGTATTAAAAAGGAGGATGAACACATGAATGGTAATTGGGATTTATCGTATCGAGTTCATTCAGTGATTGATAACTCAAAAACATATCGCTATCAATTTTCATGTGAGTGGGGTGATGGAGGACGGTATGTCACATTCATCATGTTAAATCCGAGCATTGGCAATCAAGACCAACCCGATCCGACGCTTCGAAAGTGTATCAGCTATGCGAAGAAATGGGGATACGATGGCATCAAGGTTGCAAATCTATTTGCCTATATTTCGACAGACCCAAAACGATTGCGAGAAGTAGATGACCCAATCGGTCCAGACAACGACCAACATATTTTAGAGATGATGAAGGACTCGGAACAAGTGATTGTGGCGTGGGGAGCTAGTATTCCAAGACCTCATGGGATAAAGAGAATTCAAGAAGTGCTTCATTTGTTAAGGGAGCAAGACAGTTATTGCTTAGAGAGAACAGTCGATGGAAGGTATCCGAGACATCCACTCTTTTTAAGAGGCGATTTAGTGCCAACCGTATTCCAAAAGGCGATTGAAAAATAGTGACTCGGGCTATGTGTGTTTGTAATCCATACAAATGCACATAGCCTTTTGTATATTTAGTTGGAGACGCACGAAATAATAACCCACTAATTCATTTCCATAAAAAAGAAAAAACATTATCTTCAATTGTTAGATTTTGTATTAAAATGAAACAAGTAATGAAGGATGAGGAGTGAGAACATGGCGCGCAAAACGAGAAGTGACTGCACGGTCGGCACCTTTGAGAAGAAACACGGTCTGCCTCCAGGAACAATTCGAAACTCAGATGGAAGAGACACACGAAGCGATAAAAAAATCGGAACGATTCGCAAAGAATCTGAACGAAAATAATTGCATGATCGGATAAAGACGAACGGATTTGATGCGCGGTCTCTCACTGGTTTAGAGGACGCGCTTTTTGAAGTTATACATATGGAATCGAATTCGTGTTGTGGCATGAACAATACATTTTATGATTCAACAAAGGAGACGAAAAAATGGACCACTTGATTGATTTTAAACAAGAATTCACGATGCAGACGATGCTACATGAACTTCACGAGTTAATTGCAAAAGCGAATCGACTCAACCTCGACACAACAACGATTGAAGGGCTATACAAGGATTTAAACGTGTTAAACCTATTTTCTAACCGTCATATCGTCAGTGTTGCTGGCTTACAAAGTGCCGGCAAAACACTCGTTGTGAAACGAATGCTCGATTTACCGGACGACCTCTTGTTGTCAGAAGTCGGAGTTGGAGAAAAACGTCCTGTGCTTCTCTCATCTGACGCGAGCGCAACGACAATCACTTATCGATTGACCCGCGCAATCAAGACAGCGACGGGAAGTTTTGAATTGAAAGATGAATCGATCACAAAAGAACAACTCAATACCGGTATACAAAATCCAAGTAGCGATATGCTTTGGTTTGAAATCATTTTACCGAACAACCACGTGCTCGGTCATTTGACTCTTGCTTTATTACCGGGATTCGAACGGAGCGCTCGCTCGGATTCACAAAAATTCCTTGATATTTTCTTGAAATGCTCGACGGGGATGATTCTTGTCTTGAACCATGCTCGACTCGCCCAAATGCATCAAGAGATGTTATTGCAACAAGTTGCTTCGACGTATAAAGACAAAGCACCTGGGTTCGTCCTCACACATGCGAGCGAGTTGACAGAAGAGAAGAGAACGATGATTTCTCAAAACTTGTTCCAAAAGTTCAGTATGGCAGACGAGTCACAAATCATTTTAGCCGATACGGACATCGAAAATGTCCCACAAGAAATGGAACGATTGCTCAAGTCGAACAGTCAATTCACTCAAGATTCACTCCAACTCCATCACAAGAAACTCATGACGATTGGTGAAACGTTAGCGCGTGAACTCGTGAAACTGGAGCATGTATTGATTGCACAATCGGACCGAAAGAATGATCAACGTGAGTTGCGAATGATGCAACGATCGTTTGATGAGGCTCGAGATAAGTATATTAAAGAATTAGACGACACGTTAAAAGGACGTTTAGAAACCCATGTGCAACGTTGTATCGGTGAAGTCACGAAGAGTATTAAGCAAGAAAAGCATACGTTATGGGACAAGGCACGAGCTTCCTTCAAAAAAGATATGACGTTCAATGAACGACAAGAATTAATTGAGTCAATTCAAGCTGTCTACATGACTAAAAATCCGCAAGTATTGGACGTCATGATGATGGAGTCGATTGAAACGATGACACGGAAACGTCTTAGACTCTATAAGCCTCATATGTTTCAATCGAAACAGATTGAGCAGACGGCGTCGAAACCCGCTCTCAGTTTCATGGAACCGAAAGCGAATGAACTTGTTCCGAAGCAGCCTGAACTCGAGATTGCAGCGACGACCACAGACACGATGCAGGAAGCGTTTAGTGTAACGTTGACAGAGGTCGATCGTTATTTAGATCCGACTGTTCTTGATGTTTCACTCGGTGGTCAACACACCCAACAACTCCCGGTGATTGCTGGAACGATTGTACAACACCTTATCTTGACGAAAGGAAAAGAAGGTGATGTGAGTCTTGTCGCCGATGGGATTGAAGAATATGAGACACTCAAAGCCAAAATCGGTGACATGGAAGGGTTTCATCAAGAGTACTCGGGACTCGTGCTTGATGCCAATCGCATGGTGACGGGGACAGCCGTCTTCTTTGGTATCGATGCGCTTGACGGGAACTTCAACAGTTTTGGAGCCATTGTAGGAGCTCTTGAGGCGCTCGGAGTGGCAGCCGGAGTAGCAACAGGTGTTGCGGCAGTTGGGGTTAGTGGGGCGGTTGCGGCACTCGCCGTTAAACGAGGTTCGGAAAAGATTGAGAAATTCAAGTTCGAGCGTCATGACTATGCGAAACAAGTACTTCAAGCAACAGCTGATTATCAGCGGGAGTCCACACTCGCCCTCGTCAATAGTGTCATGGATGAAATGCGAGCCAAATTGATGCATGCGTACCATGCCCGTCGACAGGATGACGTAAATTTAGGTCTGTATGAAGAAGTAGAGGTACGCGTGAATCGATTGAAGAACGAGTGTGGCAAGCTCCGGGAAGAGGCGTTCCGCAATGCGGGAGCTATTTATTGAATTTGAAAAGAATCGGTACGAATGGGCGTTTGACGCCAAGCACGATTTCATGAGCCGATTTCAACTATATGATGCTGAAGGTGTGACACCGAATCAAGAGAAGGTCGTCCTATCGGTGTACGGCCCGACACAGGTCGGGAAAACGACACTCATCTTGAATTTACTCGGTGTGAAAGAAGAGGCGATTGACGAAATCTCGTCATTTTTGCGAGGGAAACGGGAAATTGGTCAATCTGCGACAGTGACTGTCACGAGTTACAGTGTGTCTGCGACAGAAGACTACGTGCTCACCTTGCCGAATCAAGAACCCGAAGTGATTCAGTCGACAGACATATTGGAAGAACGATTATCCGCACTTCGGATCGATGTCGAGGCGGGGCGAATCGATTCGCTCGCTCCTGTGCGGATTGCCTTGCCGAAGTCTTACTTTGAACAAGCAGACGTTGCCATCGAATTGCTTGACCTGCCAGGGATTGAGTCAGCGGAGGAACGTGAACTTCGTCACGTCGAACGTTGCGTCAATCATTGGATTCCTCGGTCGCATATCTGTCTCATCGTCAATGGGGCAGGTGACCTGACGTTCCTTCGAGATATCGGCATGACGCATTTGCAACATTGGTATGACTATCCGGATAACTTTTATGTCGTCTTGACTCGTGCGTATTCTCCAGAATCGGTCAAACGACGATTACGGGACAAATCCATTTCAAACGAGACAGACCTCCGCGCCTACTACCATCGTGAAATTGGTGACATCCTGGGTCGACCACCAGGAACAGTATATCCTGTCGAGATTGGTGCCAGTATGCATCGCCTTGAACCGGACGCGCGTGAGATAGCCCAGTCGATTTTGAATGAGTTACGAGCCCGGATTGAACAGACTGATTATCGGCACGTATCTTTTAGTTTTTTGACGGGATACTATGCAGAAGTGGTGCGTCAGAGTGATGAAGAGATTCGCCACATCACAGAAGATTTAGATGTAGCAGAACGCGAACTCGCAGGACTGAATAAGCGGATGGAAAAGCTAAAGGAAAAGATTGAAGACCAAGTTGGTGATTTTGGAAACCAAGCGATAGAGTTAGTTTCAGTAATAAATCATTTTAAAATGGTACACGAAGTGATTCATAATCGTGAATCAAAAGAAGTGTTGATTGATGTTGCATTGATACAAGCACAGCATACTAAATCGAGAACGGCGTTGAATGCTGCTTTTTCTCAAGCGATTTCGATGCTGGAAAAGTCATTGGATGAAGACGTGAAGATGATAAATGAGTTGTTGAACACAATTTATTTTGAACTCGATTACGTCGATTCTACGCGGTTACAGGTAACACATCCGGGAGAAATTCAATTTTTTGCATGGGATGACTCGAAAGTAGATCGTTATTTCTCCCAAAAGAATTATGAGGCACAGATGGATTGGATGAAAAAATACCTCCTCGAGGAGACGATGAGACTAAGTAAGTTAGTTTACGACGATGCGAAACACATCTACAAGCAATTACAGGATATATCCGAAACGTTTTCGAGTGATCGAGTGCGCTTGGATATTCGTTACACGCATGAGATGGATATGCTCAAGGCCGACTTGAATGAAGCTGAGCAAAGCGTGATTCAACTGCAAGAACGATTGACGAGTACGAAAGAACGTTGGCAAGAAGATTTGGTCCACGCACAACAATACCGAAGTTTCTTCATTGAGCACTTCGTGAAACGTCAGCAAGAGCTATTGCGACAAGCAACGTCTGACGATATTCAAGAACGTTACAGCGCTGGACTTTATTTATACACGCTCGGACGAGATGCCGAGGAGATTATACAAGCATTGGGGTGTCCGAATGGAAACGAAACAAGCCATGACAGCGGAAGACGCGCTTTATGAACAAGCGTTGTCGTCCCTACGACAATTAAATCAAGAGGTATTCTTAAACGACCTCGATACGAAGTTGAAACAAACCATCCTGATGATTCAACAAGAAGTGGATGACTTAAAAGCCAAACTTGAAGAGGATCAACTCTATCTATCTTCGAGCATTCAAAATTTGAAGCAGGTCGTTCATTCAGATAGCACGAGATCGGTTGAACGTGTCGAGGAGCTAGACGAACAGGTGCGGTCGTATTTCCGCGATTTCTATGGTCATTTCACGACAGAAATCGAGCAGATGAAAGATGCGTTGGCATCATCGGTTTCCTCGACTGAACAGCTGGTTGCGAGTCATATGAGCAATGCCGAGAGTCAGATGCAAGATTTACAAGTACAGCAAAAAACGACGATGGAATACGTCGATACACGATTTGAAAAGTTAGAACAGGTATACAACAACTGGCTACGTGCACTAAATGAAATGAAAGACGATTTTGCCAAACAGTCGACTGCTTTCCATGCTGCGAACGAGGCACAACGACTTCATTTTCAAACTGGGCAAGGAGAACTGTTGCGGCAAGTCGATGAACTGAATGCGACCATTCAAAAATTAGAACACCAACAAGATGAGTTACGTGAAGCCACGAAACAAGAGCTCCTCCAAGCCGTTGCCGACAGTAATGCGTCACGCATTGCGTGGGAACAAACGATTGCGGAAGAGATGAAAACGCGGGCTGAGAGTGATGTCGTGATGCGGCAACAATTACTTGATGACGTGAATGCCTCGACTGAAGCTATGATAATTCAGTTGAAAGAAGAGAATGAGGCACTCGCTAAGCAGAATGAAATCCGATTTAAGCAGAGTCGATGGATTTTAATTGGACTGGGCGTGTTAGGTGCATCTCAAATTGCCTTGCAGCTCATTTAAACAGCATGCAATCCACTACATGATCGATCATCGGACGGACTCAAACGAGTTCGTCTTTTGAATGTAGGCGAATTGTCACTTCCTGTCGAACGAAAGACCTAAAGAAGACATAATTAATTCCCCTTTTTTAGTAAAAAGAAACGGAATGTTTGTTACAATAAGGTTACACTAATGGTAGATAAAGGTATGGATTGAATTGTAACCCATCAAATGACTTACGATTTCCACGCTATTTAAATGTAGATGATCATACTCCCTACCTCATACGAAGGAGCTGTGTCCATTGAACGATGTTCTCTTTTACGTCTTATTGTTGCTGGCGCTTCCGACCCTCGGTTTTGTCTTGAATTCGATTGTCGTCTTGTCACGATTTGTGAAGCAACAAATCCGTCGCCGTTTCCCATTCACGGAGCAACTGTCATTCCGTTCGAAATAATATCATCTGTCTGTTCTTGACAGATTCCGCTAGATCCTCTCACCTCACGTACGACGAGGGGTTTTGCGCATTCATTTCGGCACATTCATTCCCATAAAATTTAAAAATCAGACATCGTCCACGCATCCCTTATGCTAAGGTTGAGGCGTAAGACTTCACTGATAATGGCAAAACTACGCGAAAGCTAGTGACGCAAAGCTACAGGGCCTGTAAAATGGCAGCCAGTTTCCAAAGGAGGTTCGTCTCGTGAAGAAATTCTTCGCAGGGATGTTGGTATTGTTGTTCGCACTGATTGTGGTGCGACCTGCCGCCGCAGATGCGGCGAGCGCGCGTGTCGATACACGGACGGGGAAAGTCGACGTGTACATTTCGAACCAGGACAAAGGGTCATTCAAGTTCGAGGTGCGACAAGGCAAGCAGGTCCGTACTTACGATGTCTATAAAGGGAAGAATCATTTCAACGTCAACTATGGGAACGGGGATTATACATTCACGCTTTACCAGTCATCGGACGGGGAACGCTATAAACGTGTCTACCGCCTTCAGAAAACGGTCCGCCTCGTCCATTCGACGGCGCCGTATCTCCACTCCACCCAAAATGTCTCCATCGATTCTGCGACGTCGCGTCTCGCCTCGTCGTTGTCACGTTCATCTTACTCCACTTCGACGCAAACGCTCGTGACGAGCCGTCACGTCAACCGACTCGTTGACTATGACGACAAGAAGATCATGAAGCTCTCATCGACTTATCTACCGAATAACGCCGACACGCTTCGGACGAAACGGGGGATCTGCTATGACTTCGCGTCCTTGAACGCCGCACTCCTTCGTGCCCAAGGCATCCCGACCCGTCTCGTGATGGGGACGGCGAAAGGGGTCGACGGGTATCATGCGTGGAACGAGGTGTTCGTGAACGGAAAGTGGCGCATCATCGATGTGACGCGTGACGTGACCGAGCGACGGACGACGACGTACCGTAGCGCCTCTGACTATCGTGCCACGCTCTATGATTGAACGACGACCAAGGTCCCTTCCAGAGAAGGCGGCCTTTTTTTGGTATGTTCTTTGAGGCGAATCTCCTTGTTCCACGTTTGTGATGTCTGCAAACAAAGACACAGGAGGAAACGCACATGAAACGATGGTTATCCATGGTCTTGACCATGTTGCTCGTCGTGCAGCCGTTCGCCGTCTCGCGAATGGCGTATGCGGAAGGGGACCCGGTCATCACGGACCCGCAGCCACCGGACAATCCGGTCATGACGATCACCGACAACATTTTGGACGCGTACACGATTCGGACGACCACGACGGAAAACGTCGAGGTGAGTACGGTCACGACCGATTCGATCGTCGAGATCAACTACGATTGGTCGATCCCGAACGGGCACAGCTACACGGACGGGTCGACGTTCACGTTCCAAATGCCGAGTGAGTTGAAGGTGTACGAGGCGTTCACGAACGCACCGCTGAACTTCAACGGTCAGTCGATGGGGACGTACTCGCTCGCCCTTGACGGGACAGCGACGATGACGTTCAACGACAACGTCTACAAGTACTCGAACATCCAAGGGACGATTCAAGCCCTGACACAAGTGAAAGAAACGACCGAGATCTCAGAAGAGCGGACGGTCACGATCACCCCGATCGAGAACCAGCTCTCGCACATGTTATCGGTCGGATTGAAAAATTCAGGGAAAGACATCACGAAAGCTGGTGTCGCCGACCGACCGTACAACCCAAGTTCCATCGAGTGGACGGTCGAGTTGAACAAAGGGCTGAAACAGATTGAGAATGCCCGCTGGACGGACGTGATCCCTGCAGGTCTGTCGTATCGCGCCGACAGTATGGAAGTGACCCGGCTCGTCATGGCGATGAACGGGAATGTCCTCCGTGAAGAACCGGTGACAGGTCTCACCGTCGATACGACGGATGGTCTCGCCATCGACTTCGGGACGATCCAAAGCGCGTATCGCCTCACGTTTATCACGGATATCATCGATGAAGAGGTGGCGACGTTCAACAACGTCACGAACCTCGAGGGGGCGTCCTTCGATAAAGCAACGGCCTCAGCGACGGTCGCTGCCGGGCGGGGGACGGAGCTCGAGAAACGGACGCCGAAGTATGATGATGTCACCCAGACGATTGAATGGGTGTCGGACATCAACTTCCGGCAACGGAATTTGAGTTCGCTCACGGTGAAGGACTTGTTCACCGAGACGCATGAACTAGATGGGCTCACGCTATTTGAAGTGACACTCGATGCCAACGGGAACATCGCGAATCGAGTTGAGGTTCCTGTGACACCATTGAAAATCACAGACACGGGGCTCGAAGGGTTCACCTTCGACCTTCCGAAGAACGGGACGGCGTATCAGTTGGAGTATACGACCCGTGCGAAAAATCGCGTCGTCTCCTCGGGCAGCGTGACGAACACGATCGAAGTAAACGGCTGGAAGAAGTCGGCGACCCGGTCAATCGGACAAGCCGTTTTGCGAAAGACGCACAAGACGCCCGACTATGCGGCGGAAACGATTGAATGGACGCTCGAGTTGAACCGGGACAAACGGGTGATGAACAATGTCAAAATCACGGACACGTTCCCGAACGAGGGCTTGACGCTCATCGAGGACTCGCTGACAATCGACGGGTTGACGAAAGGGACGGACTACACGGTCACGCCTGATGCGAACGGCTTCACCATTGACTTCAACGTACAATTGACCGACACACATAAGATCACGTATAAAACGGCGTTCGATTACCGCGAGCGTCTGGACGCGAACAAGACGAGCTTCGTCAACGCGGCGACCGTCGACTGGGTCGACGAATCATCGAACGGACGCACGGTGACGACGACGGATTCCGTCGAGCCGGCATCGAACACGCGCAACAACGGATTCAAAGGTGGCACGTATAACGCCGTCACGAAGGACATCACTTGGAAAATCGGGATCAACTACCACGAGTATGCGACGACGAACCTGACCGTCACCGACACGTGGGAAGGAACACAAGTACCGGACAAGGATTCCTTCACTGTCGCAAAGATGACACGAAATATCGGCGCGAACGCCTACTCGGTCGACGCGACACCGATTCCATCGTCCGCGTATAACGTCGTGTGGAGCGACACGGGCTTCGTCTTGACGTTCAACGAGCCGACGGATGACGCGTTCGTCATCACGTACGACACGAACATCGACGATACGAAAATCGCACCATCGTATAAAAACACGGCCGTCGTCACAGACGGGGCGACCGAGCTTGGCAACTTGCCGGCGACGGTGACGGTCCGTCATGGTGGCGAATACAACGAGAAGCGAGGCACCCAGCAAGGGAAGCTCATCGCCTGGACGATTGACATCAACTTCGGACAATCGTCGTTGCAAAACGTCAAACTCCGTGACGTCCCATCGAACAATCAGGACATCCTGCTTGATTCGTTGAGCGTCTATGAGACGACGGTCGCCGCAAACGGTACGGTCGCGAAGGCAGGGAAATTGTCGACGGATGCGTACACGGTCCGAGCGATCCAAGAGATGGGGGAGTTCGAACTTACGTTCAACAACCCGATCGATCGCCCATACATCTTAGAATATGACTCGTATATCCTGGCCGCGGTCGGGACGGACATCACGAACGACGTCTATCTGACGGCGGACGAGGTCTCTGAGAACACGACGACGAAACAATCGAAGGTCAGAGTCGCCCGCACGTCCGGAATGGGGACGGCGAGTGGAGAGCTCGGTGAATTGACGATCACGAAGACGGATGAGTTGAGTGAGAAGAACTTGAGTGGGGCCTCGTTCGACTTGATCGATACGGGTAGTGGTCGTACCGTCCGTCGTGGCACGACAGGAAACGATGGGACCTTGACGTTCGGTCGCCTCCTTTACGGGGACTATCGTCTAGTCGAGACGAAAGCACCGGACGGCTACTTGATATCGACGGCGTCTCGGAACATCACCATCGCGAAAGTGAAGGAAGCGACGACGGTCAAAAACAACACGATCCGTCAAGACGTCGAATTGACGAAGACGTCGACTTCCGGCAAGGTGCTCGAAGGAGCAGAGTTCACGTTATATGACGCTTCGGACAATATCGTTCGCCAAGGGCTCGTGACGGACAAGGACGGCAGGATCACCGTTACCGACCTCGAGCCGGGCATGTATGCCTTCGTCGAGACGAAGGCGCCGACGGGTCATCTCCTCGATGCGAAGAAGCATGGCTTCTCCATCGTGAAAGACCAACTGACGACAACAACAGTCGGTGTACAGAACCAGCCGTTCAAGTCGATCGAATTGACGAAAGTCGATTGGAAGACGGGCTTGGCACTCCCAGGTGCCGTCTTTGACTTGAAAGATATGAACGGGAACACGCTCCGCACGGGACTCTCGGCCGATGCATTCGGTGTCCTATTGATCGAGGACCTCGACCTCGGTACGTACCAACTCGTCGAGACGAAAGCGCCGGACGGGTACGTGTTGCCCGAGAAAGCGTACACGTTCACGGTGACGCTCGAGAGTGACGCTGTTCAAAAAGACAACGTCAAAAATGAGACGATGAAGCGCGTGAAGCTGACGAAAGTCGACAAAGACACGAACGTCGCCCTTCAAGGCGCCGTATTCACGTTATACAACAGCAAGAACGAAGTCGTCCGTGACAACGTGACAACGGGAGCGGATGGGACGGTCGTCGTCGACCGATTGGACATCGGCACGTACACGTTCGTCGAGAAGACCGCACCGACCGGCTACATCTTAGACAAGACGCCACATGCGTTCGCGGTCGAGTACGGACAAGACGTCGATGAACAGATCACCATCACGAACGAACAACAAAAGTCGGTCCGTCTCATCAAGACGGACGTGATCACCGGTTCACGTCTCGCCGATGCGACGTTCTCGCTTTATCAAAAAGGTGGAACGCTCGTTCAGGCAGGATTGAAGACGGATGCGAACGGGGAGATCCGGGTCGACCGGTTGAACCCGGGTGATTATTACTTCCAAGAAACGAATGCACCGTCGGGTTACATGCTCGACATGACGGCACGTCCGTTCACGCTCGTACGCGGGACGAACGACGTGACAGAAGTCCGTGCCACGAATGACTCGTATAAAGCGGTACGGATGACGAAAGTCGACTCGGAAACAGGCAATCGTCTAGCGGGTGCGACGTTCAAGCTCGTCAACACGTTCGGAACGACGATCCGTGAGGGACTCGTGACGGATGCGGCGGGTGAGATTTATGTCAGCGGTCTCACACCAGGAAGCTATGCGTTCGTTGAAACGAAAGCGCCGGACGGGTACTTGCTTGATTCGAAAGAACACACGTTCAGCGTGGCGGCGCGTCAAGCGGCACCGACGACACTCACCGTCACGAACGAACAGAAAAAGTCAGTCCGACTCACGAAGACGGACGTCACGACTGGCGATGTGCTTCCAGGCGCGACGTTTGACTTGATTGATGTGTCGGGTGACATCGTCCGTGAAGGACTTGTCACAGATGCGTCTGGAGAGATCTTCGTTCGCGACCTCGAACCGGGCGACTACGCGTTCATCGAGACGAAGGCGCCGGTAGGATACATCCTAGATACGACAAAACACGAGTTCACGCTCACACGCGGGACGAATGAAGTCCTCGCGGTCGATGTGACGAACGACCCGTACAAAGCGGTCCGTCTCGTCAAGACAGACAGTGAGTCCGGTGATGTGCTTTCAGGTGCGACGTTCAAGCTGTTGAACGGTGTTGGCGAACTCGTGAAAGAAGGTCTCGTCACGAATGAAGACGGAGAGATTGTCGTCGAGGGGCTCGTCCCAGATGACTATCAGTTCGTCGAGACGAAGGCTCCGAAGGGGTACTTCTTAGATGAGACACCGCATCCGTTCACGTTTGAGCGGGGCGACGTCGAGAAGACGGTCGCGGTCGAAAACGACCGCATCAAGACACTCTTCGTCAAGAAGGTCGATGAGGAGACGGGCGAACCACTCGAAGGGGCCACGTTCACATTGACCGATTCAACGGGTGAGGTGATCACCTTCACGACGGATGCGTCGGGTGAAGCACGCGTGACCGATTTGAGACTCGGCACATATACGCTTGTGGAAACCGAGGCGCCGTTCGGCTATGAGTTGGACGAGACGCCACGGACAATTCGATTCGAGCGTGGTGGAGCGAACGAGCAACAGATCACCGTGGAGAACATGGCAATTTATTTCGAATTTGAAAAACCTCAGATTCCAGGAGGGAGCGGAGACAGCGGAAATGGTGACGCGGACTCCGACTCGACTGTTGGGTCAGAGGGAAGTAAGAAACCGACCTTGACGGAGCGCCTCCCATTCTTAGGTGGCGAATCATCGAACAGTTGGTGGATCGGCTTCGTACTTCTCGCCATCGGGATTGGATTCCTGTGGACGACAAGGCGGAAGGCGGCATAAGTTGATAAAACGATAAATGAATCAACCCTGAATAATCACACGAGATTGTGATGGTTCAGGGTTTTTGTGTCTCAATGAATTACAGAAATTATTTTCAACAGCTGTGGATATATCATGTGAATCTAGAATTCATATAAATTAATTTAGTTTCGTATAGATAAGAATTTAAGTGTCAAAACACCTTATCCGTTTTTTTATAGGAATTAAACAAAAGATAGATAAAGTAAAAAAATTCAATTAAAATTAATGTATAACCTTTTATTAGGAAAGAATGGTGAAATGATGGATTTGGATGAAATGAAACAGAGAAGAATGAGATTGATGAATTCTGCAAATAAGAATTTAGATGATATGCAAAACATTAGATTGGAAACTGAACGTGTCTCTGAAATTGCGAGAAATCCTCACCGGGTTTTAGAAGACTTAGAAGAAATGTTCGAAAAGCAAACCGGATTAGGTAAAGTTGATATGACATTCTTATTTTTTGCGACAGCTCTCCAGTGCGTACGTCAGTATTGGTTGAGTAGTGACAAATTAAGATTTAAGAGTGATCAAGCAGCTAGCAAAGCAATGAAACCATTCACACCAATTTCTTTGAGCGGACCTGTTTCGTATGATGCGTTTAAAAAAGATATGTTCGTGGGAAACACCGGAATCAGTGGTGCGAATCATCGATTTACAACACTTGGTCACGATCCGTTATTAGGATGGATTTTTGGGACGGCAAATATTTTGTCAGATACAATTACCAAAAATAATTTCATGTTGGAATCATACAATACGAATTTAATTGGGAATGAATATAAAATTTCTGGAATCACTCATATTATAAGCGTTTTTGAGCGCTCTTTTCATCGTATCCAAGCGGATATTTTAGACCTCGTCAAAGCTGTATTAAAACATGCGATTCATCTAGGTTCAGATGCATTTACAAAAATGGGATTACCTATACCTATCCTCAATTCAATCAGTCCAGATTTATCCGCGACACTAGTGAAAAATTCAATTGACATATATAGTGTCGGTCGAAGTATGGCGCTATCATCATTTATAAATGCATTGATTGCAGCGATTCATTCTCTTTTCTATGATGAAGCGATACATCATAATTTAAAGCTTTATGAAGTAAAAACTAGAAAAATTTTGATGTATTCTAATGTGATCGCCACTTCAAGTAATTTGATTTATGTCGGGTTGCAGACGTATTTAGGTGATAAGACTGCACTAAAGAAGTTGGATGTTGGTGGGTTGATAATTACAATTCATAGAATCATCTCTGATGAGGCCTTTATTCGTCAAATCAAAGAAGAGTTTGTATTAAATGGATTTAAAAATAAGGTTATGGGTGAAAGTCATCTATAATTTTGAATACTTTAAGGGAGGATTAAACATGTTTAAGAAAAGAAAGAATTACTTTAATTATGTAGCAGGTCCTCTAGTGATGCCGAGTTTAATCGGTTTAAAAGGTGATGATGATTTAAAGAATTATTTTAAATCGTCACCTATATTCAAAAATGTCTATAGTTTAGGTGTTTCAGAAGGGAAAAAAGAAGGACTCATAGAGGCAGCGAACGTATTTGAAGAAAAGTTTAAAAGTCAGATAGAATCCTTTCTAGATAAGGAAGAGAATCTAGCAACGGATATTCAAGAACTTGAAAGACTTTTATTAGATGCTGAGGATTATATAAAGTTATTGTTAGCAGGAATTGAAAAAGAAAAAAATAATCAGATGAGATTTGAGAAATCAATTCGACTGAATTTTAAATCAGATGAGTGAGGATTATATATGGCATTTAACAAAAGAATTGTGAAGCTATTGATTCCAGGTGGGACAACACTTATACCTGTTGTTAAAAATGTTTCTAAACACGGTGTAAAAAAAGGGATTACTGAAGCGAAAAAGGAAATCGAATCAGACGCAAAAGAAGCGCTTAAAACGTCCATTTTTTCTAAAAAGATCTACGAATTAGGCCTTTATGATGGGCAAAAGCAGGGTTACATTGATTCATCTACAATTTATGAAGAAAAATTAAGAAGGCAGTCCATTGAATTTTTGACGAAAGAAATAGATCATAAGGCAGATTTAACTGAGCTAAATACATTACTAGAGGGGCTGGAAACATATATCGAATTTTTGCAACAGAAAGTCGATATAACTGAACAGGAGAACAAAAATTTGAAAGAAGCCGTCATTTTAGAAAACCGGCTTAAACAAGTTATGTAATATTGTTTTAATTACAAATGAGTAATAGATTGTTCGAACCATAATTATGAGAAGTTAAAAAATGACCTCAATGTCGTTGAGGTCATTTTTTACATATACAATTTATAAAAATATCATACGAGGTTGTTAAAAAGAATTGTTTAGATTGGTACACTGATCTGTCTCGTCTCTTTATTCGAGAGCGTGTACGTCACGATGTAGTTCGAACCGGATACTTTCACACTCGCCGACCGGATCGTCGTCTTCGACTGGTCGAGTCGGATGAGCGTGAGATAGCGCACGTCTTTCCCGGTGTTATACGAGATGACTTGCGGACGCGGCTTCCATTCGTAATCCTCGACGGCGACGAAACTCGTGCTGTTGCGCATCGATGAATTTTTCAGGTTGAGCTGCATGAGTTGGATCGTCCGACCGTTCGAGTCGCCATAGACGACGTTTTGGGTCGCCATCGAACTCTGGAGCAGTTTCAGACCTTCCGCAAGATGGAATCGTTGCACGAACTTCTCCTGTGTCGGGGAGCTGATCCGGTCATAGACGACGAGCGTCTGCGCCTTGTCATAGACGAGTGTCCGGCGATGGGTCGCCCCTTTACCGATGAGCTTGCTTTCGCCCATCGCAAGGAGTGATGGACCGAGGTTTTTGACGGTGACAATCTTACTCTTCTCGCGCATCGACGTGCTCAAGTCGAGATTCGCCCCGTCACGATGGACCGTATTGTGGGCGTCGACCCCGAAGACGCGCTGACGTTCTGGACGGTTCGTGTAGCCGTAGCGGCCCGTCTCGATGATGAAGTCCCGACCGAGCCCGTACAAGTCGATGCTCAAATCGTCGGCGTGCTTATGGGCACTACTGTGATAGCCCGCCGTCATCATCACTTGTGTCGCCTGATTGAAGGCACGCGGTGGGGCGGACCAATATTCCCGCATGAAGCTATACTGCGTGCTGATCTTCTTCACCGTGAGCGGTGGGCGTGACCCTTCTTTCCCACCGGAGACCGCATAGGCGAGCTGTGGGAAGTCGTCGATATGCGGGATAATCGACGTCGTGCGCCGAGCCCCGGACGTGTCCCCGAAAATCGGGAGCGTCCCGTTCGGCTTGACCATATACGTCAGCTGTTTCGGCATGTACTCGACACGGTTCATGCTGGACGGGAGCGTGAAGCGGTTCTCGTCCGCCCAGATGACGAAACGGTCGAGCACGTGATACATGTACGCCTGATAGCCCGGCGAATGCTCCAGATGGACGGCGTCCGACGTGATGCTGTGGCGAATCTGTTTATCGAGCCGGCTGTCGGCAATGGTTTTCCAATTCGCGCTTTGGTCAAACTGTGGGAACGTCTGTGCGATCGCCGTGAGCGCCATGTCTTGGAACACCCCGTGGTTATGTTCGTACTTATAAAAACTCGATGTCGCGAGCAACGTGCCATGCTCATGGAGTGTCCGCAACATGAGACCCGTGAATGCCGTGTCTTTGTAAAGGGACGACGACTTATACACGTCCCAGAAGTTCAATAAGTGGAACGTCCGGACCGATGTACCGTGGTCATTATATGGCCAGCGGTACTGTTTGTAGTTGGCGACGGGGTGGGCTTTCGTCCAACTTTTCACGACGCGCATCCCGTATTTCAAATACGCGGTGTCGCCTGTCGCATTGTAGGCTTGCGTCAATTGGTTCAATACCGTCAAATAGTGAATCTGGAACGGATACGAGTTGCTTGAAGAGCTTGGGATACTCCGATGCCAATCGAACGTGTCGATGTTTGGGACCGACAGACGATACGGTGTGGACGGGACGTACCAATTCCCCTTAAGGGCCCGGTTCGCGTAGTCGATTGCCTTCGCTTCGCTGAGACGCTCGTATTCATAAGGGACATGCGGTGCCATTTGTCGCATGTATTCGTGCGCCAGTCGTGCCGTCCCGCTCGATGTCAGGTTCGAACGGGTGATGGGATCGGCGAGTAAAAGCTTTGCCTGACTCTTCTTTATGTAGACTTTCTTCCCACCGCTCAGAGCGATGTAGTACCAACCGGACGTACTGATCGCCGCATAGCGCTTCGTCGTCGAGTAGGTCGCCACTTTCGTCAGCTTCCCGCTTTTCATCTCATAGACGATGGCGTTCGGGACAGAGCGGATATGGAAAGGGTTCGTCGCAGCCTGAGCGGAGTCGGTCGGGGTGACAGACCCCCACGCACCGATCAAGACGAGGACGAGTAAGATTCGTTTCATAGATACACCTCAAAAAATAGATTTACTTCTTTTTCAAAGTATACCATGAGGTGAGGTTATTTCCTTAATTTTCTATATTTTTAATTTCAAATAGGAAATGTATTCGACCTGTCAAAATAAAAGACTACCGAGACGGCAATCGGATTGAAGTGATAAAGTGACTCGGTGAGGACAGTCTAAAGCGTACAGATTGTGAAGGGGGGAAATACATTGAAACATGTTAGCTTGTTCCTACTACTTTTCTTTATCAAAATTAAGCGAGAATACTCCCACTTCTAAACGTTAAGGACAGGGCTTACGTGAAAGTGGGAGATGAATCGCCAGCCTTTTCTTCGGGTAAAATATCTTCAAAGGTGGTGACCGTCACATGGTGAAGCACAAGGGCTATAAATTCCGGATCTATCCGACGAAGGAACAGGAAATCCTGATCGCCAAGACGATCGGCTGTTCCCGGTTCGTGTTCAACCATTTCCTGTCGAAATGGGACGCGGCCCATGAAGCGACCGGCAAGGGACTGTCGTATGATGCCTGCTCGAAAGAACTTCCCATGCTCAAGCAGGAATTCGGTTGGTTGACGGAAGTGGATAGCACCGCCGTCCAGAACAGTGTCAAACACCTGGCCGACGCGTATAAGAAGTTCTTCAAGAAAAGGGGGAATCATCCTCGTTTCAAGTCGAAGCGAAACCCCGTCCAATCCTATACGGCGAACATCCAGGGCAATTCCCAGCTCCCCGAGGTCTCGATCGTCGGGAATCGACTCAAATTCCCGAAGCTGAAATGGCTGCGTTTCGCCAAATCGAGACAGGTCGAGGGTCGCATCCTGAGCGCCACGATCCGATGCACGGCTTCGGGTAAATATTTCGTCTCCCTTCTCGTAGAGCAGGAGATCGGTGAGCTGCCGAAGACCGGTTCATCGGTCGGCGTCGACGTCGGGCTGAAGAACTTCGCCGTTCTATCGGACGGCACATTGTACAAGAACGACCGTTACTTCCGTACGCTCGAGAAGAAGCTGGCAAGGGAGCAGCGCAAGTTGTCCCGTCGTCAGCGCATCGCCCTGAACAAGAGGGTGAGACTCTCCGAGGCGAAGAACTACCAGAAGCAGAAGCGGAAGGTCGCCCGCATCCACGAGAAGATCGCCAACAAGCGCACCGACTTCCTACATAAGGTGTCGACCGAAATCGTCAAAAACCACGACGTCATTGGCATCGAGACCCTGCAGGTGAAGGACATGCAGAAGGACCGCAAGTTGAGCAAGTCGATCGCCGAAGTGAGCTGGTCGGCGTTCTTTCGCATGCTCGAGTATAAGGCCGGCTGGTACGGCAAGACCGTCGTGAAGGTCGGGAAGACCTTCGCCTCGAGCCAATTGTGTTCGAGTTGCGGCCATCGACACCAAGACGTGAAACATCTTGGTCTGCGTGAATGGACATGCCCGGCTTGTGGGGTCCACCACGACCGTGATGTGAACGCAGGACTGAACCTCAGACAAGAAGCCGAGCGCATGTTGGCTTCTTCAACCGTCGGGACGACGGGGCTAGCCTGATCAGGTTCCGGCTGTCAGGTCGGATAAATCAGGAATCCCCCACCTCTAAGCGAAGCGTAGGTGGGGGTAGTTCAATACCGCGATGTTTATTTACGTCGTCTCTTTGACCGCGCCGCAACTTCTCGTGCCAATCGTGTATCTTGCGATTGCCGCATTGATTGGAATCATCGGATATCTATTGAAGGTATATGTGATGAAAAGATGATCAAAAATCCGGTCGCTCGTGGACCGGATTTTTTATGTTCCTTTGTTCACTCCAACGTCAGTCGTTCCACCGCATCCCGCAGATGGTCCTCGCGCACGCGGATGTAGCGTCGGGTCGTCTTCGGTTCACTATGACCGAGCAACTCGGACAAGGTAGTCTCCTTGACGCCCATATCATAGAGATGTGACGTGAAGGCGTGCCGGAGCGTATGCGACGTGACGGATGTACCGAGCACGTCCTCGGCGGCGCGTTTCAGGTGACGGTTGATCGTTGTCTTGCAGATGAGATCACCGCGGGCACTCGGGAAGACGTATGGCGAATCGATGCATCGGCGCTCTTCTTCCAGATACGTCGTCATCATCGCATGCGTCGCATCGTTCAGTGGGACCTTGCGCGGTTTTCCTGTCTTCGATTCGTGGATGTACAAGAGACGCGCGTTCAAATCGATCGCATCGAGTGTCAGCTGTCTCACCTCGTTGATGCGCATCCCCGTATGCAACTGGAGCGTCAAAAAGGTTCGATACAACGGGACGTCGATCGCATCGATGACTCGGTGTAAGTCGCTTGGCGTAGGGACGTCCGAAGGTGGACGTTCGGTCACTTTCACGCGAAGGTGATGAAACGGATTGTGCGTGACGAGTTGCTCGGTGATGGCCCAGTCATACAAACCACGGAGTGCGCTCAAGTAATTGTTGATGGTCACCGGTTGGCATCCTTCCGAGCGGAGGGCATTGATATACGGCATGACGTCCTGTCTCGTCTTGAAGTCATCGAGAGTTCGGTTCTGTCCCATGATTCTCTCGAAACGGGCGAACTTATAGGTCGCCTGACTGACCGTGTTGTCCGATTTTCCGGTCATGCGTAAGTAGTGGACGTGCTGGTCGACAGCGTCTTTCATGTGTAAAGTCATCTTCATTCTCCTCTTACTTATCGTCCTCACGGAGCATCCGCTGGAGTTCGGCCTTGTAGGAGCGGAGGCGGCTCGGGGAGTACCCGAGCGATGCTTCAGTTCCGTGAAGCATATGGCAGAGTAAGGTGAAATGACGATTTGGTAAAGTGGAACGCTTGTCGTCGAGCCAGAGGGACAGCGGCATCTCACTCTTGTCGATTTGCTCGGGGAGGCGCTCACTCGTCACCTCGTGTTGGAGTGTCTTCGCCTGTTTGGCACGCTCGTTCAAGATGGCCCCACGGATGCGGATGAAACAGTAGGTTTTCCCTAGCGTCTTACCGTCTTGGATGGCTCGCCATAGGGCAATCCGTGCCGTCTGGGCGGCATCGTCGACTTCGTTCGGATGAAGATGGAGTTGGCGGATGACGTAATAGATCATCGGTTCCCACTCTTTGATTTGTTCGTTTGCGTCTGGCATGATGAACTGCTTTCCCGCGCGCGTCTCAAGTTTCCTAGGTGGTTACAGCATAATGGTTGTTATGCGGTTTTCGCACCTCGCCAATCGTGTCGTTTCGTCAAATCAAATCGGATGTAGCCTCGAAATGCTGTATCTCATTTGCACCAAGCCTTATGGATCAAAAGCAGGGATTCTCTATAACAACCATTATAGGAGGACGGAAGGGGAAGCAATCTTCAGATTGTCGAGTCTTGTCGATAAATTTCGGACGACCTTATCAAAAAATATGTAGGCTAAATGAGGAGGGTGGTGATATATTAAATGTCGGAAAAATTTATTTTTTTACATAATAAAAAGAAAAAAGGGATGAAAAATGAATAAAAAATCCATTATTAAACAAACGATGATGATTTTTATGGTCATGATTTTGTTAGTCTCTACTTTGTCACCTGTCGAAGCATCGGGCACGCTGACCGTTCAGGCATTTGAGCCTGACAGCAAGATGCTCATGGGACAGACTTCGTACACAGAGCCATTATATTATGGCGTGGATCAAACGATTCGACCTGTTAGTGTGAAATCGGACGGAACGTTCACTGTCTCATTAGCTGAGGCAGTAGGGGAACGAATCGTGACATTCTATCAAAAGGATGACGTCTATTACAAACCAGTTCAGCGAGTGAGTGCCTCCGTGATTGAAAAAGGTCCGATCCCGCCAAACTTTTATGGAGTCGAATCTGGAAAGATGCAGCTTCAGTCAAATCCCGGTTATGAAATCATCGCGATTTATGATGGTGAAACATATCGGGGCGTCGAGGTACTTTCAATTCCCAAAAAACAAGGTAACGAAGTGAAAGCTTATACGAAAGCGTCAAATGGGAAACGAAGTGTCACTGGAAGCTATTCGTTCGATGATTCTTTTGATTTACCGATTCAGGTCGACTCGATGCAATGGAGTCAGTCGCGTGTTCACGGTACGACCTTGCCTTATCAGAATGTCCGTCTCACTCTTTATGACCGGACCCTTTCCACTGTCTCGGATGCGAATGGTCATTTCGAAGTAGAGTTGTCGATTCCGTTCGATGACTACATTAAAGGGCTCACAGGTAGAGTGGAAGTGCTCCATCCAAACAATGAAGTGCTTGTCGAGAAAGAAGTGAAGATTGATCCGGTCCGTTTGACTTCGGAGCAGCCTTACTATTCCGTCGCCCAATATTTCGGTGTGTACGGTGTGACAGATCCCGACATGACTGTTACATATGATGGAGAAAAAGTAACGGTAGACGAGTCAGGACTATTTTATATTTCACTTCGAACGGACGGAACGTCGCATAAAACCATCACATACAAAAAAGATGGAACTGTTTTAGCGGAACAATCGATTCGTCAGTACGTGGATTCTACGTTCCCCTTGACGATTGAGGCGACACCATCTACCGTATCGGGCAAACTATCGGGAGAAACAGAACCGAATGCTAAGCTATTCATCCGTTCTGATAACGGGGATTTCTCAGTACAAGCAGATTCTAATGGAAAGTTCTCTACGGAGTTACCGCTTTTTGAGTCGGGAGTATATGAATTCTATCTTCAAACAGATTTCGGGATGCAACGGTTATCTACGTCCATCTCGGTAAAAGAAGAACGCATGATTGCCGAGCCGACGGTACGCTTTTTGAATGAAACGATGTATATCGAGGCATCCTTACCGGCTCGGGAAGCAGAAGTGCAGATTATGCGTAAAAACGGGGAGATTGAAGTAGCTCGTACTTCATTATACGAAGGAAAAGGTGAGGTTCATATTCCGTACGGTTCGACTTATCGACTTCGAGTCAGTACGGGAGAACAGGTTTCTCCATATGTTGATGGCATCCATCAAGCGATGACTGCCCCGACGCTCACCCGTTTCATCGAAGGGGAGAAAGTGGTGTCGGGTCATGCAGAGCCGAATGCGACGGTCGTCTTCTATAATCGCGTCCAAGAATGGAATCCTGAGGGCACGAGAATGGAAGTGAAGACCGGGACCGACGGCGCTTTCTCCTTCACACTTCAACAAGAGTTAAAAAAATGGACCTATCGTTTCGCTGTCGAGAGTAGCGACAAGAAAAATATCACAACATATGAGTTTACGCCAAAAGATGAGACTGCACCAAATTTGACGATCAATGGTCAACCTAATACGACGACTCTCTCTGAAATGACAGAAACGGTTCGGGTACAGAGTGATGACCTCATTGATGACTTGAAAGTGGAATACTTTACTAACGGGGCTTGGGAAACGGTTGATTCGATTTCAAGATGGCGTTATGCTTTTGACTTAAAACCAAATACTGGGGCTACATTTAAAGAAGCAGGCGTGAGCCAAATTCGAATTCAGGTGGTCAACCCGAACGGATTAAAGCGAGTGGTCACACTTACTGTCAAAGACATCACACCTCCATCGCTCGTACTCGATCGGCTCTTATATGGGGACCAGGTCATCTCTGGCAAAACAGACCCGCTCACGTTAGTACGTTTCGGAAGAACAGGTGACGTTACACAACGTGCGGATGAAACGGGACGTTTCTCCTTTAAGCTTGATTATCCTGTATCCAAGTATTCAATGAATCTGTTTCCGGTCACCGTCGTGGATGAGGTCGGAAACAAACGGACGTTGACGCCGGACGTGTTCGACTATCGCATCGAGGACGTTCGAATCAACGCAGGCGGAACGAAACTGTGGTTGGCTAACGAAACACGCCGGATCAGTTACTCTGCCTACGACTTGATTGTGAATGGGCAAAAGATTAATCTGTCCAATTATGATACGACCATTAACTTGCCAGAGCCTGTCAGCTATCCGGTGAATGTGGAACTGCGACTTCGGAACGAGGATGGTACGGTACGTTATACATTCAGTAAGACACTCCAAGGTCCGTCCACGTTGACGACGCCGAAAAATTTGAAAGCTTCTTCAGACCGTCGGACGATCACGGGGCAACTAGATCCATACATCTCGTTCGATATTTACGACAAGTCTGGGAAACGCATCACCTCGAACCGTGCGAAGGCGGACGGAAACTTTGCGGTCGCCATCGTTCGACCGCTCGTGGCGAACGAATCGCTTCGCATCATATCGAAAGATGCATTTGGGCAGACAAAATCGATGACTTTCAAAGTCGCCGACAAGACGCCACCGGTCAAACCGACGATTCAACAAGTGGTCGTCCCACTGAAGCAAATCACTGGAAAGACAGAAGCGGGAGCGACCGTCCGCATCATGTATCGTAGCAAGACGTATACGACCAAAGCGGACTCAAAAGGCATCTATCGTTTGAACGTGTCGAACTGGCTCGCTGGTCAAAAGATCTCGGTGACGGCTCGTGATGCCGCTGGAAACACATCATCCGCGACAACGACCGTGATCCTCAAAGCCTTCCGGACGGCGAGTGTCTCGGCGATCCGCACGACGAGTACGTTTGTAAGTGGAAAAGCGGATGCGAGAGCGAGCGTCAAAGTGTATGCGAATAATCGCCAAGTCGGAAAGACGACACGGGTCGGGTCGAGTCAATCGTTCAAGATTGCCATTCCGAAACAGAAAAAAGGAACGAAGATGACCGTTCGCATCTATCGGGCAGGCTATGCCACGGTGGAACGGAAGTTGACGGTTTATTGATTTATGACACCCACTCCTCAACGAGTGGGTGTTTTTATATTGGAAAAATAATAAAAAAGGTAAATATAATCCAAAATAAAGTTGTTTATTCATAGATAGATGGATATAATTTACAGGGTAAAATCAAACAGAAACTGTGAGGAATATCATGAAACCTTTGTATACAAGATTGTCGATCGGCGTGCTGAGCGGGATGCTCCTGTTCGCCCCGGTCACGGCCGATGCGGCGGCAAACTCGGACTTTAACGCCCGTGTCGCCCCGTCGACGATGCTCCATCAAATGAAAGACAAGAAATTGGTCCCGCTCCAGAAGACGAACGCGACGAAAGAGTATCGCATCGTCCGCCCGTCCGGTTGGTACTATCTGGCCATGTCAGGCGGCAAACGCATTTACGTGAAGAAGAGTCAAGCCGAGGTCGTCCCGGCCCGCTCGTTGACGAAAGCACGGATCCAATCGGTGACAAACCGTCCGCTCATTCATACATACATGAAAGAGACCGATGCCCACATCCCGTATGAATATGATTCGCTCTCAACCGAAAGGGCGAAACAGTACGCGGATCAGGCACTCGCCGGCAATTGGTACATCCCGGCGGAGCCGAAACAATTGTCCGTACCGAACATCGACACGTTCAATTGGCATAAAGACGTCCCGGATGTCAACAATGACTCGTTCCCGTTCCAAATCCACTACATGACGGTGTTGAACCAATTGACGCAGGCGTATAACGACTCGGGCGACCTCGCCTATCTCAAATATGGCGAGCGTCTCGTTAAAAGCTGGACGAAAGCGCATCCGGCCTATAACTATAAACGACTCAAGTGGGGATACAACGACCAGGGCACTGCGCTCCGCGTCTTCCATCTATTGAACTTCTGGGACGTGTACAAGCAGACGTCGCTCAACAAAGACCCGGCGTTCACCGAGCTCATCTTGAAGACGCTGTACGAGCATGGCGAGATTTTAGCATCCGCTGACTTCTATAAAAAAGAGCACAACCATGGAATCTTCCAAGACATGGCGCTCACGGCGATTGCACAGACGTTCCCAGAGTTCGACAAGAGCAAGACGTGGCAGTCGCTCGCGAGCTCGCGCCTTCAGGCCCAACTCGCTTTCAGCATCTCGCCTGACGGGGTCCATCTGGAGCATTCACCGTACTACCACGTATATGTGTATGAAACGTTGTCGCAGTTTATCGAATGGGCCGACGCCAACGCCTTCGTCTTGCCGTCACGGTCGGGTTATATCGAGAAGATGCCGGACCAGCTCACCTATATGTTGAAGCCGAACCGGACGCTCCCGATCTTCGGTGATACGACTGGTTATTTAAAAGATATGAACATTATTCCAAAGACCGAGAACTATCCGGAACTCTCCTACGCCGTCAGTGGCGGGGCAGAGGGGACGGTGCCGCAACTGTTGACGAAACAACTCGGCGACCAGTACAGCTTCATGCGCGAATATTGGTCACGTCCACCGGAGTCGTTCTCGGGAGCGACCCAAGTGATGATGACGGCGGGGTATCATAGTACCGGTCACAAGCACGCCGATGACTTGAGCATCGATCTGTACGGGCTCGCCCGTGACTTCATCGTCGAGACGGGACGCTTTGGCTACTCGAAGGACCCACGACGCCGGGAAGTGTTCAAGGTCGAGGCGCACAACACCGTGCACCGCTATGGGGAAAATCTTGACTTGAGTAAAAGTATGGTCGGCAAGAGCCGAATCGTATCGGTCGAGGACAAGGGCGATACGAGTATCGCCATCGGAGAAAGTGCCCTCGTCGGGAAAGGTGCGACTCATCGCCGGACGCTTGTCTATGACAAGGCGAAGACGCTCGTCGTCTACGACAAGATCACTTCGCCGACTCCGGACATGTTCGTGCAGCGATTCCATCTCGGCGACGGCTTGAAGCCATACGCCGGTTCGACGGACGCGCAGAACGTGACGTTCCGGGATGACAAGCGCCGGACGATCCAGTTGATGCAGCTCGAGACGGACGAAGAGTCGTACATGTCGATTCAGCCGAGTCACTTGTCTGTCCGCAACTTCGAATGGAAGCCGCGTGAACAAGTCGTCTCGATCGAGTATGGGGATGACGTCCGTTACCTCACGCTCATCCGGATTGACCGGACGAGCACGTCGATCGTCGACGCCTCGTTAGCCGAGCAACCGGAGCAATACGTCGTCACGTATACGCTCTCGAACGGCACGACGAATACGATCAACGTACCAAAATGAGCAGGGCCCAGCGAAAGCTGGGCTTTTTGTGTGAACGACTGGGTAACTCTTGAATCCCACCATTTGCTAAGGTAGAATTTTCAAGTATAACAAATGACAAGTGAGGGAACGAATGGAACATTCAATCGCAAGACTCGTCGCCCAATTTGGCGGCTCGCTCGCGGCACGGGGGAGCCACGGGTGGGACGTCGTCATCTCGGCGGGGACGATGTGTTATCAGTGGAAAGGAAGACGGGTCGTACCGGAGGCGCGATTCGAGAAGACCGGGACGGGTCGGCTCATACGCCCGTACGGTTGTTATTACGTCGTTCGTCTTGGCGGCAGACAGACGCTCGTCTCAGCGTCCGATACGATGCTCGTCATGACGCGCCCGCTCACGAAAGCGAGGCTGTCCGACCGGATGGACCGCCTGCTCGTGCATCAGTACATCCAGGACAAGCGGCCGATCGCCCCGTATCGATATGAGCGATTGACGGACGACCAGGCCGTTCGCTTTGCGGACGGTGTCTTACAAGGCGACTGGTACATTCCGGCAGCACCCGACGCGTTACGTGTCGCGGACGTCGCCACGTTCGATTGGGATCAGATGGTGCCGCGGGTGGACAACAACTCCTTTTACCTCCAACTCCATTATTTGACGACCGTCCATCAGCTGACCCGTGCCTTCGAGGTGACGGGAGAGACGGCTTATGTGAAACACGCCGCCCGTATCGTCGATAGTTGGCATACACGTCATCCTGCATTCACGGTCAGTCGGAAACGTGAGGCGTACCATGAGCACGGCACGGCGATCCGTGTGTTCCATCTGCTCGGATTCTTTGAGGCGTACCGCTGTGCACCAATCGAACGTGACCCATCCATGACCGAGAAGTTATTGAAGATGCTATACGACCACGCCGTCCTGTTGGCGACGCCGACGTTTTATCGGCCGCGCCATAATCACGGGCTGTTCCAGGACATGGCGCTCTTCGCCATCGGATCCTGTTTCCCAGAGTTCGACCGAAGCCCGGAATGGGAACGGGTCGCCCGCGCGCGTCTCGATGCCCAGCTCGATTCGAGTCTCGCTATAGACGGGACCCATCTCGAACATTCGCCGGGCTATCACGTGTACGTCTATCATATGTTGAGCCGCTTCGTCGACTGGGCGAACGTGAACGGCTTCTCCTTATCCGACCGGTTTGACGTCATCGACGCGATGCCGGATCGCCTCGTCCATCTGATCAAGCCGAATCGGACCCTACCGATGGTCGGAGACACGGGCGGACAGATTCGGGGACGGCATCTGATTCCGGACGTCGAATCCCATCCGTCACTCGCTTACGCGTTGAGCGGGGGAGGGGAAGGGGTTTGTCCGTCTGAACGGATGGTGAACCTCGGCTCGAACTATGCCGTCATGCGTGAATATTGGACCCATGTAAAGCGTCCCTTCAGTGATGCGACCTATATTTTGATGACGGCGGGCTATCACGGTGCGGCCCACAAGCATGCGGACGACCTGAGCCTCGAACTGTACGGGCTCGGGCGTGACTTCATCGTCGAGACGGGGCGATATGGGTATGCGGACTGCGAGGAACGTTTGGAGGCGATGCGCGTCACGTCACACAACACCGTGCATCGCCTCGGGGACGAGCTCGACTTGTCGGTCGAGCGGGTCGGAGAAAGTGAAATTGTATCTGTTGAACCGATTGGAAAGCAGGTGGTGGCGACTGGGGTGAGCCGGCTCATCGGAAAAGGGGCCCTCCACACTCGGAAGGTCGTCTACGATCAAGCGCGGACGCTCGTCGTCTTCGACCGTATCACGTCACCAGAACCGGATCTGTTCGTCCAGCGCTTCCATGTGGCGCCGGGGCTCGACCTCGTCGAGGGGTCGCCGGAGTCCCAGAACGTCCGGTTCATGGATGCGTCGAATCGCGCCATGCAGATCGTCCAACTCATGACAGGGGAAGAATCGTATATGACGATCGAAGAAAGTCACGTGTCGCCTCGTGATTTCGAATGGGTGAGTCGTCCACAGGTCGTATCCATCGAATGTGGCACGGACGTCCGCTTCTTGACCCTCATCCGACTCGACCGGACGCATTCTCGCATCGTGAAGACGCAAGTGGAAGAAACAGGGGATAGGTACATCGTCTCATATTGGCTTGAGAGCGGGACGAAGCACGTCATCCGAATTCCATATTGACTCGATTATAAAAAAAACAGACGAATTTGAGTTTTTCCTTGATGATTTTTGCCAACAATATTACAATAATTGTATAAGAATCATGTATATCATTTACATATGCGAAAATGTTTGGATGATGATAGGGATAAAGTCATACATTCTTTTGAACTAGTTCTAGGCAAAACGCATGAAGGAGGACCTAATGAGTCGCAAGGAAAGACGGATGAAAAAGAGAATGATGAGTGGGCTTCAGGTAACGCTTGTCGCGATGTTGCTGGTGGCGGGGGTGTTTTGGACGCGCGCGGCGGACGATGCGGAAGCGAATGACTTCATTCTTCCGTCCACGACCGGCGAACAGTTGACGTTCAGCGGGATGGCGCTTCGCCTCGACCCGAAAAGAGGACCGTACATTCATGGGAATGCTTCCCATTACCCACGTGGATTTAAAGAAGTGTATATCGATCAAAACCGCGGTTATTTGACGGTCAAGCGGGACCGCTTCGACTCGGTCGTCTCGATCATCACGGACCCGGACGAGACGCTCACGGCCCGTGGAATCACCATCGGATCGTCAGGTGGTGGCGTCATCACGAACCTATACTTCTATCAGAACGGACGACTGCTCAATTTGGCGGACCCGAACGATTACGCGATTATAGCGGGCGTATACTCAAACGTCTGGTTGACGATCATCAGTCAGCCGAACGGACAATGACATCCTCAGCCGAGGATGTCATTTTTTGTAGGCTTCACTTGTAGACGGCGTCTTTGTAGCCGAATGATCGGATCGTGAGGTTGTTCAATCGTTTCGCTCCGTGCATCTCAAAGATGATGGTTTCGGACGATTTCCATCCTCCGAGGTTGACCTTGTCCATTGAGACCGGACCCCCATCTCGATAGTTTGCGTTCACATCGACGGAGAAGAAGTGAGTGTTTCGTAACCATTCCTTGTCACTCGCACGGATGGCGACATACGTCCGATATCCGGATTCGATCACTTTCGCCTCAAAGGCAGGCGGCTCTTTCTGATAGGCAGAGAGCGGTTTGTCATTGATGGAGACGAGTTCGATTCGAGATTCCGGGTAGTTCGGACGCTCGACTGCTTTCGTTTCCATGACGAGGCTACGAGTCGTATTGCCGTCGATGGTGACGAGTCGAATCGATCCGACAGGGAAATCGTACACAAACGTCTGATCTTTCTCCTGGCTGATATACCATTCTTTCTTCTCGATGAGTGGACGTTTGAAACGGATTGACTGCAATGTGCCATCCGCGACCATTGCGGTGACAGCACGTGTATATTGATTGTAATAAGAAGCGTTGTCGACATGGTCATGGAACGTCTGGATTTTCAGTTGAGAATCTGACGTATGCACGTAGGCCGGTGTCGTCTGTTTCGTCGTCATGACCGCATCGACGAGACGGACGATGTCTTTCAGGTCGGTCGCCGAGTTGACGAGGCGTTTGCTCGGTCCAGCCGCCTCATTTTGGCGAAGTGCCGTCACATAGTCGCCGACACGCGCTGTCGTGTAGGGAATGTTCAACGTGTCGAGAGTAGCCGTGACCGATGCTTCGTTCACGTTCGAGAACATCTTGTCGATGGCGAGTTCGGCTTTCCCCATTTTCTTCCCGCGAATCGTCTTCGATGGCTTGATCGAACCGATGACGCCGTTCTTTCCTCCGAGGACGTGCGTCTTCGTCGGTGCCGCGACGGTACGGACTTTGAGCGTGCTCGTCCCGCGTACGACGACATCTGTGTTGCGGATGTTCAAGAAGCCGACCTCTCCTGTATACCGAACAGGAATCTCATATGAATATTCCGTATCTTTTGAGATGTCCCACCGTTCGATTGTTCCTTTTCCGGCGATCTGGACTTCCCCTGCCGTATGGAGTTGCTCGATCTGACCGTTCAAGGTGAGTTTTTGTACCTCACCATCGATTGCAGGGTCATGCGCATGTGCGTTCGCGACGACTTGACGGAGCGGTCCTGCCGTCGTCAAGGTGAAGTTCGGTGACATCGGATTCCAAGGGATGTATAAGCTGTCGATCCGACTCGCTGCCGCTTTGTCGATGACGAGCGAGCTGGCAGGTTGACCGAGCGGGAAGAAACTGAGCTGTTTCCAACCGATCAACGTACGGTCCTTTGTTTTCGGTACGACTAGCATGCTTTTAAGTGCCGTGCCGTTCTTTTGGAAGAATGGCTTGAGTGCTGGGTCGATCTTGTAGCTGGTCCCGGAGATACTAACGATGTCCGTGCCCTTATAGCTCATGACTTCGTTCATATCATAGGAAGCAATCGGTGTCTCGAGCGGCATGACGGACCGCATGGAGAGATACCCCTTCGTTTTACCGATTTGGACGTGGGCCCAAGAGTTCGTCTTGCTGAGGAGCGCGACTTTCGTGTTCGTCTTCACGGTCATCAAGGTCTTGGCCCCTTTTTGCGTAGACGCCTTCAGTGGGGTGGATTGGACTGTCTTATACGACGGTGATGCCGCCTCGACGGACTGCATCCCGAACAGGACGACGAATAATAGACTAAAACCTAACAATTTTTTATACATAAATGTACCTCCTTCTTTCTAGAAACCATTATATCCCAAATGGTTTTGCCATCTCTCGCCTATTTGTCATAAAGAGGGAATCGTTTTTTGTGGAAATTGTAAAAAGGTTAAAAATCTTCAATTTGTGATTGTTTATTGGACGCGTTTCCGGTACGTTAGAACTAGAGCGAATTGTACATATGGGGGAAAAACGGACGACTTTGGGGCAATGAGATTACACATAAGTCGAACGATGTAAGCGCTTTCCTCTATGTGTCTTGTTCGCAAATCCGAAAGGGGAACTGGACATGGCAAAGAAATCATCACGTAAACTGTATACAGCGCTTGCCGTAGCCGCTGTATCGACAGCATCACTCACGCCAGCTGCTGTCACAGAAGCTGCACCGAAAGCATCGGTCGTCAAGGCGAAGTCAGGGTATGTATACAAAGGAGATTTGGATGCAGCACTCGACGCTACATATAAAGGGGCGCCAATCTACTGGTACAAATCAAGCGTTGACCTCGAGAAGCTCGGCACGTTCCAAACAGCACGTGGGATCGTAAAAGGAAAAGGCATGTACATCGAGAAACGTGTACGCGTCCTCGATCATCCACTTGAAATCCTTCCGCCGTCTGAGCCACTCGTGTTCAAACAAGGGAAGCCAGCAGTCGGAATCGTGAAGCAAGATGTGCGTTTCGCGAGCGGCACTTACGAAAAACCAGTTCGTTGGAGCGGGATCAACACAGATGAAGTCGGCGAATTCGTCGCGACGGCTACATACACGAACCGCGGAAAAACGATCACACTCGAAGTTCCTTATAAAGTAGAAGGATACAAGCTCTCGATCATGCACACGAACGACACGCACGCAGCGCTCAAGTACGCACCGAACCGTGCGACAGCCATCAAGCAAGTTCGTGCCGAGAAGCCAGATAGCCTCTTGATCGACGCAGGGGACGTCTTCTCAGGATCGCTCTACTTCAACGAGTTCAAAGGTCAAGCCGACCTCAAACTCATGAACTACATGAAATACGACTTGATGGTACCAGGTAACCACGAATTCGACCTCGGTACAGAGCAAGGACATAAAGAACTTTCTGACTTCGTCCGCTATGCGAACTTCCCGTTCGTGAGCTCGAACGTGGACTATTCAAAAGACCAATACATGAAGAACTTGTACCGCAACGAAACGACGGATAAGGCGTATAACGGTCGTTTGTATGAAGGAGTCATCAAAGTGGTCGACGGCAAGAAGGTCGGATTCTTCGGTTTGACAACAGAAGAGACGGCTACAATCGCTAGCCCAGGGCCAATCGAATTCCAAAACTACATCACAGAAGCACAAAAAGCAGTCGATGCGTTCGAAGAGATGGGTGTCGACCAAATCGTTGCGGTCTCACACCTTGGATATAACGACAACCCAGCATTCGACAACGACTTGTTGCTTGCTGAAAACGTAGACGGGATCGATATCATCGTCGGTGGACACACGCACGCTCGTTTGAGTGAGCCGGTCCTCATCACTGCAGGGAAAACAGAACCGACGGTCATCGTTCAAGCGGACCAATATAGCAATTTCCTCGGAACGGTTGATGTCGAGTTCGACAAAGACGGGAAAGTCATCAAGCATGCAGGTAGCTTGATTGACGTGAAAGCACTTCAGCCGGATCCATACGCGGTCTCACTTCTCGCACCGTTCAAAGAAGTGGTTGATGCGATTAGTGAAGATCCAATCGGTGTGTCTCTTACAGCGCCACTCGATAACCCACGTGACAAAGGTGATGAAACAGCACCGAGTGTCCGTAAAAATGAGACAGCCCTCGGTAACTTGATCACAGATGGCATGCTCGCGAAAGCGAAAGAATATGATTCTGCTGTCATCGGTGCCGTTCAAAACGGTGGTGGAATCCGTGAAGCAATCAATGCAGGTCCTGTCACGACAGGTGAAGTGTTAACGACACTTCCATTCGGAAACACGCTCGCCATCATGGACTTGAAAGGTAGCGAATTGAAAGCGGCCTTCGAGCGTAGTGTTGGCATTTACCCGGTCGAGAACGGTGGATTCCTCCACGTTTCTGGATTCAAAGTGTTGTTCGACAGCTCGAAACCGGCTGGCGAGCGCATCGTTAGCTTGGAATACAACAACGGCTCAGAATTCGTAGCAGTAGATGATGCGACGAGCTATAAAGTCGCAACGAACTTCTTCACAGCGCAAGGTGGAGACAACTACGCTGAGTTCAAGAAAGCATTTGATGAAGGCCGCGTCAATGACCTCGGTCTCATCGACTGGGAAAACTTCCGCGATCACTTGATCAGCCTCGGTGAAGAAGTCACACCGGCTGTTGAAGGACGGATCGTCGACGTCAATGCTGCAGAGTAAGTGAATAATGGTTTTAGGGGCGAATTTCTAAAGAGAAATTGCCCTGTGACTATCGATGGACACTCGTTTCAAGCTACTTGGAACGGGTGTCTATTTTATTGAAGTGCTTCAATCGAATTACTTTTATATCAAGTTGTTCAATAAGTAGAAGAGCGGGTATAATATAATTAAGTTTCGTTTGTTTCGTTTGTTTCGAAAGTGAGGATGAGATGTATGCTGAAAGATTACAAAAATCATAAAGATGACATCATGAAGGTGCTTGAACGGGATGCTCAACTTGAAAAAATAGAAGTCGCCACTGAATTGAATAATGACCTAAAGCGTCAAAGTGCTGTTCGCCGTGCAATCAATGCGCTTAAAGAATATGAGCAAAGCCTTGACATCAAATTGTCAGAACGAGAAGAAGCAATCGTGAGTCAATACACCGTTTCAGAAAACCTCATTCATCTGTTGCCGAAATATCTTACTGTAACTGAGGTCGGAAAATTACTCTCTATCTCTCCTCAAATGGTAAGGCGGAAGTGTATGGCAAATGAAATTGAAGCGCATCGTACATTGAACGGGAAAGGGAAATGGCGAATCCCTTCCTCACAATTTGTGAGTCATCCTGACTTAGAAGAACTTTTGCTTGAACTTCAAGAACAACGACGATCGTCCGAACGACTCGCTTCTGTATTATTACAGGACGTCGATGAAGTGAAAGAGTGAAATGATGATTGTTAAATACGTGATTGATACGAATGTGATTCGAGATTTGAGTGCGCGTTCTAATGACGTTGAGGCACAAAAACATCAGAAGCAGTGTCAACACTTTTGGAAAAAAATCAAAGAGGATTCTAATGCGATTTTGATGATTCCTGAAGAGGTGAAAGTTGAACTGGATGTACAACTATTGGCAGAAATCCCGCCGAAACCGAATGAACGCTAACGTATTCTCGATGCTGTGAACGATTGTCAAATCGTCTATGAGAAAAGTACGCGTGAAATTGAGAATAAGTTGAGGGAGTTAAGCGCCATTCTAAAAGCTAAATATGGGTCGCGCATTCATGAAGAATGTCAACTCACACCGCAACACATGCAAGTGTCGGATGCGAGGATTCTGAGTGCAGCTTATGAGCAAGATGCGATATTAGTGACACGGAATATCAAAGATTTCATTTTATATCTATTCTTGTCCGAAGCGGATGAAGAGGTTCTTTATGATACGGGTAGGGGCGAATATCTATCTGTCTCTACTGAATTGCATGAGGCAGTACTGTCAGATGAAGAATTCTCAGCAAGACTAGAAGATTTCTTTGAGATTTGGAATCAACTTGATTAGACGTTTTGACATGTCATCATTATGAGTGAGGTATTCCTCGAGACGGATCCATTTGTGGGTCCGTCTTTTTGATGTGAAACGCCGGGCCGTACATTTGTCATCAAATTGCGACCGACATGTAACTCTGTTAAGATACGATAAGATGAAGAAATACTGATTACTTAAAAAAGGTGGAGCGGACGTATGGATGTAAAAGCGACGCTACGCGACGTGCAAAAGCATATCGCGTGGTTAAAAGAAGAAAAAGAACGAGTCAACCGAAAAGAGGCATTGGTCGGGGATGACTTGATTACCTTAGATGAACTTCCTTCTTTGTCGAGACAGGCGCAACGCCCGCGTCTAGATGACAAACTGTTCGAGGAACAACAAACCGCATTACAGGCAGAGCTCGAAGCAGCTCGGAAACGCCTCCCAGAACTTGATGTGACACGCATCCAGTCGAACGGGAGCAGTTTTTATGAGAAGGCGAATGTGCATGTCGCTTTCGTCGGACCGGTCAAGCGGGCCAAAGAGCTCGAACGTCTTTGTCACACCCATTACTTTGAGAACGTGACAGGCTTTTTAGAGTTGCTTGAAGCAGAAGACATCGATTTCCTGCTCATCTCGGCAGCGCTCACAGAAGATGAGACGACGGCCTTCCATCACATGGGGACGCCACGCTCGCACTCTCGTCACTGGCTCGGAAACTTGATTCGAAAGGCGAAACAAAAGGAGATCCGTGTCGTCTTCGAAACGACACTCGATACGAATCATTTCGACCGCTTCTCTTCACTTGCCGCACAATGTGATTACATCTTCACGGCAAACGAGGAGCGTGTGACGGAATATATGGAAGAAGCCGGGCATGAACGGGTCTTCGTCATCCGTCCGGGAGTCGACCCGCTTCACGTCAATCCGATCGGGATGACGCGCGGCAAGGTAGACCGTGTCGTCGTGACGAACCGTTTTCCCGTCCAGCGGTTCGCAAAAGATTTGGAGACGCTCGCGCAAGGCGTTCGCGATGCGAACAAAGAACTCTATGTGATGCGTGAGGCGAATGAGTCGAAAGCGTCACTCGCACCGAAGTCGCTTCAAGATGTCCTCGTCCATGGGGACCCTGAGGATATGGAGAAGCTGAAAGAGACATCGAATTGGGTGCTTCACGTCAATGAAGTGAAGAACAGCCCGACGATGAGCGCGCAAGCCATCTATGAGGCACAGGCTCGCGGGCAACTCGTCTTGACGAATTACAACGTCGCCGTCAACAACGACTTCCCGAACGTGTTCATCGCCACAAGCGTCTTGGACGCCCAAGGGATTTTAGAGATGTTTAAGACGGACGAAGAGCGTCTCGAGCATCAACTGTCTGGTGTCCGGACCATCTTCTCGAACCATACGATGTACGACCGATTCAGTGAGATGTTGTTCACTCTCGGCATCCACCATGAAATCCGTCGCGACGTCCTCGTCATCGGTCGCGGTGATGTGACGGCGACACGTGAACAGTTCGAGCGTCAGTCGTATCCACACAAGCGCTTCGTCGCCGAAGCGGATCTACAAGAAGTCGACCTACGTACAGCCGACTTTGTGACCGTGTTTGACGACCGTCATCACTATCTCGACTACTATGTGGAAGACTTAGTCAACGCCTTCAAATACACGGACGTCTCGTTCGTGACGAAAGGGCAGGACACCATCCATGAGTTCGTGGAAGACTATGCTGACGTGGCCTTGACGATGTTCGCGGCTAGTCACGTATCGCTTGAGACGCTTCGGAACGACCAACGCGTCGAAGGTCAAGGCTATGCCATCGATCATTTCGAACTGCTCGCCCCAGACGACGTGCTCGTCCCGAACGAACCAGGTGACTATCAGCTTTCGATGATCGTCCCGATTTATAACAACGGTCGCTATCTATACAACAAGTGTTTCTCGAGTCTTCGCCGTAGCTCGATGTTTGAAGACATGGAGATCTGGCTCGTCGACGACGGTTCCACGGACCAAGAGACGATCGGCTATATCGAACGTCTCGTCCGGAAGTATCCGAACGTCTACACGTATTCGTTCAACGACGGCGGTAGCGGTAGCGCCTCACGTCCACGCAACAAAGGGGTGGAGCTTGCGACGACGCCATACATCGCCTTCCTTGACCCGGACAATGAAGCGGTCAACGACGGCTATGCGGCACTGTTCCGTGTCATGCAAGAAGATGACACGCTCGACCTCTCTGTCGGAAGCATGTTGAAGCTTGCGAACCGTGAAGCGATGATCGAACTCGAAGACCTCGAGAAGGATGGCATTCGCGTCATCGAAGACCCGAGAGGGTACTTGCTTGAGCATAACTTCAAGGTGCAGAGTATCCAGACGATGGTCATCAAAAAAGACTTCATCCAGAAGCATGATTTGAAACAAGTCATCGGTGCGGTCGGGCAAGACTCACTCTTCTTCCAAGAGATGTTCCTCAACGCAGGACGCGTCGCTCTGCTCGACTTGACGATCCATGACTATTACGCGGCCGTCGCCGGTTCGACGGTCAACACGATCACGAAGAAGTACTTTACGAAGTGTGTCATCCGGGAGACGGCACGGGCGAAAGCGTTCGCCCGCGAAGGTGTACTCGACCAATACCGCTCGACTCGATTCGAACGGTTCTTCTCGATGTGGTATTTGGTCTTCTTACGCCGAAGCAAACCGGAAGAGTTTGTCGACAATGCCGGTATGCTTTATGAAATCATCGAACAGTATCGTCCGATGGAACTAGAGACGCCGATCGTGAAACAGTTCGTCGACTTATATGAATCAGGACAAACAGAAGAATTGAAGCGTCTCTATTTTGACGCATACTTGTGAGGTGAGACCATGAGCAATGAACTAGAAAAAGAAATCGGATTGTTGAAACAGCGAATCAAACTTCAAGAAGAGGAGATTCGTCATTTGAAACATGATGAACGTCTATTACGTCAAAAGCATCGACGACTCGTTCAAAAGTATGGAGATCTTCTGTACACGTTTGAATGGACCGTGAAGACGTTCGAGAAGAAAGAACAAGCGCTCACGGACGTGAAACGTAAGTATGAAGTGGTGAATAAGAAGTATCGTCGTCTTGTGCAATCGAAAGCCGGTAAAGCGATTTTGAAGGCACAGGCGGTTGCACGACGCATTCGCAAATAAAGAATCGAGCTCGAAAGACTCGATGATTTGGAGGATATGAGGATGGATTGGCAGAAAAAAGCACGTCGCGCCGCTTACCTTGGGGTACAACGGTCGAAGCGACTCGGTCGTAAAGTGTTGAACAAACGCCCGAACAAATCGCATCAACTACGTGAACTCGTACCGAACTGGTATACACGCTCACCTTACGTACACGTTGAAGGGACGGACCTTGTCTTCTCTGGGGACGAGCCGGTCACCATCACGTACCGACCGAACGCGAGTTCAGATATCATCTCGGTGAACGACCTCGTCGAATCAGGTCAAAAGACGTTCACGGCTATGATGCGTGTCAAATCGCGTGAAGGCTTGATGCCAACGTTGACGTTAGAAGTCGTGCGTAAAGGCGGACGTACTCGTTACGTGACGGTGCAGGACGGCGATCAGGTCGATGTGACGCTCGGCATGGGTGAACAAATCGTCCGGGCTCATCTTGAAGTCAACGGGGCAGGAGCGTTCAGCCTCGTCGAGCTCATGCTCGGCAAGCTGTCGCTTTGGACAGTCGAAGGGACGGCTGCGAACGTATCACTTGATGCTTTTGATTTCCGTTATCCGCTTACGTCGGCGTCACTCCGCTCGCTCAAGCCACAGAGTGAGATTGCTCACTTCGATGGGGACACGCTCGTCGTGCGAGCCGAAGGAAACCAATACACGCACTATGGCGTCGATGAGATCGCGCTACCACACGTCGATACAGAACGTGGCATCGATTTTGAGACGGGTGATATGGACGATGACTTGTATCGTTTCTATTTGAAAGGGGACCGCACGGGTACAGCGGACGCCTCGCTATTCATCGCGACGTATACGGTGTCTGGGCAGGATCGTTTGATTGAAGTGCCACTCGGACTGAGCGGTATCGTCCGCATCGCACCGTCACACCGTTCCATCCGCTATTTCATCCGCGTGAACGGGTCAGGACAGCTTGAGAACTTGAATATCGGCATGATTCGCGAAAAGAGTGTCCGCCGTGAAGACGTCTTGTCGCTCAAACCGGACATGTGGACGATCCCGGCACCGGACCTCATCAAATTGAAGAGCCGGGATGACCAACTTGTCGTCAATTTGAAAGGCGAGGACGATCAGCGCCGCTACATCTCGTATGCAGAGATGAACAACAGCTTCAAACTGCTCCCGACAGAGTTCCCGTATGAAGTGAAGGCGAACAGTCGTTACCGTGTCACGCTCGATGGTGTGGCCGATGAAGGGGCGAATGTTGTCCTCTACATCATTGCCTACTCGGCGACGGAGCGTCAGATCATGCAACAGGTCCAAATCGGAAGCGAGAAAGTCTTCTATTTCGACCGAGGCATTCGCTTCCTTCGCTTTGCCCTACGTGTCGACGGTGTCGGAGAGGCTCGGGTCGATCGCATCCGTGTCGCTGAAGAACTCGTCAGCGATGGTACAGAAAACCCGACGTGGATGGACGTGCGCGAGGCTCGCTTTTTCGCACCAATCCCACGTGAACTACACGAACTGAAGGTCGCGGCCATCTTCGATGAGTTCACGATGGCATCCTACAAACCAGAATGTCAGCTCATCACGTTCACACCGGACAACTGGAAGACGGTGCTGCTCGATGAGCAACCGGACGTCCTCGTCGTCGAATCGGCGTGGAAAGGGAACGCCGGTGCATGGGAGAAGAAAATCGTCAAATATGGCACGAACACATGGGAAGAGCTCGACGCGCTTCTCGCTTGGTGCCGTTATCACAACATCCCGACCGTCTTTTGGAACAAAGAAGACCCGATTCACTACGACCGTTTCATTGAGACGGCGAAGCGATTCGACTATGTGTATACGACCGACTTGAACCGCGTTCCGAACTATAAAGAAGATTGTGGTCATGACCGTGTCGATGCGTTACCGTTCGCGGCGCAGCCGAAAGAACATAACCCGATCCGCTTACCAGGGACGCGTGAGCCGTATGCGTGTTTCGCCGGTTCGTATTATGCGAACCGTCACGAATCACGTAAAGCTGACATGGACCGCTTGTTCGCGGCGGCGGATAAGTACGGTCTTGCCATTTACGACCGCAACTATGCGATCAACCAACGCGGGGAGAGCGACCAGCTCCAATTCCCGGAACAGTTCCGTCACGCCATTCGCGGCAGTTTGAAGTACAACCAGATTGCCAAGGCGTATAAAGGGTATAAAGTCATGTTGAACGTCAACTCGGTCAACGATTCACCAACGATGTTCTCACGTCGTGTCTTCGAAGGACTCGCCTGCGCGACACCGGTCGTCAGCACCCGTTCGGTCGGGGTCGACTCCATGCTTGGCGATTACGTCTTCCTCGACGATGGGGAGTCAGACTTAGATGAGACGTTCCGCCGCTTGATGACGGATGACTCGTTCTATGAGGACATCGCGATGCGTGGGATGCGCCACGTGTTGACGTATCACACGTACACGCAACGTCTGGCGAAGATCGTCCAAGACGTCGGTATCCCGTACCGCGTCGACCACGAGAAGATTGCCGTCGTCGCCTTCATCAAGTCGCGCGAAGAGGCAGAACGCGTCGTCGCCCAGTTCGAGGCACAGAACTATGAGCATAAACACCTCATGATGTTCCTCGATAAGTTCGAGGATCACATCGACGTGTACAACACGTACAACACGCCATCGATCTCGACGTATATGCGCAGCTACTTGACGCACTATACCTCGTTCACAGAGATGGTCGAGTCGTACGATTGGGTCGCCCATTTGAAGTCGGACGATTATTACGGTCCGAACTACTTGAGCGATTATCTGCTCGCGGCACGCTATGCGGAAGCGGATGTCCTCACGAAAGAGGATTACTATGCGTATGACGGCAAGCTCGTCAAACAGGACCATGACGAGTCGTATCGTTATGTGTTTGACGCGACACCGTCCCGCTCGATCGTGCAGCCGTCGGCACTCCGCTTCTATACGGTCGAGGAGGCGCTCCACATCTTTGAAGCGGACGAGAGTTTGAACGAACTCGCTCGTTCCGGCAAACGCATCTTCAGTGTCGACCCGTATCAATATGTGAAAGCCGGTGCCGCCATGGATGAAGCGGACCGTCAGGAGGTAACGTTATGACGAAGCAACCGCTACGGATCCTCGTATACGGGGACGTCAATTTGAACTTGATCGACGGCTCGGCCATCTGGCTCACGTCGGTCGTGCATATGTTGAACCAGGACCCGAACATCGAGGTCGACGTGCTCTTGAAGCGCTCGATCGTGAAACCAGAAGTGACGGCGTCGATCAAACAGCTCGACCGCGTCCGCTTCATCGACGTCTTCACGGAAGACTCGACGAAGAAAGACGAGCCGTACTATGAGAAGAAGGTGCTCCAGCCGGAAGAGGCGGCCCAACTCATCCACGAGCTCGTCGAGACGAAACAGTATGACATGACGTTCATCCGTGGGTTCCAGCTCGCCTATGCGCTCTCCGACTATGAACATACGATGAAAAAGACGTGGACTTATCTCACGGATTTCACGCATGATTCATCGGCCGCGTCACAGGAAGAGTTGGCACGGTTGAAGAAGATCGCGGACCGCTCGGCGCGCATGCTCTGTCAGACGGCGGAGATGAAGGCGTACTTCGAGACGTTTTTACAGACGCCGAAGCCGTTCCTCATCTTGAACCCGATGATTCCGAACATGCGCGAGGCGACACCGACGTTCAAGCGTCAGGCGAAACGTCTCGTCTATACAGGAAAGTTCGCGCCGCTCTGGTACTCGGCTGAAATTCTCGACGCGCTCGAGAAGGTACGGGTCCGGATGCCGGACGTCGAGTTGAAGGTGGCGGGGGACAAGTTCAACCAAGACCCGAACAACCCGAACTTCCGTAAAGAAGTGACACATCGTCTCCAGACGGACGAAGGGGTCCACTGGTTGAAAGGCATCCCGCGTGCGGACGTCGAGACGCTCATCGAAGAGAGCGACATCGGTATCTCGTGGCGCCACCCGGACCTTGACGACAGCCTCGAGTTGTCGACGAAGCTCCTCGAATATGGGGCGCTCGGGAAGCCGGTCCTTCTCAACCGCAACAAGATGCACGAAATGTTGCTCGGGTCGAGCTACCCGCTCTTCGTCAACTCGGAAGATGAGTTCATCGAAAAGGTCGAGCTCGCCTTCACACATCCGGCCATCTACAAGGATGCGGCGGAACGTCTCTACAATATGGCGAAAAACTACACGTTCGCCAGCACGTTCGAACGCCTCCGTGATGCGGTTTGGGAGATGCAGAAGACGACGATTCTCTTCGCCGGTCACGACTTGAAGTTCATCCGTATGTTCATGGAACGCTTTGAGGCCGACCCGAGCTACCGGGTCCTCATCGACCAGTGGGACGGACATAAGATTCATGATGTGAATCACAGTAAGGCGTGTCTCGCGCAAGCAGACGTCATTTTCTGTGAGTGGGGCCTCGGCAACGCCGTCTGGTACTCGCAACACAAGTTGCCGCATCAGCGTCTCATCGTCCGAATTCACCGTCAGGAGAAAGAGACACCATTTCCACGGGAATATGCGCTCGACAACATCGACCGTATCATTCTCGTCTCACCGTATATGTTAGAAGAAATGCATCGTCTCTTCGGGATTCCGCGTCACCAGATGACGGTCATCTACAACGCCGTCGACGCGGACAAGCTCGACAAACCGAAACAGGCAGACGATTTGACGTTCCGTCTCGGTATGATCGGCATGAACCCGAAACTGAAGCGTCCGGACCTCGCGCTCGACGTCCTCGAAGAGCTGCTGAAGACGGACAAACGGTACCAGCTCCACTTCAAAGGACACCATCCAAAAGATGTCTATTGGATTGGGAAGCGCGAAGAGGAGAGCGCGTACTACGAGGCGTTACTGAAACGCATCGAGGAGTCGGACCTTCGTGACCACGTCCATTTCGATGGACACGGCAATGACGTCGACACATGGCTCCAATCAATCGGCTTCGTCTTCTCGACGAGTGACTTGGAAAGTTTCCATCTCGCACCGGCCGAAGCGATGGCCGCAGGGTCTTATCCGCTCATCCGTCACTGGACGGGCGCGGAGACGATTTACCCGGACGAACTGCTCGTCACGGATACGATGGAATTTGTTGACACAATCCTTTCTTATAAAGAAGAGAACGAGAAGCTGATGGCGGACGCAAAAGCCTATCAGGCGTATGCCCGTAAACATTTCGCGCTCGATCGTCTCTATCGAGAGATGGAACAAATCATTTCAGGCAAAACACACGAACAATTTTCGACGATATTGTCATGAAAATGTAATTGCACCGAAGAATTGTTCAAGAGTATAATGAGTATTGTTTTATTATCGAATGTGAAATAAAATGATGGACAATGCGCTATTTAAAAAGCGCGTCAAAACATTTGGAGGTTACCACACAATGAAAGTATGTACAGTAGGTCTTGGATATATCGGATTACCGACATCGGCTGTCTTTGCGAACTATGGCGTCGACGTCGTCGGAGTCGATATTTCACAACATGTTGTTGATAAATTGAACCGTGGAGAGATCCACATTGAAGAGCCAGGTCTCGGCGAAATGGTCGCAGACGTCGTGGCAAAAGGGAAGTTCCGTGCATCACTCTCACCAGAGAAAGCAGATGCCTTCATCATCGCGGTCCCAACACCGAACAACGACGACGAGCACAAATCATGTGACTTGACGTACGTCTTAGATGCGACACGCAAAGTGTTGCCATTCGTTGAAAAAGGCAACGTCATCATCGTTGAGTCGACAATCGCACCACGTACGATGGACGACTTCGTCAAACCACTCGTCGAGGAAGCTGGATTCACTGTCGGTGAAGACATCTATCTCGTACACTGCCCAGAGCGCGTATTGCCTGGACAAATCCTTCATGAGCTCGTGCACAACAACCGCATCGTCGGTGGAATCACGACAGAATGTGCAGAAGCAGGCGCACGCGTCTACGGTACATTCGTTGAAGGTGAAATCGTGAAAACGGATGCGAAGACGGCAGAAATGTCGAAACTCATGGAAAACACGTTCCGTGACGTTAACATCGCACTCGCGAACGAACTCGCAAAAGTATGTAACGACTTGGACATCAACGTTCTTGACGTCATCGAGATGGCGAACAAGCACCCACGTGTCAACTTGCACAGCCCAGGCCCAGGTGTCGGTGGACACTGTCTCGCGGTCGACCCGTACTTCATCGTCGCGAAATCACCTGACCTCGCGAAAATCATCAACTTGTCACGTGAGACGAACGTCTCGATGCCACACTACGTTGCAGACAACGTTCAGAAGTTGACTGCTGGAATCGAAGACGCGAAAGTCGCGGTCTTTGGTGTGACATACAAAGGAAACGTCGACGACATGCGTGAAAGCCCAGCGGTTGAAATCGCTGAAATCTTGCTTGACCGTGGTGTGAACATCTCTGTTCACGACTCACACGTTGAAAAATCAACATCAAGCCGTTTCGAGCTCGTTTCAAAAGAAGAAGCACTCAAAGACGCGGACCTCGTCCTCGTATTGGTTGACCACAACGAGTTCAAAGTCCTCGACTTCGCAGAGCTCAAGTCAACGATGCGTCGTCCGATGATCTTCGACACACGTAACATCGTGAAACCAGAAGGTGAAGACGTAGCGGTCGTCAACTACGGCAACCTCTACAAATATACAAAGGAAACGAATCTCGTTCTTTGATTCAGGTGAATGAACATGTTTAAATCCGCGAAAGCTATTCTTTCAGAGCTAAAGTCGAGCTTGTACTTGATTTTCCGTCTCGCCACGTATGAGACGCGAAGCAACAACTCGATGCAGTACCTCGGATTTTTATGGGAGTTCGTGACACCGTTATTGCAGATTGGAGTTTACTGGTTCGTATTTGGATTTGGTATTCGAAGCGGCAGGCCGATTGATGGCGTGCCGTTTCTGCCATGGTTGGTCGCAGGGATTGTCGTCTGGTTCTTCATTGCCTCGGCGATCACCTCGACGGCCCGATCCGTCTATTCGAAAATCGGCATGGTCTCCAAAATGAGCTTCCCAATCTCGACGATTCCGGCATACGTCTTGCTCGCACTCTTCTACCGCCACGTGGCGCTAGTCGGTGTCTCGTTTATCTTGATGTGGGCATTCGGATTCCCGATGGGGCTACATTCGCTCTGGTTTATCTACTTGGCGTTCAGTGCGCTCGCACTACTGTACTCGCTCGCCTTGATTACGTCCGCGCTCACGACAATCGTGCGCGATCTTCAAAACCTTCTTCAGTCGATGATGCGGATGTTGATGTATTTGACACCGATTTTTTGGGTGCCGCCGGCGAAGCTCGCGAATATCCTACAAATCAATCCGCTCTATTATTTAGTCGAAGGATATCGGTCGATGTTCCTCGGAACCGACTGGTTGGCGACTAACTGGGCTTACGGTCTCTATTACTGGGCCATCGTCTTCGTTCTCTTCTTCGTCGGGTCGATGATTCATTTGCGTTTCCGTCGACACTTCATCGATTACATTTGAGGAGGACCTTATGTACCAGGTTAAATTTGAAAACGTATCGAAACGATATACGCTTTATAACAAGCAATCTGATAAGCTGAAGGAGATCTTCTTCAGTAAAGCAGGGGGCAAACAGTTTTACGCGCTCCGCAATGTCACGTTTGAAGTTCCACCCGGGGAAGTGGTCGGGATTATCGGGATCAACGGGTCAGGGAAGTCGACGATGTCGAACTTGCTGGCTGACGTGATGCCGCCGACGCACGGGAAAATCGAACTTCACGGAAAGACGGCGTTGATTGCGATCTCTTCTGGTTTGAACGGTAACTTGACGGGGCTCGAGAACATCGAGCTCAAAGGCTTGATGCTCGGGATGACGAAACAGGAGATTATCGACTTGACACCGGCCATCATTGAGTTCGCCGATATCGGCGACTTCATCAATCAGCCGGTCAAGACGTACTCGAGCGGGATGAAGTCCCGTCTCGGATTCGCCATCTCGATCAACGTCGACCCGGACATCCTCGTCATCGATGAGGCGCTCTCGGTCGGGGACCAAACGTTCACCGACAAGTGTCTCGCCAAGATGAACGAGTTCAAAGACCGTGGGAAGACGATCTTCTTCATCAGTCACTCGGTCTCACAAGTCCGCCAATTCTGTACGCTCGGCCTTTGGCTCGAGTTCGGAGAAGTGCGCGAATATGGACCGGTCGATGAAGTCGTTCGGGAGTACAATAAGTTTTTGAAATGGTTCCGCAACTTGTCTAAAGAGCAACAAGACTCGTTTAAAGCCGATAAGCTCAAACGTCGTACGACGGTCGTCGATGCAACGGAGCTCGGAGAGACGTATATCTTACCGCCTTTGACAGAAGAACAACTACAAACACGCCATTCGTCGGTCGCTGTATCGAACGAAGCGTGAGCAATTGGGAGGAGGAAGCACGGCGAAGTCAGACCGTGCGAAACGACCTATGAAAAAAGTCATGACCGTCTTTGGGACGCGACCAGAAGCCATCAAAATGGCACCACTCGTACTTGAGTTGAAAAAACGTGAAGGGGTAGAACCGATTGTCGTCGTGACAGCGCAGCACCGTCAAATGCTTGACCAAGTGCTCGAGTTGTTCGAAATCAAACCGGACTACGACCTCGACATCATGAAAGACAAGCAGACGCTTTACGATGTCACGTCACGTGTATTGAAAGGGATGGGCGAGGTCATCGCTGAAACGAAGCCAGATATCGTGTTGGTCCACGGGGACACAACGACGACATTCGCGGCATCACTCGCAGCCTTCTACAACCAAGTCGCAGTCGGTCACGTTGAGGCTGGCCTGCGCACACACAATAAATATTCACCATTCCCGGAAGAGATGAACCGCCAATTGACGGGTGTCATGGCCGACCTTCATTTCGCACCGACGGAAACGTCGCGTGACAACCTCCTTCGTGAAGGCAAGAATGAAGAGATGATCTTCGTCACAGGGAACACGGCAATCGACGCACTCAAAACGACAGTCCGTGACGACTATGCGAGCGAGTTGCTCGACAGCATCCGTTCACAAGGTCGTCGCCTCGTCATGTTGACAGCGCACCGTCGTGAGAACTTGGGTGAGCCGATGCGCAACATGTTCCGTGCGGTCCGTCGCTTGATCGAGAAGTATGATGACATCGAAGTCGTGTATCCGGTCCACATGAACCCGGTCGTTCGTGAACTCGCTAACGAGATTCTTCACGATGTCGAACGTGTCCACTTGATTGAACCGCTCGACGTCTTCGACTTCCACAACTATGCGGCGACGTCGCACTTGATCTTAACGGATTCAGGTGGCGTACAAGAAGAAGCACCATCTCTCGGTGTACCTGTCCTCGTCCTTCGTGACACGACAGAACGTCCAGAAGGTGTGGCTGCAGGAACGCTCAAACTCGCAGGGATCGAAGAAGAGAACATCTTCTCACTCGCGGATGAGCTCTTGTCTGACGAAACGGCATACAAAGCGATGTCACAAGCATCGAACCCGTACGGTGATGGTGAGGCGTCACGTCGAATCGTCGATGCTATCCTTGCCAACTAAATGAAAGCGAATAGAGTTGTTTTGTGCCCAGCACAGCAACTCTTTTCTGTATCATCATCCTAACGATTCGGAGGTGCTTGTATGTCAACGAAGCGAATTCGTCCGGCGATTTATCATTACTATCCGCGCGGACCGCATAAAAACCATATGTCGATGCGCGAAGAAGAATACAAGACAGAAGTCACATTTTTACCACAAGCGTTAACGGACTCGATTTACGTCCAATTGTTTGATTTGAAGTTTGAGATTCCACCGTCAAAAATCTTTTTGGCAGACGCCAAGATGGATGAAGGGGACGAGATGGAAATGAAGACTGCCGTTTATGTCGAAGGCGATCGCACCGTTCGATTTGAACTGTACGTCATGCAGTACTCAGATGAGGAACGTCTTTCGAACAAACGTTTCTCGCTCACGTTGAATCCGGGGATGAATCCGATTGAAGAAGTCGTGAAACAGATGGAAGGCGCCAAGTATTTCAAGATGTCGTACAAATACATCGTCGAGACGCTTGACCCGATCACAGTACGATTCGATGACCTCTATGTAACGTTCCGCTGAACGGAGCAAGTCTTAAGGGAGAAAGGGACCATTCGGTATGTTATTTAGTTCCACGGTATTTCTATTTTATTTCTTGCCGGTCGTGCTGTTGTTGTACTTCGTGTCACCACGCTGGCTGAAGAATACGATTCTACTCGTTTCAAGTTTGTTCTTCTACGCATGGGGTGAACCACGTTTCGTCCTCATCATGCTCGCTTCAATCGTCATGAATTACTTCTTCGGCTTTATGGTCGATAAGTATCGGGACGATGCGAAGAAAATCAAATGGACGATGGCGCTCATGCTTCTCGGAAACCTCGGGATGCTTGGGGTCTTCAAGTATGCGAGTTTCTTCGTCGAGAACGTCAACTCGGTGTTCGGCTTCTCGCTGAATGACCCGGAGATCCCGCTACCACTCGGGATTTCATTCTTCACGTTCCAAGCGATGAGTTACGTCATCGATGTGTATCGGAACGATGGGCGTCTCCAGAAGAACTTGTTCGACTTGGCACTTTACGTCTCGTTCTTCCCGCAATTGATTGCCGGACCGATCGTCCGTTACCAAACGGTCGCAGATGAGATCGTGGACCGCCGTGAGACGATTGATGACTTTGTCTCTGGGATCCAACGTTTCGTCATCGGTCTAGGGAAGAAGATGATTTTGGCGAACAGTTGTGGTTATGTGGCCGACCAAGTGTTCAGTCAATCGGCGGGGGACCTGTCGACGACACTCGCCTGGATTGGAATCATCGCCTACTCGCTCCAAATTTATTTTGATTTCTCCGGTTATTCGGATATGGCCATCGGTCTTGGTCGGATGTTTGGGTTCCATTTCCTTGAGAACTTCAATTATCCGTATATTTCGAAATCGGTGTCTGAGTTTTGGCGTCGTTGGCACATCTCGCTCGGAAGTTGGTTCCGAGACTACGTGTACATCCCGCTCGGCGGGAATCGTCAAGGCCCATGGAAGACGTATCGCAACTTGACCATCGTCTGGTTATTGACTGGCGTATGGCACGGGGCGAGTTGGACATTTATCGCCTGGGGTCTCTATTACGGGATCTTCATCATGTTCGAACGGGCATTTCTCGGGAAATGGCTCGCTGCGTGGCCGGCATGGCTCGCGCATGTGTTCACATTATTCGTCGTCGTCATCGGTTGGGTATTCTTCCGTGCCGATAACTTCACGTACGCGATTGACTATCTGCAAGTCATGTTCGGCTTACACGGCGGTGAAGTGTTCGATCAAACGGCATACTTCTATCTCGTCCAATACGGAACGGTTCTTCTGTTGGCGATGATTGCTGCCACACCGCTTCCGAAGATGCTGGTCGCTCATTTCTTGCGCCACGAGGTGGACTCGGAACGTCCGGTTCTTGCCGCGAGCGCAGGTCTTGCCCGAGCAGCTTATATCTTGCTCATTTTCGGCATCTCGATTTCGTACGTCGTCTCGAGTACATTCAATCCGTTTATTTATTTCCGGTTCTAAGGAGGGCTGACAATGGAACAACAAACCAAAAGCGAACAAGTCCGTTCGAAAGGACGGCGCCTCTCTTGGGTGGTCAACAGTATCCTTTTGCTCGGCTTCCTTGGCACCATCTTTTATGGACTTGCCGTTTATGCCTTCGGTAACGAGCAGGAAAGCTCGGCCACCGAGGGACGCATGTTGGCGAAGCGTCCTGAGCTATCCATCGAAACGATTTTAAATGGGTCGTACATGGAGGAGTTCGAGGCGTCGGCGAACGACCAGGTGTTTGAGCGAAACCTGTGGATTGAAACGCAGGCCTGGGTGCAACTGAACGTGCTGCAACAACAGATGAATAACGGCGTCATCAGCATCGATGGGTTCTTATACGGTCCGGATGCGAACGAAAGTCAGTATTCTTCGCTCGGTGTATTCTTCAAAGAATTCAAAAAAGAGATGGATGATGCCGGCATCCCGTCTTACTTCGCCTCGGCACCGAGTAAGCCGGTCTATGCGACGCGACAAAACATCTTCCCGGATTACATCGAGTCGGCGGATGCGGAGAATCGTGACGAGTTACATGAGCGGATCGAAGAGAATGACATCCCGCTCATCGACTTGGAGGAGACGCTCGGTGACGAACCGGGTGAGGATATCTATTTCAAAACCGATCACCACTGGCGAGCGGAAGGGGCATTTCTCGCATACGGTCAAATCATGGACCGCTTAAGCGAGCAGTTCCCGGATGCACCGGTGTTGACCGCGGATGAGATGGACGTGAAGACGGTCGACGGGACGTTTTACGGGTCTCATGCCCGGGAAATCTCGATGCCGTATGTCGAATCGGCGGACACGTTCACGTATCTCGAACCGAAAGACGGATTCACGACGACGGTCTGTCGAAACGGGGATGACTGTGGACATGGCGTCCTCGACAAAGACGTGTTGAACAACACGGACGACTTCACGAACTACTACAACTTGTTCATGGGTGACAACTACGCCCTCGCGAAAATCACGCAGGAGAATCCGAAAAATGACGATCATCTCCTCGTGTTGAAAGATTCTTATGCGAACCCGGTACTCGGCTACCTTGGCGAGTCGTTCGGGACGGTATCGGCAATCGACGTTCGCTATCTCGATGACTACGATGTCAGCATCGCGGAATATGCGGAAGAGAACGATGTCGATGCGGTTCTGTTCTTACACAATGACCGAATCACAGGACTCGGGTCGATGTATCAAGAAGGTCTGTGATCGAACGCAATTCCTTCGAAAAGGCAGGTGCGCTTCATGAACGTATTGCTACCGGTATTCTTCCACTCCGCGATGGGTGGGCTTCATCGACACATTCTCTCATCTGTGAAAGTGCTTATTCGAGAGGGTCATGAGGTGACCGTCGTCTGTAAGCCAGGTCCCTTTGCCAAAGAGGTAGAGGCGCTCGGTGGGCAGGTCATACGAACCGATTATTCCAATGAGGACGTCACCCGTGTGATCGATGTGGTAGTGACACAATCCTTCGATCTGGTGTATGCCCATCCGTTCGATTCACGACAGGTCGGCCTAGCGGTGGCAGAGACACACGGCATCCCGTTCGTCCTCGTCATCCATGGGATGTATTATGATGAGATTGAGCAGTATCATACGAGCGTCTCGCGAGTGATCGCCGTCTCGGAACGGATCGCGACCCATCTCGTGGAGCACTGTCCGGCCATCGAATCGAAGCTCATCGTCATTCCGAATGGAGTCGATGATGCATTCGTCCCGGATGTGACGAGCGTGTCGTCAGAGCGCGTGACGGGTCTATTCACCTCGCGACTAGATGCGGACAAACTGTTCATTTTAGATGTCTTTTTGGATGCGCTAGAAGACGAGCGGATCAAGTCTTTACCGATTGATTGGCTCATTGTCGGGGACGGGACACAACGGGAAAAATACGCATCACGTTATGAGGAAGCGCTTGAAGGGACCAGTCAGACGATGGACTGGCTTGGTTGGGTCGAGCAAGACGATTTACCCGAAGTGATGCGTCGTGCCGATTTCGTCATCGCCCCAGGGCGCTCTGCGCTAGAAGGGATGGCGGTCGGCAAACCGACCATCGCCGTCGGGAGCAAAAGTTATCAGGGGCTGGTCACACCTTCGACGTGGCAAGATATTGCGAGTACGAACTTTGGTGGCATCGGGACGAAATACGATGGATACACATCGGGTCGAATCGGTGATGCCATCCTCGAATTGATGGATGAGACGACGAGACGAGAGCTCGCACGTTTCTCGGCCGCACTCGTGGATGAACATTTCCGTGATGAAGCGGCGCAACGGCTTCTCCTTGATCTGCTCGAAGAGGTGAGACAAGAGGGAGTCGAGGAAATCGATTTGGTGGCTCGTTATCCACACGTTCGTTACGACCAACTGCATGCTCGTCGCGCGAATCGGCTCTGTTCGTGGAAATTAGCGGATCGGGAGCAACGACTGGAAGCTATGCGCGAGGAGCTCGAGACGACCAAGCGACACCTTGATGAACTTCGTGCGATTCAATCGGAGCAGTCTGCTGAGATCAGTCAGTTACGATTAGCCCTTCAGCGATTGTCCGACGAAACCGAATAAACACAACAAGAAGGTTATAACGTGACGATTAAACGTGATCAGCAAGACCACTTGGTTGTTCTACAGGCGAAATATCAAGGAATCAATCAACCGATTCCAATCATCGTCAAATTGTCGAAGCAATAAGAAAGAACGGAGTCGCAACTGTGCGACTCCGTTCTTTTGGTCAATGTGCTGTGAAGCGAGCTGGTCCAATCGAAGAGACGAGACGTGTCGCGGCACGCAAGCAATCCAGCTGTCTCGAATACACACGGCTCACATCGGAAAAGGCAGAGGGGAGATGGTCTGAGTCTAACGGACCTTGTCGCATATAAGGAGATTCCCCGGCGCCAAGCGGTGTCGGATGAATCACGAACTTATAGTGAGTCGGGTCGAGCTCGACAACCTCAATCTCTGCAAACAGTCGTGCATCGCGTGTATACAAGAAGCGGGTGGATAACCACTTATCTGAATCTGTCATGGTTCACCAGTCCTCCCTCAAGAAGTCTTACCTCCCTTATCATAAAACAATTTTTGGATATTTCAAATGTTATTTTCATATTTATGTAAATATATTTACTTGAAATTGTAAAAAAGAGCGGATTCGTGCAATCATTTCTTTGTTTGAGTAAAGTTAGGAAAGAACGTACGAAGGCGGGGTGACAACATGAGAAAAAATGCGACTGGAACATATCGGTTCCTCATCATCCTTGGGGCGAAAGTGAATGGGATACGACCATCCCGGGCGCTCCAACATCGAATTGACGTGGCTGCCGCCTATGCGAAGGCACATCCTCATGTCGAACTGATCGCAACTGGCGGTCAAGGACCAGATGAAGGGATGGCGGAGGCGCGTGTCATTGAACGAGAACTGATGGCGCAAGGAATCGATGCAACACGGATTCATGCGGAAGCGACATCGACGTCGACAATCGAGAACTTTGAGCATAGCCGCTCAATTTGGGACGGAGCATCCGGTGTGACGATCGTGACAAATGATTTTCATGTGCCGCGCGCTCGTCTGATTGCGAGACTGTACTTTCAGCTCGAGAGTGATGCTTTGTATGCACCGACCCCACCGCTTGCGAAAGGGCGATATATGATTCGTGAAATGTTGGCGTATGTGAAGTTGTTGGGACGTTACGTATTTAGGAAAGAAAAAAACTAGGCTCTTGCACTCGCAAGAGCCTAGTTTGGTTGACAACCGATTTCTTCGTTCAGTACGTGGCCAAACGCTTCGGCGCCCTTAATATTTAAATGGACCCCGTCACTTTCGAAGTACGCTTCCTTTCCGATTGAGCGTTCATGCCAATCGATGAGGGATACGTTCTCATGAAGCTCACTGGCCCGAGCGAGTTTTTTATTGACCTCACTCTCCCATGGACGTGGGACACGTGTGTTGATCAAATAGATTTCATCTGCTCGTTCGAACTGCTTGAGCAACGTCTCGAGTTGCTCCATTTTGAAGGCACCGTTCGTTCCGAGATGGAGGAACACGACGTGACCTGGAGCATTATACGATTGGTACTGAGAGGCAACTGGAATCGCATCGCGAACTTGACGTCCGATTTGGGCGTCGATTTTCATATTCGGGAAAGCATCTGCCAAATATTCGTTCAATCCGAGCATGACCGAGTCGCCAATCGCGAGAGCCGGTGGACATGTTCGTTCTTCTGGTTTTTCAGTTGGTGCTTTGTTTTCTTCTGTCGATTGATCTTCAGACGGGACTTCCTCTGTTTCCTTGGATTCCGATTCTTTCGGAACGTCCTTTGTCTCGTCTTTTGGCATCGGTACTTTCACGACAGGAATTTCATCTTCGACCGGCTTCGACTCAGAGAACGCCAGGATGGTCAAATTCCCAACGAGAACGAGTGAGAGTGCGGTCGCACATGCCGTGGCGGCAAAGCGCGCGTTCGGGTGCGTCGGTGTTGAGACGAGCTGACGGAACGCTTGTTTGAATCCGTTTCGACGAATCGGTGTCTCGACGAAGCGATACGACAACTCGGCGATCAAAAGCGTCAACGCCACTTGCCCGACGGAAAGAAGTGGCGAGAACGTCCCGAGTCGATCGAGCGGTGTCGATAGAATGATGACCGGATAGTGCCACAAGTAAATCCCATACGTCCGTGTACCGATCACGCGAAGCCAAACGCTTCCAAACAGTCGTGACCAAATGGTCGCCGGATGGGCGACAGCGGCAATCAATAGGGCGGATAGGAAAGCGACGAGCAAGAAACCTCCATAATAGAGGAATGCATCGTAGGCGTTGACGTTACTGATGATCCCGACGATGACGATGAGCGAAACGGCGCCGGTCCAGTTCAAAATGTGGCGTCCGATATGCGGGATCGTTTCTTTAAACGTGTCCGGACGCCAACCGAAGGCGAGGACGGCTCCCATGAGCAGACCGAACAATCGCGTGTCGGTCCCGTAGTAGACGCGGCTCGGATCGGCTTCCGGGACATATCGGAACGCCATCCAGGCGGCGGAGACGAATAGAAGCGCAGCGAGCAGTTGAAGCAATCGCTTCCGGAACGCGAGACCGACGAGTAGGAGCAACGGCCAGAACGCATAAAACTGTTCTTCGATGGAGAGAGACCATAGATTTTGAAGCGGTGATGGCTTTCCGAAACTCTCGAAGTAGGAGACTTCGTGAAAGATATACCACCAGTTGTTCACATAGGCGAGTGCCGCCAGTGAATCTTGGCGCACCGTATCGAGCAAGGAGCGGTCAAACAGCGTCACATACGTCATCACGACCGACAGCATCAAGACGAGTGCCGGCAACAAACGACGGAAACGCGCGATGTAGAACTTTTTCAAATTGATTGTGCCGGTCTTCGTCCATTCGCGAATCAAGATGCCGGTAATCAAGTAACCGGACAGGACGAAGAAGACATCGACACCGAGGAATCCCCCGGGTATGTAAGGTACATTTAAATGATATAAAATCACAGCCAAGACGGCGAACGTGCGCAAGCCGTCGAGACCAGGCATATACGTTGTATGTTTGAGTGGTTGCATGCCCCCACTTCCTTTCTAGTAAAGCGGACATTTCCCTTATTTTTGAATCCATTCTTCAGTATAACGAGCGTGGAGGAGGGAATGGTTTCAAAAGATTAACAATCAAATGACGTAAAAATCCAATAAAAAAAGGGACACGAGGTCCCTTGCACCTTACATCAGATTAATCAACGTTCCACCGAGTACCCCGGCGATGACGAGTGCCCACGGTGGTAACTTCCAATAAGCAATCATCACGAACAGGAAGGCAGCGAACACGAAGTCGACCGCATCGTTGACGGTACTCGTGAAGATCGGGCTGTAGAATGCCGCAATCAAAATCCCAACGACCGCCGCGTTGACACCGATGAGGGCGCCAGCGACTTTCGGGTTATGACGGAGCGCGTCCCAAAACGGAAGTGCCCCAAGGATGAGCAAGAAGGCCGGCAAGAAAATGGCGACCGTCGCAAGGATGCCACCCGGCACACCATTAATCACAGTTCCAAGATAAGAAGCGAACGTGAAAAGCGGACCAGGAACGGCCTGAGCGGCACCGTATCCTGCAAGGAAGGCTTCTTCACTCAAGAAACCAGCTGGTACAAGTTCTCGTTCTAGTAGTGGCAAGACCACATGTCCGCCGCCGAAGACGAGGGCACCGGCCCGGTAAAAGCTATCGAACAAGGCAATCGTCTGATTCTCAAACGTCTCCCGTAAAATCGGTAAGATGACGAGAAGTGCCCCAAAAATCGACAGCAGAACGGTCCCGAGACGTTTCGAAATCGGGAACGCACTCGATTTCGTATCGAGACGGTCCGGCTTGAACATCAGGAATCCTGCGAAGGCCGCGAGGAGAATGAACAATACCTGACTGAACGTTGTTTGCCAGAGTAGGACGCCTGCCAAGGCAAAAAAGGCAATCGTTCGTGTCTTTGTATCAGGTGTCAGTTTACTCGCCATCCCTAAGATGGCATGGGCGACGATAGCGACGGCAACGACTTTTAAGCCGTATAACCAGCCTGCATCGGAGACGTCGAGTCCGGATAACAATAAAGCGAATAGGATGAGGGCAACGACCGACGGCGTTGTGAAGCCGATAAATGAAGTGATCCCACCTAATATGCCACCGCGGACAATCCCGATCCCGATCCCGACCTGTGAACTCGCCGGTCCGGGCAAGAATTGGCATAAGGCGACGAGGTCGGCGTAAGCTTTCTCATCCATCCATTTGCGTCGTCTCACATATTCCTCGTGGAAGTAACCGAGGTGGGCGACCGGCCCACCGAATGAGGTGAGACCGAGCCTCGTTGAAACGAATAAAATCTCTAGTAACGTCTTGAACGTCACACGTTGTGTCGTCATATCTTCACTCCTTAATTTCTTTGAATAACTCGTATGCCTTTTGACGGGCTTCCGCCAACACAGAAAGTCCTTTTTCGGTCGTCACGTAGTTTTTGCGAACGTGTCCATCGACCGTCTCATTTTCACGAATCAAGAGCCCGTCTTTCTCCATCCCGTGCAAGATCGGGTAGAGCGTCCCGGCGCTGATTTCGTACCCGTGCTCCCGAAGCTCATCGACCATCCATGCTCCGTACACGGGGTGTTCCGCGGCGTGGTGCAAAATGTGGATGTGGATGAATCCGAGAAACAGTTTCCGCAAGACGCGGTCTTCCATACGTGTCATCTCCTTAATATCGAAATCCGATATCGGTTTTCGAAATCAGTCTAACAAAAGATAGGAACTGGGACAAGGAAAGAGCATGCAGTTTACGAAAACTTTAAATCAAAAGTTGGGAATGAGTTCGGAAAAAATAGGGAATCTATCACAAATGAGGTAAACTAAGTGGAGATTTTATTTGCTGAGGAGGAAGTGACGTGACAAACCCCATTCATTCTTCATACGATACATTGTTGCGTTATATGCCCCAAGGCTACGTCGAGTTTAAAGTGATTTACGACGACGCTTCGGAGCCGATTGACTATGAATTCTTTGAAGTGAATCCTGCCTTTGAGAAGATCATGAAAGGGAAGCGAAAACACTTCATCGGAAAAAAAGTGTCAAGCGCCCTAAAAGACTTTGAATATAGCGAGCGGGAATGGATGATTCAAGTGGCACACGTCGTCAGTGATGGCGGCACCGTGACGTTTGAACACTATTCCCGCCGTAATAAATGTTGGTTCGAGATGTCTGTGTTTAGCCAACGAACGGGGTTTGTGTCCGTCATGTTTCACGACATCACGCCACACGTCCAAGAGAACAATGCGTTAAAACAGCTCGTCAACGTATCGCATCGCTTCGTCTCGACGGGTAGTGACTTGTTAATGAATCAACAATTTCTTGATCAGATTCGTGACTTCACTGGAGCGAAGGCGGTCGCTCTCAATTTGATGGATGCGGATGGCGAATCGTATACGACAGTGGCATTATCAGGAATCGATGAGATGTTAGAGAGAAGCCTCGACATTCTTGGATTTCATCCAGTCGGGAAGAAGTGGCCAATGACGGACCAACGTCGTGACCTGTTCAAACAATCAAATCCTCGTGTCTTTGATGGGATTGGTCCACTTATTGATGGTGCGCTTCCAACACGTCTCGTCAAAAATCTACTTCGAATTTTCTCGCTTGGAGAAGTCGTTCTCTTCAAAATCGAGAAAGACGGTATTTTATACGGAGACTTGACGATTGTGATGGAAAAAGGGAAGGTCGCCAATCGGCTAGGGCTCGTAGAGTTATATCTCGTCCACGTCCTTGAGCAATTGACGAAAGCCGATCATCAAATCGGAGAGACGAAAAAATCGATGTTTGGTGGATTCGCGACCCTCGACTTGGAGTGCATCATGGCCTTCAACACACGACAAGTGCTCCATTTGAACGATGCATGGGAACGAATTTTAGGGTTTTCACTTGATGAGCTGGAGAATATCGACTTTCTTAGTCTAGTTCACCCGGATGATGATACCATCACGGAAGCAGCGTTTATGGAACTTGAGGAACGTGGCGAGTTGTTCCGCTTCATCAACCGTTTCCGGACGATCGACGATGCGTATCGATCGATCGAGTGGCATTGCAAACTTCAAGGGAATTATATTTATGCGGTCGCGAAAGACGTGACGGACCGAGTTCAGTTAGAAGAAAAGTTGGCAGACCGAGATCGGCTTTTGACGAAATTGTCCGATCAAATCCCGGGTGCCATCTATCAATTCGAATTATTGCCTGATGGAAGTTTCAACTTTCCATTCTTTAGCCGAGGCTTTGAAGATATGCTGGGGATTTCGGCAGAAGAGGTACAGACGGACGCGAGTCTTGTCTTCCGACGGATCCACCCGGATGATTATCCGCTTGTCATGCAGTCGATTGATGAGTCCTATCGCAACTTGACGATTTGGGATGCTGAGTTTCGCGTCTTGACCGAGGACGGACGAACCGTCTGGATTCTCGGGTCATCTCGTCCGGAGAAGATTGCGGATGGTCACGTGTTGTGGCACGGTTATATCGGAGATGTCACGGAGAAAAAAACATATGAGAAAGAGATTGAGTATCTCAGTTATCACGATCAATTGACGGGTATCAAAAACCGACGTTACTTTGAAGAGGCGTTGGAGCGCTATGATGATGACCACTTTTATCCGCTCACACTCATCGTCATCGATATCAATGGGTTGAAGCTCACGAACGATGCGTTCGGACACTTGGTCGGGGATCAGTTGCTCGTCGAAGCGGCGAATATTTTGCGAAATGAATTGCGCGCGAAAGATGAAGTGGCACGAGTCGGAGGCGATGAGTTCGTCGTGATCTCTCCGAATACGACGCTCGATGAGGCGAAACAGCTGTCGGATCGTCTCGGTCGTCTCTTCCACGAGCAGACGGTTGAAGGATTACCGATTTCCGCATCATTCGGTGAAGCGGTCAAACATGACTCGAATGTCGAATTGACCGAGGTGTTCAATTTAGCGGAAGATCGGATGTATCACCACAAGGTTTCTGAAAAGCAGAGTCGACGCCACCATTCCATTCAAATCATCATGCGCACGCTGTATGAGAAGATTCCACGAGAAGAAGCGCATTCTCAACGAGTCGCCAATTTAGCGGGGCAACTGGCAGAAGCGATGGGCTTCACGAATGCTGAAGTGAATGAGATTCGAACGGCCGCTATTCTCCATGACATAGGAAAAGTAGCAATCAGCAACGATATTTTGGATAAACCGGGCGAGCTGACCGAATCGGAATGGTATGAAATCAAACGCCACCCGGAAATCAGTTACAATATTTTAAGTACCGTACCCGAATATGTCGCCTTATCGGAAATTGTCTTGGCGCACCATGAACGATGGGACGGGAAAGGCTATCCGAAAGGCTTGAGTGATTATGACATCCCGCTCGCCTCGCGAATTATCGCCGTCGCCGATACGTTCGATGTCATGGTGACGGGGCGACCGTATCGACAAGCGAAGACGATTGACGAGGCACTTGCCATCATCAAACAAGAGGCAGGGAAACAGTTCGATCCGACGCTCGTCGACGTCTTCTTTGAAAAAGTCGTGCCGACACTTCAACAATAAACAAGCGAGTCCTCCTGAATGTGGGGGACTCGCTTTTTCAAACGGTCAGGGGTCGTTTCTTCAACACGAGGATGGTGAAGAGGAAGACGATGCCGGTCATGCCGATCATGACAAGGATGGAGAGGAACGGGAACTGTCCCTCATACATCGTGATGACACCGTTATTTAACCAATAGGTCGGCAAGAAACGACCGACGAGTTTCAATGAATCCGGTAACCAAAGGAGGCTGATGAATGCCCCACCGGTGATAGCGGATGCCATCGTGACCGAGATTTGAAAGATGTTCGCCTTCTCCCGATTCGTCGCAAAGACGGCGATGAGACCACCGAGTGCCAGACAGACGAGCAAATAGGAAGAAAACAAGGCGAACACGGTCGGAAGATGTGTCCATACGTCCTGACCATATAGAGCGAGGCTCACACCAATCAACAGCATCACGTAGACGAAGCCGACGAGATAAAAGGCGAGGAGCAGGGAGGCGAAGTAACGCCGTGGTGTCACCGGTGAGGCAAACAACCGCGCATAAATCTTCTCGTCCCGGTCGTCTGCGACAAACATGGGGATGAACTGGAGAAAGGTCGACATCATGATGAACGACAATAGACCGAAGAAGGCTTGTGTCCGAGCGGTCGTGGCGACACTTTCCTGAAAAGGTTCACTTGAAAGTGTGTAACCGTTCGCCGTCTCAATGGATGCGAGCTCTTCGAACGTCGCTTCCTCATAGTTGCTCGCTTCGAGCAGTTGACGTTCGCGGGACAGATGACCGTTCAGCGCCTGCTCGATCAACGAGGCATCACTCCCGGCGATCGCAGAGAAGGAGAGGCGAGGCATGTCTCCTGTGAACGCCTGTTCCGTGAAGTCTTCTGGAATGATGAGGACGATATCTTCTCCTTCTAACAAGACATCCTCCGTGCTCGATTCGAGCAATGTGACCCGACCAAATCGTTCGGCCTCGTCAATGAGACGTTCGGCGAGGAGTCCACCATCCCGGTCGACAATCCCGATGGATGCGTTCAAACTGGACGTACCACCGACGAAGGAGAGGATGAGCGCGAAACCGAACATCGACACGAAGGTGAACACCCACAGTCCTTTCTTTCGAAGCATCCGTTTGGCCACATGTCTAATGAGTACCATGACGCTTCACTCCTTTCGAGAGAATGTAGCTGAATGCGATCAAGACAAGGAGATGAATCCCGAGCAATCCGAGGCTTTGCCAATACAGATTCATGTCCCCTTCCCGCAGGAGCACGGCTAGCATCCCGTCCCGCATAAAGATTGGCATGAACACGTAGGCGGCCCAGGGCGCGTAGTTCAGCGTCACTTGGTCAAAACCGGGGACGTAGCCACCGGATAGAATCATGAGGATGGCAACGAAGCCGTTGACGATCGCATCCTTTGTCGTCGCGCTCAACTTCGGCAAGTTGACAATCAGAAATCCGATGGCGACCCCGTACGCGGTCAAGGCGAACCAAGACAGAATCAGATAGCCGAACTGTACGTTCGCCAAGTCGAATGTGCGATAGACGAAATGGCTGAACCAAAACAAGAGGATGAGCTGCAACAAGATGATGACGTAGCGACTGAACGTCCGCGCGAGTCGATACTCGACCGTTCGGACTGGGGCCGCTTGGATGCGTAAGTAACTGCCTGTATTCGGTTGCTCTTCTCGTGCCATCGATGTGATATAAAACGACCCGAACAATGCCGTCATGATTGAAATCGTGACGGTGAAATACTCGAGCGAGGTCGGGGTACGTCCTGCCAAGTCGACACTTTCCGTATCGAGCCAAGCCTCATTCACATATGGGGCCGACACGCCTGCTTCAGCGAGTGTGATCTGTTGATTGGCGATGGCTGTATACTGACCGAGGATGGCATCGAGGACGTCGAACTCGACCGTCGTCGGTTCCTCATAGAAGAGTGTGATGTCAGGTCCATCGAGTTGCAAGATGACATCGGCATCGCCATCGTTCACACCTTGTTCGGCAGATGGGAGGTCAGCGTATGGAACGAGTCGGATGAAAGCTTGAATGTCTTCTTCTTTTAAAAAGGCCTCGAGTGGCTCGCGATACTGGTCGGTCGACGATTCGACGTAGGCGACGTTCGTGACCGGAAGTTTGAACGTGTCACTGAAGACGGCCGACAGCATCGTCCCTAGTCCAAAGATGAGGATGAGCGGAAAGATGAGCATCCAAAAGAGGGTGGCTCGGTCCCGTAGTCGCTGTTTTACATCATATTTGATGAAGGTCCACATGACGCCCCTCCTATTCCCGAAGCGTCTTCCCCGTCAATGCCAAAAAGACGGTATTGAGGGAAGGACGGTCGACCGTGATGGAAGTGAAATGGACATGTTCTTGATGGAGCGTCTCAAGGAGCGGGGCGAGCGGCGTGTCCTTGTCTAACGACACCTCGATGTACGGCTCTTCATACTCCACTTTTTGAACGTGGTCGAGTGCATCGAGTCGTTCGAGCAAGTGAGGTGTGAGCGCATCGACTTTGATCCGGGCCGTCTCGAGCGTCATGACACGGTCTTTCAGTTCGTCCTGCGTCCCTTCGGCGATGATCTTTCCTTCATCGACGATGGCGATCCGGTCGCAGAGGAGTTCGACTTCTTCCATGTAATGAGACGTGTAGATGATGGTGGCACCGCGGCGGTTCAGTTCGCGGATGTTCTCTAGAATGGTATTTCGCGACTGCGGATCGATGGCGACGGTCGGTTCATCCATGAAGATGAGTTCGGGTTCATGGACGATGCCACAGGCGATATTGAGGCGACGGAGGAGACCGCCGGACAGTTCGGGCGGGCGTTTCTTTTGATGGGCATCGAGCTCGACGAAGTGGAGCGCGGCCTCGGTCTTTTGTTTCGCTTCTTTCGGACTGAAGCCATACAGCTCCGCAAAAAATTGGATGTTCTCATAGACGGTCAGCTGGTCATAGACGGAGACGTGTTGCGGCACGATCCCGACGCGGCGTTTGATGGCCAGTTCGTCTTTTGGCATCGCTTTTCCAAAAATGTGAATCGAACCGGAGTCCGCCTCGTACAGATTCAACATGACCGAAATGGCGGTCGTCTTCCCGGCACCATTCGGTCCGAGCAACCCGAACAGTTCGCCTGCTTGCACGTTCAGACTGAGGTCGTTCAAGGCGATCGTATCCCCGAACCGTTTCGTGACATGGTCGAGCGAGATAATGAACATCGTGATACTCCTTTCGCATATGAAATATTCCTCGTTCTACACAAAGGTGTTCGAGGATTGTCACGAATTTACCTGTCCGGAACGCATGAAATGTGCAATAATCTAATTATTCAGATAATTATAGTGTCGAAATGAGGGATTTGGATGAAAGGATGGCAATTCAATAAACAAGAGGGGGCATTGTTCCCAGACGAAATCGTGCTTTCTGCGTTTTGTACAGTCGAACCGAAACGAATGGATTCGACACTCCCGTTCTATTATGATGAGTCGATTTTTCGTTTCACGAATAAGCATGGAGAGACGTTCTACTTTAAAATATCCCCGAGCTATCACGAGTTTGAAATCAATATTAAAGGTGGGGACGGGGAGCTTGTATATTATCAACTGCTCCGTACCGTCAGCAAGGTCGAGATTTTAGAAGACCGGCGAGACCACGCAGAGTTATTGATCGTCCTAGCTGAAGATCGAAAGCGGACCGTGACGTCAATCGAATTGACCGTCCGACCGCGTTTTCGTGTGCTCGTGAAAGAGCATGAGATATAAGGAGTGTCAGGTTCAAGAGCGGATGCAAATCCGCTTTTTGTTTTGCCGAACAAAAAGACAGCCACGACGTGACTGTCCCTTCAGCGGTTATTTCGTTAAAAAGATTTGAACATGGATGGTCGACCCTTGGGCATCGGTCGCTTTGCCGATCCCGAGGTGCGTATAATTCGCATTCAAGATGTTCGCACGATGACCACTACTGTTCATCCACGCATCGACCGCCCGGACCGGGTCGCTCGATCCTTTATAGATGTTCTCTCCCCAGCCCCGATATAGGACACGGTAAGCGTCTAACGTGTCCCCGGGTGTGCCGTTCTCCTTGAGCGTGTGTGAGAATTGACCCGTACGCGCCATCTCATCGGCACGGACTTGAGCGACACGGTTCGCCTCACTCGAAGCGGCGAGAAGAGAGAGGCCGGCAGCATCTCGTTCTTTGTTCGTCTCGGTCAACACATTGACGGGCGACGTGAAGCTGACATGGTTGGCGAGGATGTAACCGGTGTATGAACCGTAGCGCACCTTGTACCATCGTGATGTGCCGGTATAGCGATATGACACAGTCTCAAGTTCTGTACCCTGCCGGACGAACTTGACGTTCGAAGAAGTCGTGAGCGGACGTGATTTTAAATAAACGCTCGACGGTTTGACGTACGTCGGTTTCGTAAATTTCACCTCGGCAGTGGACAAGCGGACATACTTGGCGGGCAGATAAGCGTAGCCGCTGCCCCATTGAATCTTATACCAGCGCACACCGTCCAATTGGAACGATGTTCGGACACGCATCGAACCGTCTCGCGGAATGAGTGCAAGTCGTTTCGCGCTCAAAGAAGGCGACTGCCGGACATTGAGTTGACTAATGTTGGTCACGTAACCGGTTGTGTTGATCGACGTCTCATAATAGGCTTGGACGCGGTTGATAGAGAAGGGCGACCCGATCACACCGAGTGTCAGAATGATGGTGAGTAGTAGAGAGAGATGCTTCTTCAATGGAATCGACTCCTTTTGTGGGACTCCCTATATTCTATATTGTTTGGGTGATTTTTGGTTTTACCATTTCATTACAAAAAGGATGGACTCTTCGTGAGCCCATCCTCGCGTCATTTATACAGCAAATACTCTTTTCGAATCGGGAGGAAGGCGTCCCGCTCGTTCTCGATTTTCGAAAGGATGTCTTTAAGCGGGGCTCCCTCGAGAATCATGTCTTTCACGTAGGCGTTTCCTGTCAGTTTCGTGATGAAGTAAGTCGTTCGCTAAAAATTCGAAGTCGTCCGGATACATGTCATGAGCCGTTTGAATCATCGCGATCCCGGTTCGCGTCGATTCGAATCGAACCGGGTCGGTGACATACACCTCAACCCCGTGCGTCAGTTTGCCCGCATGCTTGGAGAACGTCGGAGTGAACGAGGCGGCCCGGAAGGCGACACCCGGCAACTCGAGTTCGTTCAGCTTATTCGCATAGTCATGCGCTTTTATATACGGCGCGCCGATCAGCTGAAACGGTTTCGTCGTCCCGCGACCCTCGGATAGGTTCGTCCCTTCAAACAATCCGGTCGCAGGGTAGACGTTGACCGTGTCGGTCGTCGGCATGTTCGGGGACGGCATGACGAACGGGAGGCCCGTGTCCTCATACATCATCGAACGTTTCCATCCTTTCATTTTGACGACTTCGAGGTCGGCTTGAATCTGATACTCGGTGTTGAACAGTTGCGCGAGTTCTCCGACGGTCATCCCATGCTTTAATGGAATCGGATAGAGACCGATGAAGCTGGAGTAGTCCGGGTCGAGCACCGGACCGTCGACGCGAAGCCCACCTTGTGGGTTCGGACGGTCGAGGACGACGAACGGAATATCGTTCTCGGCAGCGGCTTCCATCGCATACGCCATCGTATAGATATACGTATAGTAGCGTGTCCCGACATCCTGGATGTCAAAGACGAGCACGTCGACATCTTGTAGCATCTCAGCCGTCGGTTTCTTCGTGGCACCATATAGACTATATACGGGCAATCCCGTCACGTCATCGATGTAAGAGCTGACGGTCGACCCGGCTTGGGCATCTCCCCGAACGCCATGCTCTGGTCCGTACAATGCCGTCAACTCGAAGTCATCGGACTGGTCGAACAGGTCGACGATGCTCGTTCTCTCCGCGTTGATCCCGGTCGGATTCGTGATCAGTCCGACCCGTTTTCCTTTCAAGATTTCCGGGTTTTCCATCAACCGGTCGACCCCGAGTTCGACCTTTGGTTTTTTCGGTTCAGACTTCGCATCGGCATCCAACCAGACGATGGAAGTCGTGAGGATCGTCAACGCGGCCATACCACCCATCCATTTTTTCATCAGAAGTTCCTCCTTTAATTCATGTAAGCGCTTTAATTTCTTAACAGGAGTGTACCATCCAGAAATTAAATTTCAATATTTAATCATAAAAATAGGAATTTATATTTCTTAATTTCGTACTATTCTCCTAATCGCACACAAAAAACGTGCCCTTCGATTAAAGGCACGTTCCTTCTTACTTATCTGACCGCGAGCGCTTTCCATCCGGTCGCGCTCATGACGGCGCTCACTTTTGATTTCGGGATGACCAAGCGTCCACGATATGGGTCGTTGATATACAAGTTTGATTTGTCATAGCCGGTTGCCAACATGACGTGATAGTTGACGTAGCCGGTGAACTTCTTGTTCGAAGCGGTGTACCAGTTGAAGTAGCCGTACGGTTTGTTGAAGTCGACGCTCGCCCAGACGATGACCGGGTTACCCATCGACAGTTCGCGCTCGATCGAGCCGAGGCCTTGGTTGGACAAGTCTTTCACCGGACGATATTTGCTGGCGAATCCGACCATGCCTTTCGGATAAATCCCGTAGTTCTTATATTTGCCGAGCGTCCCTTTCGGATCTCCCGTGAACATGACGTTTGGGTCGACCCAGCGATAGAGACGGTTCTCATAACGTGCGTTCCACATGCTCTTTGGCATCTCGTTATATAAGCTCGAGGCGCTGACGGCACGACCTTTCTCTTCAAGCGCCATCTTGAGGGAGAAGAACTCGCAGCCGGACGGATAGCCCATCGGGAACTGACGATAGAGTGGGACGCTCATCTTATAGATGGACAGTGCCTGAGAATAGGCGCCCCGCGCATCGAACGAGGCGTTGCCGACACGACGGTTTTGATACATCTTTCCATACGTGTCAAAGTAATACCACTTGCCGTCGATGGCTTGCCAATCCGTCTTCTTCGTCAACGCGGGAGCGTAATACTCGTACTGGGTCGTATATTTCCATCCTTTCTCGGGGACACCCGTCGAGTGGAAATGATACGTCTTCCCATCCAATCGGAATTTCCCTTGTAGCCGGTATCCGTAGGTCGGGTGGAATCCGACCTTCTTCCCATCGACCGTTTGGAACCCATACTCGCGTCGTCCGTATGCATCGAATGAATAGACGCGTGCATTTAGTTTATGGACACCTTCTAACCGATACCCGTACGTCGGATGGAACCCATACATGACACCATCGATTCGCTGTAGCCCATACTTGCGGTCGCCGTATTTTCCGAACAAATAGTGTCGATTGTTGATGCGATAGAGTCCTTCGAGACGGTATCCGTAAGTGGGATGGAAACCGTACATCTTGTCACCGATCCGGGCGAGTCCTTGGCGACGTACCCCGTCATCCCCGAAGTAATAGCGACGTGTGCCGATCGTCTGCCATCCGGTCGCCATCTTCCCTTGCTCCATCAAATAATATTTCTTGCCGTCAATCGTATACATCCCTGTACGGATGGTGCCGTCTGGGAAGAAATAATGCTTGGCGTCACCAAGCTGCTGCCATCCCGAGAGACGGACCCCATCCTTGTTGAAGTAATATCGCTTGCCGGCGATCGTCTGGAATCCCGTGACGGGTTGACCGGTCTCATCGAAATAGTAGACGAGACCGTCCCGTTCCTGCCAGCCGGTGAGTAGCTTTCCGTTCTCGTCAAACGTGTATGTCGTGCCGTCAATCGCGTAAGCACCCGTGACGAGTCGACCGTCTGTCTCAAAGTAATAGGTAGCCCCTTCGATTTCCTGCCAACCTGTGAGGAACATGCCATCTTCATTCAGATAGTATGTATGGCCGTCGATTTCTTGCCATCCCGTCAAGACCGTCCCGTCACTCGACGTATAGACGATGCCATTCTCCGTCTGTTGGAATGAACCTTCCGCATGTGTCAGAAGGGGAGAGGTAAGGAGGGTGCCGGCAATTAAACTAAATAGGGTAGTTGTCTTCCACTTCATATGAGTAAGCCTCCCGATTTTCAAAAAATGCTATATAAAATAATATAACCATTTTTATCCAAGGGAAGATAGTGGCAAATGAATCATTTGTGAGGTCAGACGTTTACGCCGAATGACTCATGAATCGAAGTCGTTTCGATGCCACGAAAAGGGAGAGGAGAACGACAACGGTTCCCGTCACGAGTGGCCACACGAGATCCACTTCGGTCAGGAGCGCCTGGCTCGATTGTGGACCGAGCATCCATGGCATCCAATCGAGGTCGACCCATCCGATGAGGAGCGACATGACGAAATGGAGACCGAGCGTCAAGACGACCGCGACGACCCCGCTCTCAATTATGGCAGCGAGGAGAATGAAGATGGAGAGCTGAACGACGAAATGACAGACGAGAAGTGCCGTCGAGACGAGAAATGCGGGTACATCAAACGGCTCGAAAAGAATGACCGTATAGTACGCCGCCGCTAATTGGGCGAGTAAGAGGCCACCGACCGTCAAGAGGACGTAATGGGCCCATTTGCTGACGACGATGCGAGACGTCGGAATCTGTAACGATTTGAGCCAGGCGAGCGTCCCGTTCGTCCGCTCATGACTGAACGTGTGCATCGCCGACAACAAGACGACGAGAAGTCCGATTTGACGGAGCTGTTCACTGACTGAAATCAATACTTCTTCTGGTGTCGGCGTCGGGAGCTCGATGACGGCGCCGTCCGGTAAGTTGCCGCCGGAGGCGAGGATATCCGGTAAGAAATAGAGCGTGAGCGGTTGCATCGAGGCAAGGAGCATGAGAACGATTGGAATCCAAATAAGCCGTTTGTTCGACCATGACTCTCGCCATTCCTGTTTGAAGATTGCGGTACGCATCAGGCGTTCACCTCCAAGAATAGGGACTCGAGTGACGGATGCCCGACGTGCAGCGATTGGATGGTGACGTTCCGTTCCAGGACGCGCCGCAAAATCGCTCGTTCGGCGAGATTCCGGTCCGTTGACTCAAACGTCCACGTGGAACCCCGTTTTGTTGTCCGGGCCACGCCTTCTAACTGTGCCCAGTCTGCTTCACTCGTCTCATCATCAAAGAGACGCAACTCGATGGTCGACTTCGAACCGAGCAGGTCGGTCACGGTCCCTTCCATAAGCAATTTGCCTTGGCGAAGCAAGAGCACCCAGTCGCTCGCTTCTTCAGCATCCGGTAGGACGTGCGTCGAGTACAGGATCATCCGCTCACGTTTCAAGTCACTCAACAGATCAAGCACTTCTCGTCGACCGCGTGGGTCGAGTGCGGAGACCGGTTCATCGAGCAGTAAGAGTTCCGGGTCATGCACGAGCGCTTGGGCAATCCCGAGTCGCTGTCGCATCCCGCCCGATAAGTTCGTTGCCGGACGGTCGACCGGTTCGAGCCCGACCCGTTTCAATAGTTGAATCGGATCGACATGTTTGGTCCCCGTCAATTCAGCGGCATACCGAATCGTCTCGACGGGTGTCAACGATGGATAGAGGGCCGGGCGCTGAGGCAAATAGCCGATCCGAATGCGTTCATGTCCACTCATGTCGCCGCTTGTCGGGTGGGTGACGCGGGCGAGCAAGTTCAAAAGCGTCGTCTTCCCGGCACCGTTTTCCCCAAGGAGGGACGTGCAGCCGGGTCGTAATTCGAAACTGACATCATCGAGCGCCGTGAAGGAGCCGAATTTTTTCGTTACATGTGTGATGTTCATCGCGGTGTCCGCCCCCATAAGAAGTAGATGATTGGGCCGAGTATGTTGATGAAGACGATGACGAGAAGCCATACCCATTTCGGACCGTTCGTCACGTCGCGTTTGAACAAGTCAATCAAGGCGACGACGAGTAAGATGAGTTGCAAAATCAGAACGGGTAGTAAGATGAGAAAAAGGGTATTCGGGTCGTTTACGATGTCCATCGTGAGAACCTCCTTTGAATTAGACTGTTCTTAAACACATTCTACACGTACAGGATGTCCCCTGTATGTGACACAAAAAATCCCCATCTCACGATGGAGATGAGGACGATGCATCATTTGACGATGATGACAGGAGCGAGAGCACGTTTGGCGAGTTTATGACTCACGCTACCGAGCACGAACTCTTGGAACGTGTTCAATCCGCGTGATCCGACGACAACATATTCGTACGGCTCATGGTTCGCATATTTGACGAGCTCGACGTCCGGCTCCCCACGAAGTTCGATGTATTCGTAGGCAATGCCTTCTGCTTCCGTCAAATCGAACAGTGGCTTGAGCATCTGCTTTCGCTTCGTCTCCAAGTCGATCTTTCCTGTCGAATTGAGGGCCGCTTCTTTCGATTCTTTCGCACTGATGACGTGTACGATGTCAATCGATGCATTCGACGCCTTTGCGAGCTGAATCGCTTTTTCAAGCGCACGTTTCGAGTGGGCAGAACCGTCTGCCGCTAAAAATACCTTTCCCATGAAAACTCCTCCTCTTTCGCACATTCTACTTTTAGTATAGGTGATTTCACGAGTCGGGGGAACGGTGAATCAGTGCCCTGCGTTCGCGTCTTGTTGCTTCAAGTGAAGGGCGAGCGTGTTGAGCAGTTTTTCCGAGTCTTTGTTCAAGTTGAGCAATTCGGGTTCGATGCCGACTTCGCGATATTTGAAGACGACCTTGTCGATGGCGCCGATGGCCGAGTCGTCCCACAGATGCGTGTTCGCAAAATCGATCGTGACGTGTTTGATCCCCGCTTCCGCGTCTTCTGCCACATCGAACTGATTGACGAATTCAGACGTCGAGGCGAAGAAGAGCTGTCCGTTGACCGTATAGTCGGCGCGGTCGGACGTGACGCTTCGACCGAGGTCGATTTTCGAGATTTTAGCGGCGAACAAGATGGCAGCCGTCAAGATTCCACCGAGCACTCCGAGAGAGAGGTCATGCGTGAAGACGGTGACGAGTACCGTGACGAGCATGACGACCGTGTCCGACTTTTGTGCGGTACGCATCGCTTTGAGCGAACCCCAATCGAACGTCGCGTACGAGACGAAGAACATGACCCCGACGAGCGCGCCGACCGGGATCAGCATCAATACGTCACTGATCGTCATGATCATGATGAAGAGGGCAAGTCCGGCTGTGAATGTCGAGAGTCGACCACGGGCACCAGACGAGACGTTGATGACCGATTGTCCGATCATCGCACATCCTGGCATCCCACCGAAGAATCCGGCGACGATGTTCGAAATGCCTTGTCCGCGCGATTCGCGGTTTTTGTTCGAGTCCGTTCCTGTCATGTCATCGACGATTTGAGCCGTCAAGAGCGACTCGATCAAGCCGACGAAGGCGAGTGAAATCGAGTACGGCAAGATGATCATGAGTGTCTCGAGCGTGAATGGCACGTCTGGGAACAAGAAGTCTGGAAGCGTCGCTGAGATCGTTCCCATATCCCCGATGTTTTTCGTGTCGAGTCCAAGCGTGATTGCGAGGACCGTCATGACGACGATGGCGACGAGCGGTGCCGGAATAGCTTTCGTCACACGTGGGAACAAGAAGATGATGGCGAGCGAGGCGGCGACGATTGCCCAGATGATCCAGCTCTCTCCTTCAAAGTTAGAGAGTTGCGCCTGAAAAATCAAAATGGCGAGCGCGTTGACGAATCCGACCATAACGGCACGCGGGATAAATTTCATCAAACGGGCGATGCCGAGGTAACCGAGAACGATTTGGATGATTCCGGTCAGAATACCAGCGGCCAGTAAATATTGAAGCCCATGGTCGGCGACAAGCGAGACGACGACGAGCGCCATCGCACCGGTCGCAGCCGAGATCATCGCCGGACGACCTCCGGCAACGGAGATGATCATCGCGATAATAAAGGAGGCATAGAGCCCGACCATCGGGTTGACTCCCGCGATGAGGGAGAAGGCGATGGCTTCCGGGATGAGCGCCAAGGCGACGACGATCCCGGCCAAAATGTCGGCCCGGACATTTCCGAACCATTCATGTTTCAACGTATTCAATCTTTCCAAAAGAACACACCTTTCTATTTATAATGATTTGATTTTCGAGTCTCACGAAAATCAAAATAATGGAATCCGTTCATTTTCAACGTGTTTCATCATATCGAATTGAGTCCAAAATGACAATTGCTTCACGTATAAAACTATGGTAATTTCATAACGTACAGGTTATATAACGAATTTGTTATATGAAAGGTGGGGAGAAGATGTATGCCGTTGAAGAATTGAGCAAGGTGCTCAAGGTGCTCGGGGATCCGACCCGATTGACGATGCTGAAACAAATGGAGGCAGGCGAGCAGTGTGCGTGTAGTTTCGTCGACTGTTTCGATATCTCGCAACCGGCGATTAGCCGTCATTTGAAAATGTTACGTCAGGCGGGACTACTGTTAGAACGTCGAGACAAACAGTGGATTCATTACCGGTTGAACGAGACGAGTCCGTTTTATCCGCTCGTCACCGAATTATTAGCCAATTTAGAAACCGTCGAACCGAGCTGTGATTGTAAGCCGGATTGTACGATGTAAGGATAGAGACAATAGAGATTATAGGAGGAACTCATTGTGCAGTGGATTGCTAGTTTAATTTTTCTTGTGACGCTATTTCTCATCATCAAGCAACCGAAAGGCCTCGGCATCGGTTACTCGGCGATGGGGATGGCCGTCATCGCCCTCGTTTCAGGTGTCGTCAATCTTGATGACGTCGGAACGGTGTGGGGCATCATTTGGAACGCGACGTTCACCTTCATCGCAATCATCATCATTTCGCTCATTTTAGACGAGATTGGATTTTTTGAATGGGCCGCCTTACATATGGCGCGAATCGCCAAAGGTGGAGGGGTGAAGCTCTTCGTCTATATCACACTACTCGGTGCGCTCGTCGCGGCCTTGTTTGCGAACGACGGGGCAGCGCTCATTTTGACGCCCATCGTCTTAGCGATGGTCCGGGCTCTCAAACTGCCGGACGCGATCGTCTTGGCATACGTCATGGCATCCGGATTCATCGCCGATACGGCGAGTCTCCCGTTCATCGTCTCGAACCTCGTCAACATCGTTTCAGCCGACTTCTTTGATATCGGCTTCGCCGAGTACGCCGCGCGGATGGTATTTGTGAACGTGTTCGCGGTCGCGGGGAGTCTGCTCGTCTTGTATCTATATTTCAAAAAAGACATCCCGAAACAGTATGACGCCTCACAGTTGGCTGAACCTTCGTCCGTCATTAAAGACCATACGATGTTCCGCTTATCGTGGGTCGTACTCGGGTTACTGGTCATCGGGTACTTCACGAGTGATTTAGTTGAAATCCCCGTTTCGCTCGTCGCGGGTGTCATCGCCTTGTTCTTCCTCGTGATGGCGAACCGCTCGTCAGCGGTCCAGACGATGCAAGTCATCAAAGGTGCACCGTGGGCCATCGTCTTCTTCTCGCTCGGGATGTATATTGTCGTCTACGGTTTACAAAATGCCGGACTCACTCAAGTATTGGCGAACTTTATCGATTGGTTCGCGGTGAACGCCTTCAGTGCCACGTTCGGGATGGGCTTTTTGGCCGCCATCTTGTCATCTGTCATGAACAATATGCCGACCGTCATGATTGATGCGCTCGCTATCGACTTGACGCATACGACCGGACAGATTCGGGAAGCGTTAATCTATGCGAACGTCATTGGTTCCGATCTCGGTCCAAAGATTACCCCGATTGGGTCGCTAGCGACGCTTCTATGGCTCCACGTCCTTCGTACGAAAGGCCTCAAAATCGGATGGGGACAGTACTTTAAAGTCGGGATCATCTTGACGATTCCGACATTGGCTATCACGTTGCTCGGCCTATACATCAGCTTATTAGTTTATTGAGGAGTGGATTATATATGAAACTAGTCATCATCGGTTCAGTCGCTGCAGGGACATCGGTTGCGGCGAAAGCGCGTCGGAACAACGAAGACGCACAAATCACGATTTACGATCGAGATTACGATATCTCGTACTCTGGTTGTGGGATTCCTTACTACGTTGGCGGAGAAGTCGAGTCACGTGACGATTTGACACCGCGCGATGCGGCCTTCTTCAAGAAGCGCTACAACATCGACGTCATGACACGCCATAACGTCACAGCTGTCGACAAAGACGCGAAGACGGTGACGGTTGAAAACTTAGAGACGGGTGTCACGTTCACGGACGCCTATGACGTCCTTGTCCTCGCGACGGGTGCGTCAAGCATCATCCCACCGATTCCAGGGGTGAAGTCGGATAATGTCTTCCCGATTCGAAACATCCAACATGCGGAGGCGACACGCTCCTTCGTCGATTCGACAGACCCGAAACACGCGACAATCATCGGGGCCGGCTTCATCGGTCTAGAGATGGCAGAACAGTTGAAGCTTCGCGGTGTGGACGTGACCATCATCGAACGTGTACAACAAGTGATGCCGCCACTTGACAAGGACATGGCGTGTCGCGTCGAGGAGCACCTCGAGAAGAATGGAATCGAGCTCATGCTCGGGGAGACCGTGACTGAACTCGTTGGCGACGGACATGTCGAACGGGTCGTCACGGAGAGTGGGAAGACGATTGAGACCGACCTCGTCATCTTGTCGGTCGGAGTCCGTCCGAACGTCGAGCTCGCCATGCAGATGGGAGTCACACTAGGTGAAACGGGTGCGATTGCCGTCAATGAGCGGATGGAAACGAACATCCCAGGCGTCTATGCGGCAGGAGACGTCGCGGAGAGCTTCTCGATCGTAACAGGCAAACCGATTTGGCGTCCGCTTGGTTCGACAGCGAACAAGATGGGGCGGACCGCTGGGGACGTCATCACGGGCGGTCATCTCGAGCATCGCGGTATTCTCGGCACGGGCATCTTCAAAGTGTTCGGACTTGCCGTCGCACAAACGGGGCTGGCCGAAAAAGAAGCACGCGAACTCGGATACGATATCGAGGTGCTTCATAATACGAAGCCGGATAAGCCTGCTTACATGGGTGGGAAAGATATGACGATCAAAGCGATCGCGGACCGTACGACACGTCAACTGCTCGGCGTCCAAATCGTCGGATTTGAAGGAGTCGACAAACGAATCGACGTCTTCGTCACGGCCATCACGCTCAAGGCGAAAGTCGACGACTTGTTCCATCTCGACCTCGCCTACGCACCGCCGTTCTCGACGACGAAAGATCCGGTCATGTACACAGGGATGGTGCTGTCGAACAGTATCGACAAGGCGGCGCGACTCATCACACCGGCCGAGCTTCAAATGCGAATCGATGCCGGGGAAGACATGCAAATCATCGATACGCGGAAAGCTTCACAGTTCGAGAAGGCGTGTGTCGATTGTGCGGTCAACGTCCCACTCGGCAACCTCCGGGAAGCGGCGAAAGACATGGACAAGGACAAACCGACCGTCGTCTACTGTAACGGTGGGGTGACGGGGAACGCGGCCCAGAACGTGCTTCGTAACCTCGGATTCACCGACGTGTACAACTTGTCAGGTGGAAATAAGAACTATCAGTTGTTCAAAAAATACGGGAACTGAGCAAGACGACGTCCATTGCGGGCGTCGTTTTTTGATATGCTGGACGTGAGGTGAAGCGGATGGATTATAAGATGTTACATGAGAAGTTTGAGCGACGGAAGCAGTGGCTCATTTTTGACAAAGAAGAAGTCGTCCGTCGTGTCATGGTGCGCTACAAGGCAAGGATTATCCCGAAGACGGACATCATGGACTTGGTGAACGACGATCAACTGTCGTATGAACATATCTTTTGTTGCTTAACGATTGATGACCCAAGAATGCTCGATAAAGTCTTCACGGCGAAAGAGAGAAAAGACCATCAGTGGGAGATTGATGACAATGCGAGGCGTGGGATGGTATATAAGCACAAAGATGAGGCACATCGACTTTACAACCAGTTGATTATCGATGAACAGGAAGGTCGCCGACTCGACATCGTCTTCGAGAGCAAGGATGGGAAGTATGTGACCGGTTTTTTGACAAGAGACATGTCAGAGCAAGTCGCCTCTTATATTTTTGCACATGTCGGAGGCGCCAAGTTCACAGGTCTAGTCCCACGTTCCCTCTTACCAGCGGACTTAACAGATGAAGAAATCAAGATGAGCTATCTTCACTACTTGGAGTCGCTCGAAGAATGGAATAAACTTTGACGGATTCTGTGATGATGAGTGGGATCCGTCTTTTTAGTTCATATTTCTTAGACAGGTTGTAAAGAAAATAATGCCAATTGACCCTTTTCTAAAATAACGTTGCTTCACTCAAGGAAACCGTTTACAATTTTTGTGTAAGCGTTTTCTTAAAATAGTGCTACAAGGAGGGACCCTCATGGTCAAAAAGCAGTGGAAACCCGTATGGGCAGTTGTGCTAACGTTTGCACTAATTCTGTCAATGTTTCCGATGCCGACGTCCGCTTTAGACAAAGGGAAGTCGACACTTGTCGTCGTCCATTATCAAGAGGCGCCGGATAACGAAAAGGATTGGAACTTATGGCTTTGGGCGAATGGCCCAGATTACTTCCCGAACAAAGGCTTCACATTCAACGGGGAGGATGCATTCGGAAAGGTGGCGGCTTACGAATTTCCGGTCGACTCACCTGAAAAAATCGGTCTCATCGTCCGCACGGACAACTGGGACAAAGATAAGGGGTCTGAAAATGACCGCTTCATCACGAGCGACATGATTCAAGATGGCGTCGCCGAAGTGTGGATCAAGTCGGGCGACCCGACTATCTATACGTCAAACCCGGACGGGGAGACGGCTTCGACGGAAATCGATATGAACGTTCATTATTTCCGTTACGACAATACATACACGGACTGGGGTCTTTGGGCTTGGCCAGACGGTGGGGACGGACAGAGCATCACATTCGATGGGGCTGATGATTTCGGTGCCGTCGCGAACGTGAAACTCGCCAACCCAGAATCGAAGAGACTCATGGGCTTGATCACGAAAAAAGGAGAATGGACGGAGAAGGATGGGGAAGACCGATTCGTTCTCGGGACTGCAAAAGAGATTTGGCTCGTTGAAGGAGATTCGACAATCTACTATTCAGAGCCTCAAATCGATCGTTCTCCGAAGCTTGTCTCGTTCTCGGCGGACACGTTCCGTCAAGCGACACTCACAACGAACCGTGTCATCACGGATGCGTTCATCGATGAATTGAGCGTGGACGGGGCAACGGTGGAATCGATTGAAAAGGCTAGCGACAAGTCGGTGACGATTCAATTCAAGTCAGACATCGACTTAGCGAAAGTCATCAAAGCCTCGCACCCGGAGTTTGGAGAACAGACGCTTCAAGCAGGCAAGGTGCTTCGTTCGAAAGAATTCGATGCGAAATATGCATATCACGGTAAACTCGGTGTCACGTACCAAAAGTCGAAAACGAAATTTGTTCTCTGGGCTCCGACGGCTCAACAAGTCGAGCTCGAACTATGGAACATGCCGACGAACCGACCAACAAATGATAAAGATTTGAAGAAAGTGATTCAAATGAAACGCGGTGAACGCGGCACGTGGGTGGCAGAAGTGCGGGGTGACCTAGACGGCATCGGCTATACGTACCAAGTGACCCATGCGACAGGGAAGGTCCGTGCAGTCGATCCGTATGCGACGGCTGTCGGCGTGAACGGTGACCAAGGTGTCATCGTCGATTTGAAAGAGACAGATCCAAAACGTTGGAATTCAATGAAACCGAAGTTGAAACAATCGACGGATGCAATCATCTATGAGACGCATGTCCGTGATTTCTCGATCTTCGATGTGAAGACGGACAAATACGACTCAGGCATTCAAAACAAAGGGAAGTACCTCGGTGTCATCGAACCAGGAACGCGTCTTCTCGTTGATGGAAAGAAAACAGCAACGAAGACGGGACTCGACCATGTCAAAGACCTCGGCGTGACACACGTTCAGTTCATTCCGGTCTATGACTTCAACACGGCATCGGTCGATGAGACGAATCCGATGGCGACGTACAACTGGGGATACGATCCGAAAAACTACAATGCACCAGAAGGGTCGTATTCAACGAATCCTTACGATGCGAAAGTACGTATCATGGAAATGAAACAAATGATTCAAGGGTTACATGACAACAATTTACGTGCCGTCATGGACGTCGTATACAACCACATGTTCGATGCGCAGGCGTCGAACTTGCACAAAATCGTACCGGGTTACTACTACCGTTACACAGCAGGTGGTGACTTCGCAAACGGTACAGGTGTCGGAAACGATACGGCATCTGAACGGGCGATGATGCAAAAACTGATCGTCGACTCTGTCGTTTATTGGGCAAAAGAGTATCATTGGGACGGATTCCGTTTCGACTTGATGGGAATCCATGACGTCGACACGATGAACAAAGTTCGTTCGGAGTTGAATCGAGTCGACAAGTCGATTCTCGTCTTCGGAGAAGGATGGGACCTCGGTACGCCGCTCGATGCTGAATTAAAAGCAAATCAAAAAAATGCCTACGACATGCCGGGCATCGCCCACTTCAATGACAACATCCGCGACGGCTTGAAAGGAAGCGTCTTCTACGATGAGGACAAAGGCTTCATCAACGGAAAAGAAGGTATGGAAAATCGAGTGAAGACGGGAATCGTCGGTGAGATCGCATATAGCGACACGATTAAAGGATTCACAAAAGAACCGACGCAAGCGATCACATACGTCGAAGCTCATGACAACCATACGTTGTGGGATAAATTGACGTTGACGAACCCGATCGCGTCTGAAGTGAATAAAACGAAAATGCATCGTCTCGCCTCGAGCATTCTCTTGACGAGCCAAGGAACGACATTCCTTCACGCAGGACAAGAGTTCATGCGTACGAAGGAAGGCGACCACAACTCGTACAAATCACCGGACTCGATCAACCAGCTCGATTGGAAACGAGCAGCCGACCGGAAGGCGGACGTCCAATACATGAAAGGCTTGATTGAGATGCGTAAAGCCAACCCAGGTCTTCGGATGACAAAAGCGAGCGATGTGAAACGATTCTTGACGTTCCACAAAGCGGAAGCGAACGTCATCACGTACACGATTGACGAAGATGCACCGGGTCAAAAGAACGACTTGTTCATCACGCATAACGCCAACCCGACGAATGTCCAAGTCAGCCTTCCAAAAGGGAACTGGAACGTGATTGTCGATGGCGACCGTGCCGGAACGAAGACAATCAAGCGCGCGACTGGAAAAGTAAGCGTGCCTGCATACAAGACGTTCGTCCTCGAACGGAACTAATCATTGACCCCACTTTGAAAAACAAGTGGGGTTTTCTAATGGCACAATGATGAAGAATTGGTAATTATTGCTTTATCAACTAGTCATTTTGTGTGAACAAGAGAATTTCCATTTGAAACTTCCATCTCTTTCGAAAGGAGAGATTGTATGGCGATTTTCAAAAATGGATTCATCGCGTCAATGGTGACGTCACGGATAGTAAGCGGAAACGAAGATGTCACCGACTATATCGAACTCGTTCAACAACAGAGGGGTTCTAAGTACCCGACGTGTCGCGTGTGAGAATAGATAGTTGAAACAGGGATCTCCTTTTCTCTAAGATGGAGAAAGAGAGAATCGAGTGAGGAGATTTAGATATGAATCTGTATGAACAAGCGAGCGACTGGATGCGGCAATGGCATGACGACCCGTCCGAACGCCTCCGACAAATCAAAGATGAAATTGAGCGCACGGGCACTTATTCGTTGACGACGGAAGAGTTGTGTGAGGGTGCCAAGGTGGCGTGGCGGAATTCGAATCGTTGCATCGGCCGCTTGTTTTGGCAGACACTCCATGTGATCGATGCACGGGACGCCGATACGTTTGAGGCTGTCTATGACCATCTTGTCGACCATCTTCGGTTCGCTACGAACGGTGGAAAAATCCGTTCGACGATGACGGTCCTCCCGAATGAGTTCAAACTATTGAACACACAATTGATTCGGTACGCGGGATATGAGACACCTGACGGAATCATCGGAGACCCGATGTCCGTCACAATGACGAAGCGCGCGAAAGAGCTCGGATGGGTCGGAGCCAGCACGCCGTTTGATATCCTCCCGCTCATGATCACGGACGGACGAGACGTCCGCTTGTTTGAGTTGCCGAGTGAGGCCGTGCTTGAGGTGGACATTCGGCACGAGGATGTGGATTTGTTTGACGGACGGACCATCAAATGGCACGCAGTCCCAGCGATTGCGGATATGGAACTTGAAATCGGAGGTCTACGGTTTACGTCGGTCCCGTTTAACGGTTGGTATATGGAGACGGAAATCGGGGCACGGAATTTGGCCGACACCGACCGTTATGATTTGTTGCCCCTCGTCGGACGGTCGCTCGGGCTCGATACGCAGAAAGAGCGGTCACTTTGGCGCGACCGGGCACTCGTTGAATTGAACATCGCCGTCCTGCAATCGTTCGAGCGGGAAGGTGTGACCATCGTCGACCACCATACGGCTGCCAAACAGTTCAAGCGGTTCGAAAAAAACGAACGGGACGCGGGGCGTGACGTCACCGGGCAATGGAGTTGGCTCATCCCGCCTCTTTCTCCTGCGACGACGCACGTTTTTCATGAGCATTACGACAATCAGATCAAAACACCGAACTTGTTCGCAAGGAGTCGTTGTCCGTTCTCAGGGTTTCGTCAGCCGGTAAAAGAGGAATTGAGAGGCTAGAACCGAGAGAAAGGATGATTGCTGTGGCAGTCCCACTTTGGAAACGAGCCGTCGCGGGTCAAATCGACCAACTCGTCTTTCAGACACCGGCAAAACTGATTGAAAAGGCCGTCCGTCAAAAGATTTGGCCAGACAAGGAAGTGAAACGGTATTACTTGCCGACCGTCGTGACGATGGCAGGTGAAGTGTACTGTATGTTGTATCAAAAAGGTCAGACATTGGGTGACCGCGTCGTCGGCATTCGAGTCGTGAGTGCGGACGGACGCCCACTCTCCCTCGAGCAAGTCGTGAAGCGGACGCTCTATAAAGATGTCGTCTATCCGGCGACGCTCGGGATTCCGCTCATCCGTGCACTCCAACAGATGAAGTCGAACAAAGACCTCGAGTTGCCACACGATGAGTTCGCCCATACAAAATTGATCTCGACCAAATGAAGAGGAGCAGGGCGACCGCGTGTCGCTCTGTTTTTTCGTCCCATTCGGTCGGGTAGGAATAGGGACGAGAAATAAGGTATAATGGGATTGGACAAAAATGAACGACCATTGGAGGATTTTTAGTTATGACAAAAATTGCATGGATTACCGACAGCATGGCCAACTTCTCTCAAGAAGAGGCAGCCCGTCTCGGTGTCGATATCGTTCCGATTCAATTGATTGTGGACGGGAACGGCTATAGTGAAACAAAACTCTCGCTTGAAGATTTACATCGGTATATGATTGACCAAAAGAAAGAAGCGAAGACGTCACAACCGATTTTCGGAGACTTCATCGCCCGCTACGAACGCTTGAAAGAAGAGGGATATGATTGTGCCATCGCCGTCCATTGCTCGAATGGATTGAGCAGTACGGCGAAAAATTCGAAAGCAGCTGCCGAAGCGGCTGACTTTACCGTGTATACCATCGACTCGCATGCCGCACTCGAGGCGCAACAAGAACTCGTCCGAATCGGGAAGGCCGCTGAAGCCGAAGGCAAGTCAGTGGAGGAAATCGTCGCCCTTCTCGAAGCATGGCGCGATAAGAAGAACTTCTTCATGATCATCGGAAACATGGAGACGATGCGCCGAGGCGGTCGCGTTTCTTCCGGTGAGATGTTCCTTGCGAACATCTTGAACATCAAGCCGATCATCACCCTCGATGAGACGGGGAAAGTCATCCCGTTCAAAAAGGCCCGTTCATTGAAGAAGGCTTATGCGGAGATGGTCGGTGAACTCGAACGTCGTCATGCGGAAAACGGTGTGAAGGACAATCGGGTGTTCGTTCAGACGGCTCTCGCACCGAATATGCAAGATGACCTCGTCGCACTCATCGAGTCGAAACTACCAGGTCTCGAAGTCGTACGGACTCGATTCTGTCCTTCGATTGCGGTACATGCCGGATTCGAGACGGTCGGTGTCTTGTGGCTCGACGCTTAATCAAGTAGGAGGAATGTAAGATGGAAGCAATGACAACCTTGACTGGATTGAATGAACGGATTGCGAGCACGGAACAGCTGCTCGTCTACGTGTCACATCCGGGATGCAGTGTCTGTCATGCGCTGAAACCTCAAATCGAAGAGATGCTCCATCAGTTTCCGGAAATCGAGGCGGTCGCGGTGGATTCGGACGAGGTGCCGGAAGTCGCAGGCGCCTTCTCCATCTTCACCGTTCCGGTCGTCCTCTTTTTCATCAACGGGAAAGAAATGCTCCGTCGGGCACGATTCGTGCCAATCGGCGAACTGACGCATCAACTCGAACGCATGCAAGAAATGAGACGAGCGTGAACAGGAGGCTGGAACATAACTAGCCGATTTTAAAGATTTGTGATAAAAACAGGGGACCGGTTACCGATTTTTGGTGGCAGGACCCCTCTTTTTAGTCCGAAATGCGTGCGCGAACCCATAAAAATGACAAGAGGCCTCCGTGAGCGAACAAGTCGCTCACGGAGGCCTCTTTCTTATGAATCTACTGGGTTATGTCCAGCCTCTTTCTTATTCTGCTGCTTGTGGGACGAGGTAAATCAAACCGAACGGGTTATGCAATAAGTTGTCGATGGTCGTCCGCTCGTCTTCTCCCATCTCGACCGTGAAGGCACGCCCGTCTTCGAAGGCGAAATGGTCGCCGTCGCCGAACATCGCGCCACCGGAGATGAGGTGGAAGTTGAACGAATGGATCACGTGGATGGCATCTTCAATGTCGAGTGTCATCGGCACAGCCACGTCTGCATGACCGAACGCTTTCATTCCCCATGACATATAGGCGTTCTCTTCTTCTGTGATAGCCGTGAGAAGCGAGTAGTCGAGTGCGAGGTCTTCTTCTTTTGATTCTTGCCACTCGTCTTTCGAGTAAGCGACACCAGCTGACTCGACCATGACCCCGAGTCCACCTGCGTTTAAGACGGCGTTTGCAGCACGACGCGCCGCGGCGACGTCTGTCAAATCGTTGACGTCGACAATCAAGTAGACGACATGCGTGTGACGAGCGATTCCTTTCGCCACTTTCGGGGTGAATCCGCCAGAACTCGCGTGAATCATCGCCTCGGCGAGGGCGGGGTCACGTTCGACGACTTCTACGGTGAACGCCTTGCCTGTCTCATCTTCGAGCAACAACAGACCGGCCATCGTGTAGCCTTCACTATGTAAACTGATTTGTTCGCTGACGCCTTCTGCGGAAGACCAGTTTCCGGGAATGGCGAGCATAACTTGTGTACGATTCATGTATATCATCCTTTTCTGCAAAAGTCAGGTCTCTCCTCAGGAGAGACCTGGTCTATCTCTTATTATGCCCTATTTTGGCATGAATTATTCTTGATATGTCTTCAATACTTCCTGAAGCGGGATTTGATCGATTTTCCGGCGACTGATGAACGTACTCATAAAGAAGAGGAGAACGACAGCGCCAAGCGTATAGACGATATAGACCCATTCGAATTCAAGTGGGAGCACGAGTCCATAATCTTCTGCAAAGACGACGATGATGACCCGAAGCGTCAACAGGGCGATGGGGATGCTCAAGAGGGCAGAGATTAGCGCATAGATGAAGTAGCTGTTCAAAATCATGGAGCGGACTTCCCGTTTCTCATATCCCATCACCTTCAACAAGGAGATGACGTAATAGTTCTTCTCGACCGTCAGTGCCGTCAAGACGAACAGAATGCTGAAAGCGATGAGGGACGCCCCGCCAATCAAGACGTTCATCATGAAATTCATATATTGATTGATCGATTCGGACTGATCGATCAACCCTTGACGTGACAGGATGGTCAGATAGTCGGATTCGCTCGGACGCTCCGTCGCATAGATGCCGTTGAACAGGTCATCCGTCGCCCCGTCCGTGAGTAGTTCACTTAACGTCGTCCGGGGTAAGTAGGCGAAATCCCCGGAGAATTCATCGGCAATCCCGATGACAGGATAGCTCAACGTGTCCCCGTCGAGTGCGACATCGATATCTTGACCCACGTCGAGCCCGAGCTTCAGGGCGAGTGAAGAAGAGACGACAAGGCCGTCAGGTTCAACTGTCAACGCATCCCCATCTTCGTTTCGGAGGGGGAACAAGGTGTTGTCGAAGTCGAGTCCCTTCAAGGTAATCAGCTTATCTTCGACAAAGGCGAACGGATAGGTGAGGAACGGTTCTTGTCCTTCTTCTAAAGCCGGAGCCCCGTCTGTATACGCCTCGTATTCATACACCGCTTCGTTCAATCCGCCGACGGTCATACGGTCGACGGCCCCGTTCATCATGAGGGCGAAAACGATGAGAATCGTCGAGAAGAGGATCCCGAGAAAGAAGATGAGAAAACTCCCCGTGCTCTTGACGGCATACAAATATTTGAACTTCGTCTTGCCACTCGCCCGTCTCAACAGGCGACTGACAAGTCGACTGAGTCGATTCAATGAGACGTTGTCCCGTGGTGACAAGAGGACAAGGGCGCTCTCACCCATAATTTTATAGATGACAGCTCCTGCAACGAGCGCAAAGAAGAGGAGCGGGGCGAACACGGCTGTCACGAACACGAGTGGACTTTGGGCGATGGTGATGGACGGTAAAAGATAGAAGTCGAGATAGAGTTCTTTCAACGGGTTCGCGAAATAAAGCCCCAGGAAATAACCGATGATGAGCATAAAGAATGCGAAAACCAAGATGAGCACCAAGTAAGGCGCGGCGATTTGACGACGACTGTAGCCAATCGCCTTCAATAGTCCGATTTGTCCTCGTTCCGCCTCGAGCATATTCGAGATCAGGATGGCGACGATGATGACAGCGATCGAGACGATAAAGAGACTGAGTCCGAGCGCCATCGCCTTGCCGGATGAAATCTCGCCGTAGATGGCACCACTTCGAGTGATGTTCTCCGTCTCCATGACCGAGACGACGAACGGGAGCTCGAGGTCGGTCTTGATCGCTTGATCGGTCACCCCGGACAGTCGGAAAGACTCTTGCCCGATGAATGTTTCGAACGATTCATCCGTCATCAGGAGGAGGGTCTGTGAACCAGGGTCCAAGTTGAAGAAGTTATCATCGAAGAGTGGGAGCGTATAGTCCGGAAAGAGGACAAATCCACTCACCGTGAACGGTTTGCCGATGTCGATTGTGTCCCCGATGTCGATCCCATTCTCTTCTGCATATTTTTTGTTCAAAGCGATTTCGTCATTCGCGCTCGGTCGCTCACCGGCTTCGAGGTAGGAGCGGTTGATCGTGTCTGATTCTTTGACGATCATTCCCCGATGCTCGGTGTCATCGAACGTGTAGGTGATGGCTTTCAAGTCACGGAGTTCAATCGTGGCATCCGGCATCTCCTGTTCGACGGCGGCGATTCGCGATGCGATCAGATGATTGAAGACCTCCGCATCGGCTTGTTTGATGTCAGCCAATGTGAACGCTCCTGTCTCCGCGAGCGTGGCGACAGCGGGGTCGCGTAACTCTTCTTCCGTCACCCGATTGAGCATGTCAATCGCAAAGTCTTCTTGGTTCGATTCTTCCAGATACTCTTCGGTCGGGACCTCAATCCCGCTGATGCCATAGAACATCATCGTGTACGTGAGTGAACTCATGACGATGATGATGGCGATGGCGAGGAGTTGCATCCACTTCCGACTCAATGTCTTCCAGACGTTTTTATACAGCATGTCGCCACCCCCTTATCCCCAATGGATGTCACGTGCCGCGACCCGGGTCTCATGATGGGTCACCTCCACGATTCGACCGGAGTTCATCTTGATGACATCGTCCGCCATCTCACTGATTCCATTATTGTGTGTGATGACGACAACCGTTTTTTGATACGTCTCGTTCAATTGTTCCAATAGTTCGAGTACTTTTTTCGAATTTTCTTCGTCAAGCGATCCCGTCGGTTCGTCACAAAAGACAATGGTGGGATTTTTGGCGAGGCTGCGGGCGACGGAGACACGTTGCTGCTCACCACCCGATAGTTGATAGGGGTATTTGTCACGTGCCGCTGTGAGCCCTACTTGTTCGAGCAATTCATCAATCGGCAGCGGATCTTTCGTTAAGTCGGATCCGATTTGGACGTTCTCATAGACGGTCAAGTTTTGAAGAAGGTTGTATTGTTGGAAAATGAAGCCAAGATGGTCGCGTCGAAAAGCAGTCATCTGATCGACGGATAGGTCGGTCAGCACGGTGTCGCCGAACGTGATCTTACCTGAGGTGACCGTGTCGAGTCCGCTGATGACGTTGAGCAGTGTACTCTTCCCGCTCCCGCTTGGACCTAGGATCACGACGAACGCGCCATCCCGGATGGTGAGGTCGATGTCTTTCAAGGCGGCCGTTTCCACGTCGCCTGTCTTGTAGATTTTGTTTACGTTCCGTAGTTTGATCATGCCACACACGCCTCCTTTACTCGTTATGTATGGTATACCCTTTTCGAGAAATGAATGGACGAGCTGCACATAGGATGTTTTGAAAAAATAGTGAAACCGCTCCACCTGTGATAAAATAATATAACCAGGTACTAATAAATTTTTTTAAGGGAGAACTCTTTATGAAGATTGCTTACATCACGGACAGCACGATTGTCCTTCCAGATGCATTAGCGCAACATCCTGACATCCACATCGTCCCGCTCTATGTCGTCAAAGGGGACCAGCCGTATAAAGATGGAATCGAAGTCGATGCGAAAACGGTTTACGAGTGGATTGACGCGGGAGAGCGCGTCTCGACGAGTCAGCCCGCGATCGGGGATTTCGTCACGCTCTATGAAAAATTGAAAGAAGAGTACGATATGGGCATCGCAATCCATCTATCGTCCGATTTGAGTGGGACGTATTCGGCGTCTGTTCAAGGAGCTGAGATTGCGGAGTTCAAGTTACTCGCCTTCGATTCACGGGCAGGCATCTATACGATGGGACTCATGTTCGCGGAATTGATTGAACGGGTCGAACGAGGCGATGCGCTTGAAGACGTGGGAGCCTACATGAAGAAGCGCGTGGAGGACGTCCGCATCGAGTTGACGATTCAAAACTTGACACAGATGCAAAAGGGCGGTCGCATCTCCAAATCGAAAGCGCTCATCGGGAACATGCTTCAGTTGAAACCGGTACTCCGATTCGAAGACGGGTTGATTGTCCCGTATCAAACGGTCCGCACGTATAAGAAGGCGCAGGCTCATTTATTCGAAGTGTTGCGTGCGGCAATCGAGTCCGGTGAATGTCAGGACGTCTCGATTTTCCACGGAAATGTCCCTGAGCTTGCTGAGGAGTGGAAACAACAACTTGGTGACACGATTCCGATCAGAGTTGATACACTCGCACCACTTCTCGGGGCGCATACGGGAACTGGGTCAATCGGGATTTCATATTTGAAAGCAAAATAATGAGTAAGGGCGGTCCTTTTGTGAGGGCCGCCCTTTGTTACGTGTTTTTTTGTTTCCGTAGATAAAGAAGTGTAATGGTGATTGAGTAGATGAACAAAAACGTGATCAGAAATAGAGAAAAGTCCATAGCGAGCCCCCTTTATCCAAGTCGTTGCCGACATTTAGCATAACGAAACATTGAATTGGGAATTCTATCAATATTTCATTGTCTCAACTTTTAAACTATTGCTGGAATGTTGTAGCAATACGGGTCATACTAGAAAAAAATGAACGAGAAAAGGGGAGAAGACGATGCGATTTCGGAAGTATATAGTTCGGAGTTGGCTCGCGTGGACACTCGTCTTCACGGGAGTGACGTATTTGACCTTCCAAAACCTTAAGGCGTTCGACTGGCCGTTGTTTTGGTTCATCTATACGCTTGGGGCTTTGTTCGTCATGAATCCTTTAAAGCGCAGGCATCTTCATTTCACGTTCCATGAGATGTTTGTCTTTATCACATTCTTCTTATATGGGCTCGCACCCGCCCTGTTGATGGGACAACTGCTCCTCTTCACGTTTCAGGCGCGAGCCTTCAATCGTCGCGTCGGGCGACGACGGTTCCTTCATTTCTATCCGCTCAACACGGTGATTGAATGTCTGCTCGTTCTGTTGCCGGGGCTCGCCTATATCGCACTCGGTGGACAAATCGGAGAGCCCGTTCATTTGATGCAACAAGGATGGGCGATGGTAGCCTTCTTGGGGACTCTGTTCCTTGTCCTTATGATGAGTTTCGCTTTATCCTACTTCATGGTCGGAGAACGGATCCCGTTCCCAATCATGTGGCGATTGATTCGCTTTGATTGGCTCGTCGTGTCACTCGAGCTTTTGTTCTCGATGATTGCCATCGAGTCGTATCTCAACTTCGGTTATGTCGGGCTCATCGTCACGTTCTTCGTACTATCTGTCCTAAAGATGACGATGTCGAAAGCGACGGAGACGGAAGAAACCAAGTCGAGAGTCGATCAAGTCGAACGCTTGAAAGAACAGCTGTACCGCGTGGACAGCGAGCAATTGTTGATTGAGAAGTTTTGGAACGGTCTACGTGATATCGTCGAAGTGGAACGTGGATGGTTGCAGGTCAATCGAAAAGGGGAGCGGACGTTTTATGATATGACCGGTCGCGTCATCCCGAGTGTGCCGGATGCCTTCACGATTGAACGGTATCATGATGAGGACGAACCGTGTTTCGTCTATGACTCGCTCCATGAATGGCATCCCGAATTGCAGCAACAGCAACAAGAACTACACCATTCGGCGCTCGTCATCCAACCCGTTTGGGGAGCGGAGACGGCGGTCAGCTGCATGGTATCGACGACGGCAAACGGGGCATACGAAACTCCGATTGCGGTTGAAGTGAACCGTCTCCTCAAGACGTTATCTTGGTCAATCGAACGCATCGATGAACGCAAACGTTTGCAACATGAGAGCTTGACGGATCCGTTGACGGGATTGCATAATCAGCGAGCGCTACGCCGTTGGACGAAAGAACGTTTGAACGATGTGGCGTCCTATCCGCTCTCTGTTTTATTAATCGATTTGGACCACTTCAAATCGATCAATGACACATACGGGCATGCATTCGGGGACGAGGTGTTGATTGAAGCAGGTCAACTCTTTACTCGCAATGTTCGAGCGACGGACTTGGTGACGCGCTACGGAGGCGAAGAGTTCGTGTTCGTCTTCCCGAGAATGGATGAGGCGGCCGCCAATCTGGTCGGTGAAAAGATACGAAACGCCTTGAAGCGCCATGATTTTGGGACAGAAGGCACGCGCATCACGGTGACGGCGAGTATCGGGATTGAAACGATTTATGAATATGAAGACCTCGATACAGTCTTGCGACATGCGGACCGGGCCATGTATGTCGGGGCGAAATTTAACGGGCGAGATCGTGTCGCCCACTATCATGATCTGTCGACAGAGGTCAGATGAAAGGAGGATCCCCAAAATGGTGGATCCTCCTTTCGTATGAAATGATTATGAGTTCGTATTATAAAGTTCAGATTCAACCGCATGAACGGCGGCTGACCAGGAGCCATAGCGATGCAAGATCGCTTTCGTCGAAGGTTTGTTGTTGCGCTTTGCCCATTCACGGTAAGCTTCGAATGAGAGCGAGAAGCCCATTTCCTGAATGGCTTCACGAAGGGCGTTCGAGAGTTCTGTTTTCGAATAGGTCACACTCGCCTCAAGTCCTGCCTCGGCACAGGCATCATGCCACGAACCGAACGTCTTGACTATATGATAATGGCTCGGTGCCTTCGGATGGAGCTTTCGCCATTGCTGATACTTCTTCAAGGTGATGATCGAGCCCATGTCTCGCGAATAAATGGCGAGCGTCTCGATGATGTCCTCGCGTGTATACTTCGGCATTTTGTCTGGCAATTCGACGGTTGACTCTCCATGCCATTCATAGCCTGCGATGGCAAGTGCCTCAGCCCATGACCCGAACTGACGAATGATCGACTCAGGAGACGGCCAATTCTGTTCCATTGCGAAGCGGCGATAGACAGAACGGCGTGGACGTTCCTTCAACAAGTCCCCGAGAAGACGAATGCAATGGATCATCCTTTGCTGTTCGGTAGACAAGTGATGGGATTTAGTGGATAGCGTTTGATTCAATGATGGTTCCTCCTTCCGTGGACTCAAATCTGAACCGAGAAAGATAAAAAAATGCTCCTACAATCATACTATCGGATTGTTTTTCGGATTTATTAACGTGATTTTGAAAAATTTTAAACAATTCCTAGGAATTGGATAGGACTAAAGTCGCAGTTGATAATTTCAAAAAATGGTAACAGTTCTATTACAAATTAAATCGAATTTCGAGAGAAATGTAAACATAAAGTTTTAATCACCCAAATTTGTAATATTTTTATAAAAAAGTACCCAGCTGGAGAGTTGGGGTCATCGCCTTCGCTCCAGATGAGTACCCTTCTATAATAAATTTAATTTTCAGACTAATCAATCAAATATTGAAATTACGGCAAAAAAATTTTAATGGCTGGTCAATGAAAGACCGATTCTGCTAAAATAGCCGCATTGAGTGAAAAACAGAAAAGAGGATCATCACTATGACAGTTTGGTTATTTTATACGTTACTTGGATTGATTCAAGGGTTCACAGAGCCCATCCCGATTTCATCGAGCGGACATCTTGTCATCTTCCAAGAACTATTTAACATTGACTTGCCGGGATTGTCATTTGAAGTTTTCGTAAACTTTGCATCGCTTCTTGCGGTTTTAACAATCTATCGTCAAGACGTCGTTCGTCTTATCATGAGTTTGTGGACGTTTTTATTTAAGAAAGACCGGTCGGATGAGACGATGGTCGACGTGAAGTTCATCGGGCTGTTACTTGTCGCGACCGTTCCGGCTGGTGTGCTCGGTGTCCTGTTTGGTGACTGGATCGCCGAGGTGCTCGGTGGCGTGGCGACAGTCGGCTATACACTCATCATTACGGGACTCGCCCTCTGGTTCATCCGGAATATGCGAGGAAACAAGGGCGACGGTGGCATTACGCTACGTGACGCCGTATTGATCGGACTTGCTCAGGCCGTGGCGCTCATTCCTGGGATCAGCCGTTCCGGGGCGACTATCGTCATGGCGATGCTCCTCGGAATCAAACAGGAGTCGGCGCTTCGATTCTCGTTCTTCCTGTTCATTCCAATCAGTCTCGGCACGATGATTTTGGATGGTCCGACGTTGTTCACAAACCCAGACACGCGTGACTTGTTCGGTCCGCTCCTTTTGGCATTTATCGCATCATACGTGTTGACGGCCATTTCATTGAAGTGGTTCCAGCACATCATGGCAAAAGGCGAATTGAAGTATTTTTCATATTACTGCTGGATTGTCGGGCTTCTCGTCGTCCTCTTTCTCGCATAATCGAGGCGCTACTCTCACGAGTAGCGTTTTTTGTTTTGCGAAATAAAAACAATTGCGATACAGTAAACCTGTACAAACAAATATTCCTTCGGGGTCGGGTGAAATTCCCAACCGGCGGTGATGGGCCTATGCCCTAAGTCCGTGACCCGGGCGCACGTGTGCGAACGGTGGATCTAGTGAGACTCTAGAGCCGACAGTATAGTCTGGATGGGAGAAGGAACAAAAAACAGGTCCACGTGACCTGTGCTTCGTCGTACGCTTTTCTGTATAGAAAACGTTTATTTGGCTTGCCAAAATTTGACGAAACCCTCCCACCAAGACCCTAAGGACTGCTCCTTAGGGTCTTTTGTTTGTACGGAAAAAGGAGGGAGAACGATGAAACAGTACATGGAACAGGCCATTCAATTGGCGAAATCAGCCGATGGACAGACCGGTGTCAATCCACTCGTCGGTGCCGTTCTCGTGAAAGACGGACGTATCGTCGGAATGGGTGCCCACCTTAAGGCGGGCGAACCACATGCTGAAGTGCATGCGATTCGAATGGCCGGTGCGGCTGCATCCGGGGCGACTTTATATGTCACGCTCGAACCGTGCTCGCATCACGGTAAGACACCACCGTGCGCCGATTTGATTGTAGAATCGGGCATCAAACGTGTCGTCGTCGCCATGAAAGATCCGAATCCACTCGTCGCAGGCAATGGGATCGTGCGCCTGCAAGCGGCCGGTGTCGAAGTCGATGTGGGTCTGCTTGAGGAAGAGGCGCGTGCCTTGAATCCGGCATTTTTGCGGTCGCTTGAGACGAAACGACCATACGTCATCTTGAAGACGGCAACGAGCCTCGATGGGAAAGTTGCCTTAGAGACGGGGGAGAGTCAATGGGTGACGAGTTCGGAAGCCCGTCGTGATGTGCATGAACTTCGTGCCACGGTCGATGCGATTTTGACCGGGATTGGAACGGTACTCGCGGATGACCCATCGCTTACGGTTCGATTGGACCGCGTGACGCGACAGCCGAAACGAGTCGTGCTCGACCGTGACCTGAGGTTACCGCTCGCTAGTACGTTAGCACGTACCGCCGAAGACGTTCCGGTGCTCCTCTTCACTTCGTCAGATGAGGCAGAACGACGTGAACGAGCTCAATCCGTCGGTATCGAATTATTCGATTATACGTCACTCGGCACGGTTCTTGAGACGCTATACGCAAATGGGATTGGGCGTGTGTTGATCGAGGCCGGACCGACGCTTGTCACCTCACTTCTTGACGGAGGCTACGTGGATGAATGGGTCGCCTATCAATCACCACGGGTGTTCGGTGGGAAGCATGGCGTCTATCGCTCACAGCAGGAAGGGACGATCGAAGGGATATCCCGTTTTACGATTCATCAGGTCGAAACGATTGGACCCGACCTGAAAGTCGTCCTTCGAAAGGGGGCGCTCTGATGTTCACGGGAATCGTAGAAGAAATCGGAGCGGTCAAGCGTAACGGACCATCTTTACGACTCGTCTTGTCCGCTGTGAAAGTGCTTGACGATGTGAAGCTCGGGGACAGCATTGCCGTGAATGGGATCTGCCTCACGGTGACGACGTTCGATGACGCGACGTTCTCTGTCGATGTCATGCCAGAAACGTTGAAGGCGTCGAGCCTAGATGGGGTCAAGCCGGGAACACAAGTCAATCTCGAACGGGCGATGCCGGCGAACGGACGTTTTGGTGGACATTTCGTATCCGGACATGTCGACGGGGTCGGGCGCATCACGAAGAAACGACCGCTCGCGAATGCCGTCTATATCGACATCCAATGTGATCGTGCGCTCCTTTCCTACATCGTCCCGAAAGGTTCGATATGTGTAGATGGGACGAGTTTGACCGTGTTTGACGTGTCAGAGCGTGGGTTTACCTTGTCCTTGATTCCACACACATACAGCGAGACCGTGCTTGGGATGAAACAGACGGGTGATGTAGTCAATTTAGAATGTGATCTGTTGGCAAAATATATGGAAAAGGTCGTCGGGCAGTCGAAGATGACGCTCGAGTCCTTGGCAGAACAAGGATATGGAAAGGCGGGATGGTAATGTTTGATTCGATTGAACGAGCGATTGAGGAACTGAGACGAGGGCGTCCCATCATCGTCGTGGATGACGAGGACCGTGAGAATGAAGGGGACTTTGTCGTACTCGGTGACAAGGTGACACCGGAAACGATGAACTTTTTAATCACGGAAGGGAAAGGGCTCGTCTGTAGCGCCATCGCAGAAGAAGTGGCGGTTCGTCTCGATCTCGCGCCGATGGTGACGAACAGTACAGACCCACACGGTACCGCCTTCACGGTCAGTGTCGACCATATCGATTCGACTACTGGCATCTCGGCGAGTGAACGGTCTCATACCGTTCGTGAGTTAGCGAACCCATCGTCCCGTCCATCCGATTTTCAACGTCCGGGACATCTGTTCCCGCTCATTGCGAAAAAGGGAGGCGTCTCCGTTCGCCGAGGTCATACCGAAGCGTCTGTCGACCTGGCGCGACTCGCAGGAAGTGAGCCGGTCGCGGTCATCTGTGAAATCATTCGAGAGGACGGGGAGATGGCACGCGTACCTGATTTGGTACAAGTCGCTGAACGCCACGGGTTGGCGTTCATCACTATCGAAGCGTTAGTCCGATATATGGAGGAGAACCTCGTCACACGTGTTGCGGACGTGTCCCTACCTTCCTCAAAAGGAACGTTTCGCATGATAGGGTATGAGAATCGAATGGACCGTGAAGAGCATGTGGCGCTCGTGACGGAGACGCTTGAGGAGGTCCCGCTCGTTCGCATTCACTCCGAATGTCTGACCGGTGACGTCTTCGGTTCGTTCCGATGTGATTGCGGTCCGCAACTGGACACGGCGATGGCACGAATCGAGCAGGAATCGGGCATCGTGCTCTATATGCGTCAAGAAGGGCGAGGCATCGGACTGTTGAACAAACTGAAGGCGTACGCCCTTCAAGAGAATGGATTGGATACGGTCGAGGCGAACGTGGCACTAGGGTTTCATCCGGACCTTCGGGACTATCGGGTGAGCGCGGCGATGCTTCGTGATCTTGGCGTCACCCGTGTCCGGCTCATGACGAACAACCCCGATAAAGTCGATGCCTTGGAATCGTGTGACATCACAGTCGTCGAACGCGTTTCGATTCATGTCGGTGCGCATGAAGCGAACGAATCGTATCGCCTGATGAAACAACTCAAAATGAATCATATTGGAGGAACATGGACATGACCTATACATTTGAAGGAAACTTAGTTGGAGAAGGCTTAAAGATTGGAATCGTCGTCGGACGGTTCAACGACTTGATCACGATGCGTCTGCTTGACGGGGCGAAGGATGCCTTGAAACGTCATGGAGTGAAGGAAGAGGATGTGTCGCTCGCTTTCGTCCCAGGAGCATTTGAACTTCCGCTCGTCGCGAAAAAAATGGCGATGAGCAAACAATACGACGCGGTCATCACGCTCGGAGCCGTCATTCGTGGTGCGACCCCGCATTTTGATTACGTCTGTAACGAAGCGGCAAAAGGGATCGCCCAGGCGAGCTATCAATCCGAAGTCCCGGTCATCTTCGGCGTGTTGACGACGGAGACGATTGAACAGGCGATTGAGCGTGCAGGAACAAAAGCAGGCAACAAAGGGTGGGAAGCGGCGACTTCTGCCATCGAGATGGCCAATCTGTTAAAGCAAGTCTAATCAAAACCGGGTGGCGACCACCCGGTTTTTCAAATGGATCTGTCCGACCAGGAATGGGTGTTCATGCGCGACCATGTGCGTGTCGACGGCGAAATGTTGAAGGATTTACAAACACAGTTCCCTCAGAATTACTTCATTCAAATGGCCTATCCCATCACACTGTATCATCACGAACGTTGGGACGGAACGGGGTACAACCAAGGACTGAAAGGAGAGGACATCCCGCTTACGGCTCGAATCGTCACCATGTTCGATCAGACATTTAAAGCGCACTAAAAAGGAGACGTCCCCTCGGGGAGCATCTCCTTTTTGATTAGTACGTTTCAGATGTTGTTTTCGCTTGCATGTGGAGTTGGATGTAATCCGGGCCACCTGCTTTTGAATCCGTACCTGACATGTTGAATCCACCGAACGGCTGATAGCCGACGATTGCGCCTGTGCAACCACGGTTGAAGTAAAGGTTCCCAACGTGGAAGTTTTGGCGAGCGTATTCTTGATTCATACGGTCACGTGTGAGGACCGCCCCTGTCAAGCCGTATTCTGTGTTGTTCGCGATATCGATTGCTTCTTTGAAGTCTTTCGCTTTCGTGAAGGCGACGATTGGTCCGAAAATCTCTTCTTGCATGAGGCGTGCTTTCGGGTCGACGTCTGCGACGACAGTCGGCTCGATGAAGTAGCCTGTTGAATCGTCTGCTTTCCCACCTGCGACGATGCGTCCTTCTTCTTTTGCGACATCGAAGTACGATGTGATCTTCTTGAAGGCCGATGCATCGATGACTGGTCCCATGAAGTGTTCGTTCTTCTCTGTGTTTCCGACAGAGAGTTCGTTCGTGAGTTCGACGACACGGTCAAGTACCGTATCATACACGCTGTCGACGATGACGGCACGTGAACAAGCCGAACATTTCTGACCAGAGAAACCGAATGCCGATTTCACGATCGATTGTGCAGCGAGCTCGAGGTCGGCTGATTCGTCGACGACGATCGTATCTTTTCCACCCATCTCCGCGATCACGCGCTTGAGCCAAATTTGACCTTCGTTCAATTTAGACGCACGTTCGTTAATGCGGAGTCCCACATCACGCGATCCTGTGAAGCTGATGAAGCGTGTTTTCGGATGATCGACGAGATAGTCCCCGACTTCTGCACCCGGTCCCGGGATGAAGTTGAGCACGCCTTTTGGAAGACCTGCCTCTTCCATCACTTCGACGAATTTCGCAGCGACGATTGGCGTCGTCGAAGCTGGTTTCAAGAGAATCGTGTTACCGGCGACGATGGCCGCAACTGCTGTACCGGCCATGATTGCGAATGGGAAGTTCCATGGGCTGATGACGATCCCGACCCCGAGTGGGATGTAGTCATACCGGTTGTATTCGCCTGGGCGGCTCTCCACTTTCTTGCCTGGTTTGAGTTCGAGCATTTGACGTGCATAATATTCCATGAAGTCGATTGCTTCCGCTGTATCCGCATCTGCCTCGTTCCACGGTTTACCCGCTTCTTTGACGAGGTAAGCCGAGAACTCGTGCTTACGTTTGCGGACGATGTTCGCTGCTTTGAACAAGACGTCAGCGCGGACAGCCGGGTCGACATGGCGCCATGAGTCAAATGCTGTGAGTGCTTCTTGCATCGCACGTTCTGCGAGCTCTTGGTTCGCTTTTGACACGCGACCGATCACTTCTTCTTTGTTAGCCGGGTTGTAAGACGTGATTTTACCTTCCGTCGTAACCTTTTCCCCACCAATTACGAGCGGATAGTCTTTCCCGAGCTCACCGTTCACTTTCTCGATTGCCGCTTGGATTGCTTCGGCATTCTCTTTTTGTGTAAAGTCTGTGAATGGTTCATGTTTGTATGGAATCATTCTCGTTCCCCCTTAAAGTGATGTTGAGCGTTAAAGCGCTTACGTCTGTATTGTATCGAAATTATCGTAGAAATCCTAGTGAAACAATTTTCCAGAAACACATGGCATTGGAGCAAGAAATCGAGACGTGATAGGATGGGGGAGAACACGGCTTTAGAAAGGACGAACAACATGAAAAAATGGTTCATTCCGCTACTCCTCGTCTTCATGCTCGGGGCATGTGGAAACGAGGAAGAGACGGTGGTAGAAGAGACAGACCGCGCATTGCCGGACGCTGTCACGGACGTGTACGCAGACTATCAGACGGCACTCGAGTCTGGAGACGCCGAGGCACTCGCATCAATTGATTATGCTGGCCGGTTGACCGAGATTCCGGCGACTGGTGCCGTCACCCGTCAATTGTCTCCTGGTGAGATTTATAAGAGCTGGGTCAACGAAGAGGAAGACGTGGCGTTCCTTGTCCATGAGATGATCGATGAAGAAGGGAACCCGCTCCCGAACCGACTCAGTAAAATCGCTGTGAAGGAAGGGGATGAGTGGTCACTCGTCATCACACCGGTCGCTTTACCAAAAGACGTGATTGCCGAGGTCGGAGAGTTACTCATCGGTGTCCAGGCGAACGAGTACGGAGTGAATGCCGAAGCGAACGCCCGTCTCGCTGAGATTCCGGAAGATGAGGCTGGTCCGATCTATGACCAAGTCAACGCACAGACGGACTATATGGCGCTCGAGGCAGACAATAACGTCTTCCTGCTCATGGCGGAAACGTTGACGGTCGAGGAGAACCAAACCATCATGACCGACTATTTCAAAGCGTATGAGACGTGGTACACCGATAACGAGGAGACGCTCCGAAAAGCGGCTGCAACGGAAGATCCAGTCGAGTATATCGAAGTGCTTGACCCGTTAAAGACAAAATTAGAAGAAGCGATCGATGGCTATGACGAACAACTTGTCGACCCATCGTTTGGCTAAGGAGGAACAGCAGATGCTCGCACCAACATTTTCATTACCGAACCAAAACGGAGAGATGGTTTCATTAAAGGACTATCTCGGCAAGAAAGTCGTCTTATACTTCTATCCTCGAGATTCGACACCTGGTTGCACGACCGAGGCATGCGATTTCCGCGATGCGTTGCCGAAGATGGAAGGCGCGGTCGTCCTTGGGGTATCGGCCGACAGTCAAAAGAAACATCAAAACTTTATAGCCAAGAATGACCTCCCATTTGATTTACTCGTGGACGAGGAACATGAAGTGTCCGAGCTTTACGGCGTCTGGCAGTTGAAGAAAAATTACGGGAAAGAATATTACGGCATCGTCCGTTCGACTTTCTTAATCAACGAGGACGGCTATATCGAACAAGAGTGGCGCAACGTCAAAGTGAAAGGTCACGTCGAAGAAGTCGTGGCTGCCATTCGTTCGTAACACGAGAAACTGAAGGAAAGGTCATGAACGGTTTCAGACTGTAGACAACGCATGGGTCTACAGTCTTTTTTGTTCTCTTAAGAGTCTCGCCTGCCCGTAATTGGTCGCTGCTATCAAACCGCTTCGAGCGTGCTTTATACAGTTGCAACCACTCCATTTCTGATTGAGATGTAGTCTATCGATTAACGGTTCGTATTGATCATGAAATCCGGGCTCATGCAGTTGAATATATATTACAATCATATTTCGAAATAAATTTTAAGAAACTTTTAAGAATAAGGGTTCGAGGAAAATATTACAATTATATAACGTTTTGAAAGCGCTTTCTTCATATGAGCTACCTTGACTCGATTGTGAATGTTCTGAAAAATATAGGGAGAGCGCTCAAATCAAGAACGTAGGAGGAGAGCAACACGGTGAATCAAATTGAAAGTTGGCTGACGAGTTTATCGAATCTCGTCTGGGGGCCACATTTACTCATATTACTTGTCGGGACAGGGATTTTCCTGACCGTCCGTCTCGGATTTATCCAAGTGACGCGACTTGGGGTCGGTCTGAAAGAGGCGTTTATTCCGAAAGCAGAACAGCCGAAGAAAAAGCAACGCGGGGACATCTCGCATTTCCAAGCACTCATGACGGCATTGGCGGCCACGGTCGGTACGGGAAACATGGTCGGTGTCGCGACGGCAATCGTTCTCGGGGGACCGGGAGCTGTCGTTTGGATGTGGTTATCCGGTTTTGTCGGGATGGCGACGAAATACGCCGAGGCCATCCTTGCCGTCAAATATCGTGTCGTCGATGAACGCGGTGAGATTGCCGGGGGTCCGATGTACTACTTAGAACACGGCTTGAAGAAAAAATGGCTCGGCGTCTTGTTCGCCGTCTTTGCATCGGTCGCAGCCTTTGGGATTGGGAACGGGGTCCAAACGAACTCGATCAGTCTCGCCTTGAACAACTCGTTCAACGTCCCAATGGTTGTGACAGGGATCGTCATGATGGCGGTCACGGCATTCGTCATTTTAGGTGGTGTCAAATCAATCGGAAAAGTCGTCGGAATCTTCGTCCCGTTCATGATTTTTGCATATGTCGGAAGCGGGCTCGTGATTCTCATCATGAACCTCGAATTGGTACCAGGTGCCTTGTCGACGATGTTCTCGAGCACCTTCAGTGCCGAAGCCATCGGTGGGGGCGCGTTAGGTGCCGCGATTCGCTACGGGGTCGCGCGCGGTGTGTTCTCTAACGAGGCAGGACTTGGATCTGCACCGATTGCGGCTGCGGCAGCGAAGACCGATTTCCCGGGACGTCAAGCACTCGTCTCGATGACACAAGTGTTGATCGACACGCTCATCGTCTGTTCCATCACGGGACTCACGATCGTCATGGGCGGTCAATATACGGAAGGGCTTGAAGGGATTGCCTTGACGCAAGCCTCGTTCGCTTACTTCTTAGGGCCGATTGGTGAAATCATCGTGACGATCTCGCTCGTCTTCTTCGCCTATTCGACCGTCCTCGGCTGGTGTTATTACGGCGAACGTTCAGCGTACTATTTACTCGGTGAAAAAGTGATCGTCCCGTATCGTGTCCTCTATATTTTAGTCGCGGGGCTCGGTGCGATGACGACGAACTTGAATTTGATTTGGTCGATTTCGGATGTGTTCAACGGTCTCATGGCCATCCCGAACTTGATTGGACTCTTGTTCCTCTCCGGTGTGGTCGTCGCGGAGACGAAACGATTCGAACTCGAACGGAAAAAAGAAGGGCAGTCCTCTGCCGCTTGATGAGAAAACCCGCCGGACAGCACGTGTCGGCGGGTTTTTGTCATACCTTGAATTGGCGAATCAGTGAATCGAGTTCTTCCATCTTTTGTTGCGACTGTTCCGTCGCATGGTTCAACTCGGCGAAACGTTCGACGGACATCGTCACTTTTTCAGCGATTTCTTGCGTACCGAGCGCTCCGTTGTTGACGGTCGTCGCAACGTCCTGGATGACACCGATCATGTTCGACGTCAATTGTTCGAGCTCCCCGGCAGCGGCGGCAAACTCGGTCGCAGTCGTTTCAAAGCGACCTGCGTCCTCGCTATATTGTCCGGCTGCCTCTTCAAGTTGGTCATAATCTTTCAAGACGTTCGTGTCGAGGAAGTGGAGCATCTGTCCTGAGCTTTCATTCAAATGATCGACCGAATGAAGGACGGTCGTCGAGATGACTTGAATTCGTTCGACGGTCGCCCGGCTCGTCTCGGCGAGTTTTCGAATCTCGTCGGCGACGACGGCGAATCCGCGTCCGGCCTCTCCGGCACGTGCCGCTTCGATCGAGGCATTGAGCGACAAGAGGTTCGTCTGTGCGGCGATGTCGAGGATGTCGTTCGTGAGCGTCGCGATTTCACGGACGGCTTTCGCATCTTGCATCGCTTTCTCCAAGTTCGTGCGTGTCGACTGAAGGACGCTGATGGCATTTTCTTTCGCTTCCACCGCATGTGACTTGAGGGAGAGGGCGCGTTCATCGATTTGTCTCGCTTCGTCTTTCCGTTCATCGGCCATGGTCACGATATGTTGAATCGTGCGCTCCATATCCGACGCGGAGGCGTTCATCTCTTGAGCGCTCGCCGCCGTCTGTTGCATACCGGCGGTCAAATCCTCTGTCGTCGCAGCGGTCGTCGTCATGTACGTGTCAAGTTCTTTCAATTCTTCGTACATATGGGTTGATTGTTTCGTCACGCCAGTCGTCACGTCGTTCACTTGAAGAATCAACTGACGCAAGTTGGCGATGAACTGGTTAAAGTCGCGTGCGAGTCCGGCGAACTCGTCGCGGCGCTTCACAGGGATTGACGTCGTCAAATCGCCTTCGCTCGTGGCGAGCTCACGCATCTTCGTCTTGAACTCTTTGAGTGGTTCAAAGATGGAGCGGAAGATGAAGAGCATCATGAGGATCGTCATGACAGCCGCGACCCCGAGGACGATGAATAGTGTGAGTTGTACTTGTTCAAACGACTTAGCCGCCGCCGCTGTGTCCGTCTGAATTTCTTCCCGGTTCAAGTTGACGAGTAGACCGAGAGAGTTCGAGAGCGTGTCAGCGCTTGCATCCGCTGTATCGCGAATATATGTTTCTGCGGCAGCACTTCCTTCTTCGTTAGAAATACGGATGAGTTCACTCATCACGCCTTGATAGTCAGTCCAATTCGAGCTTGCCTGATCGAAGAGCTGTTGATCTTCTTCCATGATTATCGTGGCTTCATAACCGTCCATCCGTTGTTCTAAGATGGCGACGGATGCTTGAATGTCTCGCTCGATATTTTGTTTCGTCACCGCGTCCTCGACGAGTGCGTGACGAATCAAATGACGGCGAATTTCAAGCAATTGCTTATCCACTTGATGGATTTGGTCAATTCCTGGTACCCAAGAGACGATCATGTCCTCCTGGGCTGTTTTTGATGCGTTCAAGGCATACCAAGAGTAACCGCTTACACCAAGAAGCAGCACAAACATGATGCTAAACGCAGTGATGAGTTTATTCCGAATCGACATACGATTCCTCCTTACGAAACTTTTCTATCTTTAGCATAATCAGAATCGCACATCAACCGTATAGCTGATTTCGAAAGCGGGTCAATATTCAGGGGAGATTTCCCTAGTTTCTTAAAAAGGAGACATTTTCTCACAAGATAGATTTCCTTTTTTGTCTTATGAAAAAGTGGTATGATAATGAACGATGTATTGAAAACTGTTGGAGGTGGGAATTTTGGCTCGTATTACAGAAGCTGAAGTTCGGCACGTCGCCGGACTTGCCCGACTTGCGATCACAGATGAAGAAGTGACGCACTTCACGGAGCAATTGACAAAAATTCTCGAGTTCGCCGAGCAACTCGATGAGCTGGATACAACGGGTGTCGAACCGACGACCCATGCCCTAGATTTGAAAAACGTACTACGCAAAGACGAGGTCCGTCCATCGCTTCCACGTGAGGAAGTCGAACGGATGGCACCTGACTGGGAGAACGGTCAAGTCCGTGTCCCTGCGGTCTTTGAGTAAGGAGGCCTTTCATGAGTTTATTTGACCACGGTGTAGCGAAACTGCATACGTTATTAAAAGAAGGCGAAGTCACGGTCACGGACCTCGTCAAAGAATCGTTCGATCGCATCGAAGCGACGGATGATCAAATCGGTGCGTTTTTGACGCTCAATGAGGATGCGTTCGAGCAAGCGAAGCGCATGGATGAGCTTGCGAAAACATCAGACAACCCGCTCTTTGGGATGCCGATCGGTGTGAAAGACAACATCGTCACAAAAGGGATGCGGACGACATGTGCTTCGACATTCCTCGAGAACTTCGTCCCGGCACACGATGCGACGGTCGTCGAGCGTCTTCATGACGCTGGTGCCGTCACGATCGGAAAGTTGAACATGGACGAGTTCGCGATGGGTTCATCAAACGAGAACTCGGCGTTCAAGCCGGTCCGCAACCCATGGGACCCGACTCGTGTACCAGGAGGTTCTTCAGGCGGTTCAGCGGCATCGGTCGCAGCTGGGCAAGTCCTCTTCAGCCTCGGTTCGGATACGGGTGGGTCAATTCGTCAACCAGCCGCATATTGTGGTGTCGTCGGGATGAAGCCGACATACGGTCTCGTCTCACGTTTCGGTCTCGTCGCCTTCGCGTCGTCACTCGACCAAATCGGCCCGCTCACGCGTACCGTTGAAGACAATGCTTACTTATTGAATACGATTGCGGGTCATTGCGACATGGACTCGACGTCGGCTGAAGTCGAAGTGCCGGACTATACGGCAGCGCTCAACCAGGATTTGACGGGCATGAAGTTCGCACTTCCAGAAGAATTCATGGCAGAAGGTGTCGCGCCTGGCGTCCGTGAACAGATTGAAAAAGCGATTGAGACGCTCAAGTCTCTCGGTGCGACGATCGAGACGGTTTCGATTCCGTCTGTGAAGTATGCCCTCTCGGCGTACTACTTGCTCGCGTCGTCAGAAGCCTCTTCGAACTTGGCTCGTTTCGACGGTATCCGTTACGGACGTCGCGCCGAAGCGGACACGCTCGACGAAGTGTTCACGTATTCGCGTGAACAAGGGTTCGGGGACGAGGTCAAGCGCCGGATCATGCTCGGGACATATGCCCTCAGCTCTGGTTACTACGATGCGTTCTACAAGAAAGCCCAACAAGTCCGTACCCTCATGAAGCAGGACTTCGCGAAAGTGTTCGAAGAGTATGATGCCATCGTTGGACCAACTGCTCCGACGACAGCGTTCAAACTCGGCGAACAGCTCGACGATCCGCTCACGATGTATGCGAACGATATCATGACGATTCCGGTCAACTTGGTCGGTATCCCGGCTATCTCAGTTCCGGCAGGTCTTTCAGAAGGTCTCCCGGTCGGTCTTCAAATTATCGGGAACTACTTTGATGAATCAACACTTTACCGCGTGGCCCATGCTTTTGAACAAGCAAACGGCGGTTTCAAGATGCCACAGCTCTAAGGAGGACGTACGATGAACTTTGAAACGATCATCGGGATCGAGGTGCACGCCGAGCTGAGCACGAAGTCGAAGATTTGGTGTGGCTGCTCACGCACTTACGGTGCCGAAACGAATACACAGACGTGTCCGATTTGCCTCGGACACCCGGGCGTCTTGCCTAAATTGAACGAAGAAGCGGTCAACCTCGCCATCAAAGCGGCAATGGCACTCAACTGTGAGATTGCGACAGATACGAAGTTCGACCGGAAGAACTACTTCTACCCAGACACGCCGAAAGCGTATCAAATCTCGCAGTTTGACAAGCCGATCGGTTCAAACGGTCACGTCGACGTCGAAGTCGACGGAGAGATGAAACGATTCCGCATCGAGCGCGTGCACTTAGAAGAAGATGCCGGGAAGATGAACCACACGGGCGAGAAACACTCGGTCGTCGACTTCAACCGGACCGGTTCACCACTCATCGAGATCGTCAGTGAAGCGGACATGCGCTCACCGAAAGACGCGGTCGCGTATCTCGAACGCTTGAAAGAAGTCCTCTCGTTCGCTGGCGTCTCGGACGTCAAGATGGAAGAGGGGTCACTTCGCTGTGACTGTAACATCTCGGTCCGTCCATTCGGGCAGGAGAAGTTCGGTACGAAGACGGAGCTCAAGAACTTGAACTCGTTCTCAAACGTCTTGAAGGCACTCGACTATGAAGAGACGCGTCATCGCAAATTGCTTCTTTCAGGTGGCGTCATGCGTCAAGAGACGCTCCGTTACGACGAAGCGGCGAAAAAGACGATTCTCATGCGTGTCAAAGAAGGGGCAGCGGACTACCGTTACTTCCCAGAACCGGACCTCGTCCGTCTCGAAATCGATGAGGCATGGAAAGAGCGCATCCGCGCGACGATTCCAGAGATGCCGGCAGCACGTCGTGAACGCTACATGAGCCAATACGGTCTCTCGGCATACGACGCGAAAGCCCTCACGGCGACGCGTGAGTTCTCGGACTTCTTCGAGGCGACGACAGCGGCCGGTGCGGAGCCGAAAGCGGCAGCGAACTGGCTCATGGGTGAAGTGCTCGGTCACTTGAACAAGACGAACGAAACGGTTGAGACGATGAAGTTGACACCGGAATCACTCGCCGAGCTCATCCGCTTGATTGCAGAAGGGACGATTTCATCGAAAATCGCGAAGCGTGTCTTCACGGCGATGATGGAAGAAGGTGCTGAGCCGAAAGCATATGTGGAAGCGAACGGACTCGCCCAAATCTCGGACGAGAACTTGCTCCGTGGCTACATCCTCGAATTGTTCGAGGCGCATCCGCAAATGATCGAAGACTTCAAGAACGGGAAAGACCGTGCGAAAGGCTTCATCATCGGCCAAATCATGAAACAGACGAAAGGGATGGCGAACCCGGCACTTCTCGATGGCTTGTTCCACGAAGAGATCGCGAAACGCTAAGCAGGCGGCGAGACACTTGTGTCTCGCTTTTCGCTCGAGTTGAGCATAGGGGAGAGAATCAATATGCAACGGAAACGTGCGCGGGTCATTTATAACCCGACATCTGGTAAAGAAGTGATCAAACGGGAACTCCCGTACATTTTGAACCGCCTCGAGGATGCGGGTTATGAGACGTCGACGTATGCGACGAAAGCGATTGGTGATGCCACGCTCGAAGCAAAACGGGCCTCAGCGGCCGAGTTCGACCTCATCATCGCCGCAGGTGGAGACGGAACATTGAACGAAGTCATCTCTGGGCTCGCACCGCTTGAGAATCGTCCGACAATCGGACTCATTCCGGTCGGAACGACGAACGACTTCGCCCGGGCGATGCGGATTCCACTGAGCGTCGTCGGCGCACTCGACGTCATCTGTGATGGGTTCGAGATGCCGGTCGACCTCGGGGAGATCGAAGGCGAGAAAGGTGACATCCACTATTTCATCAATATCGCCGGCGGTGGTATCATGACCGAGCTCTCGTATGAAGTGCCATCGAAGTTGAAGACGGCACTCGGACAGCTCGCGTATTACGTGAAAGGAATGGAGAAACTGCCACTCATCAAACCGACGTATATCGAACTTGAGCACGATGAAGGAACGTTCCAAGGCGAGGTCATGGTCTTCCTCACATCGAACTCGAACTCGGTCGGTGGATTTGAAAAAATCTCACCACACGCGTCGTTGAATGACGGGTTGTTCGATCTGTTCATTTTGCGGAAATGTAACTTGTTCGAATTCATCCATGTCGTCCGCCTACTCCTGCGGGGTGAGCATTTATCCAGCTCACTCGTCGAGCACGTGAAGACGAGCCGCGTCCGGATGAAGACGACCGAGCCGATGAGTCTCAACATCGACGGCGAGTATGGCGGGGAGTGTACAGGTGAGATGCGGAACTTATTCCGTCACTTGACGGTGCTCGCGCCGAACGCCCGAATCCGCGAGATGGAAGATTTGAATGCACAATATGAACGCGAACAGATGATCAAGCAATTGTTCAATGTTTCGCTCGATAAAGCAGAGTGAAAAGATAGGAATGACGACATCTGTCATTCCTATTTGCAATGGAAGGAGCATTCGTATGCTACCAGTGAAAAAGAATGATCGTCTCGATGTCCACGTCCACGACCTGACCCATGAAGGGGCGGGTGTGGCACGTGTCGACGGCTATACGTTGTTCGTGCCGAACGCGTTACCGGGTGAGACGGTCGAAATCGTCGTGACGAAGACGAACAAGCAGTATGGGTTCGCCCGATTGTTGAACGTGAAAGAAGCGAGCGCCGACCGCGTCGAGCCACCGTGCCCGATTTTTTATCAGTGTGGCGGCTGTCAGCTGCAACACTTCAGTTATGAAGGACAACTTCGCCAGAAACGAGAACGTGTCGTCGATGCGCTCAAGCGTCTCGGGCAGTTCGACGTGCCGGTCCATGACACGATCGGGATGCCAGAACCTTGGCGCTACCGCAACAAGGCACAAGTCCCGTTCAAACAAGAAGGAGACCGTCTCGTTTCAGGCTTCTATCGCCCTCGTTCCCATGACATCGTTGAGATGAGCGAATGTTTGATTCAAGATGAGCGCAATGATCAGGCGATCCAAGTCGTCCGTGATGTGTTGGATGCACGTGGCGTACCGGCGTATGACGAGAAGACAGGACGTGGGGTCATCCGTCACGTCATGGCCCGTTACGGGTACCATTCGGGTGAACTCATGATCGTCCTCATCACGAAGACGACGAAACTAAAAGGCGTGAATGAGATCGTCGCCGATATCGTCGAGCGTCTTCCAGACGTGACGTCGATCATGCAAAACGTCAACCCGGACAAGACGAACGTCATCCTCGGAGCGACGAACAAGTTGCTCTACGGCCATGAAACGATTGAGGATAAAATCGCAGGACTCACGTTCACGATCTCTCCGCACTCGTTCTTCCAAGTCAATCCGGTCCAAACGGAGAAGTTGTACGGGAAGGCGCTTGAGTACGCACAACTGTCAGGTACGGAACAAGTCGTCGATGCCTATTGCGGTATCGGGACGATCAGTCTCTTCCTCGCTCGGAAAGCGGCACACGTGTATGGTGTTGAAGTCGTACCAGAAGCAATCGAGGATGCGAAACAGAATGCGCTCGTCAATGAGATCGACAATGTGACGTACGCATGTGGTGCAGCGGAAGATGTGCTTCCAGAGTGGAAGAAAGATGGCGTGAATCCGGACGTCATCGTTGTCGACCCACCACGTAAAGGCTGTGCCGAATCGTTCCTCGAGACGATGGTCGAGATGGGACCGAAGCGAATCGTATATGTCTCGTGTAACGTCGCGACGCAGGCGCGCGATATGCGTTACCTCGCTGACCGAGGTTATCGCTTGATGGAAGTGACACCGGTCGACATGTTCCCGCATACGGCGCATGTGGAGACGGTGGCGTGGATGTCTAGGGAATAAATACACTAGCTGTTCAAGCATTGATAGAGCAAGGTTTATAGGGTTTCACTTAAGTTTATTTTATGTTAATAAACAGGTGGGACCCTTTTTATTATTGGCTTTAGATGCCCTGAAAATCGGGGTTGAGTTGATAGAATAGATTTTGGATGGGGGAGTCGACAGAATAGATGTAGGGCATAAACTGTGTTGTATTTAGACTAATCATATAGTTAGAAATCGCATTGAATATTATTAGTCTAAAAAAACATAAGTGCCAGGAGGTAAGGAGATGCCTGATCAACGTAGAGTGATATGCTTCCCAATAGGTAGACAGATGAAATAACCAATCTGTTTATTCTATTGGGGAGCATATCAAACACCAACAGGGAAAGAAAAATGGAGTAAACGAACCATTGATGTCATGTTTAGCAATGAAAAAATATATTGGTGTAGTGAGGCTATTGAATGCCGGGGAACATCAAGAGAATTATGTTTCTGAAAATAATCATCCAGCAATCATTTCAAAAGAGCAATTTGAAGCGGTGCAGATTGAAAAGAAGAATAGAAGCAATGTTGTGAAAACTGATGATGGTGTAAAAAGAAAGAGTAGGAAGTACAGTTCGAAGAGAAAGAAATAATAAGCTAAAAAAATATTTGATAAAAATCTAAGCTTGTTCGACTTACTTTGACAGAAAAATAATGTAAAGGGGGGATGATAATTTGAAAAAAGAAATAAATTATTATCCAACTAGTGCACAAAATTTTACCATTGATGAATGGATTTGTATGTTACAAGAAAATAGTGGTTTTACTCCGGTGAACTGAACCCTGAATGAGCACTTTTTATCAAGTGTCTATCATTCAGGGTTCAGTTCATTTTCCGAGCGGTTTAGTTTGCTGTTTAGAATGCTTTTCTAAAGCCTGCTGAATAAAGAATGTACAATATAATGAATTTTTGTGATTGTATGTTCGACAATATATAAGAGTTGTTCCGTAAAACAGTTGGTTTTGTTATGCTGTTCTTTTATAATTTTTCACTTTTGCAATAGAACTTGATTCGAATCAATTTTTATTTCATAGAAACATCCTATGCTAGAGTCATCAACAAGGAATACAAATGAAAATGAAATTGGAGGGAATCAACATGCAAAGATATATATTAAGTAAAAAGAATTCCATTACACTGATCAGTGCAATTTTGATTGCACTTGCATTCTTCGGACGATTTTCCTTAGACAACATGGCCATTTTCAATTGGTCGCTCATCATTGCATCTATTCTTGGTGTAGCACCAATTGCGATTCAAGCCTATCAGGCATTAAAAGTAAAAGTTGTCAGTATTGATGTTTTAGTTACCATTGCAGTTATTGGGGCAGTATTGATTCAAAATTATGAGGAATCAGCCATCGTTACTTTCTTATTCTTATTTGGTTCTTACTTGGAGCAACGTACCTTGAACAAAACACGTTCTGCCATTAAAGAATTAACAGAGCTGGCACCAGAAAGTGCTTTAAAGCAAATGGAAAACGGAGAATTTGAAGAAGTAGATGTCGATGATGTAGACGAAGGTGATATTTTATTAGTTAAAACGGGTGCAAAAGTTCCGGTAGATGGAACAGTGTTAATTGGTGAAGGTCACATTAATGAAGCAAGTATTACTGGAGAATCGCTACCTGTAAGTAAAAAGGTTGATTCTGAAGTATTTGCAGGATCTATCTTAGAAAATGGAACGATCCAAATTCGAGCTGATCGTGTTGGAGAAGATACAACATTTGGTAGAATTATCGAATTAGTGGAAGAGGCGCAGGATTCCAAATCAGAAGCAGAACGTTTCATTGACCGATTCTCAAAATACTATACACCAGCTGTGTTAGTCCTTGGTTTTATTGTTTGGTTTTTCTCAAAAGATATTGAACTAGCTATCACGATTCTTGTTTTAGGATGTCCAGGTGCATTAGTTATCGGGGTACCTGTATCCAACGTTGCCGGTATCGGAAACGGTGCACGTAATGGTGTCCTCCTAAAAGGTAGTGAAGTTATCAATGACTTTAGCAGAGTAGATACTATCGTTTTTGATAAAACAGGAACATTGACAGTAGGAAACCCTGAAGTTGCCGAAAAAGAATTTTACGGAAAAAATACTGAAGAGGTTCTAGGATATTTAGCAAGTGTGGAGCGTGAATCGGACCACCCACTAGCGAAAGCTGTCCTACAGGATATTGGCGAGACAACTTTCTCTACTGTTGAAGAAACCGAAGTCGTTAAAGGTGGCGGAATTGTAGCAAAAATAGGTGTTCATCGTATAGCCGTTGGTAACGTAGCTTTAATGGAAAAGGAAAATGTGAAATTAAGCGAAAAAGCTAAAAAAGACGTCGAACGCTTTGAGAAAAATGGGAATTCTCTTGTGTTAACTGCGGTCGACGGAGAATTAAACGTTCTGATGGGTATTCGGGATCAAATCCGTCCAGGTGTTAAAAAAGATCTTCAAAAACTGAAAAAACTAGGGGTCAAAAACCTTGTCGTTCTTTCTGGGGACAACCAAGGAACCGTAGATTTAGTTGCTAGAGAACTTGGGTTAACAGAAGCACATGGTCATATGCTACCGGAAGGAAAATCTGCTTATATCGAAAAAATGCAAGCAGAAGGCGGGATCATTGCCTTTGTCGGTGACGGAGTGAATGATAGTCCTTCACTAGCCTTAGCAGATATCGGAATCGCCATGGGAAGTGGAACAGATGTTGCAATTGAAACATCAGATGTTGTTTTAATGAATTCTGACTTTAGTCGTTTACCACACGCATTAGGCTTAACAAAATCAACTTCAAGAAACATGAAACAGAACATTACCATAGCAGTTGGTGTGGTATTAGTCTTACTTGCCAGCCTACTATTTAGTGAATGGATGAATATGTCAATCGGGATGTTGGTTCATGAAGCAAGTATCTTAGTAGTCATCTTGAATGGTATGAGATTGCTTCGATACCGTTTGAGAGAATAATTTTAATAGAAACCAGTCTTGATGAATGATAAAGGGGAAGTATTCAGGTAGGAAGAACAAAATACTCCCCTACTTTTTCTTAAAACTTGATTTGCATCAATTTCATTTCGTTGAACCTGAACTATACTTAAATTGTAAAAAAAAAGAAGAGGGAAAACAAAAAAATCAAAGATAAGATGAAAGGAGAAATAATTCATGCAAAAAGGAGTTATTCAATTAGAAACATTATCTTGTCCATCTTGTATGCAAAAGATTGAAAATGCGGTGAAAGGATTAAATGGGGTTAATCAAGATAGCTTAAAAGTATTATTTAATGCTAGTAAAGTAAAAGTAGATTTTGATTCAGAAACGATCACCATTAACGATATCGAAAAAGCCATTGAAGACTTAGGATATCCAGTCGTCAAATCAAAAGTAAAATCGGCCTAAGACCAAAAAATCACAAGAAAGAGGGAACGAATAATGTCTGAACAAACATTTTCTGAACAAACATTTAACGAAGTAATAACAAACCATTTTGAAAAACTTGATTTATACACCACTGCAATTACACGGGCCCATGGTAAGAATCACCCAGAAGCCTTTGAAGTACGTGAATTGTTTGAAACAATTAGTGGAAAAGTAAAAGACGCAGGTACGAACAAACCTGACTTAGATGCTGAATTTGCTCAATTACGAAAAATCACAGACAACTACACCATTCCTGGAGATGTATGTGAAACGTATGCAGGCACATTCGAGATGTTATCAGAAGTAGATAAAGCATATCAGGCTTTAAGGAACTCAAAAACAAAAGAATAGATTGGTTTACGGTCGTTAAAAAATGAAGGGGGAAATGATTTATGCAAAAAGCAACGATTCAATTAGAAACCTTATCTTGCCCATCTTGTCTCCAAAAGATTGAAAATGCGGTGAAAGGAATAAACGGTGTGAATCAAGATAGCTTGAAAGTAATGTTCAATGCAAGTAAAGTAAAAGTAGATTTTGATTCAGAAGCAGTCGCTATTAACGATATCGAAAAGGCAATTGAAGACTTAGGATATTCTGTTGTCAAATCAAAGGTAAAACCTGCTTAATCGAGTGAATAGAAAGGAATCCTAGGATGCCCTCTTAGGCTTTTTATAAAAGGGAGAGGTTATTTTGGAACAAAACCAATGTTGTCATCACCAACATGGACATGCAGAATGTATTCGTATTGTTCCCATTTTCAACCATTTGGAAGACTCACAAATGGATTTGATTGCGGAATCTGCCAAGATACTTCATCTTAAAAAAGGGGAAATGTTATTCCGTGCAGATGAGGAAGATGATACCTTATATATTATCAATTCAGGTAAGGCTCGGATTTACCGCTTAACGGATTCTGGAAAAGAACAACTTGTTCGCATTTTAAATCCTGGTGATTTTACAGGTGAAGTCGCCGTTTTCCAACCTGGAAGTATTCATGAGAATTATGCGGAAGCACTACAAAATACATCCATTTGTTTAATTAAACGAGGTGATTTACAGAAGTATTTGGTGGAATATCCGCAGATCTCATTAAAAATACTGTCAGAAGTAACGATGCGTTTAAAGGATTCTGAAAAACAAACCACACAAGTAGCGATTGAAAATGTAGAAACCCGCATTATATCCTTTTTAGCTGAGAATGTTGAAAAGGGAAGTGGCGATAGTCCAACGATTGTCTTACCAATGTCCAAAAAGGATTTAGCCTCGTATCTTGGTACCACACCAGAAACAATCAGCCGTAAATTTACTACTCTAGAAGAACTTGGATTGATTAAACAGTTACCGAAAAAGAAAATTAAAATAATGGATTTAGATCAATTGTTACTTCATACTGAATAAATATAAGCAGAGTAGCGTGCCATCATCTAACGTGTTAAGTTTAATAGTACAAAACATAAAATAACAAACCTTTTAGCAATCCAATTAGCATATAAAATGGATTGCTAATTTTTGTTGATTTAACAATGTTTATCTACAAAAAGTGAACTGAACCTTGAATGAGCACTTTTTATCAAGTGTCTATCATTCAGGGTTCAGTTCATTGACTCAATCGGGAGCTTTTTTTGCAAACAGCCGAAAGGGGAATCGGAGATGAGGAAAATCATTGTACTTGAACAATCTGTCATTGGACGGGCTCAAGCATCGGGTGGGAAGGAAGAAGATTTGAGTGGAGATTTCATGCATGGGGGATGGACGGAGCCGTTTTCGAGCCAAGAGCTTGGGATTTGGATTCGGACGCAAATGCATAGTGAGTTTGATTTGTTGCTCGGGCGAAAGACTTATGACCAATGGGCGAGTTATTGGCCGAACCATGATGATGTCTGGCGGGAAGCCACTCGGGCGATGAAGTATGTGGTCACGCGGCAATCACAGGATTCACGATGGGAATCAACGACGTTTCTGACAGAACCGGTCGAAGCGTTAAAACGAATCAAACAAGAAGAGGGACCCGATTTACACGTCTGGGGAAGCAGCGAACTTGTGCATACGCTACTCGCGAACGATCTCATCGATGAAGTTCGACTGATCATGTATCCCATCATCATCGGTTCAGGCAAACGACTTTTCCGGACGGCAACATCTTGCCACTACAACTCGACGTAATCGAGCAACAGCTGATGCCGAACGGGGTCCATGTCGTTCGGTATGGGCGCTTTCAATCGGAAGGGAAGAAGAGGTGAAAATCGAGCAACACCTCGAGATGACCGTTTCAGAATCGATGGATAAGGAACTGACCGAGCTACTGCAACACGCGTTTCCTTCAATCTATCCGAATCGTCGCGTATGAAGACGAACGGATCATTGGACAAGTCGGGTTAGACTTTCGTGTGATGAATATGAACGGAGAACCGATTCACGTGCTCGGCATCATCGATCTGTGTGTCCGGGAAGAAGTTCGGGGACGTGGGGTCGGACGGGCCCTAATGCAAGAAATCATTGCCCTCGGAAAAGAATACTCAATCGACTTTCTTCTGTTATTCGCAGACCAACCAGACCTTTACGAACGCATCGGGTTTCACACGGTATCCAACACATGCACGTGGCTTCAAATCAATGATGAGAACCAGACGACACGCGGGATTGGTGAGACATCATTTGACGAACTGATGGTACGAGCGGTCGGGGATAAGCGATGGATGGAAGGAAAGCTCGATTTATTAGGATACTTATACTAAATCGGAACATCTTCATGTTGATTAGGTGATTGAGAACGAAAAATATAACAGTAATCTTTAGGAGGGATTGAATGAAGCAATATACGTTTCGAACTCGTAACGTCCCGCTTTCCCTGCATGATGCGGTCATCACAGAAGCGACTGTGACGGGTTCGACAATCCGTCTCGTCTTTATGGATGGGATCCGTGACTTGTTCAAAAGGGAAGCGGTATGGACGGGTCGTGCCACCGTGACCATCTCGAACGTGGACCGGGATGCTTCGTCGCTCGTCCGTTTTGGTGAATCGTCTTATTCGGTGTGTCCGATTGAACAATTGGGTCAGTTCGTTAAAATGGGGCGCTTCGAGATCGTCGATGAATTATACGGGTATCGGCAACTGTTGTTCCGCTGCATGTGGTTGACGGATACGACATGTGAGACGGTGGAGTTGAATCTTTCCCATGCAAGCGAGCTCGTCATTCGATGGGAAGACGAGTCGGTCGAAGCGATGTATGAATCTGAATCATTTTGAGGAAAGTGTGAGACCGACGTGATCGGCGACCGCTCGCGCAACATCTGACTTCGAGCGATGGTCGGTCATAATTTTTTCTGCACGGATGTCAGATTCGAATGCGGACTGGCAGCGGTCGATCTGCGCTTTGCCCCAAGAGTTGAACCATTCGAAGCGTTTATTCAGTCGCTTCACGAGCGTCTGTCGATTCGCTTCAAGGATGAGGTGACGTACGTCGATCCCGTCCCGCTGAAGTCGACCGATGATTTCATCTACATACGTTGCGTCCACCAGTGTCATCGGAACGAGGATGACCCCATCGAAAGACGTGGCAATCTTCGACAGCATTCGATAGTTGAACTCCCTCCATTCCGGATGGTGCTGAAAATCGGGCTGTTGAAGACTTTTCGGCAATTGGTCCCGAATGAAAAAGCCGACCTGTTCCGGGTCATAGAGAAACGCGTTTGGCAACTTTTTCTCAAGTATCTTGGCACAGGTTGTCTTGCCAGAACCGAATGCGCCGTTAATCCACAAAATCATTGTCATCATCCTTTCGTGTTTCTATTCTCTATGACTACAATGGAGTCCTACAAAAAATACCCCATAGTAGCGGAATTCGAATTCCATCTACTATGGGGTGTTGTCATGCTGTCTTAGGATTAGGTGATTCTGTTTCTCGTAACGCATCGACTCGTTTGTATTCTTCAGTATCGGTCCACAGCTCGTCTTTCAACGGGTTGAGACGTCGTTTCATAATACGTGACACCTGCATGACGGCGAGCACAACATTGAGGGCAAGACTGATGAGTGCGAGCGTCCAGTTCGCTGCCGGATTATACGAGACGCTCACGTTGAACGTACTGCCGACCGCAAAGAAGTAAGGGAAGGTCATGACCCACATCATCCAAATCGAGAGCGTTTGGGCACGGTTCTGCATCCATGTTCCTTTCGCCCAAAGGAGGGCAGGGATGGTCGCGGCAATGTTCAACGCAAATCCGGAATAAAATGCGTTACCCGGTGCGCACGAATAGACGTAGGAGATGTTCCAAATCCCATATGCGATGATCCACAATTTCGTTTGGTCCGGCCAAATCATATCGACTCGCTTACCGGACGTCGCAAAGATGCCGAACCAGCCACAAATGGTGAGGATGTTCAAAATTCCGGCGAAGGCGTTCACGTAGTTCCACCCACCAGAGATGTAATTCATACCGTCGACGACTCCGTTGAATCCCATGAAGCCGACTTGAAACTCCCGTATAACGGCCTCCAGGATATTGATGGCAAGAATGGCCGGGACGAGTACTAAATACCAAGGATGTTTCTTATGGTAGTTCGTGAAGCGGATGACCATGTAGATGAGCGCGCCGGCGAGTGCCGAATACACCTTCACCCAATGGAACCACGACGTGATTTCAGAATCGACGACAAACAACCAGACCGGGGTCAGTGCGATCGGTAACGCCATGAACATAAGTTGGCTCGCCCGTTTACCGGAACGGACGAACTCGTTCAACCCCATCAGCAGTCCAAGGACGACGAACCACATGACGACGTTATACCAAGGCATTGATTCGAAGAAAAACATAACATGACACTCCTTTCGAAAAATGAGATAAACAGAAATAAATGCAGTGACTAAACATACCGAACGTTCGTTATGTTTATGTGAAAAGTGTAACAAAGTTTTGTAAACGCTGTCAATAGAAGGCATGGGCTCACATGAAAGTGTCGAAAGTTCGCCACATCATTATGGTATAATGAGCGATGAAAAACAGAGGAGGGTGCGAGATGATGATGAACGAAGGAAAGTTGAAAATTTTACAAGCCGCGCGTGAAATCATCGTCGAACAGGGCATCAAAGGTACGACACTCCGAGGGATTGCGGAGCGGGCCGGATTCAGTACGGGTGCGATTTATCATTACTACACCTCCAAAGAGGCGATTCTATATGACGTAATGGACGAGGGACTTGGAGAAGTCAAACGCATTGAGACCGTCTCCCATGACGATCAAAAAGAAGTGGCGGTGATCATCCAGGAAATCTATGAAGGTATGCAGGAACGCCTTCAAAAAGATGCGGAGAGCCGACTTCAATTTTATCTCGCCCACGAAGCGATGATTGGCAATGAGGAGATCGAACAAAAGTTCAGAGAGAAATATCAAGACTGGATCACACGGATTGAAGCGATCTTTGTACGGGCTTACGGAGTCGAGCAAGGGCCGATGACTCGGGCGGTCGCGACATGGACGATGGCCGGGATTGACGGGATGGTGCTCCAGACGCTACTTCGCACGGGAACGATTGAACCGGAATACACGAATCGTGTGCTTTATTACTTATTGACGGAAGGATTCCCGCACTTTTTTCAACTCATTCGCTCGAAAGAAACGGATCATGAGTAATGTCAGTTGATACAATCCGACGGACATAATAGAATAGATGAGTGATTTTGTTGGACTGTATGGATGAAAGGAACTGATTTTACGATGAAAGAAAACTTTTGGCGCGACCTTCCGCGTCCGTTCTTTATACTTGCCCCGATGGAAGATGTGACCGATGTCGTCTTCCGTCATGTCGTCGCCCACGCGGGACGCCCGGACGTCTTCTTCACAGAATTCGCGAACTCGGACAGCTATTGCCATCCGGAAGGAAAAGGTAGCCTCCGTGGTCGTTTGACGTTCACCGAGGACGAGCAGCCGATGGTCGCCCACATCTGGGGAGACAATCCGGAATATTTCCGTCAAATGAGTATCGGGATGGCCGAGATGGGCTATAAAGGACTCGATATCAATATGGGTTGCCCGGTCCCGAACGTGGCGAAACGTGGAAAAGGGAGCGGTCTTATTCTCCGTCCGGAAGTTGCGGCTGAACTCATTCAAGCAGCAAAAGCCGGCGGTCTCCCTGTCAGCGTCAAAACGCGTCTAGGTTTCGCGAAGCTCGATGAGTGGCGTGACTGGTTGACGCATCTCTTGAAACAAGACATCGCCAACTTGTCGATTCACTTGCGCACGCGCAACGAGATGAGTAAAGTCGACGCGCACTGGGAGATGATCCCGGGCATCGTGAAGTTGCGGGACGAGATCGCCCCGGATACGCTCATCACGATCAACGGGGACATCCTCGATCGTCAAATGGGACTTGAACTCGTTGAGAAATATGGGGTCGATGGCGTCATGATCGGTCGTGGGATCTTCAAGAACCCGTTCGCGTTTGAGAAAGAGCCACGTGAGCACTCGATGGAAGAACATCTCGATCTATTGCGTCTGCAACTGGACCTTCAGGATAAATTCCAAGAAGACGTGCCGCGTTCGATTTCGAACTTGCACCGTTTCTTCAAGATTTATGTCAAAGGATTCCGTGGGGCGAGCGAGCTACGTCATAACTTGATGGAAACGAAATCGACGGATGAGGTACGAGCGTTACTCGATGCCTTTGTCGAGAAATATCATGAAGAAGAGGCAGCACTCGCTGAGGCAGTCTCGACGGTCGAATAGTTTTTTGAAGGGGGTCAGTTCATACTGGGTCCTTTTTTTGGATGAAAAATAGTAGATGGCGATGAAACGTTTAATCTGGTCGATTCGTATGTAATGAGTGGAAAGAAGAGGAGGGGTGAAGGTGAGCGAATGGCGCGAATCAGCAGTCGGGCTTGGACTTGTATTTGGCACGGTTAGCGGAATCGTCATCTCTTTATTAGTTGATTTTCCGTTTATGTACGGTATTGTCATCGGTTCAATCATCGGATATGTGATTGGTCTTTTCATATCCATTCGTGCAATCAAACGATAGCGACCCATTACAGAATTTTCGAGCGGGAAAGCCCACTCCTTTAGGGGTGGGATAAAAGCTCGGCAGGATGCGGAGTGTCAGTAAAGAGTCCGAAGGTTTTGGCGCTTTAAGTATCTGGAAATCTTCTTGTTGCAGTTTGTTGGTTAAACTGACACGATATGAATATGGAAACCAACTATAGAAGAACTCATATTACTGTTTCTCTAATCAATTATCACTTCGTCTTCTGTCCTCGATACAGAAGAAAGATATTCCTTCGTAACGATGTAGAAACACGTTTCAAAGGTTTGATGTCCGAAATATGCGAAGAACTGAATATCAACATTATAGCCTTGGAATGCGAGAAAGATCATACGCATATGTTCCTTAACGCCCCTCCAACACTGAGTCCTGCTGACATCATGGCAAAAATAAAGAGAGTAACATCTAAAAAGTTAAGAGAGGAATTTCCTCATCTTCAACATTTGCCGAGTCTCTGGACACGATCCTATTTCGTCTCCACCGCTGGAAATGTATCGAGCGAAACGATTAAACGTTATGTTGAACAACAAAAAACAAGGGGGTGACACCGTGTCCCAGACGTTGACGGTCAATATCAAGCTTCATCCTACCAAAGAACAGGAATCGATTCTAAAAGATATGATGGCGACATACATCGAGACGACCAACCGACTTGTCTCGGACATGGTGAAAGCCGAGGTGACGCTCAAGTTGACGAGCAAGAATGTCTCCTCGCCCTTGCCTAGTGCCGTCAAGAACCAGGTCATCAAAGATGCCCAGAGTGTCTTCCGGAAAGTGAAGAATTCGAAATACAAGGTCGTCCCTGTCCTGAAGAAACCTTATTGCACATGGAACAACCAGAACTATTCGTTCGATTTTGAGTCCGTTTTTCTTCCAATCATGGTAGACGGGAAGGTCAAAAGGACAGAGATCCGTGCCGAGATGGTCGATCGAGACAATCGTAACTTCTCCCTTCTGAATAACAAGCTGGGTACGCTTCGTATCACGAAGAAGTCAAATAAATGGATGGCTCAAATCGCTGTCACAATCCCCACGACGGAGAAGACCGGTACGAAGGTTCTTGGTGTCGACCTCGGTCTCAAAGTCCCGGCGGTCGCATCGACCGATTGCGACAAGGTGAGGTTCTTTGGGAACGGTCGTGAAAACAAGTGCATGAAACGCAAGTTCCGGGCGAGACGGAAAGAGCTCGGTCAAAAGAAGAAGCTGAACGCGATCAAGGAACTGGACAACAAGGAGCAGCGTTGGATGAAAGACAAGGATCACAAGGTGAGCCGTGAGATCGTCGACTTCGCAAAAGAGAACAATATTTCTGTCATTCGCCTAGAGAAGCTGGCGAATATCCGGCAGACGGCAAGAACAAGCCGTAAAAACAATAAGAATCTGCATACATGGTCGTTCTATCGCTTGGCATTATTTATCGAGTACAAGGCGAAACTAGAAGGGATCAAGGTTGAATATGTCAATCCTGCACACACATCTCAAACATGCCCTTCTTGCGGGAGTCGGAATAAAGCGAAAGACCGTACCTATTCGTGTTCTTGCGGATTTAATAAACATCGAGATGTAGTCGGTGCGATGAATATCCGAACCGCACCTGTGGTTGATGGTAAAAGTCAATCAGCCTGAGAATCTATATGATCTGTCTCAGGAGGGGTGATGGCACACCCTCATCTGAAGGCTTGAGCAAAACAGAAATGGACTGCGCTCGCACAAGCACTTCAGAATCCCACGGTTTTAATCGTGGGAGTGTCAATAAAACAAGAGGGGGCTTTGACATGAGTGAATTCCAATTTATTGTGAGCGATCACCCACTAAAAGAAGTTGAAAATCCATATGGCGAGTTCTTATCTATCAACGAGGCCATCCAAAAAGGATTCGAGTTGCCTGACATTCTGACAGACGTTGAGGACCTCGACCGTGATGAAAAGATTTTGATGAACGTCGAGTCGGAAGAGCAGCTTGACGAGATTGAGATTAAACATAGTCTCTATTATGCTGTGGAGAACGTCGAGGCGTATTCTTCAAAACTGCACGTAGTAGAGTTGCGTTGGCGTTATTCCGATGCGAGAGCCGAACAGCTCGTCGAGTATATAACCGACCATTTGAAGACGGCGGAGGAAGTCGAGATTTGGAAAGTGTGGGTCGATGAACAGACCGAGCCGAAAGTTCAATCCATCAAGCTCGACGAGTTGACGATAGATGCATTACGATTCTTAGGCGAAGTCGGATTCGTACGACCGGAGTGCCTTCGAGTGACAACATCCTAATCCGCATGCAAATAACGTATTATCCTCCCTGACGAGATTTCTCGTTAGGGATTTTTGATTTCTCGCCTCACTTGAATAAAGACTGCTATATTATGGGGAGAAGAGTCAGGAGGGAATACCATGCATATTCTAATCGTAGAAGACGACCGGACGATCGCCTCCGGTCTCCAATATTCACTCGAACAAGAACAATTTAGAACAACGTTATGCCAAAACGTGGCTGACGCGACGCTTATGATTGAACAACAGTTACATACAATTGATTTATGCCTCTTTGATTTGTCACTGCCAGATGGGAGTGGATATGACTTATGTCGGCTCGTGAAGCAACAACAAGACATCCCTGTCATCTTTCTGACGGCATTCGATGATGAAGTGAATGTGGTGATGGGACTCGATATGGGAGCGGACGACTACATCACGAAACCGTTCCGTGTCCGAGAACTCGTTTCACGAATTCACTCGGTACTTCGTCGATACAATAAAAACGTACGCTCGCCTCTGTTGACGATTGGTCCAGTTGAAATCAATACGCAAGATGCAAAAGTAAAAAAGAATGGGGACGAAATTTTGTTGACAGCGCTCGAGTATCGTTTGTTGCTCATCTTTGGGAGGCATAAAGGGCAAGTGTTGTCACGGACCCAGCTACTTGATCAGATTTGGGATGTGGGTGGGGAATTCGTGAACGATAATACGTTGACCGTTTATATTAAGCGACTCCGCGAGAAACTAGAGGATGATCCACAACAACCGATGCTTATTACGACGGTGCGTGGAATCGGATACAAGGTGGGGCGTTAATATGTTGCGAAACCAAGAAATAAGAATATACTTGTTCACTTGTCTATTTTTCATTGGAATAGCTGTAGGTATTGCCTTCTTATTCATGTCCATAGAGGCGGCCGTTCTGGTCGTCCTATTAGCAATCATACTTTTCGGCGTTACGTATCGTTTCACGGCATGGCGTTATCGAGAAATCGAGCAGCTCTCGGGATATCTTCAAGAAATCAGTAATGGCAACTATACATTGGATGTCCGTGATAATCGCGAAGGGGAGCTCAGTTTGTTAAAGAGCCAACTCTACAAAGTGACGAAAATGCTATCTGAACAAGGAGCGCATCTTGAAGAAGATAAACAGAAGTTAACGGATGCGATCTCCGATATCTCCCATCAATTGAAGACACCGCTCACCTCGATGACCGTCATGGCGGATCTCCTCAGTGACCCTCGTCTATCCGAGGAAAAGCGTCAAGAATTCACCCATAACATACAAGTACAACTTGAACGAATGGAGTGGCTCTTGTCTTCTCTTCTCAAACTATCAAAAATTGATGCCGGGACAATACATTTCAAGCGCGAATTGGTATCCGTCCCTGCGCTCATTGAAGCCGTAGCGGAACCGATGCTCGTACCGATTGATATTAAAATGCAACGACTTCACGTTCAAGGCGAAAAAGATGTTACATTCGAGGGTGATTTGAAGTGGACGACAGAGGCACTCATCAACATCTTAAAAAATTGCGTGGAGCATACGCCGGAACAGGGCGATGTATTCATCGAGTTCAGTGAAAATACGCTGTATACAGAAATTGTGATTCGTGACACGGGGATTGGCGTCGCAAAACAAGACCTCCCGTACATTTTCCAACGGTTTTATAAAGGTGTGAATGCGAGCGAAGAAAGTGTCGGGATTGGGCTTGCCATGGCACACAGTATCATTATGAGCCAGGAAGGTGAGTTGACTGTTCGAAGCGAACCTGGGGTCGGAACGGATTTTCATATTCGCTTCTATAAAGCAGTTGTCTGACCGCTAAGTGACGAAATCGTCACTTTCGAGTCACAGACGAGTCACACTCACTCGGTACACTCGAAGTAGATCAAGTACTGGAGGGTGCAAACATGAACATATTAGAAGTGCAAAACTTATCGAAAGTATACGGCAAGGACGAGATGGAGGTCAGAGCGCTCGATGACGTCTCGTTCACGGTGAAGAAAGGTGAATTTGTCTGTATCGTCGGGCCTTCGGGTTCGGGGAAATCGACATTGTTGCATTTACTTGGTGGTGTCGATGTGCCGACGAGTGGACAGGTGTTGATTGATCAAACAGACATTTATGCATTGGACGAGACGCAGCTTGCCATTTTCCGTCGTCGACAAATCGGTTTGATTTATCAGTTTTATAACTTGATTCCGATTTTAACGGTCGAAGAGAACATCACGTTACCGATGCTATTAGATGAACAAAAAGTGGATATCGCGCACTTGGAACGCATCATCGGTATCTTGGGCTTGTCAAACCGATTGACCCATTTACCAAATCAATTATCGGGAGGGCAACAGCAGCGCGTTTCCATCGGGCGGGCACTGATTAGTAATCCAGCTATTATCTTAGCCGACGAGCCGACAGGAAATTTGGATAGTCAAAATAGTGAAGAAATCATGAGCCTGTTAAAACTGTTCAATAAGAAATTCAATCAAACGCTCATCATCATTACCCATGACGAGCGGATTGCCTTACAGGCGGATCGTATCATTTCGATTGAAGATGGCAAGATTGCGAAGAATGAGGTCGTCCGCGCATGAACATCATCAATAAAATGACACTTCGGCATTTGCGCGAGAACAAACGACGCTCGCTTGTTACAATCATCGGAGTCATCATCTCTGTATCGATGATTACAGCTGTCACAACGCTCGGATCTTCTTTTTTGGATTTGATGATTCGTCAAGACATCGCAGATAACGGAGAATGGCATGTTCAGTATCTAGATACAAACGAAAAGCAAGTCGAAGCTATTCGGGATGATGCGAACACGAAGGCTGTCATCCTTTCAAATGATGGTTATGCTCAACTAGAAGAGTCACAAAATGCTTACAAACCATACTTATATGTTCGAAACTATAACACATCCGGATTGAAGAGTTTTCCAATTGACTTGACTGAGGGGCGTCTACCGGAAAAAGAAGGCGAAGTCGTCATTTCAGAAGGGATTCGCCAAAATGCCCTCGTCACCTATAACATCGGTGATGAATTGACACTGGAGATTGGAGAGCGGATTGATCCGTCATCAGGTTACGTGTTGACACAAAATGATGGTTTGATCCGAGAAGATGAGACGATTCTCGAACAATTAAACATTGAGGATACGGTGACATTGACGGTTGTTGGAACGATGGCTCGACCTAACTGGGAACCGACTTGGTCGCCAGGGTATACAGTCGTCGGATTCATCGATGATCAAGAATTGAATGGAGCAAAAGTCGATACGTTCGTCGCCTTGAACGATGTAGACAACTCGATTTATTCGGAAGCGAAACAGTTGATGACCGAACAGAACATAGAACGTGTCGCCTATAATTCCTCGTTGCTTCGTTATTATGGAGTGACAAATGACGATGGCTTGCGTAAAACGCTATATGGATTTGGTGGAATCATCATGGCGGTCATTGTGATCGGTTCGATTTCTCTAATCTATAACGCATTCGCCATCAGTGTGTCGGAGCGTTCTCGTTACCTCGGAATGTTGGCAAGTGTCGGGGCTACGAAGCGACAAAAGCGGAACTCGGTCTATTTTGAAGGGATGGTCATTGGGGGGATTAGCATTCCACTCGGTATCCTGGCGGGGGTTACGGGTATTGCGTTCACATTCCTATTCATCAATGCATTTGCCGAAAAAGCGTTAAACGTGACGGAGAAGTTTGAAGTTGTCGTCACACCGATTACTTTACTATTAACTCTCTTTATTTCGAGCGTAACCATTTTCATTTCCTGCTATCTTCCGGCGCGTCGAGCCTCAAAGATTTCTGCGATTGACGCCATTCGTCAAACGCAAGATGTACGATTGACGTCAAAACAAGTGAAGACGTCAAAACTAGTTCGTCGTCTTTTCGGTTTAGAAGCAGAGATTGGGTTGAAGAATACGAAGCGCAACCGTAAACGATATCTGGTTACCGTCTTCTCGCTCGTCATCAGTATCGTCCTGTTTTTAGGGGTCAGTTACTTCACTGATCGTCTCGAACAGTCCCTTGACATGTCTCAAGCAGAATATGATTTCGATATTCTTGTGAATGGTTCAACGCTTGATCAAAATGATTTACGACGTTATGAATCGTTAGATCATGTGACGAACGGAACATATTTTGAAAATGCAACGGTCCAAACGATGGTCAGCAAATCTCAATTACCGAGTGCAATTATCGAGAACGAGAATTTGGCATCGTCGTTTGTTGACGGAAAATTTATGTACTACGTATCCCTCTATCAATTAGATGATGAAAGTTTCAATGCGTACTTGAAACAAATCGGAGCGCCTGTCAGTCGTTTTGAAGACGGGGACGTACCAGGAGCCGTCTTGATTGATGAGATCTCGTATCAAGACATGGATCAGAAAAAATTCATCACTTCAGAGACGGTCGAAGCAGAAATCGGTGATACGTTTGAATTGAGGGACGAGAATGCAACGGGCGACGCGGCACCGCTTAGAACGATTCAAATTGGTGCTATGACAGATATCGCCCCGACCGGTGTGATGACAGGTTCTCTTGGATGGCTCGATGTGATAGTACGAGAAGGGACGTTTGAAGAAGACGCAATCGGGGATTTGATGAAACAATCGAGTCCGTCAATCGCGTTGAATTCAGATGATCCCGAGGACACACAACAAGTGATTGAAGCGGAACAGAATTTGGATTTGTATGTCTTTAACGTATCGGAACAACGGGAACAACAAGAACAGATGTTGTTACTTTTATCAATATTTGTGTATGGGTTTATCGTGCTAATTTCGCTAATTTCGATTGCGAACATTTTTAATACGATTTCAACGAGCGTCTCACTTCGTCGTCGTGAGTTTGCGATGCTTCGTTCAGTTGGGATGACACCGAAAGGATTCAATAAGATGGTGTACTATGAAAGCATTTTTTATGGGGTAAAAGCCCTTGCGTATGGGATTCCCGTCAGTCTTCTCATCATGTACCTCATCTATCGAGCGCAAATCAATACGTTTGATGCTCCGTTTACCTTGCCGTGGAATAGCATTCTGTTTGTCGTCATCATGATTTTCATGATTGTGGGTGCCTCGATGCTATATTCCGTTTCAAAAATAAAGAAAGACAACATTATCGACCGATTGAAACAAGAAAATGATTAAGTAGATTATTGAAAAATTCATAATAAACCATGAAGTACACAACAAGGGGCTCAGTACATGCTGAGTCTCTTTTTTATGATGTCATGACAAACAAAACACGATTGCCAAAAACGATACGAAGAACGACCAAAATAATAATATTTTGTCACAGCTCTTGTTAATTAACCAAAAATAGGATATTTTTGATATATCGGATGACGATATAACGAAGAACGATATAAAGGAGCGGGATACGTGACACAACAGTCAAGTACAGGCGCATTAACCGAGGCGGTTTATTATATATTATTATCTCTGCAAGTCCCGAGGCATGGGTATGGGATAATGCAATTCGTGCAAGAATTGAGCAATGGGCGGGTTCAACTCGCCCCAGGTACGTTATACGGCGCCCTCAGTAGTCTAGTAGACAGAGGATGGATTCAGGCGCTCGAAGGTACGGGGCGGAAGAAAGAGTATGAGATCACGGAAGCGGGTCGGAAGGCACTCCGGTCAGAATTAAATCGGCTAGAAGAACTGGTGCGACATGGTCATGAATGGACGAAGGGGTTGGACACATGAAGACGAAAACGATTTATCGCATCTTTGTTGATTATGAGAAGGAAGAGAAGTGGCTCAACGAGATGGCTCAAAGCGGATGGGCACTCGAATCCTTTCGTTTGATGCGATATGTGTTCAAACAAGTCGAACCCGGGACGTACACGTATCGAATCGAACTATTGTCTAACTTACCTTCGCATCCCGAGTCGAAGGCGTATATGGCATTCCTGGATGAAGTGGGCATCGAAGTGGTCGACACGTCGTATCGGTGGATTTTCTTGCGAAAACGAACGAGTGACGGACCGTTCCAATTGTATTCGGATTTTGATTCGATGATTCAGCGAGAAAAACGAATCATCCAACTGTATGGCGCAGTGGGGCTCGCTAACTTTGTTGTGGTGATAGCGAATCTTTCCAATCCATATGCGCAGTGGACCGTCCTATTGAACATAGCTGTCGTCGCGATGTTGGCTTATGCGGTACAACATCATACTCGGAAAGTCAGGGCACTAAAAGGTCTCAAAGCGATTGGAGAGATGAAGTCGTCAGATTGAGCACATGGTTAGGAGGAGCAAGATGGATTCACCAGAATGGAAAGACTGTATCATTTGTTTCGGATTGATTGCGGGAACGACACTCGGTGTGATTCTCTCGTTCTTCTTCGATATCGAGCTGGTATATGGGATTGCGAGCGGGGCGATGATTGGCTACATTGGCGGACTTGCCGTATCGATTTGGAAGAAATGATGGATCAGGGTAACATTCCTCGTCTCGACGACGAGGTTTTTTTGATAGATTGTGACGAATGATATGAGATTGGGGTCTATAGTTATAGAGGGGTTATTACGAAGGGGGTAACTGGATGGATGACCAGGTCATCATCGATTGGTACTGGGAACGATCGGAGTATGCGATTGTCGCTACGAAGAAGAAATACGGAAGCTATTGTCATCGTGTTTCTTATAATATTCTACAGAATCGCAAAGACACAGAGGAGTGTTTGAACGATTTATATATGAAAGCGTGGGAGTCGATCCCGCCGACACGTCCGCTTCGACTCGGAGCGTATTTGACGAAGATCGTGCGAAATCTCGCACTACAGCGTTATAAGAAGAATCATGCAAAAAAACGTGGTGGTGGGGAAGTACCGCTCGTCTATGAAGAACTAGAACATGTCCTTACGGAATCGATGAAAGACGAAGATCTCGTCGACGTGTTGAATGAATTTCTAGCAGACCTACCTCGACTGACAAGGGTGATGTTCATGCAACGTTATTTCTATTTACACTCGATTCAAGAAATTGCAACGACACATCAGCTCGGGGAGAGCCATGTCAAAATGACCTTGAAGCGCACACGGGATGCGTTACAGCGAGCGCTTGAAGCAGAAGGCGTTCGTGTATGAAAAGTGAGCAGATCCTTCGACTACTCGGTGAAGTCGATGACCGGTATATAGAGGAATCGATGATGATAGAGCGAAAACCTTATCAACGACTGAAATGGGGAGGGGGACTTCTCGTTGCGATCGCTGCAGGATTCATGCTCTTCACATCGAATGTCTGGAACGAACGCATCCCATTATCTACGGATTCCACTGCGAATTCCGTTCACATTGTCGACCAATCAAAAGTGACATCAGATATTTCCGAGGAAAATATGATGGACATGACCGAAGATGAACTCTTTTCGAAATGGAATCCTGTCGTGGTCCGAGGAACGGTCACGAACATTCGACATATCGAGATTGATTTCAATGGAGAGACCGAATATCAGTCACTTATCACGATACACGTATCTAATGTGTATCGAGGGGACGTGCAAATCGGGCGAGATTTGATTGTTCGTGCCGATGCAATTGGGGAAACTGGACAGGCAGAACATATGAGTGTTATCTCGCACGTGAAACAGGGCATGGAAGGAATTTTCATGCCGATTCCATATGATGACGAGTTTGTCTGGGAACAAAATGATGCCACGCTCCGATTGAAAGATATTGCCGATTACGGTTTTCCGGATGGGGAGCGTTATCTATTTTTAGATACTCCGAACGGACTCTTGTTCGAGCGGGATGCTTACCCGTCCTTACAAGGTGTGGACTCACTCGATGAAGTAGAGGACTGGATGATGACGCGATTTTCAGAATAATGGAGAACTCAAATCGATAAGGGGGAAATGGATATGGAACGAAAGATTACCGTAAAAGGGACGGGGAACGTCTCAGCTCGACCGGATTTGATTGTGATTCACATGGATCTCGTCTCGAAAGCGCCACGGTACGAAGATACGATGACTGAGGCGGCAAGTGCGGTGTCCCATCTTCAAAAAGCCATCACGCGTGCAGGGTTTGACAAGACGGACCTCAAAACGAGTGACTTTTCGATTGATACGGAATACGAGAGCTATCGTGATCGAGATGAGAATTATCGGTCGCGGTTTGTCGGATATGTCTGTAAACAGAAGACGAAGCTCGAATTTGCGCTCGATACGTCTAAACTATCGGACGTCATCGAACAAATCAGTCAATCTCGGGCAAATCCGAAACTCTCCATTCGCTTTACGATGAAAGACCCGAATGCGATCGAGGATCAGCTATTGGTGAGTGCCGCGGAGAATGCGAAAAAACGAGCAGAGCTTCTTGCGAAAGGAGCAGGCGCCGAACTCGGAGACTTGCTTCAAATTGACTACACATGGGGAGAGATTCACCTGTTCTCGCCTACAAACGTCCTCTATAGTCAGGACGTCGTCTATTCGGAATCACGGATGCCCGAACTCGAACCAGATGACATTGACGTCAGTGATTCGGCGACATTCGTCTGGAGTCTCAAATGAGGCGACTGATTTTCTTGATGCTCCTTTCACTCTCGACTGCGCTGCCCGCATCTGCCCTTTCCTGGGCCTATACGTTTGTCGTGTTCGACCGAAACGCATATGAAGTGCTCGACACAACAATCGAAGAGGATGCACTCGGTGACTTGATCGGTGAAGTGGAGACAGTGGTCAATGATGAGACGGGACGTTACTACGGGAATGCTTCGAACGGATATCCGATTGGGACGGTGTACCGTGAAGTCGACGGGGAGTCTGTGGAAGACGTCATTGCGGTCGAGGACGGTTCGGAGTGGAAGCGAGCGGAGTATCGATTCGAAGCACCCTATCATACGCGCGACTTTGTCACGTTCTTCGGCTATATCTTGCTCGCACTCGGCATTGTTGTGGTGAGTTGGACGTTCTTCAAGCGAAGTTCGCTGTACCAAAAAGAAGCATGAACGAACGTGGAAATGGGAACGGGATTAAAGAAAGGTTCGGCAAAGGGGGATTCATGATGAACATCTTGATTATTTTTGACTCGCTGTATGGTCATACAGAAAAAATTGCCCATGCGATGCAAGAGGAACTGTCGAAAGACCATGAGGCACGCATGGAACATGTGTTGAATATTGGATTAGGCGACTTAGCGCATGTCGACCTGGTCGTCATCGGTTCACCGACACATGGGGGATACGAAACGGAAGACATCAAAGTGTTTTTGGATGGCATCTCGGACAATGCGTTACGAGGAAAACGGACGGCTGCCTTTGACACAAGTTTCGTCAAAGAGAAACAGAATCCGATTCTTGGTAAAATCATCGACTGGTTCGGTCATGCCGTCAATCGAGTCGAAGGGGAAATGATTGAAAAAGGGGCGACGGATGTCCAGAAAGAGTCGTTCCTCGTCGATGGGACGACGGAGGTATTGAAGGAAGGCGAACTAGAACGCGCGAAAGCATGGGCGCGGGAGTTGGTCGGATAATACACGGAACGCATTCTGAGAACAGAGTGCGTTTTTTTCTTGAAGCGGACGAGAAGAAATGAAAAACGGGTAAATATATAGTATTCAACTCTTCAGAGAGGAAGCTGGTTGTGATGAAAAAAATGGAACGGGATGTATTGGTCGGTTGGATTGTCGTCGTGCTTGTCCTCTTGATGCATTTTCTGATCACCGTGTCTCTCGGCAACTCGTACTTTGCTGAAAGTTCGCTGAATCGAATGTTGTGGCTCTCGAGTTTTCCTGCATTCTTGATTGCGTTCGTCGCAGCCTTCTTCCAAAAAACGAACACGGTCTTCCTAGCGGTTCGTCGTGGGCTATTGTGGACCATCGAGTTGATGGTCGCCTTCACCATTCTCGCTTGGGTGTTCCGTTCTTTCGAAGGACTGTATGCGAATGCGGGGCTCTATTGGTTATTCGGTGCCGTTTTAATTGGGCCAATCTTTTATATGATGGCATTCCGACGTCAACATTCGAAACGAATCCGCACCCCTTGATTGAAATGTTTCCTCTCAAAGGAGGCGTTTTTAGATTGCCTCAGGATGGGAAAGGATAGAGAGAAGAGAGATTGGAGGAGAGTGCGATGAGCCAGTATTTTTCATCATCTTACGAAGAGTCGCGAGAGAAATTCTTGAATTTACTGTCTGAAGTGAAGCGATTTTATCCGAAAGCGGAGTTGTTGACACACTCGATTGGGGACGAGAGTATCGACGTCATTTTAGGGGAGCCGAAACGAGAACGAAAAGCGATGATTCTCATGACAATCGGGGAACATGGAATTGAAGGGTATGCGGGCGCCGCGGTGACCCATCAATTTGTTCAAACACAACTCGCGCATGTCCGTCATGAGACGACGGGAATTTGTCTCATCCATGCTGTCAATCCATGGGGGATGAAACACTTTCGACGTGTCAATGAACACAATGTCGATTTGAACCGAAATTACGTCATTGATCGTGAAGCGGTCCCGTATAACGTGAACCGTGAATATGAGCTGATGCGCCATCTCTTCGTACCGGACGGAGTAATTGACGACTATCATGAGGCACGTGAACAGATCTATTCATTTCTCGGCTCTGGAATTAAGCTTGATGGCTTCAAAGCGATGAGTGGTGCAAAAGGGATGGGGCAATATCAATTCCCGAAAGGTGTGTATTACGGGGGAGAAGAAGACGAACCGTCTGCCATCTTTTTAAAAGGGATTCAACATGATTTACTTGAGCGCTACGGAAAAGTCGTCCATCTCGATTGGCATACCGCACTCGGACCGACGAACGAGGTTACGATGGTCATCAGCAAACGGGACGGTCGCACGGAAGATGAGTTAAAACAAGCGTACGGTCTAGACAACGTCAACGTGTATGACCCGGACGAGGTACTCGGAGATTCGACGAATCATTTTTACTACGTGCGCGATACGGAATACCCGGACAAGGGTCTCGTTTCTGCCTTATTTGAATTCGGTACGTTTGGGACGTCGACAAAAGCATCCATCCGTGAATTTTTAACGATTATTTTAGAGAACCGGCTGTACTTTGAAGGGACAAAGGACCCTGAGGCACGAAACAGTATTCAAAACGAATTCATGGCGATGTTCTATCCGGAAAACGCGGATTGGCGAGAAGCTGTTTTACGAGAAGGAGCGAAAGCCGTTGAAGGTTATCTAAAAGGTGAAGCGCTCTGGCGCGACACATAAGAGGGTTACTCGAAGTCGGAATAGGGAACAATGAGGTTGGGAGTGTTTTCGCTAAATAATGACTGTGGAGGTTGGATGATGGGATATAATACAGCACATGACGGTACAAATCTATACGTAGAGGATGTCGGATCTGGGGAACCGATTGTCTTCTTACACGGTTGGCCAGCAAACAACAATATGTTCGAGTATCAGAAGAATGCGCTCGTCGAAGCGGGATATCGCTACATCGGCATTGATTTCAGAGGATACGGGAAATCTGATGCCCCGGCGACAGGTTATGACTATGAGACAATGGCGTCTGATGTGCATATGGTCGTCTATGGACTTGGCTTAAAAAACTTCACGCTCGTCGGTTTTTCAATGGGTGGGGCGATTGCAGTTCGCTACGCAGCCGACTATAAAGAGGATGGACTCAACAAATTGGTCTTGGCCGGAGCCGCGGCACCAATCTTCACACAGCGTGCAGATTATCCATATGGAATGACAACGGACGATGTCGACGCGTTGATTGACGATACACGGGCCGACCGACCGAAGATGCTCGAAGGGTTCGGAGAAATCTTCTTCGAGAAAGAACATTCGAAACCGATGCAAAACTGGTTCCACCATCTCGCGCTCGTCGCGTCGAGCCATGGGACGATTGCCTCGGCACAGGCGTTACGTGACGAAGATTTACGAGATGCCCTGCCAAAAATTGATGTCGAGACGTTGATCATCCATGGAGTACATGATAAGATCTGTCCTTTCGCATTCGCCGAGCAGATGGAGCAAGGCATCTCGAACGCGCGAATCGAGCGCTTTGAAGAGAGTGGACACGGTACGGTGTTGGATGAACGAGAGAAATTTAACGATACGTTGTTGCGGTTTGTTCAATAATCGATGGCCTCCGAATCGGGGGCTTTTTGTATGTCGATAAGGGTAAGAACCAACGAAAACGGGTATAATTCAATTGGAGTTCCCTTCCATTTTTTGAATCACTGAAACATCGCTGTGACTAGAGTCACGATGTTTTTTTGTGTTGTTTTGGAGAAAGGGGGATAAAACCAGATTAGAACATGGATTTAGTTCAACCTGTCCTACCATTCATGGTACAATAGCGGGGTGGATTAACAGATTGAGGAGAGATTTAAATGAATATCGCTTTCTTTTTATATCCGAAAGAAGACGTCAAATATTTGGACCCCGAATCAACGGTACGACAAGCACTTGAAAAGATGAAGCATCATCGATTTACGTCTGTCCCACTCGTTTCGGAGAACGGATTTTACGCCGGGACGATGACAGAGGGGGATTTACTCTGGGCACTCGCAGAACAGCTTCGCGGGGAAGAAGATTACGAAAAAGTGCTCCGGACACGTCTAAAAGACATCAAGCAACGCGTTCGCTATAAGCCGGTCTCGATTACGGCACAAATTGAAGAGCTCGTCGATGCGATCACGGACCAAAACTTCGTGCCGGTCGTCGATGATGGGAAGTATTTCATCGGCATCATCCGACGCCGTGACATCATCGAGTATTACTCGACAAAGTTGAAACAATTGGAGAATGAAGTCCGATAATGAACAAGCCAGAACTGACTTAGGGTTCTGGCTTGTTTTACGTTTCTTTCAGCTTCGTTTTTAAAAATAGGAGTAGGGCAAACCTCAATCAAGTGGCGGAAAATAGGGTAATACATATTCTCCTAATTCATCGATGACTTCCTCAGCCGGACGTTCTCCGTCGAAGAGGGCGAAGAAGAGATGATTCACGCCGATGGCGCGATACGATTCAAGCAACTTGATCAAGTGGTTGCGACCGATTCGGAAACCGAGACGAATCGGCGTCGGTGGCTCGTCTGGGTCATGCGTCAAGTCAAGATGCATCGGCATCGAGAAGGGACGAAAAGCACGACCATGTGCTTCACCGCTTGCGCGCCACGCGTCGAGCACTTGTTGTTGCGCAAAAGGTGCCTGCGGGTAGTACATCCATCCGTCGCCATTTGCCCCAAGCCAGTCCATGTCTTGTTGTGCGAATCCAGTGATCATCGTCGGGATCCGTTTCTTCGGACGCGGCACAAGTGTAGCCTGTTCAACTTCCCCATAAGGCGAGTCAATGGTTGGGTAGTTGTTATAGAGCGCCTGTTCCATGACGCGAAGCGATTCTTTGAACTGATCGCCGCGTGTCGGATGATCGACTCCGAGTCCTTTGAAGTCGGCCCGACGGTCGCCTGACGAGATCCCGAGAATCAACCGTTCCGGGAATAACGCTTCGATCGTCGCGACTTCCTTCGCCGAACGAAGGGGATGACGGAGTGGCAAGACGAGCGCGGACGTACCGAGCGCAATGTTTTTCGTTTGACCGAGCAAATGTGTCCCGTAGATCAGCATGTCATAGATTTGACCGACAGCCGGGTCTAAGAAGTTCGGGTCTTTAAGTAAGACATCACGTAACCATAGCGCTGTAAAGCCATAGTCGTCTGCCTTTTGAGAAAGCTCGACTTGATGTTCGAGTGTCGGAATACGCATTTTGAAGTTTTCTAAAGGGATGTGGAGGCCGAGCGTGAGCTCGCCCTCCCGATACATCCGGTTGTAGCTTTTATGATTGTTGAACATAGGTTCCTCCTTAGTTGGCTTCCACACGACGTGAGATGGCTGTCAAGATGACGGCGATGATGACCATGATTCCACCGACCCAAGGTGTGTGGACGAGTCCAATTGAATCAGCGACGAGTCCACCGATTGTCGCACCGAGGGCAATCCCGATGTTGAAGGCCGCGATGTTGAGTGCGGATGCGACATCGACAGCAGCCGGTACATATTTTTCAGCCAATTGCACGATATACAGTTGAAGTCCAGGCACGTTCATGAAGGCAAGGAGACCCATCAAGACGATGGCGACCAGACCTGCCACTTTGAACGGAATCATGAACGACATGATGATCATGACGGCTGCGTGAACGATAAACATATAGAACAATGCTTTCGCTGGATTTTCGTTGGCGAGCTTTCCACCGACCGCGTTCCCAATAGCGACCGCGATTCCGTAAACGAGTAAGACGACACTGATCAAGCTCGGGCTAATTTTTGTCACGTCTTGCATGATTGGTGTCAAGTACGTGAAGGCAACGAACGTTCCGCCGTAACCGAGTGCTGTGATTAAGAACCCGAGCATGAGACGACCGTTCGTGAGCAATTTCTTCATATCAGAGAACTTCGCTGGTGGTGATTGTTTCAAATCTTTCGGGATCAAGAAGAAGCTAGCGATGATTGAAACGACACCGAGTGCTGCGACTGCGAAGAAGGTGGCACGCCATCCGAACGCTTGACCGATAAAGGTACCGAGTGGGACCCCTGTGACAGTCGCGACAGTTAAACCTGTGAACATGAGTGCAATCGCACTCGCTTTTTTATGTGGCGGTACAAGTTGTACGGCAATCGTTGCGCCGATTGAGAAGAAGACACCATGCGAGAATGCGGTGATAAATCGGGCGACAATCAACAGTTCGAAGCTGGTCGACATGGCCGAGACCAAGTTTCCGCCGATAAAGACGACCATGAGTGCCATGAGTAACGTCTTACGGTTCATTCGGTTTGTGAGTGCCGTCAAAATCGGTGCACCGACGGCGACGCCGATTGCGTATCCCGAGATAATGAGACCCGCGAGTGTGATGCCGATGTTTAAATCACTTGCGATGGATGCGAGAAGACCGACCGGGACGAACTCGGTCGTTCCGATGCCGAAAGCACTGATGGCGAGAGCGAGTAACGCCAATCCTCCATTTTTAGGTGCCTGTTCTTCAACAGGTTGTGAATAAGGTTGGTTCATGAGTAGTTCCTCCTAGTTGATAAAAATAGTGTGGAAGACGAGGGCCCTTCGTCTCCGGATAGCAAAGACATTTCACTTTCCTCTATTGTTCAGTACGGTCGAAAAAGTACCTTACCGTCTCAAGGGGATGTTACAAGCGAAATGAACTTGTATAGATTTGCTACAGTTGCTATCATAAGTGCATGAAAACAGTTTGAGAAGTACGTACTTTTTAGTGCGGTAGGCACCAAAAAGTGCCTATGTAAGAAATGGAGGAAACGAAATGCCATATAATATTCCGGTCGAAGCGACACTTGACGTCATCGGCGGTAAGTGGAAAGTCGTCATCATGTGTCACTTGATTAAAGGGGAGCGACGGACGAGTGAACTGCGTAAACTCATGCCGAACATCACGCAAAAAATGCTCACCCAACAATTGCGTGAGCTCGAAGCGGATGGTGTCGTCGTTCGTACGGTGTTCGAGCAAGTTCCACCGAAAGTCATTTACTCACTCTCTGAGTACGGATGGTCACTCAAGCCAATCTTGGACGCCATGTGCGCCTGGGGCGAGTGCCATATCGATCAGTCCGGTGAAGAGGTCATTTCATAACCATCACGGTCGTCCAATACGGACGACCGTTTTTCGTAGTGACAAGTCGGGTACAGGGACAGAGACAAGGAGGGAATTAGGATGGACGTGAAAACTTTTTTGTTTACAGATGACGGCTCCATTCCCAACCATCCGGATTATCCGGCGCTCCTCTATCGTGGCGTCTTTGATGACCCGAGCGGGATGCGAGAGACGTTTGCCCATAATGAATGGACGAACAGTTGGGTGAACGGGGTGTTCGACTATCATCACTATCACAGCAACACGCATGAAGTATTGGGCATATTACAAGGTGAAGCGACGCTTCAACTCGGAGGGACGAACGGTGACCTCGTCCGCGTCCGCCTAGGTGATGTCCTCGTCTTACCGGCGGGAACGGGACATCGTCGCATCGAGGCGAGCGAAGATTTTCAAGTGGTCGGGGCATACCCGGACGGTCGTGACTATGACACGTTGACAGGAAAGACGGAAGAACGACCGGACAACGTGAAGCGAATCGAACAAGTCGAAAAACCGAAGTTTGACCCCGTCTTCGGGACGACGGGTCCACTACATGAAGCATGGACAAAGGAGGAAACGTTATGAATCAACGACTACCACATTCTTTATTACTTGCAGCTTTGAAGCAAAACGTCGTCAAATTGAAAGACGGGCGCGAGATGCGCGCACTCGGACAAGGTACATGGCGCATGGGGGAAGACAAATCGAAGCATGATGCCGAGGTTGAGGCGCTTCGGACAGGAATCGACTGCGGACTCCATGTCATCGACACGGCGGAAATGTATGGGGAAGGGGAGTCTGAGAAGTTGGTAGGGGAAGCGATCCAAGACCGACGCGAAGATGTCTTTCTCATCTCGAAAGTGTATCCATACAATGCGTATGGCGATAAACTCGTCAGCGCATGTGATGCGTCGCTCGAACGACTCGGGACGGACTACCTGGATCTTTACTTACTCCATTGGCGAGGCGATGCCCCGCTCGAGGAGACGATTCAAGGGATGGAACAGCTCAAAGCGGACGGAAAGATTCGGGCATGGGGAGTCTCGAACTTCGACGTGGACGATATGAAGGAATTGCTGTCGCTACCGAATGGAGACAAGTGCGCGGTCAATCAAGTGCTCTATCATCTTGGCAGTCGCGGGATTGAGTATGACCTCCTTCCTTATCTAAAAGAACAAGGGATTCCTGTCATGGCATACGCTCCACTCGCTGAAGGAAGTGACGTGAAAGAAGAGGTCTTCAATAACGAAACGATCAATCGGATTGCGGAGTCGTATAGTGCCTCAGTCGCGCAAATCTTACTTGCTTGGACGGTCCGGAGCGGACACGTCATCGCCATCCCGAAAGCCGGGCAGGCCGAACATGTCGAGGAGAATGCGGCAGCGCTCTTGCTCGACATGAGTGAGGAGGATTTTGCTGCGCTCGATGAGGCATTCCCACCACCGACGACGAAACAACAGCTAGACGTCATTTAAAACGATAAAGGACTGGCAATTTTGCCAGTCCTTTTGCATGTTCACGTTGATTAAATATCGATTTCTGAAAAGATGAATTGTGTTTTTGTTTGAGCATATGGAATCACTTCATCGATAAAAGATTCAGCTGCAGAAAAAGACGAGAATTGCATTTTGATGAGATAACAGGCGTCACCAGATATGCGATAACAAAATGAAACATTCGGTTGTTGTTGTGAACTACTCGCCACTTATTTGCTTCGCAAATTGAAGGGGGAGCTTCTTGGGAAGATCGTACTTTTATTAGCCACGATTATTTACCAAGCTCGTCGGGTGGTTCCCACCCTGAAGGAATTCGTTTTAGTTTGCCAACATCAATAGATTGATGCTAGCGTTAATGTCACGGTCATGATGCGCGCCACAGGCACACGTCCATTCAAGGACATCCATCGCTTTCTTCTCGCCCTTTACTCCGCAAGTGGAGCAGATTTGAGTGGATGCGTACCAGGGGTCCGCCTTGATGAGTGTCCGTCCATAGAAGTTTGACTTGTATTCGAGTTGACGGACGAACTCGTACCAGCTGACATCCCCGATGGACTTCGCTACCTTGTGATCCTTCATCATATCCTTTGACTTCAATGTCTCCACGACGATGACTTGGTTCTCGTCAACAATCCGTCTCGCCAGCTTGTGAAGGAAGTCCTTGCGTTGATTGGCGATTTTCTCGTGTTTCTTGGCTAAGATCTGCTTAGCTTTTTCACGATTCTTGCTTCCGATCTTCTTTCGTGACAACGCGCGCTGCGACTTCTTGACCTTCGCTTCGGATTGGCAAAGAAAGCGAGGGTTTTCAATCTTCTCAGAAACCATCCATTGTTGTAGATGAATCGGGCGCAGCCGATCGTCCGGACCAGGAACTCGGCCTGTGCCGGCGTCGGGTGGAGCCTGTATGTGTAGCCTTTCAGCATGTCCGTCCCTCCTCCCTTCAGAAGATCGTGATGTGTCCTCCTCATCCGATACCCGAGGAGGGGGAGGGAGAATCTGACGGAATCACGAACTTTTGTTCGTAACATCTGTCATAGGGAGAGAAAACTGTTGGACCGGGCGATTCATCTCCCACCTACGCCGGGCTACGCCCCGAGACGCTTAGAGGAGGGAGAATTCTCGCCTGATTTAGTTAAATAATGAAGGAACGCTTCGTATTGGCCATTCTTCACTGTTGCCTCGATGATACATTGAATTGGAAGACCTAGCTTTTCGTGATCAAGTACAAGCGAGTATTGTTTGATGACTCCAAATGATTCTAGTCGTCGACCCCGCTCGCTAACGGAAGGAGCGGAAAGATTGATACGTCGTCCAAGTTCGCTCATGGAAAGACGATTGTCGTGCTCTAATTCATGAATGAGTTTGTAATCAATTTCTCCTCTCTTTTTTAGGTAATAAAAAGATTGATTTGCCTTTCACACTTCAGTACGAAGTGAACCCAAATGAAAAGACCACCGGAAGCTTCCGATGGTCTTACTTATCAGTTCGCTAGCGGATGTTTCAAGAGATAGTCTTCGATTTGATCAATCGTTTCTTTCAACACGCCGTCTGCGAATGGTGATTTGAGACCTGCCAGTTCGACGAGTTCGAGGAACGAACGGCTTCCGCCTGCCTGACAGAGCGTGAGGTAATCGCTCCATGCCGCTTCGCGGTCTTCATGCATGCGCACCCAGAACTGGAATGCACATACTTGTGCGAGCGTATAGTCGATATAGTAGAACGGGCTTTGGAAGATGTGACCTTGTTGGTGCCACCATGCGCCCGATTCGAGATAGTCATTCGTCTCATAATCACGGTGCGGGAGATAGACCTTCTCCAAATCGCGCCACGCCTGACGACGCTCGGCAGCTGTCATCTCTGGGTTGCGGTAGACGACGTGTTGGAACTCATCGACGAGCACGCCATACGGAAGGAACGTCATGCTACCTGCCAAGTGATTGAACTTATACTTGTCGACTTGGTCGCCGAAGAAGAGCTCCATCCATGGCCAACAGAAGAATTCCATCGACATCGAGTGGATCTCACACGCCTCATACGTCGGGAAGGCGTATTCCGGTGTCGTCAAATGACGGCTTTCATACACTTGGAAGGCATGACCGACTTCGTGCGTGAGTACGTCGATGTCGCCGGCCGTCCCGTTGAAGTTCGAGAAGATGAACGGAAGTCCTTCAGACGGTAAGTAAGTGCAATAGCCACCGCCGGATTTCCCTGGTTTCGCCGTCAAGTCGAGGGCGCCGCGTTCCTGCATGTATTGGAAGAACTCGTCCGTCTCGTTTGAGAGCTCACGATACATCTTGTTTCCGCCTTCGATGATGAACGACTCATCCCCTTGTGGTGTCGCGTTTCCGTCTGGGAAGACGAACGACTCATCGTAGTAATAGAGGTGGTCGACGCCGATTCGTTTCGCCTGCTTTTCTTTCAAAGCAGATGCGAGCGGGACGATGACGTCACGGACTTGCTTCCGGAAGTTGTCGACCATCGACTCGTCATAGCCGACACGCTGCATCCGTGCATAACCGAGTTCGACGAACGACGGGAAGCCGAGCGCGTGAGCGATTTCCGTACGGACGCGTACGAGTTCCCCATAAATGCGGTCGAGCTCATCGCCGTTATCAGAAAGGTATGTATAGCGGGCGACAGATGCGGCTTTTCGGACATCACGGTCTGGTGATTGGAGATACGGACCGAACTGTGACAAGTTGAGTGTCTTGCCGTCAAATTCGATTTGCGCAGCGGACATGACCTTTTGATAAGCTGTCGCGAGGCGGTTTTCTTCCTGCAGTTTCGGGATGAGTGACTCCTCGAACGTTTCAAGTGCGCGCTCGGCGAGAGAGAACAGTTGGCTGCCCCATTCCGCTTCGAGTTCAGTGCGAAGCTCGTGGTTCGTCAAGACGCGATAGTACGCTTGAATCTCCTTCTCATAGACCGGAAGTGCGTCGTCATAGAAGGCCTGTTCTTCTTCGTAAAACGCATCGCGTGTGTCGACCGAATGTCGGATCGCGACGAGTTGACTTTGTGTCTCAAAGTCGTTCCGTTCTTTGTTGATTTGGCGAATGAGTTCGTTCGCTTCCTCGAGTGTGCTGGCTTGCTGTAATTCGGCAGAATAGTCCGACAATCTGCTATTTAAAGCGTCCAAGTCGGGCCGTTCATATGACAATTTTGTGAAAGTCGTCATTGTAAGCGCCTCCATCGTGTGAAATTTTTACAAAGTGTAAAAAGGGCTTGCAAAAGCGATTGCACACTCGTATTCTTACGATGTGTAAAACGATTTCGCACTACCTTATTACAACTATACCGTTAATGGGGTAGGGATTGAAGTATTAGCTTTTCGGGTATAAAAGTGAAGACTTCGATTCAATAGAACATGTTGGAGGGATTAAGCTATGGGATTCTTTAAAAAACTTTTTGGTGGTAAAGAAGAACAACTCAACGCGGTTTCACCGCTTACAGGAAAGGTCGTCGACATCACGAACGTACCGGACCAAGTATTCTCACAAAAAATGATGGGTGACGGGATCGCAATCGAGCCGACTGAAGGAAAAGTCGTCTCACCGGTTAGCGGAACAATCGCGACAGTATTCCCAACAAAACACGCGATCGGTATCAACGCGGACAACGGTGCGGAATACTTGATTCACATCGGTTTGGATACGGTAAACCTTAAAGGTGAAGGCTTCGAGACACACGTTACAGAAGGTCAATCTGTCAAAGCAGGCGACCCACTCGTCACGTTCGACCTCGATTTCATCAAAGCGAACGCGCCATCGACGATCACTCCGATCATCATCACGAACCACGACAGCTTCGGCGTGAACAAACTTGTCGCAGAAGGCGACACGGTGACAGCTGGATCTTCGGAAGTCGTCGAGTTGACAAAGAAATAAGAAGACGACCCATGACTCGGGAGCTTAGGCTTCCGAGTATTTTTTTGCGAATGCGGGAATTATAATGAAGAGAGGGAAGGGGGAATTGAGATGGATGGAAAAAATGCACCATACCGGGGATACGGGGATCGGATACGAATATTACGGGAACGGGCCGGATTGTCGATTGAGACGCTTGCGGAACAGATTGGCGTCGCCCCGTACTTTATCCGACGTACCGAACTGAGTGAGGTCTATCCGACCATGCCTTACATAGAGGCGCTCGCAGACGCTTTGCAAATCGACCCGAACTATTTGGCCCGCCATATTTGGACGGGCGAGTCGCTCAAAGTACTCATGCGAGGAAAAGTACCGGAACTCGAACAGATGAAGCTCGCCTATGAAGAAGCGATGCACGGGAAGTCCGTCGAAGAAATGCAACGGCAACTCGAAGTACGGATGCGCATCTTTGACTTGATGCACGAAGAGGAGTTACATCGCATTTTCAAAGAAGACGAGGAACCGACGTCACACCATGCACTCGAAGCGCTCGTCGATGCGGTGCTTGATCTCGGACGGTCACATGACAGGACGCGTCACATCGTCCCGTTCGCCCGCTATGTGGAACGGCTTGTCCCAGACCAATTCGCAGACAACTCATTCCAGTACGCGGAGTATGGTGTCGTGGATAAATCGTATAAATTGCAATGACCGTAGAGCATTCTACGGTTTTTTTTGTGCACAAAAAAGTGACCAGGAGAATCCCTGGTCACTTCAATCAGCGCGTCGGACGCGCTTCGTAGCGTACTTTTGGACGTGTGCCGGCGAGTAAGAAGCCGAGCACGATATTCAAGATTGTGAGCACCCATCCGACATAACCGAATGTGTAGGCAAGACTCGCCAGCATCGTTTGCCAGTCGAGCAATGCTGCTGCGTCCCCGCGGAATGTGAAACGGATGACGGTGAAGCCAATGAGTGTCGCTGCAGTAATCATGATGCCGATCCATGCGCCACCGAAGCGGGACGTTTGAGAGCGTCTGCTGACCGGATACCAAAACGCGAGCGTTCCGATGAACGCACTGCCTGCATAGGCAAGCAGGATTTGCCATAACGCATCCGCGTCTAAGAAGACGGTATAACAGATGAACGTCGTGAGCGTCGTCATAAACGTAAAGATTAAGGCTGCGAGTAATCGTGATCGCATAGTTCGTTTTCCTCCTCATTTTGCACATTCTTTAGAGTAAACGAAAACGAATTTGCTGTAAACGTTATTGACGGTTTTGTAATATTTGTCGCCATTGTTTAATAGCGTTCGTTCCATAGAACAAGACGCCGCCACGATAGAATTTCGAGCCAATCCACAGTGTGATACCAATCGTTCCGATGAGTAACCCAATCGAAAGCGCCACTTCCCATACGGCCACATCGACGAGCATGACGCGAAGGAACATGAGCATCGGAGCGAAGAACGGGACGAACGAGAGAATGGTCACGATGGTCGCATCCGGGTTGTTCAATCCAAACATCGCGACTAAGAACGCAGCGACGAGGAGCATGATGACCGGCATGACCATTTGTTGTGACTCTTCGACACGGCTGACAAGTGAACCGAGGACAGCGAAGAGTGAGGCGTACAACAAGTACCCGAGCAAGAAGAAGACGAGTAGATAGATGACAGCCCGTGCGTTGCCGGCGTTCTCGATGACCGTCGTCGCCAGTTCGCTACCACTCGCACTTACATAACCAAACCCAAGGAAGATTCCGATTTGGATGAGGGCGAGTGTCCCGATAGCGGTCACTTTCGCAAGCATATGGGTCACCGGATGAGTCGTGGAGATGATGAGCTCCATGACACGCGATGACTTCTCCGTCGTCACTTCTGTTGAAATCATCGATCCGTACGTGATGATCGAAATGTACAGGAGCATCAACATGACGTAAACGAGCGCCGAAGACGAGAGGAGCTCATCCGAGTTCTCTCCACCGCGTCCGAGATAGGACTCGTCGAGTTGGATCGGTTCGCTGAGGGCAGCGATGACGGTCGGGTCGACATCGGACGATTCAATCAATTCCGCATTGCGCAACTGTTGTAAGGATGTTTGCAAGAGGGTCGTGAACTCCTGCTCCGGGCGTTCGGAGATAACGCGAGCATCATAGCCGTCAACAAAAGCGACGACCCCATACTCTCCGTCGTTGATGCCGGTCCGTGCCTCTTCTTCCGTAATTTCGCTAGAGGCGACGTCTTCATAGCCGAGTGATTTCATCGTGTCGACGATTTCTTTGTTCTCAGACACGACGAGTGCGCTCGCTTGCTCGGAATCCTCAAACGTAGACATGATGCGGTCGATGTTCGTAAACCCGAAGATGAACAGGATGGTTAGCGCCGTCGAGATGAGGAATGCTTTTGAACGAATTCTCGATTTGAGTGTGAACGCATAGAGCGGTCCAAAGTTATGAAACATGCTGTCCGACCTCCTTGATGAAGATGTCATTGAGCGATACCGGTTGGCGCATGAACGTCTTCACGTTCGCCTGATGACGGACGAGTGCCGACAGGACGGCGTCACTGTCTTCGAAAGAATGTAAGCGTACTAGATGACCGGATTTGTAAGGCTCGATTGTCTCCACGACTGGGAGCGACTCGAGAATGTGAATCTGATCCGTTTCAATAAAGAGGGCAGGTTCTTCGTATCTCGACTTGATTGTCGGGACGTCACCGCTTACGACGGCACGGCCACCTTTCAAGATGCCGACGTGTTGGCACAATTCTTCGACATGTTCCATTCGATGACTCGAGAAGACGATGGTCGTCCCGGCGTCACGCAACGCGAGAACTTCACGCTTCAGGATTTCAACGTTAACCGGGTCGAGGCCGCTGAACGGTTCGTCTAAGATGACGAGTTCCGGGTTATGGAGCAGGGCGGCGACGAGCTGAATCTTCTGTTGATTCCCTTTTGATAGCTGCTCGACGCGCATCGTTTCATATTGAGGAATTTCAAGGCGTTCGAGCCATGACTTGACCGCGCGTTTGGCATCGCTCCCGCGCATGCCCTTTAGGCTTGCGAGAAAGACGAGCTGTTCACGCACTTGGGATTTGGGATACAGGCCACGTTCCTCGGGCAAATAGCCGACGATGCGATGGTCGACCGCTTTACCGTTCCACGTGATACTCCCATCGGTCGGCTTCAAAATGTCGAGGATCATCCGGAACGTCGTCGTCTTGCCAGCACCGTTTGCACCGAGCAAACCAAACATTTCCCCTTGTGGGACGCGGAACGTGAGGTCGTCGACAGCTTTGAAGTCACCAAACTCCTTGGTGACGCGTTCGATATGTAATGCCATATTCTATTCCCTCCTTAGAATGTCTCTTCTTCTATCGTACGCCACCTTGAGCAAAAAGTTTCACTTTTTCTGGTAAATGATTTATCTTGAAATCAAGATAATAAAAGGAGGATGACAATGAAAACGCAGTCTACGGGAATCCATCACATTTCGTCGATGGTACAAGACCCGCAACGTACGCTAGATTTTTATGGACAGGTACTCGGTCTCCGCTTCGTGAAACAGACCGTCAATTTTGATGACCCGGGCACGTATCATCTCTATTTTGGGGACGAAGTCGGAACACCAGGGACGGTGATCACGTTTTTCCCGATCCCGGGCTTAGGGAAAGGGCAGGTCGGGAGCGGACAGGTTGGCGTGACGACTTATCTCGTACCGGCAGGAAGTTTACCGTTCTGGGAAGAAAGACTACAACAGCACGGCATCGCGACCGTCGCCACTGAACGGTTCAGCGAGGCATCACTTTTATTTGAAGACCCGGACGGACTCGTCGTCGAACTCGTCGCCCGACCGAGCTCTAAACAGACACGCTGGGTCATCCCCGGTATCACAGAACATGAAGCAATTGTCGGATTCGCCGGAGCGACCTTGTTGTCGAAAGCACCGGACGAAACCGTGCGCTTGTTGACGGAACTGTTCGGCTTTGAACGGGTCGCAGAGGATGAAGAGTGGATCCGTTTGAAAGGGTCAGCAGATTACGGGAACGTCATCGATGTGAAGAAAACGATTTTACCGAACGGGGTCCCTGGGACGGGAACAGTTCATCACATCGCGTGGCGCATTTCTGACGGAGAATATTATCCGACCTGGCAAGATGCCATCTTTGACCTTGGGTTAAGACCGACCGAAGTGAAAGAACGAAACTACTTCCGCTCCGTCTATTTCCATGATGCCGGTCGCATCCTGCACGAACTCGCGACGGACGTACCTGGATTCACCGTGGACGAATCCGTTGACACGCTTGGTGAGACGTTGCGCTTACCGCCATGGCTCGAAGCGGACCGAGATAAAATCGTCCGCACACTACCAACAATCACGATCCCGAGAGGAGAACGCATATGATTCATCAATTCATTCAAGGTACCAAAGAGACGACACTCGTTTTATTACACGGAACTGGAGGGACCGAGCAGGATTTGATTCCGCTCGCGAAAGAACTGTCGACCGAGGCGAACATCTTGACGCTTCGAGGGGATGTCATTGAAAACGGGATGTCCCGTTTCTTCCGTCGCCACGCGGAAGGGGTGCTCGACCTTGAAGATTTAAAGAAACAGACAGAGCGCTTCCTTCAGTTTTTAGATGAAGCTGCGACAACGTATGGTATCGACCGAGACAAGATGATCCCGCTCGGCTATTCGAACGGGGCGAATTTGATCGGGTCGGCACTTTACCGTCATCCGGCGTTCACTGCTTCACTCCTATTCCACCCGATGGTACCGGACCGTTCATTGACGCTACCTGACTTGTCAGGAACGAACGTGTTCATCTCGGCTGGCGAACGCGACCCGATTTGCCCGAAAACAGAAACAGAAGAGCTGACGTCGACACTCCGAAACGTGGGAGCGGACGTCGAGCTCTTCTATCACTCGGGAGGACATGAACTTCGCATGGAAGAAGTCGAGGCAGCACGGACATGGATTGCCGCATACCTCGACTGATTCATTCAAGCCATTTTTTTCGGTTTGTTCGGACGAGAATAGACGACGAGGACCCCTCGGTCAATCAAATAGGCGGCGAATAAACGTTTCGCTTCCTCAGCACGCACAGTTCGGTCGATTTGGATATACAATCGGCCGAGCTTTTTTTGTGAGGTGCGCGTGAGCAACCAAATCGAGTCGAGCGTATACTGCCAACTTTGGAGCGTGTCGCCACCGATGTATAAGTAGCGGTTTTGGGTGCGCTCAAGTAAGTAGTTGAGCCACCAGACGTCACGAGCCAGCTTGGCGCAGACACCGAGCACGAACGTGAGACCGAGGAAAACCATGCTAGACAAGACAGGATGAATGGCAGAGAACCCGTTTCGGACGGACTCGAAGGCGACAAGGAGCAATCCGACGGAAAAGACGCTGACGAACCACCAGAATCCGAAGTTAGAGAATGAACGTTTTGGGTCGTGCACCATATGATGTCGATTCCGGATGATCGATGCCATTCTCTCCACCTCCTTTATTAGAATATTCTGAATATTAAGTAACACTACTATACTATACTGTACCCAATCCCGTCTATTTGAATACGTACACAACATGCTGAATCGTGAGGATTTTTTGACGTTTCGGCTTGCATTCTTCGAATTATGGGAATGATGACAGTGAAGACATGAAAATTTTGTTGAAACGTAATTTCACTTTGTGGAGGAATCGCTTATGATAGGTGAGGGAATTTTCCAAGACCTATATGGATTCTGTCTGTAAAGAGAACGTGAAAACATGAAGGTCAGCTTCATTGCAGTCATCATAGAGAACTAGAGGGAATGTTATGAGAAATTATTGGTATGACAATATTAAAGGAGTACTCGTCCTACTCGTCGTCTTCGGACACTTGTTGACCGATGTCCGCGGCGCTTATGACGACATTTTACCAAAGTGGGTGTATCTGTTCCTGTATACCTTCCACATGCCGTTATTCATCATGTTGAGCGGTTACTTTTATCGGGAGAACCGCTATTTGCGCGTGATCCAGCTATTCGTGGTCTATGTCATTTGGCAGGTCATCCTTGGGTCATGGTTCGCATTTACAGAAGGGATTCCGATTTTCTCACTTGAAAATCCGGGACTGAATTTGTTGAAGCCATACTGGGCGCTTTGGTATCTGATGGCCATCATTTTCTGGTACATCATCACCCCGTACGTGACACAACTGAAGGGGTACGTGTTGTATGCCCTATTATTCGCGCTCCTGTTCGGATTCCAAGCCGAGGCGACGGGGTATTTCGCGTTACGAAAAGTCATCATGTTCTATCCGTTCTTCTTGATTGGGAACTGGATGTCCGAGCGAAATACGCTCAACTTCTTTGAGCTACCGAAACGGGCCGAGCACCGGAACCGATACCGCATCGGTGGGGCGATTGTCTTCACCACGCTCACGCTGGGGCTCTTGGTCTCGATGCGCGTCCAGCAAGACGATACGTTCTATCATATCGGCAACTTGTTCAAATTCCGTTTCGCCTATGACACGGTCGTCCCAGAGGCGATGTGGAGTGGACCGTTCGCCTTTTTGATCGTCTATACGGTGTCGCTCCTCATGTCAATTAGTTTCGCGCTCATCATCCCAGGACGACAGCTCCCGATTTTTTCGCGTGCCGGGCAGTATAGTCTGTACGTCTATCTCGTCCACGTCTTCTTTGTTGTCGCCTGGAAGGCGTTTATACCGGCTGGGTTCATGCCGACATCTTGGATGCAACTGCTCGTCTTGTTCGGTGTCGCCTTTGTGATGGTCCTCGTGATTATCAGTCCACCGATGGTCCGTCTCTTGCGTCCGCTCGTCGAGATTGACGTGAAGCGAGTCCAAAATACGAAGGGTGTAAAAGGGTAAAGTCTTTTCTAAACGCTTCATTTCCGCTACACTTTATTAAGAAGAAACGAAACTAGAGTTAAGGAAGTGACCCTATGCCATACGAAAATGGAATGCACAGCACAGAAGGCGACGTGAACGTATCACGTCACGTCGTTGAAATGATCGCCGCGGTCGCGGTCAAAGAAACGAAACACGTCTCGTTCACGCAAGAAGATACGAAATTGTCAGAGCGTGCGCTCATGAAACATGTGAAAGTCGATGAGTCGGACGAAGGCATCACCATCAACCTATCACTTTACATCGCGTACGGACAGTCGATTATCAAAACGGTGACGGCCGTCCAAGAGCGCATCACGCAAGATATGGACACGATGCTTGCGATGACACCACGTTCTGTGAACGTGAAAGTGGTCGGGATTCAGCTGTAATAAGGAAGGGGAGAGCACAGGCTCTTCTCTTTTTTTGATTTTTGCGAAAACGGTTGCATCAAGATAACGTTTTCATTTATAATAGAAATCGAACAAGTGCAACCGTTTGCATCATTGACCAAACGTGCGACGGGTACTTGTCAAGTTCCCTAAATGTAGTCTGACGACACAAGCATTTGAAGGAAAGGCGGAAAGCATGTATGTCAACGATTGAAGCAGTGATTTTCGATTTGGACGGTGTCATCACTGACACGGCAGAGTACCATTACCTCGCTTGGAAGCAGCTCGGTGAAGAGCTCGGAATTCCATTTGACCGCGAATTCAACGAAACGCTCAAAGGCGTGAGTCGGACTGAGTCGCTTGAGCGGATCCTTACGCTCGGCGGTAAACAGAACGATTTCACACCGGAAGAGAAAGAAGAACTCGCACAAAAGAAAAACGAGCACTACGTTGAACTCATTCAACATATCTCATCCGACGATCTTCTTCCTGGTATCGTTTCATTCCTCGATGAAATCAGAGAGGCGGGACTCAAAATCGGAATGGCTTCTGCTTCAAAGAACGCATTTGCGGTCGTTGACGCACTTGGTGTCCGACATTACTTCGACCATATTGTCGATGCAGCAACTGTCGCCCAATCAAAACCACACCCCGAAGTGTTTTTGAAGGCCGCTTCTGCCCTTGGCGTGAAACCCGAACTCGCCATCGGCGTTGAAGACGCGGCTGCCGGCGTAACTGCAATCAAAGCGGCAAATATGTTTGCTGTCGCCGTCGGAGAAGAATCGATGCTTGGTCATGCAGACCTCATCGTCGCTTCTACTGACGAACTTTCACTTGAACGCATCCTCGAACGCGTTCACGTGTAAATGGCTACAATCATCTTCCGTGAGACGACGACTGCCCCGAACAGTCGTCGTCTTTTTTTGAGTCAAAAGTCCTAAATAGACAGAATTGCCCAAAAAGAGATGACAAACACATTACAAATCCGTTACACTTTTATAGAAGATATAGAGGGATTATTAGGAATTGCTGATTTAAATTAGGGAATTCCAAATTATAATTGGATGTAGAAGGGGATTTGTGTATGGAATCTACGAATGTCAATGACCACATTTATCGAGAATTAATGGAAATTGAAGAGTCGTATCGTCAATTGCAACGACGTGCCGAGTATTTGATTGCGGAATTGAGTCGAGATAGAGAAGAGAAGGACCCAATGACTGATGCGTCAAAACGCCTACGTCCACGACGTGTGAACCAGCGTTATCCGCTCGAGGTGTACGTTCATCAAGTGACGGATCTATTGAAGGAGCGTCAGACGATGAGTGTACGTGATATTCAAATGGAACTTGAACTTCGTTACCGTCATCACATCAGCAACATTTACCAATTGATGGTGAAGATTGAAGGGGTCAACCCGGAAATCAAAAAAATCGGTCGCGGCTTGTATACATACGAACCGACAGAAGAAGTGGCATCGACACTTTCATAATCCAGAGCTGATGGGGAATGCCTCATCGGCTTTTGTTGTAAACGGACTGATATCTACTCATGAATTCAAAATATGATATAATTCGCCAGAGTCTATTTTTTTGAGAGAGGAACTGTCGGCCCATGCTATGGATTGCCATGTTGGTCAGTTTTGTGATGGCCATCTTGATTACACCGCTCGTTCGTCGATTCGCATTTTTCATCGGTGCAGTCGATCATCCGAACGCACGAAAAGTACATTTACGGACGATGCCACGAATCGGGGGTCTCGCGATTTTTATCGCATTCTTCATCGGCTACGCCTTGCTGCTTCCGACGAGTCGTTATAACGATGCCATCTTGATCGGGGCTGTCGTGATTCTCCTTACCGGACTGATCGATGACCGGTTCCAATTATCGGCCCGCGTCAAGCTGATGGGGCAGATGATTGCGACGGTCGTCGTCTTGAACTCGGGGATGCGAATCGAACTCATCAATCTTCCGTTCGACCAGCAACTCTACCTTGGGTCATGGAGCATCCCGATCACCGTCCTCTGGCTGATTGGGATCACGAACGCCATCAATTTGATTGACGGTCTCGATGGTCTCGCCGCGGGTGTGTCGAGCATCGCCCTCGGGACGATTGCTGTCTTGGCCATCATTCAGGGAAACGTCTATTTGACGATGATGGCGCTCTTGCTCCTTGCGAGCACGCTCGGGTTTCTCGTCCATAATTTCTACCCGGCGAAAATCTTTATGGGCGATACGGGGGCACTGTTCCTCGGATATATGCTCGCTGTCTTCTCGCTCATCGGATTTAAGAACGTGACGTTGTTCTCGCTCGTTGTCCCGGTCCTCTTGCTCGGGTTACCGATCTCGGATACGATCTTCGCCATCGTGCGTCGACTCGTCCAGGGACGACCGCCGATGTCGCCGGATAAATCGCATATGCATCACCAGTTGATCGATATGGGCTTCACGACACGGCAGGCGGTCCTACTCATGTACGGGATGACCTTATTCTTTGGCATCTCATCCATCTTGTTCGCCAAGACGACGATGCTCGGTGCGGTCATCACGTTCATCGTCGTGTTAATTGTCATCGAATTGATCGTGGAATCGACTGAACTGATTCATCCGAACTATAAACCGATCATCCGTACGTCCCGACGATTGCTCGGACGACCTAGAGCGTAAAAAAGTAACCGGTATCGCGTGACGATACCGGTTACTTTTTTAGTATGTGGTCGTTTCGGTCATCGAATCGTCCGTTTCGTCTGTCGATGGTTCATCCGCTGTCACAGGCATGCCGAGTTCCGTTTGCAGAAGCGCCTGAGCATCGCGAAGGTCAACAGGGTCGAGTTCGTAATAATACACACCGTTTAACGTCAAATCGTTCCCTTCGAGCGTTTCTCGGTTAAACGACTTCAACGATTTTGCGTACGGTTGAAGCTGAGAAGCCTCTGACAACGACATGTTTGTTCGAATGTTCTCGCCGACGGCATTCATGATCCGGTTCAGCTTCGTAAACGAGTTGATGGTCGTCGCCTCGTTGATGATGGCCTCGATGACTTGCTGTTGTCGACCGGCTCGACCGATGTCGCCGGCAGGGTCTTGCTTCCGCATCCGCGCATAGGCAAGTGCTTCTTTTCCGTTCAAGACTTGAACGCCAGGCTCTAGCTCGACATTTCCGGTCGCTTTTCCGGAGATGGGGATGAGGACATCGATCTCGACGCCACCGACCGCATCGACCAAATCTTCGATTCCATCAAAGTTGATGGTCGCATAGTAATCGATTGGGATGTCGAGCAGGTTCTCGACGGTCGCGATGGTCGTGTCAATGCCTCCGTAAGCGTAAGCATGGTTGATCTTGTCTTTGAACGGATCCTCATCGTCGATGATGATGTCGACATATGAGTCGCGTGGGATGCTGACGAGCGTCACTTGCCGCGATTCCTTGTTGAACGTGGCGACCATGAGCGAATCGGTCCGTCCTTCCTCGAGCGAGGCGCCGCCATCGACTCCTGCTAACAGGACGGAAAAGTGATCTTTCGTCAAGTCGATGGTCTCGTCGCGACGTTCTGACTTGTCGCCACGTTCCAACGCCTTGTTCGCGTTTTCGGCGGTTTCATTCGCTTTGAAGACAAAATAGCCGAAAGCGGAACCACCGATCAGCAATACGACACCCAACACGATGAGGACAATTTTCCAAGGTGATTTTTTCTTGCGTGGGGGTGTTTCCATGTTGTTTCCTCATTTCAGTCGTTTCTTTTAGTATAGGCGTTTCAGCGTTTGAAATCACGTTCGATGATGCGGATTGTATGAGTTTGAAGCTGACCTTGACCGTTCGTCATGTCTGTTAGCCAAGCGAGTGCCTCCTCTGTCTCTTCCACGGGGACCGACACATGAAACGTGACGAGGTCGGCGTAGATGATGTCATCGAGCAGGTAGCTAGACTGTCTCAACTCATTTTCGACTTTCCCAATCCAAGTATAGTCGACGGTGAGTGTCAATTGTTGCATCGGTAGACGTTCGACGATTCCGATCGCATCGAGTCCTTCGCTCACAGTTCCACCGTAAGCACGTATGAGTCCGCCGCCACCGAGCTTGATTCCACCGAAATAACGTGTCACGACGACGACTGTATCTTTCAAGTGGCGTTTGCGTAACACCTCGAGCATCGGCATGCCGGCCGTACCGCTCGGCTCACCGTCGTCATTCGCTTTCTGGTGCTCGTTTCGTTCCCCGATGATGTAGGCGGAACAGTTATGGTTTGCGTTCCAATGCTCTTTCTTGATGGCTTGGATGAACGTCTGCGCCTCTTCCTCGGTTTCGACACGTTTGAAATGAGCAATAAATTTTGATTTTTGGATAACGACTTCGTATGTTCCACTTTGTTTTATAGTATAATTTGACTCAATAGACATTTCTGAAAATTCTCCTTTCTATTTTTGAATATTTTTTTAGAATTCAAGTAGGCACATACGCTACTTCTAGCGAATGGAATTATAAAAAATCTCTTATGTCCGCTGTAAACCTGTTTAGGGTGGGACGATATATAAGAATAGATGAGGATTAACTACCGAACTATTAGGGGATGGCATCGTGAATCATATTACCGATCGGACTGCTTTAGAACATATCATAACAAATATGATTGAAACGGTGACGGAAAGTAAAGAGGAGATTGTCCGTATAACCGAAAGTTCTGCAACTGAATATTCAGTAATTCAAAATGAGTTAAAAGAATTGACGGATAAAATCGAGTTCTACATCGAGGAATCCGATCGACTCGACCGAATCGTGAAAGCTTCAAAGGCCAAGCTCGTTCAAGTCAGTAAAAAGTTTCATATACATAGTGAACAAGAAATTCGTGAAGCCTACGAACGGGCGAATCAAATGCAACTCGAGCGTTTTCTTGTTCAAAAAGAAGAGATGGCGGCACAGCAACGCCGGAATGACTTAGAGCGTCGTCTGCTCATTTTAGAGGATACGATCGAACGTGCCGAAAAGTTGATCGGTCGTGTGAGTGTCGTCTTGAACTTCTTACGGGATGACCTACAGCAAGAGTATTCGGACATGATGAAGAAGCAAGAGATGGCCATCGGCGTATTCGAAGCGGCCGAGCGCGAACGGCGCCATCTCGCCCGCGAGATGCACGATGGACCAGCGCAATCGCTTGCTCATATTTTGATACGGGCCGACCTGATTGAAAAGACGTTTGACAAACGAGGAAAAGACGAGGCGTTTGCCGAATTACATGAATTGAAAAAGTTGATTCGTGGGGCGCTCGTCGACGTCCGTCGTTTAATCTATGATTTACGTCCGATGTCGCTTGACGATTTGGGCTTTTTGCCGACGCTCGAACGCTATCTCCATCAAACGGAGGAGTATACGGCGATCAAGACACGTCTCAACTATCGGGGGTCGCGTGCGCGATTACCGGAGAAACTGGAGATTAACGTGTTCCGTCTCGTTCAAGAATCGGTCCAAAATGCGATCAAACATGCAAAAACTGCCGAAATCATCGTCAATGTCGAGCAGGCGAGTGATGTGATTCACATTCACGTCCGCGACTACGGTGTCGGGTTTGAGTCGAGCACGATTGGCGAAGGGTCGTTCGGGATTGTTGGAATGCGCGAACGAATTGAATTGGTGAACGGAAGCATCACCATCGACTCGGAAGTCGGCAAAGGGACGGTCGTCCGGATGTCGATTCCGATTCCGTGAGAGAACAAGGGGGAAGACATACATGGAAACGACACAGACACGCATTGCGATCGTGGATGATCACGAACTGTTCCGCGAGGGATTGAAGCGGATTTTTGATTTGGAGGATGAATTTAAAGTTGTCGCCGAAGGGCGTACGGGACGCGAAGCCATTCGCATCGCTGGCGAGCAAAAACCGGAAATTCTAATTATGGATATCAACATGCCGGACATGAACGGAATCGAGGCGACGAAGCAACTGTCACTTCTTTCACCAGAGACACGTGTCCTCATTCTGTCAATCCATGATGACGAGTCGTATATCACACATGCGCTTGAAGCGGGGGCATCAGGGTTCTTATTAAAAGAAGTCGCATCGACAGAATTGATCTCGGCAGTCCGTGCCGTCGCAAAAGATGGGGCGTACCTTCATCCGAAAGTGACGACGAACGTACTGAAGGAGTACCGTCGCCTCTTGCAATTCAAAGGGGAACAAGCGGGACGTGGCGTCGAGAGCCGTACGGATGACCCGGTCTATCAATTGTTGTCGCGCCGTGAAGTCGAGGTGTTACACCTTCTCGCAGACGGGCGCTCGAACCGAGACATCAGTGACATGCTCTTTATCAGTGAGAAGACGGTCAAAAATCACGTCTCCTCCGTGCTTCGTAAAATGGACGTGAACGACCGGACACAAGCCGTCGTGGATGCGATTCGCCGGGGTTGGGTCGAGATTTGAGCGTCACCGATGCTTTACCTCGTTTTTGTGTTACAATATGGAATGGAATCCTAACATAATTGGAAAAATGAAACGACGTAAAGTGAGGATATAGTATGGGAAACATTGCGATTTTAACCGACAGTACCGCCTATCTGTCGGATGATTTTTTGGCGCGACATGACGTCCATGTCGCACCACTCAGTGTCATCTTCGATGGCGTGTCGTACCGCGAGTCGATCGACATGTCGACCGAGGCGTTTTATGAGCGTATCGAGGCGGGTAACCTACCGACGACGTCGCAACCGGTCATCGGTGAGACGGTGGAATTGATTGAGAGCTTGCCGGACGATGTGACGGACGTGATTGCGATCACGCTCTCGAGTGGAATCAGCGGAACGTACCAATCGATGGTCTCGCTAAATGACATGGTCGATGTGACGGTTCATGCGTTTGACTCCGAGATTTCGTGTATGCCGCAAGCGTTCATGGTCGAAGAGGCCCTTCACCTACGTGACAATGGGGCGACACCAGAAGAAATCATCGCCCGACTTGAAACGGTCCGTGATTCGATTCGTGCGTACTTCGTCGTCGATGACCTCGACCATTTGCAACGCGGTGGACGGTTGAGCGCGGCGCAAGCGCTCGTCGGATCGTTCTTGCAAATCAAGCCGGTCCTTCATTTCCAGGATAAATTGATCGTCCCGTTCGAGAAGATTCGGACATACAAGAAGGCTGTACGCCGAATCGAAGAGATGATGGACGAATCGATTGCCGGGGATGGTGAAGGCTACTGCATCGGCGTCATTCACGCCAACTGCCCGGAGCGTCAGGCGGAAGAGATCGCTTCGATGAAACAGAAGTTCCCGAAAGCACACATCTCGGGAAGCCATTTCGGTCCCGTCATCGGAACACATCTCGGACCTGGTGCAATCGGCATCACGTGGTATCGTCGCGAATGGTAAGAGAGACGACCGTCTATGGTCGTCTTTTTCAATGGAGGAGGGAATGTGATGGCGAAATATCGCCAAATCTTTGAGCGTCTGGCAGAAGAGATGCGAAATGGAACAAGACCCGCTGACTCAAAGCTTCCGTCTGAGACCGAGTTGATGCATCAGTTCGAGGCCAGCCGGGGAACCGTCCGAAAAGCGCTCGATCTGTTACAGGAAAACGGGTATGTCCGGAAGCATCATGGAAAAGGCGTGTTCGTATTGAAACGAGACCAGATCGAGTTTCAATTCAACGGCATCGTCAGTTTCTCAGAAGTGTACGCGAGCATGCTCGGTCGTTCTATTCAGACCCACGTCGCTTCGTTTGAAGAGATGGAGGCCCCGACTTGGCTCGCCGAACGGATGAATTTGGCGGCGGGGACGCACGTGTTTCGCATCGAACGGGTTCGGAACTTTGACGGGGAGAACGTCATCTTAGATATCAACTATTTCGTCAAAGACCTCGTCCCTGGATTAACAGAAGAGATTGCGGCTCGTTCGATTTATGGATATATCGAAGGAGAGCTCGGCCTACAGATCAGCTATGCCAAACGAAAGATTGCGGCAGAAGACGTGACCGAACTCGACCGGAAGCGGCTCGACTTGCATGACTATGAATACGTCATCGTCATCACGAACGATACGTTCTTATATGAAGGACAACAATTTGAATATACGGAGTCGCGTCACCGCTTGGACAAGTTCCAGTTTAGCGACGTCGCCCGTAGGTAAACCTCTTTCGTACAGGAAGGGGTTTTTTGTTTGTCCTAAGTCAAAATAGGGGAATTTTAACAGTAAATCACAACGCAAAACTTTCATGTTCAACTCATATATATAAGTTGTTGACTTAACTTATATAGATAAGTTATACTTTGTTTGTACTCATAAGTAACCGTTTTCATTTACAGTTTTCAAACAAAGGAGGACATTCAACATGAAGGCAGATTATCGTCAAATTGCCGCAGAGATTTTAGACGCGATCGGCGGCAAAGACAACGTGGACAAAGCCGCACACTGTGTGACACGTCTTCGTCTCTCCCTCAAAGACCAGTCAAAAGTCGATGAGGCACGTGTGAAAGAAGTCGATCTCGTCAAAGGGGCGTTCGAGAACTCGGGCGTGTATCAAATCGTCATCGGAGCCGGTGATGTCGACCGCGTCTATGCCGAGTTCATCAAACTCGCGGGACTTGAGGCGGCAACGGTCGCCGAGGTCAAATCCGCAGGCGGCAAAAAAATGAATCCGCTTCAAAAACTCGTCAAAGTCTTCTCTGACGTCTTTATGCCAATCATTCCAGCCATCATCGTGGCCGGTCTCCTCATGGGGATCAACAACTTACTCGCTTCTGAAGGTCTCTTCATCGACGGAAAGACACTCATCGAGGCGTATCCGAACTTACAAGGACTTTGGGACCTCATCAACATGATGGCGAACACGTCATTCGTCTTCTTACCGGCACTCGTCGGTTGGTCGGCGACGAAACGTTTCGGTGGGAGCGAAGTGCTCGGGATCGTCATGGGTCTCTTGCTCGTTCACCCGGATCTCTTGAACGCTTGGGGCTACGGGACAGCAGCACTTGAAGGAGAAGTACCGACATTCGATATCCTCGGACTCTTCGAAATTGAGAAAGTCGGATATCAAGGTCAAATCTTGCCGGTTCTCGCTGCGGCTTATATTTTGAGCCAAATCGAGATGTTCTTGAAAAAACGTGTACCGAACGCCATCCAACTCTTGGTCGTTCCGATCACAACCATCGTCGTCACTGGATTCCTTGCACTCGCAATCGTTGGACCGGTCACTCGTGGAATCGGGAACGTGATTGCGACAGGACTCGTCAACACGTTTGAAGCCGTACCGGTCGTCGGGGCACTCCTCTTCGGCTTGTTCTACGCGCCGCTCGTCGTCACCGGGATGCACCACTTGTTCATCGCCATCGACCTTCAGTTGATCGCCGATACAGGCGGTACGTTCATCTGGCCGATGATCGCACTCTCAAACATTGCTCAAGGTTCGGCTGCACTCGCGATGTTCTTCGTCTACAAGCACAACGCGAAACAAAAGAGCATGGCGTCGACTTCAGCCATTTCAGCTTATTTCGGAATCACAGAGCCAGCCATGTTCGGGGTCAACTTACCAAATAAATTCCCGTTCTATTCAGCGATGATCGGGTCGGCAATCGCTGCCATCTTCATCACATTGAACGATGTGCAAGCAATCGCCATCGGTGTCGGAGGACTCCCTGGATTCCTCTCCATCTTCACAGATAAAATCCTTCTCTTCATCGTCGGCATGGTCATCGCGATCATCGTACCGTTCGCGCTCACATTCATCTTGTCGAAGCGTTACATGAAGAAAGGTGAACTTGAAGAAAACAAAGTCGCATAAGCAATGACTCGGGAGGGAGGGACGGCAGTTCTTCCCTCTTTCTTATTGAAATGAAAACTCTTACAAAAAGGAGATGTCGTTGATGACACAGAAAAATTGGCGCAAATCAGTCGTCTATCAAATTTACCCGAAAAGTTTTTACAGTCCGGAAGGGAACGCGACCGGATCGATCAAAGGGGTGACGGCGAAGCTAGATTACTTGGCAGAACTCGGCATCGAATATATTTGGATGACACCTGTCTATCAGTCACCTCAACACGACAACGGCTATGACGTGAGTGATTACTATGCCATCGACCCGTCTTACGGCACGATGGAAGATCTCGATGAATTGATCCGTGAGGCAGAGGCGCGGGGCATCGGCCTCATGATGGATATCGTCGTCAACCACTCGTCGACCGAGCACGAATGGTTCCAAAAATCATTGGCGGGAGACGAGCGGTACCGTGACTACTACATCTGGCGCGACGAACCGACGAACTGGGAATCGAAGTTCGGCGGAAACGCATGGGAATATGATGAGAAGAGCGGGCAATATTATCTCCACTTGTTCGACGTGACCCAGGCCGACTTGAACTGGGAGAATGAACAGATGCGCGAGGACGTCTACGAGATGATGCGGTTCTGGCGTAAGAAAGGAATCAAAGGATTCCGTCTCGACGTCATCAACCTCATCTCGAAAGAACAGGACTTCCCGGAAGACGAGTCGGACGGTCGCAAGTTCTACACGGACGGTCCACGCATCCACGAATATTTAAAAGAGATGAACCGGGAAGTATTTGACGGGCACGACGTCATCACGGTCGGGGAGATGTCTTCGACGACGCTCGACCACTGCGTCCGCTATTCAAACCCGGACGAGAACGAGCTCAGCATGACGTTCAGCTTCCACCACTTGAAAGTCGACTATCCGAACGGGGAGAAGTTCGTCGCTGCACCGTTCGATTTCATTCAATTGAAAGACATCATGTCGACGTGGCAACAAGGGATGCACGGGAAGGGATGGAACGCCATCTTCTGGTGCAACCATGACCAACCGCGCGTGGTCAGCCGTTTCGGGAACGACATGAACCATCGCGTCGAGAGCGCGAAGATGCTCGCGACCGTGCTCCACGGCCTTCAAGGGACACCGTATATCTATCAAGGGGAAGAAATCGGGATGACGAATCCTGGCTTCGACTCGCTCGACGAATATCGGGATATCGAGACGCTCAACATCTACAAGTTGAAGCGGGAAGAGGGCGTGTCGCACGAAGACATGATGGCCGCCATCAAACAGAAGTCACGCGACAACTCGCGGACGCCGATGCAGTGGGATGCGACGACGCATGCCGGCTTCACGAGCGGCACGCCGTGGATCAACGTGGCACCGAACTATGAGGACGTGAACGTCGAGACGGCGCTCCGTGACCCGAACTCGGTGTTCTACCACTACAAACATTTGATTGCATTACGAAAAGAACTTGACGTTTTGACGGACGGAGACTACACGCTTCTTACTCCTGATTCGCTAGACGTTTGGGCATATACACGGAAGACGGACCGAGAGGAGCTACTCGTCGTCGCCAACTTCTATGGAATTGAAACGACGTACACGATTCCGGAAGGGTTCGAGCGGGTGAACGTCGTCAGCCACAACTATGACGTGCCTGAGCTCGACGGGACGACGCTGTCCCTTCGTCCGTACGAGGCGCTCATGTTCTACAAACAGAAATAACAGGTGGGACCCGACGCTTTCGTCGGGTCCTATTTGTGTAGTCGACCTATGTTGTTTTAGATAAGTCGAATCGCATTTATATAGCCGTTTTGGTAGCGTGATGACAAAAAGGAGTCAGGTCATGGGAGAACTTATTGTCGCTCAGGCAGGAAAACGGGCCATCCGCTTCGGCATTTGCCAACGCTGCCTCAGCACAGACGTCCGGACGTTCACTTGTCATCACGGAAGTTGTGCCTATTGTCGAAATTGTCTATACCTCGGGCGTGTCTGTCGCTGTGATTATCTAGAGGAGCGGGACATCACGACACCTCTCGAAACGACCGATTTGAAGATGCCGTTCGAGCTCGCTCCCGACCAAACACGGGTCGCAAATCAGCTGCTCACGTGGTGGGACGAGCGGAAGACGGGGCTCGTGCATGCAGTATGTGGCGCCGGGAAGACGGAGATGACGTTCCCGGTGATTGAGCGGGTCGTCAATGCAGGGAAGCGGGTATTGATCGTGTCCCCGAGGAAAGACGTCGCCATCGAATGGGTCGAACGGCTCGAACGAGCATTCACCGTGCCTGTCACGAGACGATACGGGGGAGGGGAGAAAGACTCCGTCGGGATGATCACGGTGGCGACCGCGCCGTTACTCATGAATGTTCGGGACGTCTTCGATTATGTGCTCGTCGATGAGTCCGATGCTTTCCCGTTTGCCTTTGACATCGCGTTATGGAATACGATTCGTCGGGTCGGGAGAGGTGTCTTCTTGTTCATCACGGCAACCCCGACCGTTTGGCAACAGATGTTTCCGACGGTTCATCTGTCGCGGCGCTATCACGGATTTGATTTGCCGGTCCCGACACTTGTCAAACAGTCCGACGAACGAATCGTAGAGTTCTGTCGACATCACGCCTTGAAACCACGTCTCTTTTTCGTGCCGACGAAACCTGATTTGGAGCGGTATCGCGAGATGTTAGAAGGTGCGGGACTCGCATGTCGGACGGTATCGGCTGAGACCGAGGAGCGGACTGACGCCCTTCACTGGCTCCAAGAGACGAAGGGCGTCGTCCTTGCGACCTCGATCTGGGAACGGGGGATGACGGTTCGGGACGTGCAGGTCGGGGTACTCGAGAGCGAGCATCGGCTCTTCTCGACACGGGGACTCATTCAGATGGCAGGACGGGCGGGGCGGAAACCGGAAGCGCCGACAGGAGAGGTCTGTTTCTTTTACAGGGAGCGGACGTTCCGTCAAGATGTTGCCATACGGAAGATCAAGGAGGCGAATCGGCGATGAGATGTCTTATTTGTCATGAGTCGATGACCGTCCCGTGGACTCCTGCCACATTATGGCGACGAGACTGGGTGTGTCCTTCTTGCGAGTCGAAACTGACGCCGCTCGGTACGGGTTGCCCGCGCTGCGGTCAACCGAATGAGACCGGTGAGACGTGTCCGGACTGCATCCGCTGGCTCGCGCTCGGTCTCGATTTGACCGTCCGTTGCCTGTACGCATACGATGAGGCAGGAATTGACTGGCTACATCGATTTAAATTCAGCGGGGACGTCGTCATCGCCTCATCGGTCGTGCCAGCGCTTCGGGCATCGCGTTCATCTGGCGTGACCTATGTTCCGGTCCCGTTGAGTAAGGAGCGACTTCAGACACGTCGCTTCAATCAGGCCGAGGTACTCGCGCGATGTATCGGTCCGACGCGACAGCTTCTCGAAAAAACGGAGGTTTCAAGTCAACGTGAACTCGGGAAAGAAGGAAGACGACACCGAACGAATCCTTTCACTGTACCAACTTCAGTGAAATGTGGGAAAATCATTCTTGTAGACGACGTCTATACGACGGGGACGACCCTTCATCAGGCGGCATTTTCGTTGCGACAGGCAGGTGCATCAGATGTTTCTGCGATTTGCTTATTTCGGGCGCTAAACAAATCGAAATCGCATCCGATATAAAGAGCAGAGGTGAAACCAATGGATGCAGCAACTTGCCAAATGTGTGGACGCTTGTTTATGAAGCAAAGCCGTTCACCGTACTGTCCATCATGTAGTGATGTCGACTTCCAAAACTTTTTGAAAGTCCGCGACTTCATTCGTGAGCCAGCCAACAAACAGACGACCATCGGAGCCCTCGTCGAAGCGACGGGCGTCTCTGAACTTGATATCACGCGATATATCCATGAAGGACGCTTGATCATCAAGGACAATCCGGCGCTTGCCATCAGCTGCGTCCGTTGTGGTCAACCGACGAACGAAGGAAAAATTTGTTCGAACTGCCAGAGAGATATGCAGAAGGAACTGTCCAGTCTACAGGAGAGCTTGACGAAACAATCAAGCATCCGCACTTATCGTTTGGATTAACATCATGAAGAGGGGGAAGACGCATGCGCATCGATTCAGCCAAGTGGGTACACTTACCGAACACTTATGAAAAGAAAACGCAAGTCGAACCGAAGCCCGCGCAATCACGCCAAACGGACCAATTGTCAATCTCGGCGGAAGCACGCGCCCGGTTTGAAGAACCGGTGAAACATCCGGACCGTCTCGCAAAAATCGACGCTTTGAAAGCAGAGATTGATGCGGGCACGTATTCACGGGACGCGCGCGAAATCGCTAAACGCTTTCTACAAGGATGAATGGAAGCGAGGTCCGTTTGAGGCCTTCGCACTGAATAACACGGCACGGAAGCTGACTAAATAAGGGGCACCCCTTTCTTTAGTCGGCTCTTTTTTTGAAAAAAGGAGAGACTCATGCTCACATTACATAAACGGTTACTCGAATTGGCTTACGCGAAAGAACAGCAACTCATTCAAAATGACATGGTGGCATTTAGCACGCTCGTCAAAGAAGAAGCGAAACTCGTTCGACAAATTTCACAAAAAGAAGCGGAACGACTTCAAGGGACGTATGAATTGGACGATGAAGAGATAGAGGAATTGAGACCGGTCTTGTTCGAGTTGAAGCGACAGAACGAATTGAACGCGACGCTACTCGAACAATCCCTTCGTTATATTACTTGGCATCTGGATATGCTCATGCCGGAAGCAGATGATTTTACATACGGACAACAAGCGTTCGAAACACGCTCGTTCAGCCGTGACGTTTAAGGAGGAAGTGGAATGGGTTCAACATTTATGGGATTAGAGACGGCACGCCGCAGTCTCTCGACACACCAATGGGCGCTTCAAGCGACCGGGAATAACGTGGCGAACGCCTCAAACCCTGGCTATTCACGGCAACGACTCACACTCGGGATGACCGAACAGCTCTCGGTCAACTTCGGCGGGACGAAAGCCGGACAATTCGGGACAGGTGTACGCGGGGAGACACTCGCCCGAATTCGCGATCTCATGATCGATCAACAGTATCGTGATGAGTCGGTGAAGAACGCCTTCTATGCGACGAAAGAAGCGGCGTTCGGCCGGATGGAAGACATCATCAACGAACCGTCTGAGAACGGACTCGCTAAATCGCTCGACTTGTTCTGGGCGTCACTTCAAGACTTGTCGGTTAACCCGGATGATACGGGTGCGCGAAGCGTGGTTCGGCAACGAGCGTTGACGTTGACACAAACGTTCAACTACATGTCTTCTTCGTTATCGAAAGTACAAGAAGACTTGAAAGCAGAAGCGGGCGTCGTCACGAAAAAAATCAACGACTTGTTGACGAAAATCGGTGACGTCAACCGTCAAATCGGGGACGCGGAACCGCTTGGGGTCTTACCGAACGAATTGTATGATGAGCGCGATCGTTATATGGACGAGTTGTCACAATATATCGAGTTCGAACGCGTCCCGGTTGATTACACAAACGGGGAGACACGCGGGAACTCGCAACGTGTCGCGGAAGGACGGATTGATATTCAGATTTCCGTACCAGGTGTCATTGATCCCTTAAATCCGAGCGCGCCGCCAAAACCTATCAAAGTGAAATTGGTCGATGGCATCACGGGTGGTGTCGGAGCAGTGACCGAGTCGACATACCGTGCGGCAGATGCTGCGACAACTAAGGCGATGCCCCTCAAAGACATGCCGAACGGTAAGCTGCGAGCACTTGTCGAAATGTATGGATCCACGTCGGGCGCAGAGGCGCATAAAGGTGAATTTGAACAAATGCTGTTGGATTTAGATGCCATGGCAAAAGAGTTCACGACGGCATTTAATGATTTGCATAAGACTTTTTACGATGGGAATGTTCAAGACAACCCTCGCCAAACCGGTATTGACTTCTTTTTTGGCAGCGATGCGAAGACCGTAACGGTCAATCCGACAATTTTAGAGAACTTGAACTTGATCGCCATCTCAAAAGACAAAAACATCGGAGACGGTAGCGGGGCTCTTGACTTGGCAAACTTAAAGAATGCGCAAATTGCGTTTTCAGGTGGTTCAGCTTTAGTTACCACGTCGATTGGTAAGTATTATCAGAACGTCATCGGGAACATGGCTGTCAAGGCGAGCCAGAACGGCAACCTCGCCAAGAGTACATTCGCTCTGTTAAGCAGTTCAGACCAGCGGCGTCAGTCGGTCAGTGCCGTCTCGCTCGATGAAGAGATGACGATGATGATCCAGTATCAGCACGCTTATAATGCAGCGGCCCGTAACATCACGGCCGTCGATGAAATGTTAGACAAAATCATTAACGGCATGGGTGTCGTAGGGAGGTAATGACTGATGCGTGTCACACAGACAATGCTCACACAGACGAACTTGAAGCATTTATCCAGTAGCTACAACACACTTGCTCGTGTCCAGGAACAACTCATCAGCGGGAAACGGATTCAAAAAGCATCAGAGGACCCAGTCGTCGCGATGCAAGGGATTCGTTACCGGACCGAAGTACGTGAAGTCGACCAATTCCGTCGTAACGTCAGCGAGGCGACGAGCTGGATGGATTTGACGGATTCGACGCTCAACGAAGTCACGGAAGCCGTCAAGCGGATTCGCGAATTGACGACGCAAGCGGCGAACGACACGTATGAATCGTCGCAGCGTGCCATCATCAAGAGTGAGGTCGATCAGTTGATCGAACATATCGGCTCTCTCGCCAACTCAAAGGCGGGTGAGAAGTATATTTACAACGGGACGAAAACGGATCAACCGCTCATTAATATCGCCAATCTAAAAGCGTATTTAGCAAGTACCGACCCGGCTGCGCCTGTGGCCGATATTTATGAGAGTGGTGCAGTTCCGACTGGTAGCGGTGAAATCAACTTTGAAGTGTCGAAAGGAATCACAGTTCAAGTCAATATGCAGCCGGAGACCATCTTCGGTGAAGAGTTGTTCAAAGGGTTGCGTGACTTGAGTTTGGCGCTTCAAGATTCGACGAAGACTGGCCAAGACTTCTCGGCAATGCTCGACACGCTCGACACACTCGGTCAAAACTTGATCACAGAGCGCGCCGAACTCGGGGCCCGTGCGAACCGTTTGGAGCTCGTCGACAACCGTTTACAAGACCATGAGATTATCGCCAAGACCATCATGTCTGATAATGAGGACATCGACGTGGAGAAAGTCATCATGGAACTGAAGTCACATGAGACCGTCCACCGTGCAGCCCTTTCTGCAGGTGCCCGCATTATCCAGCCGACGCTCCTCGACTTCTTGCGGTAATCGGTCATGAATCTCGCGAGACTTGAGATGCGGCAGACGTTTGCCGCGATCCAGATGACATCTAATCGACCCGTGCTCGAGATGCGTCAAGGGCGGGCTGACCTGTCGATCCAACAAGGTAAAGCCGAGATGACGCAACAGACGACACCGGGGAAGCTTGAGGTCGACTCATCGGTGGCGAGAAGTGAGAGCAACCTGAAAGGCGTGCTTGAACTCGGGAAATATCTCGGTCAGATGGGAGAGCAAGGGGCCCGTGAGGCGATGGCGAACATCGCCCGGGACGGCGACCGTATGATGCGGATCGAGAACGGGAATCCGATTCCATCGATGGCAGCGGAGAAGGTGAACGACCCATATCCGATCGTCGAGATGGGCTACATGCCAAAATCGATTGATCGTGTCAAGTTGACGTATACGCCGGCGGATGTGAAAATCGAGTGGAATATCACGCCACCCCAAATTGATGTATCGCTCACGCCAGCCGATATCTCGTTCACGCCATGGACGACGGACATCTCGCTCCGTCAAC